>NZ_JBDKWZ010000013.1:0-210791 GCF_039710355.1 Rapidithrix thailandica | reverse complement strand
AAAGAAAACTTGCAAGAGTTACACCACTGCTCCAAACAGTTGCATAGGGCTTGTGAAGAGTTCATAAACCGGACAGACAAACTCCATCTGAAACAAATCCACTACAAAACGCGCAAAATAGAAGCCCTCTCAGAGGAGGCTTTGAACAAACAAGAACTGGAAGCCGCACAACAATTAATGAGAGAAGGGAAAAAAATTGCCAGGCAAAATTTATTAATCGTCAAAAAATTCGTTAGAAAAGAAAACTAAAACCAATTTCACAGAGCTGACCCGGAAAGGGTCAGCTTTTTTTGTCTTTTTACGAAAGGTATATTGCTTACCAAAGCTCCCTTCTCTAGCGATGCCCCAAATCGTACAGTTTTTTTACTTTATTCAAGGTGGCTTGAAAGTCCAATTGCAAATCTTTCAACAAACCGTTTTTAAGGTCATACACCCAGGCATGTACTGTGGGAAAGCCTTCGTTATTATAGGCTTTTTGCACATAAGAGGTTTTAATCACATTGATACATTGCTCCTCTACATTGAGTTCAACCAAGCGGTTATAGCGCTCTTTTTCATTTTCAATAGCATCCAGCTCTTCTTCATGAATACGATACACATCCCGGATGTTTCTCAGCCAGCCATTCAAGCCCCCCATATCCACCGATTTCATAGCCGCCTGTACACCGCCACAGCCATAATGCCCGCATACTACGATGTATTTTACTTTTAGCGATTCTACGGCATATTGAATCACCGCATTGACGTTAGCATCCGTTCCAATGACCAGGTTGGCCACATTCCGGTGTACAAAAACCTCCCCCGGTTCCAAACCCATAATGACATTCGCAGGTACCCGGCTATCCGCACAACCGATGTATAAAAACTCCGGCTGTTGGTCTTTGGCCAATTTCTCAAAAAAATCATGGTTCTGGGCTAGTTTTTCTTTTACCCATTGGCGATTATTCTCAAATATTTGCTGATACAGATCCATTGTAATTTTATCTTTTCGTCCTTAATCCTAATGATGAAGTAGTTTAAACTTATAGTTTTTGACCGAAAATGGAATCAAAATCGGCTCATCAAGACACTTTTTGAAGAGAATAGCCAAAGCTATTGTTGAAAAAAGTAACACAGAGGAGGCCTTTTTGAAACGTTTTTCAGGAAAAAGAAAAAGTTTAATTCACTTCGGTTATTCTATTTTATATAGCAAAATATGGATAATGTTTTGTTAATTCAAAAACAACTAACGATTTATACACCGGCCATCGCCAGGATGCCTGTCAACATCATCATTTTACAAAAAGAGCTTAAAAAATGATACTCTTGCGGAGAACTGGCCCGGTAAAAGCGAACAACAAAATAGCCTCCGAAGGGAATGGTACATAAGAAATAATAAGTTAAGAATTTATTTTGTAAAAATTGAAGTTCAAAAACGACAAAAGAGATAAAGCCGGCCAACACGCCATAGACCAAATACTTAGTCCGGGCTTCTCCGATTTGGAGCGGAAGCGTATTCCAGTGTTGCTGTAAGTCCCCTTCCCGGTCTTCCAAGTCTTTGACAATTTCGCGAATCAGGTTCAAGAAAAAGGAAAAAGCGGTAAAAATATAAATGAGGTGTTCGGAAGTTTGAAAAAAGGGAGCCAGTATCAAAACCGCTTCGGAAGTGGCCCCGGCTACTATCAGGTTGCCCAACAAGGGGATGCCCTTTAGCCTTTTGGAATACGCCCAAAGCACTACGGCCAACCATCCGTTGACCCATCCTACCACTGTAGCAGCCCCAAAACCCGACAAGATACCCAACGTATTTAAAATCACAAAGCCTTTTAATGCTGTACGGGCAGACAGCGATTTCCCTATCACCACTTTATCAGGTTTATTGATCAGGTCTGTTTCAATATCGTAATAATCGTTGATGAGATAACCGGCCGCAGCAATCAAAACCGTAGACAAGGAAAGAAGCCAAAAGGGGGGAAAAGCCAGTTTTTCCCACCAAAAACTACCGTTTTGGATCAAAAAAAGATACGCTGCCCACTGCGTACAAAAAATGATCAGAAGGTTTCTGATCCGGACTAATGAGACAAAAGCCCTGAGTATATTTATTGGCAACCCTCCCATCACATTTGATGCGCTAAAGCATAGCGAATACTTTTCATCAAGTTACCGGTTTTTTCCATATCACAGATCAATTCTTTTCTTTCAAATGGTTCAATTGCAAAACTCCCTTGATTTCTGTCTTGCAAGGCTAATAGTTGTTCCAAACAGATCATCTCCCGGCTCAATATCAAGGTGATTTCAAAGAGAAACTTTTCTATATTTTTTGCCGGGTAATCCAGGCTACGGAAAATCCCCCCCAGTTGCATAAGCTCGGCTTCAAAAAAGCTTTTGATAACCGAAATATCGTGTGTTTGGTTGGGCAATGTACGGATGCCTTGTTGGTAATCTTCATAAACGTCAAAGGTATCGTCCATCAATTGCACCAAACCACCCAATTGATAAATGGCTTTTTCTTCTTGTTCGCCGAGAGGGTGGCTCATGATACTTCGGTACAATAAAGCAGAGTACCCCCCTTTATCAAACGTAATTTGTTGAATTTCTTCGCTGGACAAATCTTTATCCAACTGCTTTTGACTGGCCTTCTGAGCGGAAAATACTTTCTCAAAGTAGTCGATAAACTGTTGAGGGTGTTCCAACAAACGGTGGATTTTTTTTAAAATATCCACACCCAGAGGGTGTGTTTCCTGAGGGGAAGAAAATAAAAAAGGTTTGGAAACCAACTGCATCAACTCGTCTTCGGCCTTATGCTCCACATCAAACAAATCGTCACCGATAGGTGTCAAGGCAGCGAGAAACGTTTGTAATAAGCGCTCTTTTTCCGTGAGTTTTTTTCCTCTTAAAGTGGCAAAACTTCCCCCTGAAATGACAGGAATCAGGTTGGCGTATTGAATGATTCGTTTTCCCGTTTCCGGATTTTCCACCGGATAGGCTTTCAATAATGGATAAATATGCCTTTGAAGCAATTGTTTTTGCTCATAAAAATCTTTCACAAACCTTCCTGTGGCAGCGATTAATTTCCAAACACTACTCATGAAATTCACATTATAAGTTTAAGAACAGCCTCTATGGTTGTCTTTTATATACTTTCCCGGACATCTTTTTTCCTTCCGGCCTCATTCTTCAGGGCAAAGTTAACAGAAAAGCGGTTGTCTACATCCACTTTCGCATCCAGGCTGCCAAAGCGCGATGCCCAAAACGATGGACCAGGGGGATTGAAAGAACAGAACAAAGAACATTGATCCGGTAAGGCTGGTAGGCCAAGCGCAACAAACGATGCCCCATTTTCAACTCTTTGCCCATTCTCCTCCGGATCTCGTCTTGATAAGGGAATAATATTTCCCGGTCAAACCGTTGTCGCTTTACGGCTTTTTGAGCATAATCAGCGGCAATCATCCCGGAGTACATCGCATTGCCGATGCCTTCCCCGGTAAACGGATCTATTAGAGAGGCGGCATCCCCGGCCAGGATAAAGCGGTCACCGGCAAGGCTTCTGGGCTTAATCCCCAAAGGCAAACCCCAACCTTTCAAAGGAGAAACCCGACGGGCATTGGCAAAGCGTTTGGACAATACGGGGTGAGTTTCCAGAAGTTGTTGAAACATCTGCCGTAAGTTGAGCTTTTTCCGGGCTACTTGTTCACTGTGGATTCCCAAACCCACGTTGGCCCTACCCCCCGGCAACGGAAATACCCATAAATACCCCGGCAGCAATTCATTAGGAAAGAAAAACTCCAATTGGTTTTCATTGGAAAACCCTTCCACCCCCTCATAATAGGCCCTGACTGCAGCGGAAAAGCTTTCGCGATCTTTGGTACCCTCTCCCAGTTGCCTGTGTACCACCGAGCGTTCGCCATCCGTACCGACTAACATCTGTGCCTGTATCTCCAATATATTCCCCTCGTGTAAGGCCTCGATTTGTACTCCTTGAGGCTCCTTACAGAGCTTTTTTACTTCACAGCCTTGCAGCAAGGTAGCATAACGAGGATCAAGCATTTCATGGAGCAAGTTGTCAAAAGCAGCCCGGGGAATGGTTAGAAACGGAGCATAAGGGAGGTTTTGCTTTTGCAAAGAGATCTGAAGGCATTTGCCATTGGGGGCATAAAACTTGGCTCCCCAACTCGGCAGAAAATTCTTTTTTTCATGGGTCCACTCCCTTGCCAACCCGGGCCGGATACGATTCAGCATATACAGGGCATTGGTAGTAAGTGCATCTCCACATACTTTTTCCCGGGGAAAATACTCTTTTTCCAGAAGGATATGCGGAATCTTTTGTTTAGATAAAAAAAACGAAGTACTTAACCCAGCCGGCCCAGCACCAATAATACAAATCTCTGTCGCTCTCATGTATAGTTGGTTCGATATTTTCAGAAAAAACCCGGCAGCTACCGTGATAGTAGCTTGCCTATGAATTGAAGTGGTTTAAACGTATAGTTTTTGACCGAACATGGAATCAAAATCGGCTCATCAAGGTACTTTTTGAAGAGAATAGCCAAAGCTCTTGTTGAAAAAAGTAACACAGAGGAGGCGTTTTTGAAACATTTTTCAGGAAAAAGAAAAAGTTTAATTCACTTCTATATCTTTGAAACACCATTAGGTATTCTGATTCCATGAAATTTCGAATATATTTCTTTAGCTTATTCATTTTTTTTCTGATCCAAGGCCAAACGGGATTTGCCTCTTTTGAATTCACCTTGCACAATACCAAAGCCTATGAAAATTTTCTCAAATTAAAGATAAATAAAGCGCATTATCACCTGGACCTTTCCAAAAAAGCAAGTCAAGACAATGGAATTGACATCTACCTTGAAAACTTCGAAGATATCATTCGATTGTTAATCACCCAAGACCCGGCCCTTTATCAAAAGCTCGAACCCAATGAGGCCAGCCGGCTCAAAGCCTTGCGAGCCCTGGACAAAAGCTCGCCTTATTACCTCTATACCCAGGCGGAAGTAAAGCTGCAATGGGCCATTGTCAAGCTGCAATTCGGAGATGAACTGGGCGCATTCTGGAAAATAAAAAGTGCCTTTAATTTATTGAAAGACAACCATAAAAAATTCCCGGATTTCTTACCCAACAAAAAGACTTTGGGAGCTTTCAATATCTTGATAGGCTCCGTTCCGGCCAAATACAAATGGGTGATTAACTTGCTGGGTTTTAATGGCAATATCGAAACCGGATTGGAATACCTCAACGAAGTGATCCACTCGGACTCCTATGTAAAACTGGAAGCTACTTTGTACAAAGAGTACCTGAATCTCTATATTTTACATCATTCCAATTGGTCTTTTAACAACTTACATCAGCTTCTAAACAAGTACCCCGACAACCTGTTTGTCTACTTTACCACAGCATTGTATTCCATCAAGAAAGGTCAGGCCCAGGAAGCCTTAGATATTTTAAATAAGGCCCCCAGAGGCAAAGACTATTTCAGTGATTTTTATTTTTTGGATTATTTGAAAGGTGAAGCCAATTTGTATTTAGGAAACTATTCGCAAGCCGTCAAGCACTTAAACAAGTATGTAAAATATCACCCCGGCCAAAACCTGATCAAAGATGCGTATTTA
Source organism: Rapidithrix thailandica (assembly GCF_039710355.1). NCBI lineage: Bacteria > Pseudomonadati > Bacteroidota > Cytophagia > Cytophagales > Flammeovirgaceae > Rapidithrix > Rapidithrix thailandica. The sequence continues at coordinate 205,194 of NZ_JBDKWZ010000013.1, read as the reverse complement.
AAACTGTTTTTTGCCCATTGGTTACAAGAAAAGGATGACGAAGCGCAAACCTACTGGAAACTGGCACAAGCAAAGGGCAGCACTGTGACGGGACCGGATAAGTATGCAAAAAAATTCCTGGAATTTGATCAACTACCCCACAAAGAGATCACCCGTGCCCGCTTCTATACCGATGGTGGAGCATACCGCAACGCACTCAATACACTGGCGACCGTAAATCCTTCCAAGTTAAGTCATAAAAGCGATCAGTTGGAGTATTGGTACAGGAAGGCCCGAATTTACCACAAACTAAGATCACACAAACAAGCAATTTATTATTATCAAAAAACCCTTGGCGAATCAGACAAAGCCGGGCATTATTTCGCTCCAAATTCCGCTTTGCAATTAGGCTATATTTACAGAGATGTGTACAAAGACACACAAGAAGCCAAACAGTACTTTCACAAAGCCATGGAATATCAACAGCATGAATATAAATTGGGGATTGACAGTAAAGCAAAAGCTGCGCTAAAATTATTAAAATAAATCTATTGTTAGCTCCTACTAACCCATACAAACCCTTAAGGCCGGTTTCCGTTGATTTATTTCACTGAAGTTCTTAGATTTTAGGTGAAGAATGAAATCTGTAAATTATGCCCAAAGACAATTTTTCAGTAAATTCCGGCCTGTATGCAAGATATCGCCCCCTATACCCTGATGCTTTATTTGAATTTATTCTGGCCCATACCCCAGTGCGCAAACAAGCCTGGGACTGTGCCACCGGCAACGGGCAATGTGCAGCTGTCCTTTCTAAGTATTTTGCAAGTGTAAAGGCTACGGATATCAGTCAAAAGCAATTGAGCCATGCCCTATATAAACCCAACATCGACTACTCCGTAGCTTCCGCAGAAAACAGTGGGTTCGCTCCCCGTTCGTTTAACCTGATCACTGTAGCACAAGCCGCTCACTGGTTCGAGCTTTCCGAATTCTATCAAGAAGTACAAAGGGTAGCTTGCAGGGATGCGACCTTGGCCATATGGGGGTATGGGCTGGTCCGGATATCCCAGGCCATTGATCCCATCATCCGGGAGTTTTATACCCAAACAGTCGCTCCTTATTGGGATCCGGAACGCAAACACTTGGACAATGGCTATCAAAATATCTCCATGCCTTTCAACATGATTCCGGCTCCTGAATTTACCTTAGATGTACATTGGAACTTGGCACATTTTACCGGTTATCTGAATACCTGGTCAAGTGTTCGAAAGTTCATACAAGAAAAACAATACAATCCGGTAGAGCACCTAATCAGGCAGTTGAGTTTGTTATGGCCACCACATGAAATCAAAACCTTGTCCTTTCCCATCTTTTTAAAATTGGGAAAAGTCCATTGACCATCAAAGCTTCTGACGTAAAAAGCCTGTATTGAGAAAGTTACAATACAGGCTTTTTACATCAGAGCCATAGAGTGTGGTTATCCTATTCTCCTTTTATCTTTTTGACAGCTTTTAAGCCCATTTTTTCCCCTGCCCTCAACATATAATCATAGGACTGGTCATATTCATTCCTGATTTTTCCGTCTAAAATAGCTTCCCTGAGTAAGATTTTAATTTTCCCAACTTCTCTGGAAGGTTTGATACCAAAGGTTTCCATAATGATCTCCCCGGTAATGACCGGTTGAAAATTACGAATGCGGTCTTTTTCTTCCACTTCCTGCACCCGCTTTTCTACCTTGTCAAAATTGGAAAGGTAGCGCTGCACTCTTTGGTGATTTTTGGAAGTAATATCGGCCCGGCATAAGATCATCAGGTCTTCCAAATCATCCCCGGCCTCGAAAATCAACCTCCTGATGGCAGAATCCGTAATGGTATCTTTTACCAGGGCAATAGGCCGCAAATGTAATTTTACAAGTTTTTGCACATACTTCATCCGGTCGTTCAGGGGTAATTTCATTTTTTTGAAGATTCCGGGCACCATCCGTGCTCCCCTGTCTTCGTGCCCGTGAAAAGTCCAACCTACTTTCGCATCGAAACGCTTTGTGGCCGGCTTGGCAATGTCGTGCAAAATAGCTGCCCAACGCAGCCATAAGTTCTTTGAGGCTTTGCTGGTATTGTCCAGCACTTGTAAAGTATGATAAAAATTGTCTTTATGCGATTTGCCTTCCCGGCTTTCCACCCCTTTGAGATCCAACATTTCCGGGAAAATAAATTTCAATAAATTCGCATGTAGCAGTAATTTAAATCCATAAGAAGGCGTGGGTGAAAGAATAATCTTGTTTAACTCGTCAATCACCCGTTCTTTCGAAATAATTTCGATGCGCTCACACGTATTAATAATGGCATCAAAGGCATCGGGAGCAATGTCAAACCCCAGTTGTGTTGCAAAGCGTACTGCCCGCATCATCCGCAAGGGGTCGTCCGAGAATGTCACTTCCGGTTCTAAAGGGGTTTTGATGATTTTCCGTTTCAGGTCATCTACCCCACCAAAAGGATCGATCAACTCGCCATAATTCTCTTCATTCAAGCTAATGGCCAAAGCATTGATGGTAAAGTCTCTCCGGTTTTGATCGTCTTCCAAGGTACCGTCTTCTACAATGGGCTTTCGCGATTCTTTGCGGTACGATTCTTTCCTTGCGCCAACAAATTCCACTTCCCAACCCTTCACCCGGATCATGGCCGTCCCGAAATTTTTAAATGTAGTAACCTCTGTCTGATCTCCAAGTATGGAAGCTACCTTTTGGGCTAATTGAATGCCACTTCCCACACATACCACATCAATATCTTTACTTGGCCTGTTCAAAAGTAAATCCCTCACATAACCGCCTACAACATACGCTGGCATTTTCAATTGACGCGCAGCCGCTGCCAGTTGCCCAAAGATTTCTTCTTTTGCTAATATTTGTTGAAAATTCATTCCTTCCCAATTAAACTTTACAGAAAACCTGCAGGTCAAGCGCATTTTTTCTGATAACCCTCGAACAAATTGCTTTTAAGCAACAATATACTTGTCATTACTTATGACTCCTACTGCAAAACTAATAAATTTTACGCGGCATCGCTTGCAGTTCGCTGAATTGCACAGGAAAGAAGTAAGAGAAAACGATGGAAAGAAGAGAAATACAGGGCCCCGGAAAAAGTAATTACCAGCGATTCAGGTCTTAAACGGGCAATTGCAAGGTAAACTTGGCACCTATAGGGGAAGTCAACGCTTCGGCATGAACTTTACCATCCATAATTTCGACTATACGCTGTACCATTGCCAAACCAATACCATTACCCGGAAAGATCTCAATGGCATGCAACTTATGAAATACCTTGAAAAGGTTATCGGAGTATTTGGGATTATATCCCACCCCATTGTCTTGGATTTCAAGATAAATAAAAGAGTGCACCTGGTAAGCCCGGATGGCAATCTGAGGATTGATCACCGACTTAACAGCAACCCTGGCATTGTCCAGCAATTCTTGCAAGGCTGTTTTTAATAATTCCTCGTCAGCATGTAAAGTATTTACTTCCAAGTCATACTCAACCGTTACCTTCACCGTATGATATCGCTCCAGGTTATTCAAACAATCTTTGATCAACAGGCGAATATCCAATGGCTGTAAATGCACTTCGGCTTTGGAAATTTTGATATAATCCAGAAGGTTTCTAACCAGCCCTTTAATCTTCACGCTGGACCCTACGATGCGCTCCAGGTATTTCACTTGCTCTTCACTGGGACGGCCGTCCGTATCTTCCAAAGCAAAGCCGGCATAGCCGTTAATATGCCTTAACGGGGCACTCAAGCCATGCGAAAGAGCAAAGCGAAGGGATTCGATATCATCCAGCAAACGGGTGCATTTGGTTTGCCATTGCTTCATAGCATCTTCCAAGACTTTAATTTGTCTTTGTTCTTTGCGTAAAGCACTCACATCTTGCAAATAAATCAAATAATAGATTTCCTGCTCACTTCCATTGAATGGCACGACCCGTGTATCAATGCTCAAATCAGTTTCGGTATACGGATGTGTATACATAAAATGCATATGCGTGACCGAAAGCACATTGGTGGGAGATGAAGGAAAGTACTTTTGAATAAATTCTTTATCCGGTACAATGCCCAAAACTTTTTCAATCGTTGCATTGTAATACTCAACCTCCCCGTAAGGATTCAGCATAATAACTCCTTCATTAAAGGAATCCAACATACCATTCAACAACTTTTGATCTATGGAGAGTTTTGTCATTGCAGGAAATTAGTCAAGTGAACACCAACACTAACAAAACTACCTAATTACAGGCATTATCTAATAAAAAAAGTCTAAAAAATTTCAGAAAATTTTATCTCCCTGATTTCTAAGCAAGTAAAGCTATTTTACGGAACTTGAGGTTTATACTTTGAGGCCTGAAAGAGTGCCCGGGCATTTTTCATCTGCATAATACCAGACAATTGGGCATCTGTATGCTCCCATGCATAGCTCTTCACGATTTGGTAACCTAACCAACGGCCCACTCTTCCCGGACATTTATCACTTACCTCAAACACCCGGGGTCGTTCGCCTACGTACTTTCTCTTAGTAAGGTCGTTGGTTTCATAAAAAAGGTTGTTCTTGACAAAATGCCCCCAAATAAAACCGGAATTTTCCTCTACATCGGTAAGTTCTTCTACCGAATACCCCATAATCAGTGTATCACTAGCATGCGGCATCATTTTATGGGTAAAATAATTGGCCTTGCCATAAAACATCATCTCAGCCAACATAGATTTATCATTATAATCGTGCTGGTTGAATTTGGATGAAATAAATTTCATTACAGAAGGCACAATATGCTCGGGCACATATCTTTTCAGGATATAACCAGGTACTTCGGGCGGACGGTAGGTACTGGAGGTTCCGGCAAAATAATCCAAGCCAATCACTAATAAACTGTCACTAAAAAAAATATCCTGACCAAAGCCAAAAGAACCGAACCCCGATATCATGGTGTAAATTCTTGGCACTTTAAAGTCCGGGTAGTAATACTTCAGATAGCGGAAAGCCTGGATCAAATCGTTTTCCACTTTCTCGAAATCGGTAAAAATATCTTGCACATCCCGGTAGAGTGTATCGTTGTAAACATTCCGGGTAAAATGATACAAATGACTGGCCAAAGAATCTTTGGTAGGGTAAAACGGCCCTTTAAAATATTGGGCAACCAACTCAGGATTTTGGTCTATAAAATTGATAAAGTCATACTTTGACTGATAGGCAAATAACTCTTTCTCCAATCGGTTGATTTTGATATCCACCTGGATATCGGAAACATCCGGAATTTCTTCCTGTGCAGATCCACAACCGGAAACCAAAGCCATCAAGCCGATCAATAAAACAGCGGGAAGTGTATATATGAGGTTTTTCATAAGGTAAAAAAATTACACCAAGTAAGTAAATTGATATTAGGAGTATATGCAATTGCAGAATCTGTACCTAATTTATCAGAGTACGGTTTCCTTTTTAGTATACAAATAGCCAGATTGTATGTAACGATCAAGTACAAAGAAACCCTAAAAGAGCTTGATTACTTTTAGGGTTTCTTTAAAGATATAGTATTTCCTAAGCAAAGGCAAAGAATATCAACCAGATCACCACCAATACCGGCAATAAGATCGGAATTGAGTAACGGATGATATACCCAAAGAACGATGGCATTTGTATACCTACTTGCTCTGCAATGGACTTCACCATAAAGTTCGGTCCGTTACCAATATAAGTCATGGCCCCAAAGAATACCGATGAAACAGAAATGGCTGTCAATTGCATGATGGAATCGGTAAATCCGTCACCATTGGTAAAGGCAACTACATCGCCCGGTGTACCGATAGAACCTCCTTGTGCGGCCAATGCCGCGGTCAAGAAATTAAGATAGGTCGGAGCATTGTCCAAAAAGCCGGAAATCAAGCCGGTCGCCCAGTATAGGGTATTGTGACCGATCAACTCTTTTCCGGCAGGAGAAGCCGCAAAACCGGCTACTATTTCCAAAGCGGGCATCATGGTACCAAAGATACCGATAAAAATAAAGGCCACTTCCCGGATAGGTTCAAAGTTAAATTCGTTGCCATTGATGGCTTCTTTGTTGGCGAATTTAAATGAGAAAAATGCCACGGACAGCATAATAACTTCCCGGATAAAGGAGAACTTTTGTCCGTCAAAATGGATTGCCGGCAACCATTCAAAACCGTCAACATTGGGATCCAGGAATACGGCTCCTACTGCTACGGCTAACCATAAGAAGTTTTTCTGCCCGACAATTGTAATCTTATTAGAATATTTCTGATTGGCTAGCTCGTCAGAAAATAATGGATTTTCTTTTTTGACATTTTTTTGATCAAAAACATAGAATATTACTGCAAAAATCAGGACGGCAATCAACCATTCGGTAAAATTATGTTCCATAGTCCAGAAGAAGGGAACGCCTTTCAAAAACCCTAAAAATAGTGGAGGGTCACCAATCGGGGTTAAACAACCTCCGATATTACTTACCATAAAAATAAAGAATATAATATGGTAGGGTTGGATTCTTCGTTTGTTCAAGCGGATAAACGGACGGACCAAGAGCATGGAAGCCCCGGTAGTGCCAATGACGTTGGCAATCACCGCTCCAATCAGAAGAAGACAGACATTGACCAAGGGCGTGCCTTGTTTATCCACTTTAATCATGATCCCCCCCGAGGCAATATAGAGGGAAGCAAGCAAAGCTATAAACTGAAAATATTCAAAGAAGGCGTGGACAGGTCCATGGGTATTGTGCAGACCAAACAAGTAATACCCTACAACAATGGCCGCCAATACCACGGCAACTTTAGGGTAATTTTTATGCCAAAAATGCTCATAAAACAATGGTCCGGTGGCAATCATCCCCAAGAGTATAATAAAAGGAATTACTGAAATGGGGGAGGGGGCATGATGGTCGGCACTTTCACTGTGTCCGCCTTCCGCAGCCATTGAACTGGATACCACTTCTTCGGCCCCTTGCAGATCAAGTGCCTGTGTATCAAGTGCATTAAAAATAAAAAAGACAAGTGTACCTATTAAAAACAATATTATTTTCTTCATCTATGATCCTGTTTCGAGGTGGAAAATAGAAATTAGTTAGTGCTTTTCAAAACGCTACTTAACTTCTCCGATAAGATGTAATAAAAATTTAATCCTGATATAAGTTTTCGCTATCGCTAAATTTCTTCGAGGATAGTGCGAAAGGCTACAAACTTATTTTGGAATTTCTTGGTATGCTTTTCTTGAAGTACCGGTGCATATTTTGCAATATACTCATTGAGAATGCTCAATGATTCACACCAATATTGAACAGCAAAGGTGATCCCGGCATGATCTGCCACCTCCTGAGTGAGCCGCAGTAGCTTATATTCACTAAAACAGCCTGTAGCCATCACCTCCGGGATGTGTTCATTTTTCATAAAGTTAATCCACTCTTCTGTCGCCTCATGTTCTACATTCACAGTTACGTTGTATACAATCATTGGTTGCAGGTTAGTTTAAACATCTATTAATAAAAGCTGCCTCATGTCAGTTTTTATCTTCTCTCCTCTTAGTTGGTCCCTTTGATGAAAGCGGGGCACAAGAGTAGCTAAGCAAAACCTTCAACTACAGGTTTGTGAACAATATTCCCTGATGCGGAAATACTACATTTGATGTCAGATAAAAATAGAAAGAGGCAAGTTATTTTCTAACTTGCCTCAGTAAATTTATAAACTTTATTCGTAACTTTATGAATTTTGCTCATCTTTAAGAGCGGTACAAACTCCGAAAGCCTCTCCTCATCAAAAGGTAAATATTTGGAGAAACCACCTTTAAACGCTGTTTTTGCCAATTGCTTAGGTAATTTAATCGGTCCGGATTTAAGCGATTCACCGGAATAATTAATCCCATTCCCACATTGGACAACATACCTAACATCACAATGGAGAGGCCATAAATCCCTACGGCCATATAGGCACTGACCAAAGCCATTCCTATTGTAAGTACCGGCAACACCGCCACCACAATATTGAGTAACAAACGAATGGAGGCGCTAATCATCAATTGCTGAAATTTTCCTTCCAACAATTTTTCGATAAAGGAATCTGCCAGAAAATTGTACAACTTGGAAATATTCCCGGCAATCCATCCGGCAAGCACTCCGATTTGTAAGGTGAACATGATTGTCCAGGCAGAAACTTCCTCACTGTCAACAATCAGATTGTTTGGAATAAAGGTTTGAGTAAGGCCTGGTGCTGCAGCTACCATTCCATATGCTACGAACAAACCACAAGTAAAGAGCAGGCTATTTTTCCATTTGGGGAAAACCTCCACCAAAAGTGCCGTAAAAACAGTGCCTAACACACTAATCACGCCAATGGTTAAGGGCAGTAGAATGGCTCCCAAACCGTTGAATGCCCGTTGGGAGGTAGGCAAAAACACAAAGTTGACCCCTAAAAAGAGGGAAGCGATTAACACCGCTATAAACAACTCGTAGCGTTCGACATCGATTTTGTATACCATGCTGATTCTGAGGCTTTTCAAGCCAAACAAATCATACAAAATCATTCCCAGAGAGGCCCCTGCTAAAAAGGAAAAGGTAATTTCCGTAAGGGAAAACAGATTCCAGCCATGGCTTTCAAATGCTATTAATAAACCGATAAATGAAAGTAAGCTGAAGATAAGCAGGCCTAAACTGGCGTTGGGCGTTGGGGCAATGAAGACAGCCATCCAACTTTGAGATTTATTCCGGGCAATTGCAAGTAAACGATTCCCCAAGTATCTGAACAGGCATACCTGTACAACACCTATACTAAAACCGTAAAAGATTATTTGGGGATTTGAAAAAGAGAAATGAACTGCAACTAATGAAATCACTGCTACAGACAGCAAGAAGATTACAATTGCCTTGAATTCTTTTTCGAATAAATCTCTCACAGAAGAGATTTTACTCATGCTTTTTTTCTTTGGTGAAAAATAGTGTACGTAAGAGGATTTGACCCCTTAGTAACAAGAAGCTGCGAAAGTAGTACAAAAGTTTCTTTCACCAGGACTTGATGTAACAAAAAGAGCTGTCTGTAACAGTTATTAACAATAATTATTGATATACTACAATTTTAACATTAAATATTTATACAAACTCAACATGCATTGTATATCATGCCTATGTACCTTTTCATCAGGCGTATGGACGTTATCTTCAGGTGCCCCTACAAAACACCAATCAAAAGGATAAGGACTGCTTTGTAATTCGTTGCCATCACTGCCTCCGGCATCTTCTACTTCCAGTTGGAAATCCACCCCTGACTCTCTGGCCAAGTCAATCACCCGGTTTATATACGTTCTTCTCGGAATACCCCGGTCGCGCATGGAAATGGCTACTCCTTTGCCGTGTTTTACACCGTCTGTCACCCAAGTTATATCGGAGATCAATGCCTGTCTTACTCCATAGTGCTCATAAATATACTTGCCCAGGTATCGGACCGTACCGCCTCCGTGCTCTTCCCAGCTGGAAAAACAAATGATACCGTCTTCCAACGTTTCTGCTACTTTAAGGGCATTCCAACAGCCCAAACGGTTATCCATATAGCAAGATTGAACAAACTCATCGCTTTGGCGAAAGTCACATTTGAATACCAACTCCGTGCCCCGGTCGATTTCCCGGTCAAACTTATAGTAGTATTTTTCACTTCCCTCCGGAACATCCATTTCACATTCAATCTCTCCCTGGCTGTCTTTTCCTACCAATGCGTATCGGTGTTTGGTTCGAGGGCCGCCAATTTTGACAATTTCCCGGTCGTATTTTACCGTAAAGCCAATGGAATCCATATGGGCAAAAATAGCTGTACGGGGTTTGCCAAACACCAACATGAGACAATCTTGAAATTCCTCACCGTGAATCACCTCCGGTTGCACTTTCCAATTGGCTTTATTCTTTTCTACATAATCCAGGATAAACTCTTTCATCAATACTTCATTTCCCGCAGGAGCATGTACCTGGCAAAGTTGCTTTAGTAGTTCCATGTGTTGTTGAATTGTAAAATCAATGATTAAATTACTAAAAAACCTCCGGGAAATCTCCCCGGAGGCCTAAAACTAGTGTATTTTTATCTACTCTTCAATAGAATCCGATCGCGAATTAATAAGCCTTGGCAATATCAATAAAGTCTCTGGATTTGAGCGAAGCACCTCCGATCAGCCCTCCGTCTACATCCTCGCAAGCAAACAATTCTTTTGCATTTCCGGGCTTACAACTACCGCCGTATAAGATAGAAGTGCTTTGTGCTACTTCTTCGCCATACTTTTCTGCAATCATTTTACGGATCGCCTTGTGCATTGCCTGTGCTTGCTCTGAAGTGGCTACTTTTCCGGTACCGATGGCCCATACAGGTTCGTATGCAATGACCACATTGGCAAATTGCTCGGCAGTAAGGTGAAACAAGCTTTCGTCCAATTGTTTTTTCACAACTTCGTCTTGCTTTCCAGCCTCTCTTTCTTCCAACACTTCGCCACAACAGAAAATCGGTTTCAAATTATTCTCCAAAGAGATATCCACTTTCGCAGCCAACTCCTGATGGGTTTCTTTAAAATATTCTCTTCGCTCACTGTGGCCTAAAATGACATACTCAATGCCGTAAGATTGGAGCATAGGAGCTGAAATTTCCCCGGTAAATGCCCCTGAAGCTTTATCACTGCAATTTTGTCCCCCTACAAATACATTATTTGCAGGAGCAACCAAGCCGTTCACACTGCTTAAGTGGATTGAAGGCGGGCACATAATCAACGTTACATCCGTAGGAAGTTCGTCTTTGGCCATGTTCACTACTTCCGAAGCTAATATTTGCGCCTGTTCTTTATCCAGGTTCATTTTCCAGTTTCCTGCTACGATCTTTTTTCTCATTTTTTAGACAGATTTAAACGATAATAATTTTATAGAATAGTTCTCGCAGTTCAAAGATAGTAAAAACAGTGAACAGTGATTGGTGAAACCAGAGCGACCTGTACAATCCGTAAAAAGCATTTGTTCAACACTTCTTCTCGAACGCCAACTACTAACCTCAATTCACCCCAAGGTTTAAAATCAAAAAATCAAATTGGTGGCGATTACTCATCTGGAACAACCTATGAGCAGGATCCAAAATATAACTATATCGTGCACCCAGGCCCAAATCGATCAGGCGTAAAGCCCGGAAGTCAAAGCCTATTTCCACTCCTACCGATCGGTATTGTTCATCAAACCCCAAGATAAACCCTTCGGGGTTTTTAAAATTTTCGGTATTGTTAGGCAAATCAGCCGCTTGTATATTGTGGATAGTCGCCTGAGAATAGTCAAAGAAAAAATTGGTGTAAATCCGTTTGATAAAAGCCAAGGAGCCGATGGCCACATCCGGATACCACAAAGGCAAGGTATAATTCGTTGAAAGGCGGTAAATCTCATCGTGCCATAAGCTCCCATAGCCCCGGGGATAGAAGAACCCGTTTCGAAATTTATAGGGATCCGTAAAGTTTTCCTTTTGATAACCTCCGGTAAGATAAAGGTTATGCGTTTTGGCCAATCCGGGAAAATACAAACCGACAGTCCCCCGGAACACTTGCCCCTGGTTTTGTTCGGTTTGCAGGGTTTTCTTATATTCCAGTTCCAGTGTTTGCCTAAAACGGGGAAGAATGTGCTGGGTAGCAGTAATCTGTTGACGGGAAAAGCGCAAGCGAAAATCCAAAGCCTGGAACGTACCGCTTCGCAAACGATGCTCCCGCTGGTTAAACCTCGCATTTATATCTTTATAATCCGTTTCGATGGTATGGTATTTTCCTTGTAAAAGGAGGCTCCCAAAATGATTGCCCGAAGTCAGGTTAAAAGGTAAAGTAACTCCTACATAATAATCATTTTCCTTCCATTCTTTGGAGTAAACTCCCAAACCGGCAAACGGCTCCCCATTCCCATCCGTACCTTCTCCCAAAAAGGGGAAATCCCTGTTGCGCTCATTTTGATATTCAAATCCCGCTTCCAATACCGGATACCAACCACCATAGGCCACATTCCCATAAAAGCCCCCGGACTCTTCATTGGTATTGTACTGGTAGCCAACTGCCCCTTGCAGGGTGCTGAATTTGTTTTTAAACTGTAATTCCAAACTATAATCCGGGTGAAAGAAGAAAGGCTGTAAACTGTGCGGATAGATCAAACCACTGAGTTTGCTGTATTTTTTTACCTCAAAACTCTCCTCTGCATTTGAAATGGTCTCATTACCTCCCTCCTGCTCTACCAAAGGTTTGTAAAAATCAATACTACTGGTCAATGAACTTTGGTAACTTTTCCATTCTTCCGGGCTCAACGGCATTTCCTTTATATCATAACCTTGCTCGGTAAATTCGCTATAGGCCAGTTTCTTTCCATCCGGTGAAACAGTGGGATGAAAAGCTCCCAGCCGGGTAGAGGTTACCTGATACAACTGACGGGATTCCAGAGAGAAAGCAAAAATGTTGAAAATGCCCGTTTGCGCTCCTGAAAAATACACATAACCTCCCCGGTGCATAGGAAAACTCAACTGTTCATGAGAGAAGGGTGTTAACCGTTCTGTTTGCGCAGTTTGAATATTTACGTTCATCAAAGCCTGTTTGCCATCAGCTTGTTGGGCTATGACTAACACATGTTGCCCATCTTCCATCCAGGCCGGATGGATAAAAAACAAATTGTCAGGGTTGGGTAAGCTTTTCTGCACTTTTCCCGTTTGGGCATCCAGCAATTGGAGGGTATACCGGCTTCCTTCTTGTACCTCCACCGCGGCAATTTGTGAAGCATCCGGTGAAAGAGCCGGAGAAAACAAGCGGGATTGCAAGGTGAGTTTTTGTTTTTTCCCGGTTTGAAGGTCATAGGTTTTGATAATGGAAAAACTCTGGTTGGCCCAACGTTCATCGTAAGCGATTTCCGCCCAGGTAATTTTACCCTTGGCATAAGAAAGTGTCCGGTTTGACTCTATATTAATTCCCGGTGCGGTCAAAGCTTGTTCGTTTCCCTCCCGGTCGATCTGATAGAAACGCCTGATTTCATTAAAAGCATCCTTTTCCACTAACAACCGGTCGTTGGAAAGATACACAGGCAGGGTATAACTGGTAAAGGTTCTCTTCTTTTTTTGATTAAAGGGAGTAGAAGACGTAAGATTCAAGGCATTCAACTCCTCCTTCCATTGCGTTTCCAAAGCCTCCATGGTGGCCCGGTAAAGTTGAGGGGTTCTTAAGCCAGTATGTTTTTTTAATGTATGGCTTAAAGGATAAAATAAACCTTTGTACCGGCTAGCTCCATCCACCACTTTACTCCAAACTTCATCTCCGTATTCCCTACGGGCATAAGTTGTGAGGTAATAGCCCAAATTGTAATGATTAGGTACAAAGTCTTTCAGAGATCCCGCAGAAGCTTTTTCATACCCATACTTCTTTCCATTCAGTAGTAATGCGCGGTATTCCATATCAAACTGAGGCGCCCTTCCCCTTCCGGCATGGCTCAGGGCCGTTTCCATCGCCACGGCATCCCCTTCCGAAAACCAACGGGGCAATGCCACTGCCCGGGCAAAAGCCCATCCGTTTTGACCGAATGTATAGTAAAACAACTTGGAAAGCCCTTTGCGGGAATTGAAGTTCTGTTGTACATGACGGTATTCATGAATAGTCAACAAATCCAGCCAATTGCCTGTACCCAAAAAACTGAACTGTGGAGGACTCAGGTACAATTCCGAACGGAACGGACTCATAGCCACAAAGCCATTGGAAACAGTGGTTCGATTATGTAAAAAAATAGAAACCTTTCCATTTTTATCTCCAATGGAGCCTGTCTGGTCGTACAATGCATGCACAATATTGACCACCCTTTGCCCTTGTGTTTCCGCTCCTTCGGGAAAAACCACCTGTACTTTTTCGGTGTTGATCTGTTTCCACTTCAGGGACAGTGGATTCAGTCCCAAAGGATAAGTCTGTGCATAAATTGTTTGCCCCCATATGATTGTTCCCAATACGGTTAGTATCAAAATGATCTTCTTCATAGTCGGTTTGCTTGTTGAATATTTGACGGAGAATTCCCCACACGACCTAAATTAATTTTTTCCGGGAATTAATTCTAAACCCCGGCTATTTTTTTATTCACCCTATCAAGTCCGGAAAAGCAATCCCCCTTTTACTTACTCATTATTTACTACATCTTATTTGCCATCCGTTCATTCCGCATTTTTCTAATTCATAAAATCTTATAGCTTTGTTGCCGAACCAATAAACAGACCTACCATGAATGAAGTTGATTTTTTTCAATTAAAATCCTGGGTAGAAGTACCTGCCCATTCTGATTTTCCCATACAAAACTTACCCTATGGTATTTTCTCCACTGACGGGACTACTGCCCGGCCAGGAATTGCCATTGGTGAACATATCCTCGATCTGCAAGCAGTAGCCAAACTGGGATACTTTGATGAACTAGCCATTGACATTCACGTATTTGATCAAGAGGTTCTCAATCCTTTGATTGCATTAGGAAAACCGGTATGGCAAGCGCTCCGGAAAAAGCTGATCGAACTTTTGAGCGAGGGCAATCCCTCCCTGGCCAGCAAAGCAGACCAAGTCTTGTACAAACAAGCAGAAGCAACCATGCATTTGCCTGTACAAATCGGTGATTATACGGACTTTTATTCCAGTGAAGAACATGCCAGCAATGTAGGGGTGATGTTCAGGGGTAAAGACAATGCATTGATGCCCAACTGGAAGCATCTGCCGGTGGCCTATCATGGCCGTTCTTCTTCCATTGTGGTATCCGGCACGGATATTCACCGGCCTAAGGGCCAAGTACTTCCTCCGGGCGAAGAAAAACCCGTTTTCCGCTCTTCCAAACGCATGGACTTTGAGTTGGAAATGGCGTTTATCACCGGAAGCAATACCGCCTTAGGCCAATCGATCAGTACTGCCGAAGCCGAAGAACATATATTCGGAATGGTGGTTTTCAACGACTGGTCGGCCAGAGACATTCAGCGTTGGGAATATGTGCCTTTAGGCCCCTTCTTGGGCAAAAACTTCGGTTCCTCCATTTCTCCCTGGATTGTCACTTTAGCTGCTCTGGAACCTTTCCGGGTAAAAGGGCCTGAACAAAACCCTGAAGTATTACCTTATTTGCAATACGATGGAAATAAGAGCTTTGACATTCAACTGGAAGTAGCCTTGCAGCCACAAGGAGCGGAAGAAACCGTGATTTGCCAATCGAATTTTAAATACTTGTATTGGAATATGGCTCAACAGCTGGCTCACCATACCGTCAACGGATGTAACATCCGGGTAGGTGATATGATGGCTTCGGGAACCATTAGCGGTAAACAACCGGATTCGTTTGGTTCTATGCTGGAACTCAGTTGGGGAGGTAAAAATACAATCCATCTACAAGGAGGGGAAACCAGAACATTTTTGGAGGATTATGACACTGTCATCATGCGTGCACATAGCTCCAAATTCGGTTTAAGAATAGGCTTTGGAGAAGTAAAATCCCAATTACTGCCCGCCATTAAAGAATAACCTTTTATCCGGGAGTATAGTCAATCAGGCTCTCTACTCCCGGATTATTTTTCTGCTTTATTTTTAAATAATTCCACACCTCTTCGCAGAGCCTCTTCCGTAGTATCAATGTCTATTTTTCCTTGCGGGAAAGGGACCGCCACACAATCGTTAAGGTATTGCATGATCAACTTTTTGGCCCCGGCTGCATAAGGCAGTTTCAACAAATCCCGAAACAAAGACCGGTGAAACATCGCGGGAACTCCCAGACTATTGGCGTAGCTACAGGCAATTACAGGAGCATTCGTCCGGATGGCAGTGTCCCGCATTTCATTCAATAATTCAACGGATACGTAAATCTGATCACAGAGCAGAAAAAGTAAGTACTCCGTGTCCGGATAGTGTTCGTAATAATACGCAGCTCCATGAACAATACTACTTCCCATCCCCTGCACCCAAGCCGGGTTGTCAATAAAGGTCAGTTGCTGGTACCGGATGCTGGGCCGTATCAATTCCTGATGAGCACCTAATACCACAACCGTTTGGCTCTCTGGCAACTGGCTTGCAAGTTCGATAGTGCGATTAAGTAATGTTTCTCCTTCCAAGCGGGCCAATTGTTTAGGGCTACCCAAACGTACTGAAGCCCCGGCTGCCAAAATGATGGTTCCTAGTGAAAAGTGTTTTTTGATCATTTTCAATACAGGTATAATTGTTACCCACCCGATAGCAATGATGGATTCTGTCCTATTGTTGAAATCTAAATCAAATTCTTTAAATTACCTTCCGGAAAACTGAAAAAAACCTTGCTGACACCTTCAAAAAACACGACAGATGATGCCTCCTTGTGGAAAGCTTTTCAACAAAGTGACCAACAAGCCTTTGCCAAAATTTTTCATTTATACTATCCGGACTTATACAATTATGGCACGAAATTCATCGCCAACGAGGAGCTGGTAAAAGACAATTTACAAGAGCTTTTTATAGAAATATGGGCCAAACGCAACGCATTGGGGACGGTAAAAAATATCAAAGGATACCTCGTAAAATCACTCCGGCGTAGATTACTTCAAAACCTTCAGAAGATAAAAAAGCAACACTCTCTCACCATGGAAGCCCGGGAAGAACAAGTGCTTTTTCAACTTTCCAGCGAAGAGCTTAAAATCAAGGATGAACAAAACGAAGAACTCACACGCAAGCTCCGGCAAGCTTTTGATCGCTTGAACGATACTCAAAAAGAAGTCGTCTACCTGCGCTTTTTCAACAACCTGGATTATAAGGAGATCTCTGAAGTAATGGCACTTCAATACCAATCGGTACGCAATGCCATGCATACGGCCATCAAGGCATTCCGAAAAGCATTACTTCTATTCGTTTACGCATTGCTCAGTTATTCCAAAACCCTCTAATTCCATAGCTTTAAAAATAAAAATGTGATTTTTCATATTTTTTTGAAAAAACCGAAGTACAAAACTCAAGCCTCCTTCTCTATACTAATGAAAGCCGGATGGTTGGGAAATGTGCCGGACTTTCAAAGAATAGCTTTGATTTCAATAGGCTTATGAAGAACTTACTCGCATATGAAGTAGAAGATTTTCTGAACCACGAGGGTTTTCGTCAGTGGGTATTGAGTGACTATACAGTGAATGATGCTAATTGGCAAACCTGGCTGAAAGCACATCCTGAAAAGGCCAAAACCGTAGAGGATGCGGCTTTATTACTCAATAGCATTGAATTCAAAACAAAACTACTCCCTCATAACATTGTGGAAGCAGAGTGGAGAAAAGTCCATTCAACCATTAATCAAGTCCCTCCGGAAAAGGCTCTTCCGTACAAAAACCGTTTCCTTTCGGTTTTCAATAGAAAGATAGCGGCTGGCATTACAGGGCTTTTGCTTATGGGCAGCCTCTTGTTTTATTTCCTGTACACGCAGCAATTTCACACGGTATCTACTCATTTTGGACATAAAAAAGAAGTTCGCTTGCCGGATGGCTCGGTAGTAGTGTTGAATGCCAACTCCGAATTGAAATATGTCAAAAACTGGAAAGAGGCCGGAGACCGGGAAGTTTGGCTAACAGGAGAAGCCTATTTCAAAGTCACTCCAACGCCAGCCATAGGCCGGCCAAAATTCACCGTACATACCGAAGCGTTAAATGTGGAAGTTCTGGGTACACAATTTAACGTACAAAGCCGGACACACAAGACCCGGGTAGTCTTGACTTCCGGAAAGATCAAGATCCGTTTTAAAGATAGTAATCAAATAGAGGTGCAGGAGAAGCAAGCGCCTGTCCGTACCCGTTTTCAACATACAGATACCTTAGTCGTATTACCCGGAGAATTAATTGAATCAAGTGACCGGAAGGATAGTTATATAAAAAAAGCTACCAATCCGGAACTTTATTCCTCTTGGCAAAATGATTATTTAGTCTTTGAAAACACCCCACTCCTCGAACTTTCAACCATTATTAATGACACTTATGGCTTGCATGTGTCGGTGGCTCCTGAAATTGCACAAAGAAAATTAACCGGAAAAGTACCTAGTGACAATGTAAAAATTTTACTGGATGCCATTTCAGTAATCTTCGATTTACAAGTTTCTGTTAACCGAAAAACGAATACAATCAATATATCCGAAACCAAATCATCCATGTAAACAGAACCGGACTATATTCTCTATTTTTTTAAACGGAATAGTCCTCTATTAATCCTTGAAAGGGCCCTAATTCACCGATAAATAACTTAAAATCAGCGATCATACAAAGGTCGCTACCTTAAACAAAGGTCAACTACCGGACAACTATCACGGTTCTCTCTACTTCAAATATCAACGAAGAGAACTGATGGATTTTTATTGCAAAAATTTAACTAGATATGAGAATGGAAACAATTACTCTACGAAGTGGGCTTACCTTGGTTTGCCTATTAATGATGGTAGTAAATTCATTGGCCGAACAAAATCTTACGGCCCTCCACAAGGCCCAATGGGCAGACTCCAGAAATTCCCAAAAGACGGTCTTTCAAGAGAAAATCTCTTTGACAAAAGCACTTTCCCAGTTGGAAAGTAACTTTAATATTGCCTTTCTTTATGAAGCAGCGACTACCGCAGACAAACTCGCTGCCAAAGGCTTGACCGAAGGCAAACAGGTGGACAAAATTCTCCGGAATATTTTATCCCCACATCACTTGGACTTTCAAAAAATCGGGGAGAAAACCTACACTATTTTCCCTGTCAGGAAAAACCCTCCTTCTCCTCAAACACAACAAACAGGCTCTGTGGAAGGGAGCGTAAAAGATGAAAATGGCGATGCGCTTGTGGGAGTGAGTGTATACCTGGAGAGCACTACCAAAGGGAGCGTCACCGACTTGGACGGAGCTTTTGCCATCAATGGTGTAGAAGCGGGTAGCTATGTATTGGTGGCCTCTTTTGTAGGATACAAAACTAAAAAACAAAACATCAGTGTCAGTAACGGGCAAGCCACACAGGCCAGTTTTCAACTCAGCCCCGACCTCTTACACTTGGATGATATTGTTGTTACCGGGGTACGAAACCCCAGGGCCAAAATCGAATCCAGTGTGGCCATCACCACTTTGAGCTCGAAACAAATCGAACAAAAAGCCCCGATCAATACCGCTGACCTCCTTAAAACCATTCCCGGTTTTTATGTGGAAAGTTCTGGGGGAGACGTAGGAAACAACCTTTTTGCAAGGGGAATCCCGGCAGCGGGAGCGTACGAATTTGTGCAGGTACAAGAAGACGGGTTGCCTGTATTTGAAGACGGGGCCTTGCAATTTGCCAATGCCGATAACTTTTTACGGGTAGACGAATCCATCGACAAAATGGAAAGTGTACGGGGAGGTTCCGGGGCCATCTTTGCCAGCAATGCCCCCGGTGGAATCATCAACTTTATCAGTAAAACCGGAGGCCCTGAATTCAGAGGTGTAGGCAAAATCACCGTAAGTGACTATGGAATGTTCCGTACCGATTTGAATTTCGGTGGGCCTATCGGAGAAAAGCTACGTTATAACATCGGTGGCTTTTACCGCTATGATGAAGGAATCCGTTCTACAGGCTATCCAGCCAACTTGGGTGGGCAAATCAAAGCCAACCTGACGTATCTTTTAGACAATGGCCATGTACGGGTATATGTTAAAAAACTGGACGACCGGAACCTGTTTTATACCCCGATTCCATTAAAAAACCCTGATGACCCTGAGGGGATTCCCGGTTTTGACCCCAATTTCGGTACATTTTCCAGCGTCAACGCGAATAAGTTACGCATTCCCTTGGCAGAAGGAGGCACCTTTGAACGTAGCCTGGAAAACGGTGTACACCCCAACGTCACAGCATTCGGAGGTGAATTTATCCGGGATTTAAGCCCTCATATCACCTTTAAAAACTCCTTGCGCAGGACTGTAATCGACTTGCAATACGATGCGCTTTTCAGTGGCGCCCCTCCTACCAATGCCATAGAGTTTGCCGAAGCAGCAGGAATAACCAATCCTATCTATAGCTATGCTGATACCGGGGAAGAAATTCTGAATCCCAATTCGCTGAATGGAAACGGTTTGGTAGCCCAAGTAGGCTTCTGGACCATTGAAAAGCAGATGAACTCTTTTGCCAATAATATGCAGTTCTCCTTTAATTATGATATTATCAGTATCACGGCAGGATATTATTTCGCAAATTACAACGCGGATCAACAATGGAACTGGAGTAATATTTTACTGGAGATTGCCGAAGAACCTCGCTTGTTAAATATAGCTGACGGAGATCTGGACCCGGATGACGAAGGATATTACCTGACTCAAGACGGTGTGACTCAAATTACTTGGCTCGCCCGAAGAGCGCAAACCAGAGGTAAAATCAATGCCTTCTTCTTGAATACAGAATTTGACTTGATGGATCAACTGACCATCGACTTAGGTGGCCGGTACGAAATTGCCCGGTATTCCGGCTTTGGAGCGGATGCAGAATTCTTTTCCAAAGACCTGGGGGATCCCTCTACCCGGGCGGACGATGCCGTTACCGTACTGACAGGCCCCAAACGCTACTGGACGTATGATGTGGATGAATTTGCCGGCTCACTTGGAGCGAATTATAAATTCAATGAAAACATGGCTACGTATGTCCGGGTCAGTAGTGGCTTCCGCTCCCCGATCGAAGAAGCCTATTTCGATAATATGAATGATTTGAGTGCCATCAAACCTACCCGGGTTACTCAGGTAGAACTCGGCTACAAATATTCTTCACCCAACCTGGCGGTATTTGCCAATGCCTTCTTTATGAATATGGAAAACCTGGCCTTTACCGACATCAAACTCAGCGGAGAGTCCGAAAACAAGTTTGCCGGAGCGGATAACTTTGGGCTGGAAGTCGAAACAATTGTACAACTGGGAGACTTCGGGCTCAACGTTTCCGGTACCGTTCAGAATCCGGAGTTTAAAGATTTCGAGTTCTCCGATGATGAAGGAAATATTACGAATAACAATGGCAAGCAAGTACGTAGGATTCCCAAAATTTTTCTCACCGTACGGCCTTCCTATGAAATCATTCAAGGCTTGAGTGTATTCGGAGAGTATCAGTACTTTGGCGAAAAATTCAGTGATAATGAAAATACATTCCGCTTGCCCGCTTACAGTGTATTCAATGCCGGAGCCTCTTATGAAATTAATAATTTACGCTTTGCGGCAAATATCACCAACATAGGCAACTCCATCGGTTTAACCGAAGGAAACCCCAGAGCAGACAGTGCCCCCGGTGAATTCTTCATGGCACGCCCTATCCTGGGCAGGGCTTTCCGGGCTTCCATTTCTTACAATTTTTAATGCTTTTTTCTTCCTGGCATGCTAGTAAGGCTTGCCAGGAAGATTTCTATCGACTTTGTTAAATAAACATTGTATGACAACTACTTCTATCAAGCATTTATTCATCATTTTGCTTTTACTTTCCGGTTTGTACGCCTGCAAAGACCGGAAAGAGAAGGGGCAGGAGATTAAGCGGTATATTCCGGACAAGGCTTTTAGCGAACTATTTGATCAGGTACAGACCCATGCGGTTTTCAAAGATTCCAAAACCTTTGTGGACTGTATCCCACTTTCTTCTCCCTTAGAAATACGCGCGTTGTATCAAAAACAAAAAGAGGATCAAAATTTTAATCTCAGCGAATTTATACATGCACACTTTCAATTGCCTGCAAGTTCTCAAAACACTTTTCAGAGCGATTCAAGCCGTAGTATGCAAGAGCATATCCTTGCCTTATGGCCTTACCTTACCCGGAAGGCAACTTTTACTCCGGCTACCAGCTCCTTGCTTCCCCTCCCCGAACCTTATATTGTGCCCGGAGGGAGATTCCGGGAAATCTATTATTGGGACAGTTACTTTACCATGTTAGGTCTGGCAGCCTCCAACGAATGGACTTTGATTCAAAATATGGTCAACAATTTCAGTTATTTGATCGAGGAAGTGGGCTTTATTCCCAATGGTAACCGCAGCTACTACCTCAGTCGTTCTCAGCCGCCTTTCTATGCAAGTATGGTTATGCTTTTGGCTCAACAGCAAAGCATGGACTCGGTGCTACGTTACTTGCCACAATTGGAAAAAGAATACAATTTCTGGATGGATGGCAAAGACCTGCTCACCCCTCGACAACCTGGTCATAAAAGAGTGGTGAGGCTGGAACCGGATGTAATTTTGAACCGCTATTGGGATAATAGTCAAACTCCCAGGGCCGAGTCTTATGCGGAAGATGTCACTTTGGCTAAAGATTTACCGGATACGGACCAAAAAAATTTGTACCGGAATATCAAGGCAGCTTGCGAATCAGGCTGGGATTTCAGTAGCCGTTGGTTCAAAGACGGGCAATCGCTCTCGAGCATTTTTACTACACAAATTATCCCGGTAGATCTAAATTGCCTCTTGTACAAATTAGAATATACCTTGTATGAACTCAACCTGCATCAAAAGAATGAAGCCAAGGCAATTTACTACCGTGCCATTGCAGATTTACGCAAAGAAGCCATTTTAAAATATTGCTGGAATGAAGAACTGGGCTTCTTTGTCGATTACAATTTTCAAGAAAAACAAGCCAGTCCGGTACTCTCACTGGCAAGTGTTTACCCTTTGTATTTTGGTATTGCTACCAACCGGCAAGCCTCCAAAGTGGCAGAGAAGTTGGCAGAAAGCTTTTTACTTTCAGGCGGCCTTGTCACTACGCTCACTGATACAGGTCAACAGTGGGACTACCCCAATGGTTGGGCTCCTTTGCAATGGCTTGCCATACAAGGTTTGAAAAACTACCAACAAGATTCACTGGCTACCGAAATCACACAAAAGTGGCTGCACCTGAACCGGAAAATATATCAACAAACCGGCAAAATGGTGGAAAAGTATAACGTGGCAGACACCTCCCTGTCCGGAGGGGGCGGAGAATACCCTTTACAAGATGGCTTTGGCTGGACCAATGGCGTAGCACTGGCCTTACTGACCGTTTTAGAAAAAGATACTCTCCCCGTTCTTGAGCCGGAAAAAGTAAAATAACTCAACCTTCGGACTCAAAAGACAGTATAAAATAATAGCCAAATTTCGCAAGTCTGAAAAGCTTGTAAATTCTACAATTACCTGGGCACGTCATTGATGTGTTCAGGTTTATTTAGTGCATGCCTTGGAGTTAAAAAACAAACATTGACCCTCAAACTTAACGCCTCTTCTTTACAAATCCCTGCCTACTTGGATATCACATGACCTGAATTGCGGTTGTGCATAAATTCTTTCGATAGAAGGCCCTTCCTCCTTGTCTCTTTTGTGAATATACCCGGGTTTGTCCTTTAAGAATCCGCCGGTACGATTGGTAAAGCGCGCCTGAACTTCAGCGATAATGGCCAAAGCAATTTCATCCGGGGTTTCCGCACCGATATCCAAACCAATCGGACTATGTACCTTATTCATCATCAAGACATCCGTATGTACCTCCTCATCTTTTTGCAATTCATCTATCATTTTCTGATACCGCTTCCGGGGGCCTACCACACCTACATACGCCAGTTGTTCTGTCAACTCATGAGAAAATAATTGCTTGAACACTCCCAGGTCATAGAGGTAATTGTGGGACATCAACACCACTGCCGTATAGGGATCGAATTCAATTTTTCGTAAGATATCTTCTCGTTTGGAATGAATCAAAGCATCCGCTTTCGGAAAGCGGATAGGTGTAATATGCGCCACACACTCGTCAGACATGATTACTTGCCAACCCATCTCTTTTGCCATTGATGACAGAGGAATCGTATCGTATCCGGCTCCAAAAATGACCAATTTGATTTCCGGTTTGATTACTTCAATAAACGCCTCTACAGTGGTATCCGGAAAATCATAGGTTTTAGTTACAGACACTCCACTATCCCGGGCTTGTTGCACATCTTCGGCCAACAAGCCGGCAAAATGGGTATTTTGAAAACTATTATATGTTACCTGATCACCCTGAAACAATAGTCGTTGCCCTATTTGAATACCGGGATTCTCACCTGCGGAGTCAAAAACCGTTGCCAATGCAACAACCTCTCTGCCCGAGGCTATATGCTGTAATATCCGCACAGGATTGTTCGGGTCACTTTCATCAATCGGCTCGATCAATACATCAATGATCCCATTACAGCCCAAACCCAGACCTATCTGGGCCGCAGCGGCATCATCCATAGTATCATAGGTAATCAGGCTCGACTTTTTATCCAAAATCGCCATTCTTGCTTTGCGCAAAGCATCCCCTTCCAGGCAACCACCACTAATCGCCCCGGTCCAACGACCGTCATCAGTCATAAGCATCCTGGCTCCGGGTCTCCTGTAGGAAGAGCCTTGTACCTTGACTACCGTAGCCAAAGCCGCTTTTCGTTCTGTAAAATCTATGCGTTGATAGGCTTCTAAAATACTTTTAATCTCTTTCATTTTTTGTGTTGGTTTAGGTGATACATCTCCTACTTTTTCCTACACCTATTGACAGTTTTCAGGTCGTAATTAAAAATTACATGAAACCTGAGAAAAGAACAAGAAAAGCCGGAAATACTTCCGGATACATTCCCGTTTCACACGAAAACCACCCGCCTCCTCTTCACAACTGCTTCAGCATCCGGCAAATGCCTGGTACCTCTTCTATGAAAATGTCGGGAAATCTGTCATTGATTGAGAATCCTTCTTTTATCTTTGTAGCCAATTGTTTTTCATTTTTTAATCCTTAAACATTAAGCACACAAGTTTGGTAATGAAGAAAGACACAATTTTAGTCACGGGTGCAAACGGTCAGTTAGGTTCAGAGTTGACTACGGCACTTAAAGACCTTTTTGGAGAAGAGCAGGTAATTGCTACCGATATTGTGCAACCCCAAGAAGCCAGTGAAGGTCCGTTTGAATTATTGGATATTCAAGATGCGGAACGGTTTTCAGCATTGGTAGACAAATATCAGGTAACTCAAATCTATCATCTTGCAGCGATCCTTTCGGCCAGAGGGGAGCAGAATCCCGTACAAGCTTGGGACATCAATATGAACGGATTATTGAACGTATTGAACCTTGCCAAAGAAAAATCACTGAAAAAAATCTATTGGCCCAGTTCCATCGCAGTGTTTGGCCCGACCACTCCTTGCGATAACACTCCGCAAAAGACCGTGATGGAACCCAATACCGTATATGGAATCAGTAAGCTTTCCGGTGAACTTTGGTGCCAGTACTATTTTGAAAAGTTCGGGGTGGATGTACGAAGCTTGCGTTATCCGGGTCTGATCGGCTACAAGGCCCTTCCGGGAGGAGGAACTACAGACTATGCGGTGGACATCTATCATAAAGCAATAGAAGGCAAAGAGTTAGAATGTTTTCTTTCGGAAGACTCATATTTGCCCATGATGTACATGCCGGATGCGGTACGCGCTACTTTGGAATTGATGGAAGCGGAAGCTGATAAAATCTCTGTGCATACCTCTTATAACCTGGGTGCATTGAGCTTTTCTCCTAAGGAAATTTACGAGGAAATCAAGAAACATTATCCGGACTTTAGCATTCGCTATCAACCCGATTTTCGTCAAGCCATTGCAGATACCTGGCCAAACTCTGTAGACGATCAACAAGCCCGGGACGATTGGGACTGGAAACCGGAGTATGACTTGGCAGCCATGACCCAAGACATGCTGGACAATCTCAAAAAATTAAAAACAGTGTCCGTATAAATAGAGAAAACCACGGAACTTACTTGTGTAAATATAAAAATACTTGAATATAGGATTAAATGAAAAAGCGGTTGGAGGGGTACGCTCCCAACCGTTTTTTCTATTGCAAACCATACCGACAACTTTATCCTTGCAGCCAATTAATTTCCTGAAAATATTCCGGCAATTTTCTTTCGCAAAGCAGATATCAATCCCACTGCGGCAATGGCGATAAACTTCCAAAACTTGGCCAGTACGGCAAGAAACCCTACTTTCGAAAGGACCTTCCCGGCAATTAACCCTCCTACCCCATACGCTGCTACTTGGTCGATATCCGGATTGAATTCGCTATACCGGTACCCTTCCTTAAAATCGACACTTGCCAACACCGGGTCAATGTCTTGCTTTACCATAGGCAACACATCCATTTCACCAATCACATTAAGGTTCAAATAGCCCTTACGACCTAAGATACGGATGTTATAATTCAAGGTATTGGCCGAATCGCTCTCAAACTTCAACTCCTTCGCCCAGTGAAGTTTTTTGTTTTTACTGTCGTAAAATGGAGAGGAAGCCCAACCTACCAGTTCTATCGCCCCATATCCCTGTTCTATACGCGCTTCATTGATGGCTACGGATTGGCTTTTCATTTCTTCCATAAGTTCATCATAGTCGAGTTCCTGAGCGTCTTCGTCCTCAATATAGCCATCTTCCGAATAGGTGATTTCAATGGCATAAGTGAAATGATCGCTCAAAGGATATGTCTCTTCCGGAAACAACATACCCAGGCATTCGGAAGGCGGATTGCCCCACAAATCTGCCATCACGTATTTACTTTGTTCGGCATCCAGGTACTTATACCCCTTAGGCACTTTCAACAATGCCAAATCTCCTTGAAGGGAAACTTCTCCGTGTTGGAATTGAAAGGATTGGTTAATACTGTCTGCATACTGTTGGTATAAAGCTTCCAGTTGCAAACTGTCTTCTTGGCCATATCCAAGCTGTACAAGCCAAAAGCACAGGATGGTGAGTAGAGTAGTTGATTTTTTCATAAAAAAAGTTTTATGGTACCATAATGTATACAGATTAAAAGGGAACGATCATACAATATTTTCTCGGTTAAATGTAATTTTTACCTTAGAGCATTCCGCAACGGCCCGGTTGTCAGGAAAATACGTCTCCGAGTGGCCGGGTCATACCTTTGAGGGAAAGGCAACCCAGCCCCTTTTCCTCTACCAATGCTTCATCCGCCAACTCTTACAAAAGTCTCCGCAATTTTTTTTAACAGTGTAAAGAGAAGCAGCAAAATCGCAATAGCGATAAATTTCCAGAATTTGGTAAAAAAGGTAACAAAACCTAAATGGGGCAGCACTTTGCCTACAATCAAACCACCCACACCATATGCCGCTACAGGGTCCATTTCCGGATTGAAATCATTATAACGGTACCCCTCACTGAAGTTAACTCCTGCCAAGATTGACTCTATATCCTTTTGAACCCTAGGCAATACATTCATCTCTCCGATGACGTTCAAATTCAGAAAACCTTTCCGGCCTAAAATCCGGATATTATAGTTTAAAGTATTGATCGACCCCCCGCCAAAATTCAACTCTTTGGCCCAATACAGCTTTTTGTCCCGGGCATCGTAATACGGAGGAGCAGCCCAGCCCACCAACTCAATGCTTTCATACCCTTGTTGTACCCGGGCCTCATTGGCCTTTGCCGTGTTTTGCTTCATTGCTTCCAATAAAATTTCATAGTCGAGTTCCTGAGCCCCCTTGTCATCGATATACCCTTCTTCCGAATAGGTGATTTCGATGGCGTAGGTAAAGGAATCACTGAGCGGAAACATCTCTTCCGGAAACAACATCCCCAAGCAATCGGAAGGTGGATTGCCCCATAATTCCGTCATCACATACTTGCTTTGTTCGGCATCCAGGTACTTATACCCTGCCGGGACTTCCAAACAAGCCAGATTTTCTTTTAAGGTAACTTCTCCAAACTGAAAATAAAACGATTGATTGAGGCTGTCCAAATGCTGCTTGTAAATAGTGTCAAAATTCAGGCTGTCATGTTGGCTATAACCAAGTTGGGCCATCAATACCCATAAAGTAAAAAGGAATATGTTTTTTTTCATCCGGAAAAAATTAAAAATGGGTGCTGTGTTTTTAAAGTACTAAACCGCGATTTTCAGAAAAGAAGCCTGGCAAAAAACCAAGTAAACCTTCCATTTCTTCTCCTGATTTCGAGTTACAACAAAGATAATTTGGGAGACCGTACCCTATTTACGTAGTATGAACTGACAACCACTTTTTTGAAAAAACCAGTAGAGGAATATGGTTTTTGTTAGTTAGCGAAGGCCTTCACCTCTTCATCATTTCACACCATCACATACTTCTACAAAGAAATCAAAAACAACAACTTAAGTAAACCAGAAGGAGGTTTGAAGACTTTAATTTCTCTGAAAGAATCGGTAACTTGAGAAAGAACCCACATTTGTCCGCTATGAATACATTGAAATATTTCGCAGCCTATTCCTTACCCCTTACTTTTTGGATTGCCTTGACAAACTATGGAGCATGGAGCTATTTGCCCGTAATCTATGCCTTTGGATTGATTCCTTTTATGGAAATTTTTCTTCCTCCGGATACCCGTAATTTGGAAAAAGTCCAGGAAGAACTGCATAAAAATGATCCCGTATACGATTGGATTCTCTATTTGATCGTTCCCACTCAATACCTCTTTTTAGGCTGGTTTTTGACAACGCTTGCCGGCACTACATTACTTCTCTATGAAAAACTGGGTTTGACAATGTCCATGGGTGTACTTTGTGGAAGCTTGGGTATCAATGTCGCACATGAGCTCGGCCACAGAAGTACTTCACACGAACGCTTCTTGGCCAAAGCCTTATTGTTGACCTCCCTCTATATGCATTTTATCATTGAACACAACCGGGGACATCATAAAAATGTTTCAACACCCGATGACCCATCCTCCGCGCGTTTAGGGGAAGCCGTATATACTTTTTGGATACGCTCCATCCTGTGGGGATACCGGTCAGCCTGGAAAATCGAAACCAAACGCCTGGAAAAGAAAGCGGTTCCTTTTTGGTCATTCCGCAACGAAATGCTCCGCTTCCAGGCTATACAACTGGGGTTGTTAGTAGTGATTTATGCGGGATTTGGCGGACAAGTCTTGTTATGGTACTTATTGGCGGCTTTGATGGGCATTTTGCTATTGGAAACCGTTAATTACATTGAGCATTATGGGTTGGTCCGGGAAAAAACGTCCTCCGGCCATTATGAACGTACCCGGCCTGTCCACTCCTGGAATTCCAACCATATCCTTGGCCGTTTGATGTTGTTTGAATTATCCCGTCATTCCGACCATCATTATTTGGCCAGTCGAAAGTACCAGATCCTGCGCCACCACGAAGAGAGTCCACAGATGCCTACAGGCTATCCGGGCATGATGCTGCTCTCTTTAATCCCTCCTTTATGGTTTTACATTATGAACAATAAAATAAAAATTAGCAGGGGACGACTTTCCCCTATTTTAAAGGACGACTAATTTCTTGGTAAAAATATCACCCAAAAATTTCCGTATCCTGCCTGCACAGTGTAATTTTCCACTACTTTTTGATTCAGCCTTTTCCCCTATTGCTTTTTACAGGTGCAGAAGGCCGTTTTTTACAGACCATCAATGCAAGCGGAGAATTTTACATTATGAAAAATCTAACACTGTTTCTACTGACAGGAATTTTATTGGGATGTATTTCCTGCGGGAAATCAACGGAACAACTAACTGAAATCGAACTTCATCAGAATTGGACCTTTAAAAAATCGTCCGATGAGAAATGGCTGGAAGCCAAGGTACCGGGAACCGTTCAAACCGATTTATTGAATCACAAGCTGATTCCCGACCCCTTCCACCGGAAAAACGAAGATCAAATTCAATGGGTGGAACGAGAAGACTGGGAATACCAAAGTGAATTCACCGTAGATAATACATTGTTGAGCAAGCAAAATGTAGAATTGGTATTTGAAGGGCTGGACACTTATGCCGATGTCTACCTGAATGATTCCTTAATCATCGAGGCAGATAATATGTTTGTTGCCTGGCAAGCTTCGATCAAACCGCTCTTGAAAAATGGCAAAAACACGTTGAAAGTGTACTTTCACTCGCCTGTCAACGAAGGAATGAAAAAGCTGATTCAGGTGGACTATGAGATACGCAATGACAATGAATTAGCCCCTAAAGGAGAACGCACCAGTGTGTTTACCCGGAAACCTCTCTATCACTTCGGATGGGACTGGGGGCCGCGTATCGTGACCAGTGGTATTAGCAAACCGGTGAAACTGCGGGCCTGGGACGATGCCCGTTGGGAAAATGTCTTTGTGAAAGCGGACTCCATTTCTGAAACCAAAGCCACTTACACCGCTTATTTGGAAATTGAAGCGGCAAAAGCCTTTCAGGCAAATGTGGAACTTTGGGTAAGCGACCGTACCATCCCTGTAAGCAAGCCGGTCCAACTAAAAGCAGGTTATAACAAAATTCCTTTTGAGTTTGAGATCAATCAACCCAACTTTTGGTGGAGCCATGGCTTGGGCGAACCTCATTTATACCAACTGGATTTTCGCTTGAAAAAAGGAGGCAGCCTCATTGACGAGCTCTCCGAGAAAATCGGAGTACGTACAATCGAATTGGTACAAGAGAAAGATGCTACAGGCCACTCTTTTTACTTTAAACTGAACGGTGTCCCGGTCTTTATGAAAGGGGCCAATTATATTCCTTCGGAAATCTTTTTACCCAACCAAACCAGAGAAACCTTTCAACGGATCATGGAGGATACCAAAGCAGCTCATATGAACATGCTTCGGGTATGGGGAGGCGCCACTTACGAGGATGATTTGTTTTACGACCTTTGTGACGAGAATGGTATCCTGGTATGGCAGGATTTTATGTTTGCTTGTTCCGAACAACCCGGAGACTCTCTGCATTTAGCCAATATTCAAAAAGAAGCGGAATACAACGTCAAACGCTTGCAAAACCACCCTTGTATGGCTTTGTGGTGTGGAAATAATGAAAACCTGATCGCTTGGCACAAGTGGGGCTGGAAAGAGGGCTATGCCCCGGAAATTGCCGAAAAAATCTGGAAAGATTACGAAACAATCTTTTATAATATTTTACCCAACGCAGTAAAAAGCTTCGATCCTGAATTGGAATATTGGGCCTCTTCGCCTTCGTCAGTTGGCGATAAGTTGCCAGACCGTAAATCAGGCGATGAACACGACTGGACGATTTGGTTTGCCGAAGCACCTTTTTCGGATTTTGGAAAAAATGTACCCCGCTTTGTCAGCGAATACGGAGTACAAGCATTACCTGAGATGAAAACCATCCGGGCATTTGCCAACGAGGAGGACCTCGCCTACCGTTCTGAAATAATGGAGCACCGCCAACGGAGCAATATGCCATGGATCGGGAAGGATATCAATGGCAATGAAATGATGAAGCGTTATATTCTTCGCTATTTTCCCAAGCCTAAAAACTTCGAAGATTTTGCCTATTTGAGCCAGTTAATGCAAGCACAAGCCTTGAAAACTGCTACGGAAGCGCATCGCAGAAACATGCCACACTGTATGGGTTCGCTTTATTGGCAACTGAATGACTGTTGGCCCACCATGTCATGGGCTTCTGTCGATTATTTCGGCCGGTGGAAAGCCAGTCATTATGCGGTTCGGGACGGATTCGAACCCATCCTTTTGTCTCCGGCTGAAGAAGATAAAGTATTCAAAGTATATGCTGTTTCTGACAAATTACAAGAAGAAACCGGCGAATTGAAATTAAGCTTATTGGACTTGGAAGGAAAGGTGATATGGGAAGAAAGTGCGCCTTTGACCATCGCTCCGAACAAAAGCCAGCAAGTGTACCAAATCGATACCCGGAAACTATTGAAAGGCCGCTCTAAGAAAAAAGTTGTCTTTTCAGCAAAACTGGTTAAAGAAGGAAAAGTGCTTGTTGAAAACCTGTACTATTTTGTGGAACCAAAAGACTTGAAGCTATCCGAACCGAAAATCACTGCCAACTTCAAGAAAACGGAAAAGGGTTATGTATTGACTTTACAGACCGATAAATTGGCTAAAGGAGTCTTTTTGGAAATGAAAAGTGATGAGATCCACTTTTCTGAAAATTATTTTGATTTACTACCCGGACAAACCAAAGAAATCTTCATCAACACTCAAAAAACACTTGAAAACCCGGTGGAAGCTTTAAAAATCAAATCGCTGACAGATGTAAAAAATAGCAAGAAAGCATAATTTCCCCATGCTCCAGCTTACAAAAAAAGCACCTACCGATAGTTCTGTAGGTGCTTTTTTTGTGAATAGGTAAATTCGATCACCCATGACGCTAAACATCAATAGCTATTTAAAATAAGTAAGTTCTCCACGGTAATCGCCTTTTAAGATTTTTCCATTTTCCAAAATGAGGTCGTAATGGATTTCAAAATAATGCTCTGAGGTTACCTTGGTTATTTTTACTGTTCCGCCTTCAACATACAGCTCACTTTCCCCTTTTGTAGCAAATACTCCAAACTCAAAGAAATGTTTACCTTCCCGGTCGACAGAGCTATTCGAACTGGCAATAAATTCATAAGTACCCGCTTTAAATTCCGTTGTTCCCGGAGAAAAAAGCTCTATATAGATGATCATGCTTGGGTCGACAAAGTCCTCTTTGTCTTCGTCATAGTCTGAGTCTCCAATGTAGAAGTCAAAATTATAATGCATATCGTAGGCCCCGTAATCAATGATATAACCATCCAATAAGGAATACGTTTGGTTATCCACGGTAATTTCATTTTTCACCGGGTCCGGATCCTTTTTCGAACAGGAGCTCAATGCAAAAATGAGTAATAGAGAGCACAAAAGACTTTTTGTAAACTTGGCTGGATTCATAGTAAGTAGGGGTTGGGTTTATCTTTGCAAACATTTTGACCCTACTTACGAAAGCACCTTCAGGATATTTCTTACATATTCCTTTGAAATACGGCCTTGTAATAAACAAGTAGTAATAGGTATTTTTAATTACTCTTAAATATAATTATCACTAGTAAAAATCAGCTTTATTCCCGATGCTGAAATTTCCAAAAAAGAAGGCTTCACTATATGAGCCTCTTACAGACAGGTTTTTCCTTGAATGTATAAATATTCAGGGTTACTGCAGAATTGCGGAAACCCTTTGTGGTTCACTGCAAGTGATGGGTATATTGTCACATAAAAATCATGTAACAAATGAAAATGGTCAACAAAATCACAGCCACTGCAATAATGTCTTTGTGGACTTCTCTTCCGAAAATTTTCATATTCTCTATTTTACCACAAACCTCTGCATTTTCCTACAAAATCGGTAGGTTTGTCATGGCTGATTTTTTTCTGCCGCTTCTTCAAATTCCTGAAAGCCGTTTTCATGCCCCACAATAATATCATTTACTTCGATATAGGGTTTTCCAAACAACGCTGTGTCCCGCAGTTCTTCTATAAAAAAGTAATGCCACTTTAGCTCATCGCATTCTATGATCAAAAAATCAGAAGTACGGGCATGGTGCGCTTCGCTGTCAAAAAAACGAACCGTCAGATGCTCTTGATACTTTTCCACAAGGGGCAGCACTGTTTGCTCAAAAATTTTTCCTCTTTGTTCGCGACTAAGCGAAAGCCATTGATGATTAGCCCGGTACAAGATCAGAATCGTAAATTTCATATTGGATGAAGTTAAAGATGGAATTTTGGAAGCTCCCTTGCTTGGCAAAGTCAACACCAGTAGTAGTGTGAAAGCGATTAAAAGTAGTTGTTTTTTCATTCGACTCATTATTTTTCCACAAAACAAGTCACTATTTTCCACCTGTGCATTAACATAGGTCAAGAGCGTAAAAAAAATTGCCAGGGGGAGGATTCTATGGAGTTCACTAGTAACTTAACCATAGCTTAACAGCAAATTCCCAGGGCTTAGCGGTGATTGTCATAATTTTGAGTGCTCCAATCAAACGGATGAAAAAATCAATAGCTTCTTGCAATGAGGCTGGGATTTGCATTGTAATGGGATAAATTTAATAAACTTAATTTTCAACTATTATTCACGAATTAACATGATAAAACAGAAACTTTTACTTGCACTAGCTCTTATGTTGACCTTCTGCAAAGTGCAGGCACAATCTTCCCTGAAAACCGAAAATGTAATCTTAATCACCCTGGACGGTTTGCGATGGCAGGAACTCTTTACCGGAGCAGATGCCAAACTGGTAGGAAATAAAGAATATGTAGGCAACCCCGAAGCTTTAAAAAAAGAATTTTGGGCAGGGAGTGCTAAAGAAAGACGACAAATCCTGATGCCGTTCTTTTGGTCGGTGATTGCACAAAAAGGCGTACTTTATGGTAACCGGCATTTTGAAAACTTTGTCAATGTGAAAAATGACTATTGGTTTTCTTACCCGGGATATAATGAAATCCTGACCGGCTACCCCGATGAAAAAATCAATAGCAATGATAAAGTAGACAACCCGAATGTGACGGTTTTAGAATTTATAAACCAACAAAAAAGGTTTAAAAACAAAGTAGCGGCTTTTGGTTCTTGGGATGTTTTTCCTTATATCCATAATGAGAAACGAAGCAAAATCCCTGTCAATGCCGGCTTCCGAACGTCAAAGGATAAACCGCTTTCTCAAAAAGAAAAATTTTTAAACGAACTTCAACCTCAAGTGCCCAGCCCTTGGGGCTCGGTAAGGCTGGATGCCTTTACACACCACTATGCGATGGAATACCTCAAAAAGCACCAACCCAAACTTGTACATATCGCTTATGGTGAAACCGATGACTTTGCTCATGACGGAGAATACGATGCTTACTTAAAATCGACCCGGCAAACCGATGCTTTTATCAAAGAGGTTTGGGATTGGGTACAGTCTCATCCCAATTATAAAAACAAAACAACCTTGTTGATTACCACCGATCATGGCCGGGGTACGGAGCCGTTAAAAACCTGGAAACACCACGGTAAATCCCAGAAAGGCTCAGACGAAATATGGATTGCAGCCATCGGACCGGATACTCCGGCATTGGGTGAGGTAAAAGAGAAAGGGCAATTATTTCAAAACCAAGTGGCCCAAACCGTAGCCGCATTTTTGGGTGTTGAATATACGAATGGCCACAAAATCGGAGAGGTTTTGTCTGGTCTTTTTAAAAGTTTGTAACCACTACTTTAAGAGAGTTGAGCAGTGGCTTAACTCTCTTTTTCATTCTTTCCAATTTCTTTTTTCAATGGTGCGAACGTTATCAACATCCTTTATGGTCAACAAATATTGCAAAAGCAGTTCAAGTTCCCGGTCGTCTTTTTCCCCGTTAAATTCTTCCGGGTAAATGGCATTGCCATAATTGTACCTGGCTTTGTGAGGAGTATCGTCAATGATCAACATTTGTTCAAGTGGTGCAAAGCCTCTTTTCTTTACTTTTTTAAGGATTTTGACATAATTCAAATGATTATCTAAATATCCCCAATATTCCAGTGTATGGAGGTTGTATTGTAAAGCACATTTGGAGCGTCCCCATACAAACTTTAATTCATACTTTGCAGGAAATATATTCCGCACGATTTCTTTTACATAATCGTCTGTTGCGGAAGACCAAACAGCAACGTCAAAGTGCTTGTGCAACTCAACAAGAAAATAATCAAGCCCGGGACGCTTGTATACTTTGTATTTGTCAAACTCAAAATCCCAATCTTCATTTTGCGGTTCATCCGTGGCATGAATAAGGGTTTCGTCCAAGTCCAGAATGACTAATTTACGATTTTTAATGTATGAAGACTTCAAAATACAGGTGTTATCTAATTTCCAAAAACAAAAATCACACTCATGTTTTCAGCATTTAACATAAAAAGTAGTAGTTTTAAATCTTGCCAATATATTATTGGCAGGATGGCAAGGAAGCGGACGCTCCACATTGACATATAAATAAAATTCCCCCTTTTTTAGCCAAGATACAAATTCCGGAAATGCCTTCGTCTTAATGCAAGGTAAAAGCGGGAAGTGGGCAATCTATTGTCTGGCAAAGTGCAATTTGCCTCTCAATATACCTCTCATGCTATAATAGCGGGAAAATAGTGCTTGGCAAGCAGTGAATGAAACATCTTTTTACAAAGAAAAACCAAATAATGAATGAAAATTAATCTGAGTATAACAACGCTAAAACCGTTACAGGCTACGCTCTTGGCCGTCATACTTTCGGAATTGGTATACACGGTAATTTTTTTATTTTTTTTAAATGATGCGGGATATTGGATCGGTTTTACCCTGTCATTTTTCATTCCTGTAGTGACCGCTTATCCCATTCATTATATACTTTACAAACAGGCAAAAAAACTGGAAGCTTCCCGCAAACAAATTGCCCGGCAAAACAAAAAGTTAGAGCAGGTATTACAACAGCGAAAAGTACTGCTTTCGATCATCTCACATGATCTCCGTTCGCCTGTCGACTCTTTTTACCAATTGTTACAGGCTTTTTATGAAGACCTTGATCACGATCCGGAAGCACAGGATTTGATGAAATTCCTTATTGGCAGAACTGAAAATATCAAACTACTGATTAACAACCTTTTGGCTTGGGCCAGTGAACAAGAGAACTCCCAACCAGACGAAATAGAAACCTTTAGCCTATACTCATTGGTAGAAGAGGTTTCGGTCGAAATGGAAGAGTTATTGGTAAAAAAACATTTGATATTGGTAAACTGCTGTGAGGAGTCCATAATGATCCGGGCCAACCCTACCACATCCCGTATTGTGTTGCGAAATTTGATTTCAAACTCTATCAAATTCAGTTACCGCCAAAGTACCATCGAGATCTCTGCAAAATTACCGGAAAACGGACTTCAGTTTGTAAAAGTTGCCGTTAAGGATCAAGGCGTGGGCATGCAGGAGCAAGTAAAAGTAAAGTTATTTAATTTGAATGAACGCTATACGTCCCTTGGAACCGCCAATGAACAAGGCAACGGGTTGGGCTTATTTTTCTGTAAAGAGTTTATCAATCAACAAGGCGGTGAAATATGGGTGGAAAGTCAGGAGAAGCAAGGAAGTACCTTTTATTTTACTTTACCCATCACCCGTGCTGTATAGTCCTTTTTTCTCCTCATTGATAAACCGGTCTTTTTCCTTCTTGGTCAAATAGTCATTCAAGCGGTAAATGATGACTTCCTCTGCCAAGTCAATATTAACTACCCCTTTGGTATGCAAATCTTCCAACACTTTTTTGGCCTCTGCGGAGGTAATTTTCAAGGTAAGCATCACATCCACTACTGTAAGCAATCCATGTTGGGAAGTCGCCAAGCGAATCAACTGATTTTCAATTAACCGTTCTTGTTCGAGCTTTTTTTGCCATTGGCTTTTGATATACATACGGAAGCCGAAAAACATAGGCCCTAAGCCAAAGAGCGACAGTTGCAGAAAATCCTCCCAAAACGGCTCCAAACTATTATGGAAGAGGGAGTGTAGAAAACCGGGCAAAACCAATAGGCCCAAGCCAATCAGCAAAATGCCCAGGCAGCCTTTTTGTTCGGATTGATGATCGTTGGGAGGAAGGTAAGAACGCGTCATAATGCAAATTGGGAACATCCTATAATTGACTAACAGTATAGCCAAGAACATGTTCCCAATTCGCAATTTTTTCAAGCTTCCCTTAGCCGTAAATTTCATTTAACAGGCCGGCCAAACGGACTCCTGCCTGCAACAGCCGTAAGTTGATGCTGTCCAGATGCTCATAATTATATCGGTAATTGATTTTGTTATTTTCGGGTAATTCATAGATCTGTTGGCGGTATTTCATCGATTCGTAAGCCCAATCCACTACCGTAGAAGATTGCCAGGTTTGAACCTGTTCCTTACTTGTGTGATTGATGCTTTCCACATATTCGGTAAAGCTCAGTTGCTGTTTGTCGATGATGCCACTGTCCCATACCCGGTGCAGATTTGACGAGTTCCAAAAATACTCCAGGCGTACATCATTCCCCCCCTTGTCGGTTCCGTTGCCTACATGCAAAGGTTGGTGAATATCGCCTACCAAGTGGATTAAACAGCGAAGGGCCATTTTTTCATCTCCATGGCTGAATTGCTTACTTTTCAACTCCTTCACAAGTCTTTGTATGGTCACTATTACATCTCCTTCTTCGGGAGTACCTGCCTCTTCATAGGTTTTTCCATCGGGAATGGTGGCATAGTGCCAAGGCTTCATAAAATCATATTCAGGGTTGGATTTAATAAAGTCCATCCAATTGCTGGCCATGGCCAAGGTTTCTTCCTGTAATACCTTTCGAATATTTTTTTTCGCTTTTTTACTCAAGTGTTTTTCAGCAACCAAGCCCACTACCCGGTGGCCGGTTTGTCCCCATAGAATATCATGTGCTAATAGCTGAGAGGAAAATAAAATTGCAATACAAAAGGATACTACTTTCATCTTTTTTCGCCAAAGGTAGGTAGCGTATTTCTTCTGCACAATACCCCCCCGATCAATTCACAGTTTGTTCAACCTCTCAATCCTGATAAAGCTTTTTACCATGAATATATGTCTCTACAGCTTCGTGTACCAAATATTTAATGGAGTGGTTATTTCGCAATGCATCCCGGATAAAGGTAGCTGAAATATCAATCAAAGGTGCTTCGATTACGGTATAGTTTTGTAGTTTGGAGTAATCTATCGGTGAAGTATTGGGACGGGGATACACCAGCAAACCGTACTGCTCCATCAACTGTCGGTAGTTTTTCCATTTGTGAAAAGAAACCAAATTATCTTCTCCAATGATTAGCCGGAACTCATGTTGTGGATATTTATCGGAAAGATACGCCAATGTATCAATGGTGTAGCTAGGCCGGGGCATTCTAAACTCAATATCCGTAGCACGAAACTTTGGGTTGTCATCAATGGCCAAACGCACCATATCCAATCGATCAAATTCATGCGCCAGGTTAGAACGTTTTTTAAAAGGGTTTTGCGGAGACACCACAAACCAAACCTGGTCAATATCGGCCGCTTCGGCCATCGTGTTGGCAATGATTAAATGCCCTATGTGAATGGGGTTGAAAGAACCAAAAAATAATCCGATCTTCATAGCTCTACGCACCTGTTTCTTTTAAATATCTAGCTTTTGTCCTGATACTTTGCCAGAGTCTTTTCAATATTACACCTCCGGATATGCACAAACTCTGGCAAGTTTCATTTCAACAAAGTTAAACACCAATCCAGAAATTGCCGAAAATAGTAAAAATTCTCTTACCCCCTACTGGCTGCCAGCAATCGCTTAGTTTGCTGTTTCTTTCTTCTGAAGCCGAAGTATTTTTTCCAAATTCTCAATTTGCCGTATGGTATTGTACTCCTCCCAAAAATCAGGCTCATAAGAACCGATTTCTTCCACAAAAACATCTTGCATTTTCAAAGTTTCATCATAACGGAAAGGCTGTACATTTTCCAAGGAATGTTTTGTAGTCAGGTAATCGGCATGAACCATTAACAAACGATTCCTTTCCTCTTTTTGAAATTTGAGTTGCAAAGCTCCCTTTACTCCTGCATAATACAAATGCCATTTGCCATCTATTTTATGATAATCCACCTGATATTGTTTTGCCCGCCAACGCATAGACAATCCCATCAGTTGATACACAAAACTATTGGAAATAGAAGTGCGGTTATTTACTTGTAACCCAGCCGGAGTCAATTGGTACTTCACCTGCACAAAGGCTTGGTCTAGCGTATCAATATATATTTTACCGGTGTACTGAGCTTTGGGATGAACCCTTTTAGGTGTAAAACCAATTTCATACACAGGCCTTCCGTCCATTTCCGTCAGGGAAAGCACACTGTACTGATAGTAGCGAAAATATTTTCTTTGTAAAAAGTTTTTTTTTCGTTTTACCAGATCCAAAAAGATTCCTACATGCGGCCCTCCGGTCAACTTAGGCAATTGCAGAGAATCGGGAGTTTCGGTGAACGGATGCTTTCTCCCTTTCATAATTTTTACAAAATCATGGGAAGACTGACGGTAGGAGGCTTTATACACTTGTAATACCGCTTCAACAAACGATGAATAGGCCTCGTTTTCCCGGATGGTTTCCCGGTAAAAGCCTGTGTGTAAACGGGCCTCCTGAGCATAGTTTAAAGGTATTTTGCCCAATGCCTCCCTCAATATTTCCAATGCCCTGTCAGGCTGTACGGTCACTTCTTTGAGTAGAATCGTGGCGGTTTGTAAGCGAATCAACAATTGCTTACCGATAAGAGTTGAGAGTGGGGAAGAATAACTTTGATACCCTAAAGAGGAAATCAAGAGGCTATCTTGCAGCTGATGTGCAGGAACCCTTAAAACAAACTCTCCCTCGGCATTGCTCACTGTACCAATGCTGGAATGTTGAATACTAATATGTGAATAGGGAAGCGCTTGTTCGGTCAGGTGATCGATGACTTTACCTTTGATATAGCGGGATTGCGCTAAAAGACGGGAGGGAAAAATCCAGAAAGTGAAATTTAAAAATAAAATAGCACAAACAAGTCGTATCATCGTATTGGCGCATTTCATTGACAAATTGTAAAAATAAAATAAGCCCTACCGTCAAAGACAGTGGGCTTACGACATGTCAAATTACTCAAAAACCATGAATCATGAAATGCTTCTCACCAAAAATTGTCCTTTAAATTTTATTTGTTCTACCTTGTTATGCTCACTAAAAACCTTTACTCTATATTTTTACTTAAAAGCTTTTTCAAAAACTTAGCTGGCTGAAACTCTTTCTTGTTCTTAACCCCTTGTTGTGATACAAATATGGTAAGGATTTCATCGGTAGAAAACTAAAAAACCATAACCAGGGATAATTTAGGATTGAATGGGCAATTTCCAGGAAAGAACATTCAGGGTGTACGATAACAAAAGTGCAAAAGTTGGCAGTAACCGATCCGGATGATCAAGTTTTTTGCGCGAACTTGCACTTTTAAAGGAAGGAAAAAAGAAAAACTAAGCCCTGTTCGTAAAAAACAGGGCTTGAAAAGATCCAATTAAGCACCAAGTGCTGTCAACACTAAACGCCCTCATTCCAAGGCGATTTTAATTTTATATTCCCCATGCCCGGAGTAAGAGCGAACCATGATATAATACTCACCCGGTTCTATATCTTCAAAGATGATTTTTTCATGGGCGCTAACGGTAAAACCGGCAAAGTCATAATCCCGGGTAGTAGGAGGAGCACCACGTTTTAAATACAGGTCGAAATCAGCTCCATTATTAGGCCCTTCCAAGGTAACGACCAATTGAGAACCGATTTGTACCTTATAAAACTCTTCTTCCCTGTCTTTTAAGATCTTGCCTTCCACCTTGGTAGAGAATTTCACCGTATGAGTATGCGAATCCTCTTCCGATAACTCCTGCGCTTTTACAACCGCATTGGCGGCATTCGCCTTACCAAACCCAAACCATTCGGAATGGCCGTTTTCATCGTACTCGCCTTTGTTATGCCCCAGAATAACATCCTGTGTAAAATCCGTAATTTTATCAGCCGTAATTTCCAAAATTTTCTTGACTTGCCTGGCCGATAACCCAGGGTTTGCGGAGAGTATCAGCCCGGCAATACCGGCTACCAAAGGAGTAGCGCTGGATGTGCCACCAAACCGCCCGGTGAAACGGCCATTGCTGAAACCTTCCCCATACCGTTCATTGTCTGTAGTCCATATGCCCAGCCCCGGGGCATAAGCCGCCGGTTCGAGAGGGTGAAAGTTATTACTGGGAGCACTCACCGAAATTTGCTCACCCCAATTACTATACATTGCTTTTTTGTTCAAACTGGTAGAAGCTGCTACCGCCACCACTTCGGGATGGCTGGCATACCCGTTCACAATTGGACCGTGTTGTTCGATAATTCCATAGTGGGGATGCCGCCAGCGAAAGGTTTGGTTTTGTTCGTCTCGAAGTGGAGCATTGTAGTTTCCCGCAGCAAACACAATGACACAGCCCCTTTTGCGTGGGCCTCCCCGTTGGGCCAATTGCGAAAACTTATCTTTGATCAGACTACTCAACGGTGCATAGGCAGGCACGGGCCCCCAGCTACAAGAAATCACATCGGCCCGTTTACCTACGAAGTCAAACGCCTCCCATAATAAATCATCGTTGGCACTGAGGGGAAACCTGACTGGCATAAACGCACACCCCGGA
Source organism: Rapidithrix thailandica (assembly GCF_039710355.1). Lineage (NCBI taxonomy): Bacteria > Pseudomonadati > Bacteroidota > Cytophagia > Cytophagales > Flammeovirgaceae > Rapidithrix > Rapidithrix thailandica. The sequence continues at coordinate 163,293 of NZ_JBDKWZ010000013.1, read as the reverse complement.
GCAATACCTACCACCCCATAACCATTCTCTACCGCCAATGCTACCCCGGCACAGGGCGTTCCATGATAATCGCCCTCGTTTTTTTCAGGAAAAGGATGTGCATCTCCGTCTACATAGTCTTTTGCATGGACAATCTTGCCTGCTCCGGCAAAGTCCGGATGACTTAAATCAAAGCCATCATCCATCACGGCAATGGTGATATTCGCTTTTCCCCGGGTAATATCCCAGGCCCGCTCCGCTTTCACATCGGCTTCGGGTACCAATTCGGGGGCTTCCCAGGATTTCAAATGCCATTGCCGTTCAAAATAATCGTCATTAGGCAAATAAGCACTGGCAAAACGCTCTACCAGGTTCGGTTCCACATACTCAATTTCATTTGCTCCGTGGAGTTGATTGGATACTTTTACAGGATTTCCTCCTGCCTCTTTGGTCACTTGTACTAAATAGGTATGATTCATTCCCGGATATTGCTTGAGGCTTTTCAAGCCGTTTTCGGATAGTAACTGAGCAATTCTTTGGTGGCTTACGTGGTGCTTGAATCTAATAATCAACTGATCCGTGAGGTAATAGCGAGTGTTATTGGCATCTTTAGGCCGGTAAGCATGATGACATATTCCTGTTTGACTGGCTTCCCGGTACTGTTGCATCACGGTATCACGCACTGCACTTTGGACTTTCACTTTATAGATACCATTCTCTACTTTCTTTACTTCTTTCACTCCCGTAGCTTGGCTGAGGTTTTCCAATTCGCGTTTATTCTGTACAATAGCGGTAAAGACTTCCTCTTCCTTTTCCAGGGGTATTTGTTCACCACCCCTCCATAAAAAATTTTGAGCTGCCATTGGATTCGTAATTTATAAGTAGAAGATTAAAAATAACTCTGTAGTAAAAAAACACCAGATCACTAAGAACAGGTTTAAAAGTCGTTGCGGGGACCACCCCACGGGGGATGCTTCTTCGAAAGGCCGCTCCTTTGAGGATGAGGATTTTCAGAAGGTCATTTCAGTAGTCCAAAAGGTGAAATTTAAACATGCTCTACTATTCAAGTATTTACATGATTTATCACTAAAAAATATAGATACATTTCCTTTCTTTCCTCCTCCCTTGTAAAAACCATATATTTTCGAATCATTATCAGTCAAAAAACCTTCGCCTATCCACACAACAGACAACAATCCGGATCGGCTCTTTCAACTTGTGTGCGTGTTGTTATAGTTTCTTTAAATAATGCCGATGCACCCATCCTTGAATATCATCATCTCCATTCACTCGTCCTATCACTTTTACATACCCCCAATTCTGATGTTCTTCCAATACTACCACTTGCGTATTTTTTGGCAATGCCTCGGGTATAATGCACATAAACGTAGTTCCCGGACCACTGCGAATATTCAAAGGAGCTGTACAAGAGTAGTTTGTAGAAAGAGGAGCCTTTTCGAGAGTAAATGCTTTTTGAAAATCTTTCATGGGAAAAGCCGGACCGGGGTCTAATTTTCGATGAGGCGCGATATCATCATGCCCGATTATTTCCCGAATGGGATACGTTTCCATCAGCACTTCGGCTACTTTCCGGGCTGTTTTCAATTGCGGTTTGGTGAATTTATGCCAACCGCTAAGCATCGAATCATGTTTGTGAACAGCTTCAATCACCTGGCGCTTGGGTACTGAAGCTCCGTACCATGATCGCCACGAGCGTCCGTTTTGTAACAATTGACCGGCGTTTTCAAACTCAATGCCAATAGCATAGTAATTTAGCATGGCAAACCCTTTCCAAAAACTCCGTCCGGCATGCCAAGCCACCTTATCCAAAGGCACTAATTGCGTGATTTGTCCCTTTCGGTTAATCAATATATGCGCTGACACCTGACTCTCGCGGCTTTGGAACCATTGTAACGCACTGGCTTCCGTACTGGCAGTATAATGAAACACTAGAAACTTACAATCCAACTGGCCACCATGATTAGGACTGGCGAGGTAACTCACAGGCTTGTTTCTACGAAGGTACAGTTTGTGATCGATAATCAACATAGCTAAAATTATAGCAAAGGCATGTTCGGTAAAGAATCTCCAATCCCTTACATTTGCCTTTCAATAGGTCCATGGCTTATGCGTGGATTGAATCACTGACTGATAGGTCTTCTTAGGCAATGCGAACTTTATAAAGCCGTATTTATCCAGTGGATTTGCTAGAATTACTTAAAAAAATAGTACTCTTGTAACAAAGTTAAGTTTGTATTTTAACAGTCCTTTTGTTCTTAGTACTCAACAATTTAAAAGGAAAATCATTGAAATCAAACAAGTACGGATACTTTCTTAGGAGGCAAAAAGGCTGAATATTTGTGAGTGGTAGTGTGTTTTTGATTTCGTTCCTATTTTTGCAGTGAATTTTTAGCGATAATAAATATTTAAGTAATGACTGATTACTATAATTTAAAGGTGAAATCAGTGGTTAGGGAAACTGAGGATGCCGTAACCATCCATTTCAAACAGCCTTTATTCAGAAAAGTAAAATATAAACCAGGCCAATTTCTAACCTTGTTGGTACCCGTCAATGGAGAAACCTTGCGCAGGTCTTATTCCATGTGTTCGGCTCCCACGTTGGACAGTACGGTGGCCGTCACCATAAAAAGAGTAGAAGGAGGGAAAGTTTCTAACCACCTCAATGACCATGCGAAGTCCGGTGATGTGATCCAGGTGATGAAACCTATGGGGCACTTCGGCACGGAAGCTTCTAAAAACAAAAAGAGGCATATCGTATTGTTTGGTGCCGGTAGCGGTATCACTCCCTTAATGTCTATTCTCAAATCGGTGTTGTTTTATGAACCTAACAGTACTGTCTCGTTGGTCTATGGCAACCGCAACGAGCAATCCATTATCTTCAAAGAAAAATTAACCGAATACAAAGAAAAATTTGGCGACCGGTTTAACTTGGTACATGTCTTGTCAAAACCCAGCGAAAACTGGGGAGGATATACAGGAAGAATTGATGAAACCAAAGTGGTGAATATCTTAAACCTACTTCCCAAGTTTTCAGAAGAAGATACGGAATACTTCCTTTGTGGTCCTCATGCCTTGATGGATATGGTGGAAACAACTTTGAAAAAAACCAAAGTGCCTGAATTTAAAATTCATCACGAAAGCTTTGTTTCTACCAAAGACCCCAAGAAAGTAGCAGAGGAATTAAAATCATTCAAAACGCATAAAGTAAAAATCCTGATAGACGGGGAAGAGCATCAACTGACTGTTCCACCGGACAAAAGCATCCTGGATGTAGCCTTGGACGAAGGTTTGGACCTGCCTTTCTCTTGCCAAAGTGGCTTGTGTACTGCTTGCCGGGGCTTGTGTAAAGAAGGAAAGGTGAAGATGGTGGAAGGAGATGGGCTATCTCATGATGAAATTAAAGAGGGGTATATTTTGACTTGTGTGGGCCACCCTCAAACTGAGGATGTGGTGATTGAGATAGGATAAATTTCGAAACATTAACGCTGTTTAATATAATTTGAAAATGCACCGGTTGCTATCGGTGCTTTTTTTGTTTCACCCACTTGCTTTCCCCAAATTCACGTTTCGATAACACAGAAAAACCAATACCTCGACCCATCTTCTATAGGCCTGACGGATAGATTACTTCTCCTCATTTTCTAGTCTCACAAAGTCTTTGTAATATCGCTTTTTGCATTTTACAGATCACTTCCTTTTGTAATTTAAAAGCACTATGATGAAAAATTTGTTATTCCTGATTCCTATGTTCTCTTTCTTTTGGGCGTGTAGCCCAAAGGAGCAAACTTCCTCGGAATCACAACCACCCGAATCCGTACCGGTGAAAGTAATGAGTTACAATATCCGTTACGACAATCCTCAAGACAGTGTAAAAGGCAATGGTTGGGACACGCGCAAGCATAAGATAGTAGCTCTTATCCGCCATTATGCTCCTGACCTGATTGGTACACAAGAGGCCCTGGCACATCAAGTAGAATTTCTGGGAGAAAACCTTGAGGGTTATCAATGGAAAGGGGTCGGGCGCGATGATGGAAAAAGAGCCGGAGAGTTCGCTCCTGTTTTATACAACAGTCATAAATTTGAGCTGCTGGAAAGCAATACATTTTGGCTTTCCGAAACGCCTGAAAAGCCGAGCAAAGCTTGGGATGCCGCTTTACCGCGAATCGCCACTTGGGCCAAAATGAAGGAAAAAGCCAGCGGGAAAATCATTCTGATGATCAACACACACTTTGACCATGTAGGTAAGGAAGCCCGCAAACAAAGTATGCGATTGCTAAAGCAAAAAGCCAAAGAAATGGTAGGAGACCTACCCGTGGTCATCACCGGGGATTTTAACTGTACTCCCGATTCTGAGCCTTATGCTGAAATGACGGGTTCTGACGGTTACCAGGATGCCTTTGTGGCTTCTGCTCGCCCTAGTTATGGCCCTCAAGGCTCGTTTACCGGGTTTATAGTTTGTGAAGAAAACTCATTGCCTCGTATTGATTATATCTTTTTCAATGCCAAGGTAAAGGTGGAAAAGCATGAAATTATCAACGACTTTTCCCAAGGGCGTTATCCTTCTGATCATTTACCTCTGTTGGCGACTTTGAATTTTTAATTTTATTCGAATAATTCAACGTTAAATATTGTTATTCCACCGGATTCACCCTAAAGAGGGTTTCCGGCGGATAGCACTTCCGCCACAAATGGGAAAGTGAATTTTGTGAGTTCTTTATTTAACAATGTATTTATGGAAAACCGGGCTATTTGGTATTTTGAAGATGTAGATCTATACAAATTATTATGTCCTCATAAGTTGAAGGACTTTAAAGAGGAGCACAAGTTTTATCACCTGAAGAAAAATGAATTTGTTTATTTTCAAAATGACCCCTCCAATTGCATCTATATGATCGCCAAAGGCCGGGTAAAAATCGGGAGTTATAGCGAAGAGGGAAATGAAATCGTAAAAGCCATTCTTTCGGAGGGAGAGTTGTTTGGTGAGCTGGCCTTGATGGGAGAAGAGCGGAGAATGGACTTTGCCCAAGCGATGGACCCCGAAACTACGGTCTGTCCTATGAATGTGGAGCAAATGCAGGAGTTGATCCGCAATCATAAAACCCTGAGCTTTAAACTTTTTAAACTCATGGGTTTGCGGATTAAAAAGCTGGAGCGCAGGGTAGAGTCCTTGGTTTTCAAAGATTCCCGAACCCGGATCATCGAACTTCTCCGGGAAATGGCATTGGAAAAAGGGCAAAAAATAGGCTTTGAAATCATGATCAAAAACCATCTCACCCACAAAGATATCGCCCAACTCACCGGCACCTCCCGCCAAACGGTTACCACCATCCTCAATGAATTGAAAGAAGCCAACCTTATCTATTTCGACCGGAAAAAAATCCTGATACGGGATTTGGAAAAACTAACATAAAGCCGGGTTCGATCAAGCTTTTAAACAAAGAAAGGCCCTTGTTTCGCTACAAAGTATACAGAAACAAGAGCCTTTTTGCTCGTTATCTAACGACTAATTAATAACTCATTTCCACTATTTTGAAAACGTCTCCGGGTTGGATATCCTGGCGCTCACCTAACCCTACCCAATTCCTCTCTTTAAAACGGTTTTCAATAAACTGTGCCGTATCCTGGTATTCGGAGGTATAGTCCGAAAGCTTGGTCTGCACACCCAAATCATGATAGAATACCAGGGTCTTTTCTATGGCCAAAGATGCTTTTTCTTCTATAGAGCCTTCCTGAATACCCCATACCCTTTCACCAAATTGAGCCAATTTTTCTTTTTTGTTCTCAAACTTGTATTTATAAAGGTTCGGGCCAATGATTGCCAAGGTTCGGGCATGATCTATTCCATACAAAGCAGTGAGTTCATGACCAATTGCATGCACGGACCAATCCGTAGGCACCCCTTTCTGGATCAATCCATTTAATGCCATAGTACAAGCCCACATAAAATTAGAAGCCGCTTCATAGTCGTTGGGATTTTTCATCACTTTGGGTCCTACCTCAATCAATGTTTGTAAAATACTTTCGGCCATACGGTCTTGTAAAATCGCCCCGGCCGGATAGGTGATGTATTGCTCTAATACGTGATTAAAGGCATCCACTACACCATTTTGGAGCTGTCTTGCCGGAATGGATCGGATTACTTCCGGATCCAACACTGAAAACCGAGGAAACAAGCCCGGGCCACCCATACTTAGTTTTTCTTTGGTTGCGTCCCGGGTAATCACCGATCCCGAATTCATTTCAGAGCCCGTTGCTGGCAAGGTCAACACCGTACCGAAAGGAAAGCCTTTTTCCGTACGGATACGCATCGCTAAGATGTCCCAAGGTTCATTTCCCTCATATAAAGCAGCAGCGGCCAAAAACTTCGTTCCGTCAATCACCGATCCCCCGCCAACAGCCAGCATAAAATCAATCTTTTGAGCTTTGATAACTTCCAGGGCTTTCAACAAGATTTCATATTCGGGATTTGCGGGAATCCCTCCGAACTCCACTACTTCATAGCCTTTTAAAGCTGCCGTTACCTGATCGTAAATCCCATTTTGTTTAATACTTCCTCCACCGTAAAGCATCAATACTTTCGACCCTTCAGGTATTTCATTTGCCAGGTTACTAATTTGTCCTTTGCCAAAAAGGATTTTTGTCGGATTCTTAAATTCAAAATTCAGCATCGTTTTATTTTAGTTCTGGTTTGTCCAAAAGTGAAATTACCCACAAGAGGTATCATTACATTGTGTGTTTTGATTCGTCTCCGCTTCGATTTGCTGAAAGGCCTTTAAAAATACCTCTTCAGTCTGCGCCCCCTGTACCAAATATGTATTGTTGATGATAAAAGAAGGTACGGCCGACACACCACTGTTCCGGTAAAGTGCCTCTTCTTTTTGTACTTCCTCTTTTCCTTCTTCCGAATTTAAAAAGGCTTCTGCTTCTTGCGCATCTAAACCCACAGATCCGGCAATCTTCACCAAAGTACTATCATCAGTAAAATTTTGCCCATTTCCAAAATAGCCGACAAAGAGCTCTTTGGCCAATTCTTTTTCTTTTCCTTGCTTTTGGGCCCACCACATCAGCCGGTGTGCCTGGATGGTATTCGGAATATTGTCAATTTTTTCAGGATCCATTTTCAGGTTTTCCTCTTTGGCGATCTGTTCCAATTGGCTAAAAGCACCTGCCGCATCCGTTCCGAATTTCTGTTGGAAAAAAGCATTCTTTTCCATACCTGATTCAGGCATATCCGGATGCAGTTGAAAGGGTTTCCAGGAGATTTCTACCGGGGTGTCCGTTTGCGCTATGGCTTTCGCCAGCCTGTTTTCCCCGATATAACACCAAGGGCAAACCACATCCGAAACTATATCCACCTTAATGGTTTCTTTGCTCTTTTTTACTTCCATGTTATTGAATTGATTAACAATAAATGAAATTACTCCATAGCGTTTCCGCCCAGTTTCCCGGGTAATTTCAGTTCATTTTGCAAATAAAAATTTTAGTTTTCACGGTTTTATTAAATCACAACTCAGGCTCTTGTAGTAAGAGAGTTGTTCTCTAAATCTAGATTCCCAGGAAAAATAATCCATGGAATATTTTCAAGTAAAAATTTTTTAATATCGTAACTTTTCCAGCATCGTGTTTAACAAATCAGATTCTTCATCACTCAAACGCACATCAAAGCATTTGGTTTCCAGTATCTCTTTTCCTTTCTCACTGAGCTTCTCCCCCTCTGGGGTCAATTTTATGTAAACAACTCTTTGGTCTGTCAAATTCCGTTCTTTTACAATCAGCCCCTTTTCCATTAGTTTATTCAACAGCCTGGATACATTGGGCATCCGGTCCACCATCCGTTCTTTAATCAGGTTGACTGTAGCCGTTTGATGAGGTTGTCCTTTCAGAATTCTCAGGATATTCAATTGTTGTAAGGATAGGCCAATGGGTTTCAATGCTTGAGAAATTTTGCTTAAAGCCCAATTGGAAGTAAATACCAAGTTGGTAATCACCCTGATCTGAGAGCTGGTAAATGTATGCTGTATTTCATCTTCTAATTTCATAGCACAAAACTATCATCCATGGATAATAATTACAAGGAATATAAATTCTTTTAATTAAAAAAAGATCCTTTTAAACAAAGTAATGCACTCATACTCAAACAAATAAAAGCTAATACTACGTACGAATATTATTTATCCTGTTTTCCAATCTGTTCCCTGTTTTCAGAAAGCCACACCATGATTTTCATCCATATCCAGTGGGCGTGTTTGGTGGGTACACTGATGATGTGATTGTCCGAAACGATGGCGACATGGTCTTCCAATACGGTTTTTTCCCGTGAGGAAGACATCGTTTGAATTTCTTCAATAGCATTCCAAGGCATAAAATCGCGAAAGCGGTTGCGTTTTACCCACCAAAATAAGATGCTGTTGCATTCCAATTCTACCCCTGCATTGTCTATGATAATCCGGTATTCCACCATAAAGGCAATGGAAAATAAGAACAGGGCTAGTACATTGATCGGAATTACCGAATATAAGGGCAACTCATTATTGATCATAATCACTGATACGGCAAATAGCATTAACAATACCGGCAGCAATACAAAGGCCAAAAAATAAGGGTAGGACTTGGTATAAACCACCAATTGGTGTTGCAATTCATTCACCCAAACGCCAATTGGCCGTGGAGGTAAGTCTTTGGGCAGGTATTTTTTTCCGGGGATTTTATACAATGGAATATCCAGGTTTTCGGCCAATCGTATGTTGGGTTTATTAATAGCGATATCGGATATCACCCAATGCCTGAGCTTTGCAATCCTTTCCGCCATTTCTCTGAGGATGGTATAACTGTGTTCTGTTTGGGCATCGTCCGTACACACCACATGGCAAAGGATCTTACTTTTGGGAGGAGGAGCCGGCAACTCACTGTGCAAGCGTTTGTAAGTCTGCTTATGATGCTTTTGTAAAACTTCCCAATCCTCTTCCGAAAAGCTCTCCATCAACATGAGGCGAAGGTGTGTGGAGGCCTTAAACCCTTCTGAAAACTCATTTCTCAGTACAAATGAATCCAAGACCACAATTCCCTGTTCGGGAAGGTCAATTTGATACCATACTGCTTGAGGGAGGATTCGCGAGCCTTCCAGTATGATCTGATTAAATTGGTTCAAGGTTGCTTCCATCATATGATAAAAATAGAATAATCTTTGGAAAAGCTGTATACCGACTAAAAAATTCCCAAGTTTTATGAAGAGGAAAAGGGATCAGGTCGGGAGAAGAGAATAAATCTCTAATTTCTATTATCTTCGCAGATCAAACAGCGATTCTATGAAAAGGTTAGTTTTCATCTCATTTTTAATGGCTTACCTCTGTAGTTCATGCAATGACTGTACTCCGGAGGTGAATCCCGGCACAGGCTTATTGGTGGCTTTTTATTCTTTTAATGCGGAAGAGAAAAAGTATGAGCAATCCAATATCGACCTTGCCCAAGTAGGAGGCATTGCCAATCCGCAACTGTTGATTAGCAGGGATACTCTATTGAATAAGTTGGCTTTGCCTTTGTCGGAATTTGCCGATACTACAGCCTTTTACTTTTCCTATCCCGAAAGTGATGAAATGGATACCCTTTGTGTGAGTTATAAACGAAAAGTACAGGTAAATAGCCCGGACTGTTTTTCTTATACAGAATTCAGTGATGTTCAAATCATCTCTTCTTCGTTTGATTCTGTGTTTATGGAAAGCAATATCATTGATAATGATACCTTACAAAAAAATAATGTACAGATATTTTATTAACATATGTCTTTTGTGGGTGTTGGCTTCGGGAATAGGCCTGGCACAACAAACCGGAGCACCTCAACCGGAAAAAACAGTAGAGCCCACAGCTCCTCAAAAAAAGCTTAAAGAACCTTTCCACTGGGAAATTAACAGTGTAGGACTGGGAGTGGATCTGGCCCCACTGGTACTTACCTCCCTAAACGACCAGGTGACTCGCTATGAAGCCTACACAGATCTGTTGCTTAGCAGAACCTGGTTGGTTTCGGCCGCATACGGAAGACATCAAACTCAACGGGCCGACCGGGCTCAAACGTTTGACTATGAAAGCAAAGGGAGCTACTTACGGTTTGGGATAGATTATAATTTCCTGCGCAAAGCCAGTAAAACCGATATGATTACGTTGGGTTTGCGTTATGCCCACGCTACCTTTGATCATGCCGGCACCTCACTTATCGACTCCAGTTATTGGGGTGGCGGGGAGTTACACACCCAAGTCAATGGGGTTTCAGCCAATATTGTGGAGCTGGCCGGGGGGATCCAGGTTAACCTCTTTCGGCATTTCTACCTGGGATCTTCTTTTCGCTTTATGATCCTGGCTTCGGTAAGCGATTCTCCAACCTTGAATGTGGCGGACATTCCGGAATACGGCCCAAGAAAAGAGGGAAACAGTACCCGTATGGGGTATAATTTTTTTGTTATGTACCGTCTGCCGATAGGCCCAAGGAAACCGGGAAATTAAGTACTTCGTTGACACACCGCTATTTTTCCCGGTTTCCTTACTTTTTTGTGATATATACCTACCCGGTTTTAATAGGTATACCTCCACTCTGAAAAGGAATAGCCGGTAAATTCACGCATTTTGTCTACATCCGGCCTGAATTCATTTAACAAACGTTCTACGGTGTTCGACTCCAGTACAACCTTCGGGACTTTCCGGTTGGCAATGCCTTTTAAAGAGCTGTAGGCTTGATCCGGCAACAAAGTCCGTATTCCGTTTTTCACACTTTGCATCCAACCCATCTGGTCAATCATTTTTCCCAAACCCGTTTTTTGAGTTTTCTGAGAAGATACGTGCAGCTTGTTATGAAACTCCTCACTGGAAAATTCAGGATTAACCCCTATAAACCGAAAGGTTTTCTGCATTGCTGTTTCCGGGTCCTTCCTGAGTTGTTCGGTCGTTAAAATCAACAATTGTTTTTCATCAAACACCTTCAGGTATTGCGAAAGCTGCTCGTAATATTTACTGATGTACACATAATTATTATTGTCAAAATCGCCTAAAATTTGCTCAAGGCTTCTGGTTTCGTAGCCCTGCACCCAAGCATGATGAATCTCGGAGGAAAGCCTTTCGATGGGATCCCGTAGGATATAGATCAGCTTTACTTCCGGTATAACCGAACGAATGCGCTCCGGCACTCCTTTAAAATGCGGAAACTTTGTATAGTTGGTGCTCGCCTCCCCTTTTACCTTATCGTTATTTTCAAAATAAGCCTGATAATGCTCCAACCCTTGGTGGAAACACCGTTCCAGAAAAAAGTCTGTTTCTTTCTTGCTGGACATATTGACTTCCGGATGCCTGGAAAGGTAATAATAGAGGCTGGTGGTTGCTGCCTTCATTGCCCCAATAATGATAAACCGGGGCAGGTTTTGCGATTGATTCATGGAATTTTAGTTGAGTAATGAACAAATTTAATTTTCACCCGGAGAGCATGAACTCTCTGGATATCTGCTTGTTAGATGTTCTTATATATTTTCGAAAATGCTGATCAAAGGAAGTAAATGAATAAAGCTTTCAATAAAAATTTGGTGATTCTTTTATGAGGAAGCTATTGGTTGAGTTGAATTTGTGAATACCTATCTGTATATAAACACGGTCCTTTTGTTTTTGGGGAAAGTACGAGAAATGTTACTCATTCGTGTTTATACTATTTCCCCTCGGATTAACACCCCTTTATATTATAAGATACAAAGCTTCTGAATACCACCCTAACCACAACTACCTTCTTTTATGCTTTTTAGGTTTCCAGGGCTTTCGTTTTTTGAATTTCGGTTTACGCTTATACGGTCCGGTAAAGTCCCGGGCTTCCCGCAGCATTCTGTCGTATTGGCTATTTCTACGAAGTCCTTTGCTACCCTCTGCTTTGGCAAGCTGAAACCGGTTGACACTCTTATCATTCCAGAAGTCAAACCTCAAGGTAATTTCACTGGTATTGCCAGAATGAGCCAGGTTTGCATCTTGCATAAAACCATGCGTGTAGGCAATGATATAGCGGTTCATCAACTTCAAGCCCACACTCCCTTTCATCACCGAATTGGTACGGTAAGAGGCTCCGGCAATCAGGAAATCATTATAAATATAATACAAGCCAATATCCAGATGAGACGGGGCCATTGCCTGTTGGCGGAAATACACGGAAGGCTCCAATACATTCCGGGCATCTATATCCCAATAACCATTTACATACACTGTATAATAATTAGCCAGCAACGTTTGCTCTTCATCCGATTTGGCCATGGTCATCAAGCGGTTGATAGAACCTCCTATTTCCAGATAGCGCATTCGCAAATTCGCTCCAAAGGAAAAATCCACTTTTCCGGCATCCGGGTAATTCAATATCAACTCATCGGAATAATCTTGTACCAATACTTTATCCAAGTCGAGTTTCAGCTGATTGTATTCAGCCGATACTCCCATAGAAAAACCTACACCCGGCATCAATGGCAAGTGATAGGCCATGGCCAATGATGAATGTGTGGAATTAAATACATTCACCTCTTCGGTGTAGAGGTTAGCTCCTATTCCCAAACGACCTTGCATCAAAGGTGCTTGGACACTGAGGTAATTAGTGACCGGATTTCCCATCGTTTCGGAGTACATCCGTTGGTTGGAAAATATCGCGCTCCCCCCTGCTACTCCGGCTAATGAAGGATTGTATAAAAAACCATTGGTCAGCTTCTGACTGAAGATCGGCATATCTTGCCCTTTGACAATGGAAAGCGAAAGGAGAAAGAAACATGTTATCTGGAATAGTACAACTTTATTCATTAGCCGTTTCATGGTCTTTGGTTAGCGAATGATGGTAATCGTTTGTTTAAAGACTTTATTGCGGTCGAGTAGTTTGAGTATACATACATAGGTGCCGGGAGGAAGAGTTTCCCCTTTATAAGTAGCCTCCCAGTTGTTTTGATAATTTTTGCCCGAAAACACTTCCGAACCCCATCGGTTGATTACCGTCACTTCATTTTCGGTATAGAGCTCCATATTGGTGATAAACAAGGCATCGTTTTTTCCATCTCCGTTAGGAGTAATCACATTCATAATATTGATATCGATGATTTCCTCCACCACAATTTCTTGTACCAGGCTGTCAATACACCCGCCTTCTGACTCAATGATTAATTTCACTGGATAGCGGCCCGGCGTTTCATATACAAAAACAGGTGCCTGTTCGGTAGACATGGTGTTTTGCGCATCGCCAAAATACCAGGTACGGGCCTTCACCCCGCCGGATGTTTGATCGATAAACGCTACAGGGTATCCCTCTTCGTTACTGGCTTGCATTTGATGGGAAAAGGCAATACTCACATCGTCTATCCGGAGGGTAATTGTGTTAGAAGAAACCGATGTAGCGCTACCACAAGCATCGTCACTGGGAATTAGCTTCACAGTAACTTCGTCTCCATTTGCCAAATCATTGGTTGAAAAGGTACTTCCATTCCCCGCATCCGCTCTTACTTCTCCATTTACTTCCCATTGAAAACCCGGGTTCGTGCCAGCATTCATCGCTTCCGCTGTAAAGGTCACAGTCTGGTTTTTACAAAGTGTGTTACCGGGTGCATCGGAAGTCAGATTTACTGTCGGAGCCACTCCTTGTTCCAAAACTACTTCTAAAGAAGCTTCTCCCTGGCAACCACTTTCACCGATTTGTTCGAGCACATTCACCGTTCCTTCAGTACCCTCTCCCCAATCTACCTCAATCCTTTTGGTACCTTGTCCGCTCACTATAGCTCCCCCTATCACTTCCCAAGTATATATATTATTGGAAAAGGAGCTGCTCACTTCATAAAACACACTAGTAGCCCCAGGACATGTTGCCTCCGGCCCGGATATTTCGGGTTGTGGTTTGGCAAGTACCACCACTTCTACTTCCTTTGATATGCCTTCGCAAGCTCCTCCCGGAGAAATTACCTTTACTTGATAATTTCCGGTGGCGGCCGGAGAGAACTCTTGAGATGTAAAATTGGTTGCCGTCCCATTCTTCAGCCATCTATAAGTATATCCCGCTCCTGAAGGAACTGCTGTAAGCGTTAAATTATCCGTTTCTCCTTCACACTGTGTCAATGAACCATCAACTTCTATATTCACATTTTCCAAACCAAGAGTAGTGGCCTGGGCCGGTTCGGTATAAGGAGACTCGGTAGAGCCGTTTACCGATTTGATCCGGTAGTGGTAAGTAGTATTACAGATTAGCGCTTCATCCGTATATGTTTCTGTGTTCACACTGATTTCAATAGGTGTAAACTGAACAAACCCGGGATCCAGGGAACGCTCCAAAATAAACTTATTCTCATAATTTGAGTTGTCAACCCATTCCAATCGGATTTCCGAATCGGAAATTGCTTCCGCTACCAAATCGGAGGGAGCGTTCAAGGTTGCATTTACTCCGGTGCCTTGGATGGCGAACGTAAAGGGGCTATTGGTCACATCATTGTGCACGATCAAAACCGAAGCCTCACGAGGTCCTTCTTCCTGGGGCGAAAACTTCACTCGGAACCGAACACTTTCTCCTGTTTCCAGAGTCGATGGAAAATTAGAAAATACTGTAAAATCCCCGGCATGCTCCCCGGTCAGTTGTACCGGAGGGTTTCCGGCAAATACCAACGGAGCAGTTCCCGTATTGGTAATGGTAAAATCGTGAATCGCATCGTTGCCAATACCCACCAACCCGAAATCCGTATTATCCAAGGACTCTGGCGTTTGGTCCCCATTGAGAATCAGAATCCCATTGGCCGACACTTCTATGCGCGGAAGCGGATCATTGGAAACAATCAGCGTCACCGGCCAACTATATAACACTAACCCGGGCACCCCGGGGTTGGTGACTTCACAGGTATATACTCCTGCATCCTGAGGTTGTACATCGGTGAACTCATACAAATTATCATTGCCAGTGGCGATTTCTTGCCCGTTTCGAAACCAACGATACTCATTACTGTTAAGTTGATTATCAATATTCAAAGCAATGATATAATCATCCCCGGGTTGCAAACTTACGGTTTGCTTCGAACCAACCTTGGCCTGAGGGACATAATCTCCCTGAGCTGCAGAGGTAAACACATCCATATTGGGAAGGAGATCTTCAAAGGTCAACCGGTTATTGATTACATTGATATAGTCAATGATGAAATTACTAAAATCACCCAGTTGGTCTAACATATTGTTTCTTACATTAATATCCGTAAGGTTAGGAAGGTTTTTAAGAGACTCGGGCAACCCTCCGGTCAGTTTGTTCTCATCCAAACGCAAAGTGGTGAGACTTTCTAACTCACCAAGCGCATCGGGAATTGAGCCACTTAACTGATTGGTTCGCAAGTCCAGCCGTTCCAATTTCTTCAACAGCCCAATGCTTTCCGGAATTTCACCCATCAATTGGTTTTGGAAGAGAAAAAGGAATTGCAATTCTAGCAGGTTTCCTATCTCTTGTGGAAGCAGGCCGGAAAGTTGGTTTTCCGAAAGGTTCAGCCAAGCCAAACTACTCATACCCGCCATCTCTACCAGAATAGCACCTTCCAAAGAGGCTTTATTGATAATTAATAGTTTTAAAGCAGTCAGGTTTCCAAGTTCGGGAGGCAAAGTACCGGTCAAGGGGTTTTCGCCCAGGCGCAATTCTGTTAAGTTGGACAACAAAGCGATTTCCGGGGGAATGTTTCCGGAAATCGTATTTTTACTTAAGTCCAAAGCCACCAGGTTTTCCAATTGACCTATTTCTATGGGAAGTTGTCCCTCAAGTCCTCTATTATTCAACAGTAAGGTTTCCACACAGCGATCCTCACTCAAACCTACCCCTTCCCAATTTTCCATAGGTGCCGAAAGGTTCCAGGCTTGTGCCCAAGCGGCTCCATTCAACGTATTGTATAAAGTAACTAAAGTAAGTGAATCTTTTTCGGCACAAGTAGCCACATCGGATTGTGCAAAGGCATTTAGCGTACCCATACAAATACACAAAACCAAAATCAATTTTCGGCTGAAAGAATTGAGGATAGCATGTAAGAAGTATACCCTGCTTTTCATGTTTCGAGTAAGTTGGTGATCACTGCACACGTTTTTCTTCCGTTGTGCGCTAAAGGATTGGTTTACTGACTTCCAAATTATGTATAAGAATATTGAAAGAAGTATTTGTACTACTACTGAGTGATAGTAATGAGAAAGGATTATTTAGGACTTTTTATACAAAAATAAGGAAATGCAAGTCACAAATGATAGTGCATTAACATACGTTAGGGCTACCATTGAGTAAATTCGTAAAATGGCAGACATATGTAAAAGATGCTTGCAGGAAAGAGTGGTTACTTGCTGTGAATTTATTTACTTTGAAGCTTGGTTGTGAAAAGCCCCGGTCAATGGTCATTTTTCAGGGCTCTTGGCCCTGATACTAGCTTCAGGCTCACTTGCTAAGTTAACTTTTTCAAATTAAAATCTATCTCATCTTGCAGGAAAAACAATGGATATATAAAGAGGTCCCCTTAGTAGAAAAGATCAAAACCCTCAGCAAAACCATCAATGTCAGCACGCCTACGGCTTGCCTGCTTTTGCAAAGGTCGATAGACGACTTCCCAAAAGCCAAGCATTTCTTCCGGGCAGGCTTGCAACAATTGCATGATCCATTCCAAATGCGCGACATGCACAAGGCCGCCGAACGGCTTACCGAAGCGGTACAAAAAGGGCAAAAAATTCTTTTTTACGGTGATTATGACGTTGACGGCACGACCTCTGTCAGTTTGCTTTCAGGTTTTTTCCGCAACCAGTCCGTTCCTTTTGAGTTTTATATTCCCGACAGATATTCGGAGGGTTACGGTCTATCAGACAAGGCCGTAACGTATATTATTCAACAAAATATTGACTTAGTCATCACCTTGGACTGTGGCATCAAGGCCGTGGAGAAGATCGCCAGGGCCAAAGCTGCCGGAGTTGATTTTATCGTCTGCGATCATCACACACCCGGGGCAAGTCTTCCTCCCGCTTTTGCCGTGTTGGACCCCAAACGGAGAGATTGTCCTTACCCCTACAAAGAGCTATCAGGTTGTGGGGTAGGTTTCAAGCTCTTACAAGCCTATTGCCGGCTTAATCGTATCGATGAAAGAGAAGTGTTCAAATACTTGGACTTGGTCGCCATCAGTATTGCTTCCGACATTGTGCCCATTACCGGAGAAAACCGGATTTTGGCCCGGTTTGGTTTACAACAAATAAATAAAGAAGCCCGTGTAGGTATCCAGGCATTGATCAATATCGCCGGCCTGCGCCCTCCTTTGAGTATTTCCGGTATCGTGTTTGGCATAGGGCCACGCATCAATGCTGCCGGACGCATCGGACATGCCAAAGAAGCCGTCCACTTACTTTTATCGGAAGAGGAGGCAGAAGCCAAAAGCCTGGCGAAAAGTATTGACACCAAAAACGAACAACGAAAAGACTACGATACCAATACTACGGACGAGGTATTGGCCATGATCGAAGAATTTGGATTACAAAACCGGAAAACAACCGTATTGTATAATCCGGACTGGCACAAAGGCGTAATAGGTATTGTCGCTTCCCGTTGTATCGAACGGTACTATCGCCCTACCATCATTCTGACCCAGTCCCAAGGGAAGATCACCGGTTCGGCCCGCTCCGTTGAAAACTACGATATTTATACTGCTATTGAAGCTTGTGAGGATTTGTTGGAACAATACGGTGGACACAAATACGCAGCAGGTCTCACACTGGATCAAGGTAACCTGGAAGCTTTCGCCCTACGTTTTGAAGAGGTCGTTTCTCAATCCATTACCCAGGATTTACTGACTCCCAAAATCTATATCGATTTGAAGTTATCTCTCGATCAAATCAATCCCAACTTTTATCAAGTAGTACAACAAATGGCCCCCTTCGGCCCGGAAAACATGCAACCTGTTTTTGTTTCCGAAGGGGTGATCGATTCGGGTTATGCCCGCGTCTTGAAAGACCGGCACTTGAAACTTAAAGTAAAACAAGCCAACGGTCAGCAAGTGTTGGATGCCATAGGTTTCAACATGGCGGGTTTTTACCCTTTGGTTGCCTCCGGACGGCCTTTTCAAGTCTGTTATTCCATTGAAGAAAACACCTATAACGGACGCACTTCCCTGCAACTCATGTTAAGGGATATTAAAGGGTAAAATAACCAGGCTGGTCAAAAACCCTTTGAGCTTGTATAAGGCAACGATGGAATGATTCGCATCTATTCTTCCATAGCCATGCCCGATTCCCCTTCACTTATGCCCATAGAGTGATAATTTTCTATACATTTACACTAACAAGCCGGGAGTATTTGACGTACATTCCCTCAAGGGCTTCTCTGATTCTCCGGAAGCGGATTGAATCATGAAAAGCTTCAGAATGTAAGTTCACCAGATGCCGGATAATTCTTATACCTGCTACAAAAGGAGAATTTAATAGTTACTTTTGTTAGAGCAATTGCCAACAAACAAAATATTACAATGAGATTCAATATCACTCCAGTCGTAAAATCACTGTTGATTATCAATATTCTGATATTTGCACTCGATGCAATTTTGCCAATGAACTTAAATGAATTGTTGGCTTTGCGCCATATACAATCCGAGTATTTTAAGCCCTATCAGTTTATCACCTATATGTTTCTACATGCCAACCTGGGCCATGTCTTCTTCAATATGTTGGGTTTGTTTTTCTTCGGCCCCTTGTTGGAGCAAGTGCTGGGTCCTAAGCGTTTTTTGACATTCTATATGATTGCCGGAATAGGTGCCGGGGTCTTGTACGGAGGAGTGAATTATTACGAAATAAACCGGGTGGAAAAGGCCGTCAACGAATACATCGCAGACCCGAACCCGGATGCATTTGTGACATTCTTTTACGATCATGGAGAAGACTACCTCAAAAGAACCCGGGAATACACAAGGGTGTTTCAGTTTATGAACGAACAATTCCCCGAAGCCCCCAATGAGCCACAAAATATTGAAAGCAGCATCCAGATTGCCAATAATGTCTACTATATCGCTTCCAATTTTTCTACCATGGTAGGAGCCTCGGGGGCTATATTCGGCATACTCATGGCAATGGCCTTACTCTTTCCGAATATGGAAGTAATGCTACTCTTCCCTCCGATTCCCCTCAAAATCAAATACATGGTATTGATCTTCGGAGGCTACTCGATCTATTCCATCTTACAAGACAATCCGGGTGACAATGTGGCACATCTGGCGCATTTGGGGGGAATGTTGTTTGGGTTTGTGTTGGTAAAATATTGGAAACTGCCCAGGTATCATTAAGCAAAATAAGTTTATTGGCTTTTTCTGTGAGAAAAGCGAATGGATTCTACGGCAGTTTTATAAGATTTTTAATATTTTTATTAATTCATGAGGGAAACCTAAGCCCAAGGGTGGGTGTTCCAAAGAAAAAAGAAAACTGATTCCATGAAAAGCTTTATTGACGACTTTAAGTACACGTGGAACCGGCCCAACAACGGTTTGATGCGGCTCATTATCATCAATGCATCCGTCTTTGTTACGGTGAATTTGATTTTTGTGATCGCAAAAATATCCGGTTCCGGGCCTTTTTACGATAAGATCATTAATTTACTATCCATATCGCCCTCTATTAATGAATTTATCACTACTCCTTGGACTCTGTTCACCTACTTTTTTACCCATGAGGGCTTTTTTCATGTGCTATTTAATATGCTGGTGCTGTATTGGTTCGGGATGATTTTCGATGAATTCTTAGGTAACCGAAAGTTAGTTGCATTGTACATCTGGGGAGGTATTGCCGGAGGTTTAGCCTATTTGGTAATGTCTAATCTGGTAGAGTATTTTAGCGCTCATGCCGGATCCGGAATGGTAGGCGCTTCTGCCAGTGTAGATGCCATTGTGATCGGTGCAGCCACCTTAGTACCCGAATACCGGATTAGTTTATTGCTACTTGGCCCGGTAAGAATCAAATACATTGCCGCCGTAGTGGTTTTTATGTCGATCATTGGCCTGGGAGGCGGCAATGTAGGCGGTAACGTTGCCCACTTAGGCGGGGCCTTAATGGGCTTTTTGTTTATTCTTCAAATGCGGAAAGGGCATGATTGGAGTAAACCTGTATGGGCAGTCTTGGATTGGGTATCGAATCTCTTCAAACCCAAGCCTAAAATCCATGTCTCTTACCGGAAAAATTCAGGTAAAAAATCCAAAAGAAACAATCATCACAGTGACGAACCGGACCAGGCTGTAATAGATGCGATTTTGGATAAAATTTCCGAATCGGGCTATGAAAAACTCACGGCCGAAGAAAAGCATATTCTCTTCAAGGCCAGCCAAAAGAAAGAAGAAAATTAGTAACGAGATGATTTAAATCTGCCAAATATAAAAAGGGAGCTTGTCTTTGCACAAGTTCCCTTTTCGTTTTAAGGATAGGTATACGTTTAAATTTCTATCAATCCTTTGTGATAACTTTCAGATGCTTTTTTACAAGTTCCACCTTTTCGATCAATTTGTCTTCCTGATCATCCAAAATAGTGACATGCCCCATTTTCCGGAAAGGCTTGGTTAGCTTTTTACCGTACAAGTGAATATACGTACCCGGCAAGGCCATCACTTTATCAAAGCCCTCATAATAGGCCGAACCTTCATAGCCTTCGGCCCCCAAAACATTGACCATAGCAGAACGTCCTCGCAAGCGGGTATCGCCCAAGGGCAAATCCAATACTGCCCGGAGCAATTGTTCATATTGTGAAGTATAGTTCCCTTCTATGGTTTGGTGTCCGCTATTGTGTGGCCGTGGAGCTACTTCATTGACCAGAATTTTTCCTGATTGATCTACAAACATTTCTACCGCCAACAAACCGGTAAAGCCTAGCTTTTCTACTAAATCCGTG
Source organism: Rapidithrix thailandica (assembly GCF_039710355.1). NCBI lineage: Bacteria > Pseudomonadati > Bacteroidota > Cytophagia > Cytophagales > Flammeovirgaceae > Rapidithrix > Rapidithrix thailandica. The sequence continues at coordinate 142,409 of NZ_JBDKWZ010000013.1, read as the reverse complement.
GCAATTTCTTTTGCTCTCTCTTCTATTCCCTGTGAAAGGTGAGCCGGAGAAATCAGATAATCTACCAGGTTTTGCTCATGATACACAAGTTCTACAGCCGGAAACGTCTTGATTTCACCGGATGGATTCCGGGCGATGATAATAGAAATTTCTTTATCAATATCCACCCGCTTTTCCAAGACACTTGATGCATCAAATCCTTTTTCAAAATCTTGCTCCGAATTGATGACCTGTACTCCTCTGCCATCGTATCCTTCCTTGCCTAATTTCTGTACAGCCGGTAGCATTTCTGTGTATTGTTTGGCTTCTTCCAGGTTGTCTACCAACACAAAGTCCGAGGTTGGAATTTGATGATCCTTATAAAATTGCTTTTGTGTTCGCTTGTCCTGAATCAGCTTGATAATATGAGGTTGGGGATACACTTCCACGCCTCTTTTTACCAACTCGTCCAATGCATCCGTATTGACATTTTCAATCTCAATGGTGAGTACATCCACATCTTCCCCAAACTTCACCACCGTGTCGAAATCCGTCAGAGAACCTTGCACAAACTCCGTAGCCAATCGCGCACATGGAGCATGTGGGTCCGGGTCCAATACTTTTATATGTACATTGAAATTGGCACCGGGCTGAATCAGCATTCGTCCAAGCTGCCCCCCGCCTAACACTCCTAATTTAAAGTTTTGATGGATTTTTTTCATAGACTTTTAAACTATTACCTTCAATGAGCAACCGGACAACTCTTATAAGTCTACCTCCGGTTGCCCATCTTTTCCCTACCACTGAAAAATTTTATTTCAAGTCAAATCCGATATCCGAACGATAATATTTTTTGTCAAATGCAATGGCTTCAGCAGCTTTGTATGATTTTGCCAAGGCCTCTTCCATCGTATCGCCAAAGGCCGTCAGGGCGATCACTCGTCCTCCGTTGGTCAATACCCGGTTTTGCTCGTCCAAGCGAGTACCAGCATGCAAGACGATTACCTCGTTCGTTTGATCCAGACCTGTAATTTCTTTTCCTTTTTCATAGCTTTCCGGATAGCCGCCTGACACTAACATTACAGTAGTAGCCGTCCGGTTATCCACCTCTATTTTTGCTTCGCTCAAACGCTTCTCTGCGGTCAGCTGGAATAGCTCCAATAAGTCATTTTTCAGCAAAGGCATCACCACCTCGGTTTCCGGGTCTCCCATCCGTACATTATATTCGATAACATACGGATCTCCATGGGCATTCATCAAGCCAAAAAAGATAAAACCATTGAAATCAATACCTTCTTTTTGTAAGCCTCTCATAGTCGGCTTTACCACCTGGCGTTCCACCTTTTCCATAAACTCCTCATCTGCAAAGGGCACCGGAGACACAGCCCCCATTCCTCCGGTATTCAAGCCGCTATCTCCTTCTCCGATGCGTTTATAGTCTTTGGCCGAAGGTAAGATCACATAGTCTTTACCATCGGTCAGCACAAATACGGAAAGTTCGATACCCTTCAAAAATTGCTCGATTAATACATTGGCGCTGGCCTCTCCAAACTTTCCATCAACCATCTCTTTCAAAGCCGTTTTAGCTTCTTCCAAGTCTTCAGTAATGATCACGCCTTTTCCCGCAGCCAGCCCATCGGCTTTCAACACAAAAGGTGGCTGTACCGACTCCAAATACTTCAAGCCGGCTTCCAATGTATCTTTATCGAATGTTTTAGCATGTCCGGTCGGCACTTCATATTTCAACATGAAATTTTTGGCAAAGTCCTTACTTCCCTCCAGCAAAGCCCCTTGCTTGTCCGGGCCGATAATTTTAATTCCGGCCAGGGAAGGGTCCTTTTTAAAGTAATCTACAATTCCCTCCACCAAAGGTGCTTCTGGCCCTACGATCACCAAATCGATGTTTTTTTCTTTTGCAAATGCCGCAATACCGTCAAAATCACTCACTCCCAATTCCACGTTGGTGGCAATGGCAGCCGTTCCGGCATTTCCTGGTGCGACATACAAATTGCTTAACTTTGGGCTTTGAGCGATTTTCCAAGCCAGGGTATGTTCTCTTCCTCCTGATCCGATTACTAAAACATTCATGTTCATTTCTTTTTCAGTTAATGGATTTGTCAGCGAAATTACAAGCAAAAAATGTTTTTCGAGTAGAGTTATAACAAAAAACGCGGGCCATCCCGCGTTTTCCTCTCAATTATCTTTGAAGATTTTTTCTTTAAAGGGCCACTTCCGACATAAACTTAATCCGCATCAGACGGATGTCATCTTCGGAATACTCTTCCTCCCCCAACTCTTCCAAAGCCTCTTCCACACTATCCGTTTCGGCATTCATAAAGTAGTCATAAATTTCATCTTGCCGGTCTTCATCCAGGATATGTTCAATGTAATAGTCCAGGTTTAGCTTGGTTCCGGAAAAGCAAATATTTTCAATTTCGTCTAACAGTTCATCGTAAGAGATATCCTTCGCTTCGGCAATATCTTCCAAATCAACCTTCCGGTCAATTTGTTGAATGATAAAGATTTTGGTTTTGGATTTATTTACTGCCGATTTCACCACTACATCCGAAGCGGTCACAATCTCATTTTCCTCTACATACTTTGTAATCAAGTCGATAAACGGCCGCCCGAACTTCATCACTTTTCCCATTCCGACCCCGTTGATTTGTGCCAGTTCTTCTTGGGAACAAGGATACGTAGTACACATTTCTTCCAGAGAGCTTTCCTGGAAAATCACATACGGAGGTAAGCTTTTCTGCTTGGAAATCTTCTTACGTAAGCCTTTGAGTAATTCTAACAGGGCCTCGTCAAAATATTGGGTTTTTGTGGGCACATTGTTACCTCCGTCTTCATCCTCTTCCAATTGATACTTCGTATAGTCGTGATCTTTGGTGAAGGTCACCAGCGTTGGCTTCTGCAAATATTCACGGCCTTTCCCGGTAATCTTAAGGGTGGTGATATTTTCAATATCTTTTTCAAAGTAGCGATAAATCATCGCTTGACGGATCAAGGAATGTAAGAAATGATCACTTTGCTCTTTGGCTTTCCCAAACACTTCCAACTCATCGTGGTGGTAACTTTTGACATAGTCGTTTTTCACCCCTCTGAGTACATCCACCAGATGGTTGATGTCAAAGCGCTCTTCGGTCTGTTGGGCAGCTTGTAACGCCAGGATCAGGAAGTCCCTGGCTTCGTAAGTTTTTCTATCGTTTTTTGTGTTATCACAAAAGTCAAAATCGTCTTCCAGGTATTCACCGAAGTAATGCAACAATTGACGGTGGCGGTCTACCGAAGAGGTCGCATAATACGCCACTTCCTGTAACAAGAGTTTGGCATTTTCCCGCTCGGTCACCGTTTTATCTTTGTTAAATTTTTCCAGTTTGTCCAGGTCTTTGGGACTATAAAGCATCAAACAGTGACTGTCCAAACTATCGCGACCTGCCCGGCCGGTTTCCTGATAATACCCTTCAATGGACTTGGGCGCATCGTAGTGCACCACAAAACGCACATCCGGTTTATCTATTCCCATACCGAAGGCAATGGTTGCCACCACCACATCGGCATCTTCGTTCAAAAAGGCATCCTGGTTTTTTTCTCTGATCCCGGCTTCCATTCCGGCATGGTAAGGCAACGCTTTCACCCCGTTGACTTGCAACAACTGGGCAATCTCCTCCACTTTTTTGCGACTCAGACAATACACAATCCCACATTGCCCTCTGTGATGGTTCACAAACTTGATTAATTGTTTTTTGCTGTTCACCTTCGGCTGCACTTCATAGAACAGATTTTTCCGGTGAAAAGACGATAAGTAAACATCTGCCACTTCCATTTTGAGGTTTTTCATAATGTCCTGCCGGACTTTGGGAGTGGCCGTAGCCGTTAAAGCAATAATCGGAGGGTCACCCAACTGTTCTAAGATGGACTTGATTCTCCGATATTCCGGACGGAAGTCATGTCCCCATTCGGAAATACAGTGTGCCTCATCCACTGCCACAAAGGAAATTTTGGCATTGCGCAAGAAGTCTACATTTTCCTCTTTGGTCAAGGACTCGGGGGCCACATACAAGAGTTTGACTTCTCCGTTTAAGGTTTCGCGCTTTACCCGGTTGATTTCCGATTTGGACAAAGTGGAATTTAAAAAATAGGCTGTAATTCCTAATGCATTCAGTTGATCAACTTGGTTTTTCATTAAAGCAATCAGAGGAGAGATCACGATTGCAGTACCTTCAGATATGACCGCAGGAAGCTGATAACACATAGATTTACCTGCACCTGTGGGCATGATAACAAAGGTATTTTGGCCTTTGAGGATATTTTTAATAATTGCTTCCTGGTTCCCTCGGAATTGGCTGTAACCAAATACCTCTTTAAGCGTTTTTCTCAAGCTCTCTTCAAGATCTGTTACCATCATAAGGCTCATCACTAAAGTGAAAGAACTAAATGCCAAGTACGGCATTCATTTTTCATTTATGGTTGTCCGGTTATTTCCTTACTCAAATTAAGTAATTTTTTTCAATATTTTAAGTAAAGTCCTTACGGCATTTACAAAAATTGCCCGGCAAAGATAGTACTTATAGTTGAGAGTGACGACTGTGTGTTTCAATTTCTCGGGGCAAGAAAACTCTTCGGCTCTTCGGGATAAAACAATTGTATTATCTTGTTCCCTCAAACCTTACCTAACTTATCACAAAAATTTATCTCCATGTTTTAGAGTAATGTACTGAATTTGACCCACATTGCAATGGAAAAACTACATATTGAAATATTTAAAGATCGGAGTATATGGGAAAAACATTTATTATATATAAAATACAAATTCTATAATAATATTACGAAATAGTCTTCATTCACCAAATACAAAACCGTTAATACGGGTTAATTCCGGGAAAAATCCGACTCTCAAACCACTTCTCCCTTTTTGTATTTTTGATACCTTGAAAAGAAAATCCTCTAACATCTCTTAGAGTATGTCTAACTTTCAAAACGGATCCAGCGCAGTATATTTGTCCTCGGGAACCCGTAAATGAAAGCGAGTACCATAGCCATCAGGTACCTCCTAAAAGCTACTGAATGACTCTTTTTTGTTGGGCCCCAATAAAGACAAAGCGTTCAGGATCGCTTCAAAGGCAAGGTTTTGTATGTATATTGTTAAAAGCGTCAACAACCAAGCTAGTTAAGTGATCAACTTATATTCTGTCAAAATCAATTTTAACTTTCATTTCCATGCAAAAACTATTCATTAGCTACCTCATCAGTTTTGTGTTTATAGGATCGGCAGTGGCACAGCAGTACGAAGAAGAAATTGCACACTTTCAACAAGAACTCAATGAAGAATTTCGAAACCCGGAAGAATCGCCTTTGCCTAAAAAAGACCTGAAAAAGTTTAAGAAACACAATTTCTTTCCCATCGACTCAACCTACAAGGTGCTTGCAAAATTTGTAAAAACGCACAATGCCCTGCCTTTCAAAATGCAAACGACCACCGATAGGCTACCTACTTATGAAAAGTACGGGGAAGTGATTTTTGAAATCGAAGGACAAATCTTAACATTATCCATCTACCAAAGTCATCAATTGAGGAGAACACTCAAGTATAAAGATCATCTGTTTCTCCCTTTTACCGACTTAACCAATGGAAAAGAAACCTATGGAGGTGGTCGTTACCTTGATCTCACCATTCCTTCTGGCGATACTATTGTAATAGACTTCAACAAGGCCTATAACCCGTACTGTGCCTATAACCCTTCCTACTCTTGCCCCATCCCTCCTGAGGAAAATGATTTGAATATCAGGATTGAAGCAGGAGTAAAGCACTCTAAATTGTAGCCCGGTAATACAATGTTGGAGGAGATCGAAAGCAGAAAGCATTCCGCATCACAAACCGGGAGAAAGTGAATTGTAACAGCCCCCTTTTCCTAATTTTGCTTTACATTCGCTACACACAACCAGTTTGACTTGGTCTCAAATGAATAAAGACAAATCATGACAAAAGAAGCAACATTAATCCGGGAGCAACTGCAAGAGGCACAGCAGGTGTTGGACAAATTTCTTGCAGAGGATACAAATATAGAAGCCATACAACAAGCAGCCCGGTTGATTGTGACAGCCATCAAGGCCGGAGGCAAAGTCCTTTCTTGTGGCAATGGAGGATCGCACTGCGATGCCATGCATTTTGCGGAAGAATTGAGTGGGCGCTTTCGCGAAAACCGTCCGGCCTTGCCCGCTATGGCTATTTCCGACCCCAGTCATATCTCTTGTGTAGGAAATGACTATGGATTCGACTATATTTTTTCCAGGTATGTGGAAGGCTTGGGAAAAGAAGGAGATGTCTTGTTAGGCATCAGCACCAGTGGCAACTCTAAAAATATTTTGAACGCCATTGAAGCGGCCAAAGCAAAAAACATGAAAATCATCGCTTTAACCGGAAAGGACGGTGGCAAAATGAACGGACTGGCCGATGTGGAAATTCGTGTGCCACACTTTGGCTATGCCGACCGCATTCAGGAAATCCATATCAAAGTCATTCATATTTTAATGATGTTGATTGAAGAAGGGATGTTTGGCAGTGGAAAATAATCCCCTGAAACCAAAGCATCGCCTCGTAGAATATACTCTTACGAAGCGATGTTTTTTTTGCATGTTTAAGTACAGCAAGAAGCTATTACATCAATGTTGGGAATTGGCATAAAACTGGAATCCCAAAAAGCCCCAAGCCGAATAGTTAAACATTTTCAAAGCCAATACAGGCAAAAAGATTCCCAAGAATAAAACCATACAAGCCCAGCCGATAAAGAGAAAGCCCGCCAGTTTCACATTTCTCTTTCCTTTTTTGGAAGCGACACTACCCACCGCACTACTGACAATCATAAATATCACCCCATAGCAAGTACAATACAAACCCATATTCCACCACTGGATTGATTCGACAGACTCCGTTCCCATCGAGAGCATCAGGGCTACCCCCACAAGGCTCAAACAAGCCGTGACCAAGGTATACCGGGAATATTTCTTCTCTTCTTCCGATAAAACAAACTTTCCGAAAGGGTGGAAACGAAGAAATAAATTGGAGACAGGCTGGATAATCCAGGTAGAAATAGCAATGACCAGGTATGTCCATATAAACAATGTGGCCAAAGGCTCAAACACACCTAAGGACGCTTTGATACTCCCGATGAATTTATACATCAGAAACCCTCCGAAGATGACAAAAATCCGCATTTTAGGGCTCATTTTTGACAGCCAGAATACGTATTTCAACCACCAGCGGTAAAACAGATTGGAAGCCTTAATGGCATGAAGCATGCCTCCCCGGGCCATTTCCGAATTAGGATCCAGGCGAAGGGCTTCCCTGAAGTACTTCATGGCTTCTTGATGTTGTCCGTTTTCCAACAGGGCAAAACCTATGTTCGTATGGGTAAAGGCATTTTCAGGATCTTCTGACAAGGCATCTTTCAAAGTTTCCTGACTGGCCTCGGCATCTCCTAATTTGTTCAATGCCTGCGCCCTTTGATTCAGGCACTGCAAATGGCTGGCATCAAATTCCAAGCCCTTATTCGCAGCAGCCAAAGCGTCTTCAAATTTTGCCAAATCGTGGAAAATAGCAGCTTTCAGCCCATAACAGTCTGCGGACATCGGATAGTACGACAACGCACTGTCAATAAATTTTATGGCCTTAGTATGTTTATTCCGTTGAAACAATATCGCGGCTTTCAGATATAAAGCCGTCGTATCTGTCGGATCAATCTGTAAGGCCGTATCAATCACTTTTTCAGCTTCTTCCGGCTCCTCTGCCTGTAGGTGACATTGTGCCAGAATATTCAGCGCTTCCGGATGATCAGGTTGAAATGACAAGGCCTTTTTGGCTTCCTCCGCGGCATCCTGATACCGGCCCTGATTAAACAAAATGGCCGCCCGTTGCAATATGCTTTCTGTTTCCATTGCTAGTTCGGAATTATTTGGTCGATAGTTATTTTTTGATGTTTAAGTACTCCAATATTTCATCATAAATACCCGATTCATTGGCATAAAGCGCATAATTACGGGCTGTGACGAACCATTCTTTTGTGGAGGGTTTGATTTTTTTACTTGCTTTCAACAAGTCCTGAGTCGTAATCGGTGAAGGGCTACCCAACTTCATAGCCTCTTTGATTTTTTCTTCTACGGCCCAATCTATCACAGCTTTGATATCTGCTCCGGAAAAATCTTTCATCTGTTTGGCAACCTTGTCAAAATCCACTTTTTCGACCGGCTTCTTCTCCAGACAAACCCGGGTAATCGCTTTTCTGCTTTCCGGATCAGGAGGCGACACAAAGATAATCCGGTCAAACCTCCCCGGTCTTCGAAAGGCAGGGTCCAAATGCCAGGGCGCATTGGTAGCTCCCATAATCAACAAGCCATCGTTGCCGCCATGAATGCCATCCAATTCGGACAAAAACTGGTTGATAATATTCCGTCCGGCCGAAGTCCTGAGATCAGAGCGGTTTGCCCCCAAGGCATCTACCTCGTCAAAAAACAACACACAAGGAGACAAGGTCCGGGCTTTTTCAAACAATTGGTGTAAATTCCGTTCACTGTTCCCGATATACATATCCAGAATATCATTGATTCCGACAGAAATAAACTCAGAATCAATCTCTCCTGCAGTCGCTTTTGCCAAATGTGTTTTGCCACAACCCGGAGGGCCATAGAGCAAAATCCCTCCCCCTACTTTCTTTCCGTAAGCTTCGTACAGGTCGGCATGTTGTAAGGGATGAATAATTTTGATACGGATTTCCTCCTTTTCTTTTTCCATACCTCCCACCTCTGCAAAGGTTACTTTGTCTTTGGACTTGGGTTGTATGGAAGCCTCTACTTGTTGGGCAAAATCATCTTCAACCGGTAAAGATTCCATTCCTTTGAGGGTGAGTTCCCGGTCCAGTTGTTCGTCCTGTATTTCAGAGTCAAGCTCTTTGGCTTTTTGATAAAAACCGGTTGCTTTGAGCAAATCCTTTTCCAGTAAATACGCTTTCGCCAACAGTACATATACTTCAGCCGAAGGATGGGTATCGATGATTTCTTCTAATATGATAATGGCTGTACCCGTTTCCGATTTGCCCAGGTAGCAGGTAGCCAGGTGGAGCTTTCCCTGTAGGTGTTGAGGGTTTTTACTTAACAGTGTCAGACATTCGGAAAGAGCGTCCTCATAAGATTGATGGTTGATTAAAGCCTGAATTAAAATAAGCCTTAAGTAGTCGTTATCCGGAGAGAGAGCTAAAGCCTCACGTAATTTGCTGATATCGTCTGGTTTCATAAAAAAATATCAAAAAAATAAGTACCACCATCAAATATAGATAAAAGCCAGGGAGATCTTTGAGCAAATAGGAATTGAGTGAAAAGACCGGGGAATGAATATGACACATTCACTACCTAAGTTTATAAAAAATAACGGTGCCTGAGCATTCAGGCACCGTATTTCAGATTCAGGTTTATGAGTAAATATGGTTTCTTATAAAATCATCCCGGTGTTGACAATGAAGTGAATTAAACTTTTTCTTTTTCCTAAAAAACATTTCAAAAACGCCTCCTCTGTGTTCCTTTTTTCAACAATAGCTTTGGCTATTCTCTTCAAAAAGTGCCTTGATGAGCCGATTTGGATTCCATCTTCGGTCAAAAACGATACGTGTAAACCACTTCAATCTGTATTTATTCGCAATCACGCTTTTTCAAATACAAAATTCAATACCAGAATTACATATTAAACGCTTGACGGATCACTATTCCAATATCCCGAAGAAATAGGTATCTGCATTTCCTTCGGGATACATTCCTGCCAGAAAACTTCCTGCCCGCGGATAGGCTACCAGTTGCATCCCGAACATATTGCCTCCTATATAATCCAATAAAGGTTTGACCCCTGAAGCAATAAAGTTGGCATTGCTATCCATGGATTTCAGGGTAAAAGTCATTTTCCCTTGTTCATCTACCGATTTCACATATTTGTAATTGGAATAATATACCGTTCCCGAAGGCACATGCATACGAATGGTAAAGGTTACCACATCACTTTGATCAAAGGTGAGGGTAAAATAATCCATGATGATTCCCAAACCTCCCACCGTGGACAAACCGGCCGCAGACTGGTTGTAAATATCCAGAAAAGCATCAGGCAAGCCGTTTAACCGGGCCGGGTCAACAGTAACGGAAGTATACTCCCGGCCAATTGATTGATAAAGCGGAGGATTTGCATCCACAATTACCGGAGAGGGTGAATAAGCAAAATTGATCCGTGTACCACCCGCCATTACATAATACTCTTCCGCATCCGCATCCCAAATGATTTCGCGAAAGCTTGTACCGTTCAACTTTACTTCCTCCCATAAAAAAATCCCGGTAGCCGAATAAGAAAAGGGCACACTGAGAATATTCAGTTTTCCTTCTTCGCCCGTAATGATCAATGAAAACACTTTAGCCACTTCATTAATGGCAAGAGGGAGAGAAGTTTCCCCTTGTTCCAAATAGGGGTAAGGATACGCTTCGTTGTAGGTCAACGTATGTGCCATCATTTGCTTAATCCGGCCGTTTTGATAAGCCTGTTTTTCTTGTTCGGTCGCTTTGATCATAAAACTTTCCGAGCCTCGTAAAAGCCCTTCCATAAACACCGTATCCCCTTCCACTCTGGTAATCGCAAATTCATGATCGGAAACCAAGCCTTTACCATTGGTTCCTCCGTTCACACTGCCTTTCGGGTCAGCCGGTAAATGTACGTAAGAGTACACCGGGAAACTCAATGTAGGGCGTTGCAATCCCTTAAGTTGCCAGATACTTTCCTGTATATCCGTGGCCGTACCGTTGTTAAAATCCGACAACATTGCTACTTCATTCCCTTCTTTAAAATCGAAATAGTAAAAGAGGCCTGTATTGGTTCCGGTTTTAACCATGGCTTTCCACCCGTGAGGCGCGCCTTCCAAAAGTGTCTGGTATTCGGTGAGCTGAACATTCAGGCGTTGGTCCGCTTCTTGGGAAAAATCAGGTTCGTAGTTATTCTCACAAGCTGTAAACAGCCACAACCCTGTGATTCCCAAAGCTATATGATTCAGTATTTGTTTCATTTACATTGTTTTTTCATCCAAAATTCATAAAGTCAAATGCCTGACAGCATTTAATTTAGTTGTGAAGATTACCGAAGAAATATGCCTCGGGGTTTCCTTCCGGAAAGAAGCCTGGATACTGGGCACAAGGATTGTTAGCCGGATGATACCATTCCACCACAAAAGCGTTGTTTTCCAAATGATCCGTCAGAGCTTTTACCATCCCACTGATAAAGTTACCGTTGCCATTACTTCCCTGATAAACAAATGTCAGCTTCCCATTTTCATCCGTTTCAGGTTTATAGGCAAACAAAGCATTATAAACGGTTCCCCCGCTGTCCTTAATCGGCAAGTGTAAAAGAATCTGGTTCTCAGAATCATAAATCAGCTCCATATATACCAAGTCCAGCCCGGTATCATTTTTCAAATTCTCTTTGGCTTCGTTATACATCGCTAAAAAGGCATCTGGCAAACCGTTGACTAGCTCAGGAGACAACCTGACGGTGGAATATGCTTTGTCACTTCCCCATTGGTCGAGCAGAGTATACGGAGGAGCCAACTGATCCATAGAGGCTTGTACTTCCGTTTGCAAATCCTCAAAATCAATATTGTAGGTCTCTTTCAAATAATTGATCACGATTTGCTCCTTTTTCCGGATATTCTCCACCGCTTTATTGGTCGCTTCTTCATCTACTTCTCCATCACTGCCTCTCACTTGGATAGCGCTTAAAATATTCTCATACCCACAGTGCCCTTCTACCAACATGGTCGAAAGCATTTCTACAAAATCTTCGTCCGGAGAAGCCATAGCGTAATTGGTAATAAAACCCATTCTACGGGCTTCAGCATCGGAAAACTCGTCCCAATCCGAAGAAGAATAATCCCCAGGGGTAATCAATTTGAATTCACTGGGATAGAGAATATTCTGATGCAGAATATGCGCAAACTCATGATGTACGGTATGCATCACGTGCTTAATATGTTCCCGGCTACCCAGGTCAAAATCATTGACTACATAAAGCACAACTTTCCTCCCCCCTTCTGCCGTCCCCAAGGTGATGGTTCCGCCCGGATTGTATTTGGCACTTCCCAATAGTACAAATTGCTTAGGGCTATACGAATTGAAAAAGCCAGCTCCGGCTATTTTCATATAGGGAGCAATCCATGCCTCCTTTACTAAAGTCATTACTTCCGTCACCTTTTCGGGTTTGGGAGGCACCAACGTATAATCCACATCGGTTTCAGAGGCGTCCCATCGGTACTTTACTTCAATATTATACGGAGAGGTAAAGTTCTCATACAACCAATTATCCAGTTCGGTTTTCGGAAGGCTCTCTCCAAAATTCAGTTGATCAAGATTCAATTCGTCATTGTAGGGGTCTTCACATGATGCCCAAATCAACATCAATGAGCCCAACAACAACATAAACTTTTTATTTATCATGACTAAATAGGTTTAGATCAATAAGGATAAAATTCAAAGGCCTAGCGAGGATTGGGCTCCAAACCTCCCAGCGTGATGGACTCCGGAGGAATTTGCAATACCCTTCGAGGATCTCCAGGATTGAGCTCGTAAACTTCCCCGCTGTTTGTCCGGTGTACCACCGGCAAACGGTAGCGTAAAATATCGAACCAACGCAAGCCTTCGTGCAAAAACTCCGCTCTGCGCATATCCAGGATGGCCGCGATCAACGCTTCTTCCGTATCGCCCGTTTCATAAAAATCTCTGACCTTATTTTCATTCAAATCATGATGTTGAGGCTGATAATTACTCATCCGCTTGCTGGCGAAAATATTCAAATCAGCCAACGCTTCTTCGTAGCGACCCAGTTTGGCATAAGCTTCAGCCCGGTTAAACAGCATCTCTTCGGAAGAGAGCAGCGGTACAATCGTATATGGCAATCCGGTATTGGAATTGGTATTGGTCACGACAAAATGCTCTTCAAACTTCAACACGAAATACGTTCCTAAGGATGAATACAGATACACTTTATAATCATAACCTCCTCCCATCACATTGTCAGACCCAACGATTTCTTGTTGCTTCGCATTATCCGTGGCAAATTGATACCTGCCATAGCTTCGCGCCCAAAGGGAAGAAGTCTCACAAAGCAAAAGGTTGGCTTTTTCATTGGAACTGGTGTAATGCAAACCTAATTCATCAGCAGTCAGGTCCTGATATTCTCCGTTCCATTCGCGTATATACTCTTTGATCGCATCGTTCGGGAAAGCCTGATTAGCATGCTCAATCACTTTTTCATAGGCCTGTTTGAAAAGGTAAAAGCGTGTAGCAAAAGCATGAGCTGCTTTTTTATTAAAATGGAAAGCAATGGATTGATACGCATTGTCATTGATCAAAGGAATACCTTCCTCCAAGTCTTTTTCGATCATTTCGTACACATACGCCACCGTTTTGCGCTCATAGGTTTTTAAGGACTCTTTTTCCGGTTCGGTGACGTAAGGTATACCGGGATCGGCAGCGGCCGTAGCCGGATTGTACATATTTGCAAACAAGCTCACCAGCATGAAATGCGAATACGCTCTGGCTACCAATGCTTCTCCTTTCTGCGCTTGGTACTCAGTAGGGTCACCTGCCTTTTCTATGGCTTCCAGGGCATGATTGGCAGCCGCAATTGCCTGATAGCAGGATTTCCAATAATATTCCGGAGAATCTTGTGCGGTAGAGGCCACATCTTTCCAAAAATACGCATCTGCATTCCGGTCATCTTTTATGGCCGAATTGGTGTTTTGCGTCACATTATCACTCATGGCTTCACAAAAGGTGATGTAATTGCCCTCCGGATATGCCGAAACTAACAGCGCTGCAATCTTCTCTCCGGTGTCCAGAGAGGTGCGGTTGTCTGGAACCTGCGATAAAAAATCATCACAGCCACTGAGCAAAGCACAACTAAGCAGCAGGAGTAAACTATATTTTTTCATCAAATTCATATGCTTTATTTGAATGATTCGGTAGAGGCGTTTTATTTATTCCCGATAAATACCGTATTGTTCCTCTACTTGAAATTCTATTTATATAAATACACTAGAAACTTACTTTTACCGAAGCGGTAATTTGCTTGGCAATAGGCAATGCCACTCCACCAGCCCCAAAAAATTCGGGATCCTGTCCGTACAGCTTTTTATCCGCATAGATCAACCAAAGGTTTGTACCCACCAGGCTGAAAGAGGCACTTTGGAAATTTGCTCCTAACAGAGATTTGACAGGCAATTGATAGGTCAGTGATACACTCTTTAAGCGGATAAAAGAACCGTCAGCTACCCGGGCTGTAGAATAATTGTAATTGTTATAAGGATAAGAAGAATTCAGTTTGGATAACTCTACTTCATCCAGGATGGAAGGCACTTGGGTTCTGGTTTCGTCTCCAGGCAATGTCCAACGATCGAGGAACTCCCGCGGCATCGCATCCAGGTCAGAATATCTCGCCCTGAAAGTAGGGTCCAACCTTACTTTATTTCCTGTCTGATAGGTAACAAAGGCATTCAGCGTGAAATTTTTATAGGTAAATGTATTGGACCATCCCCCTGTAATAGGCGGATCTACCGGCCCTTCGTACACCAGATAGTCTAAGCCTTCGCTTTGCAAATAAATATCTTCGCTGAGTTCACCTTCTTCGTTGATAAACAAAGGCATTCCGTTTTCAGGCGAAAGCCCCTGAAAGTTCAAAGAGAATAAACCTCGCACCGGATAACCTTCTAATGCGCCACCTTCGGGGAACACCAGGTTGTAGATCCGTGGAGAGTTTTTCAAATGAGTGATTTCATTTTTGTTATAACTGAAGATAAAGTTTGAGTTCCACTTCAGGTTGCCTGTAGTAAGGATCTTGGCTCCCAACGAAAGGTCCACCCCATGCGATTTCATATCGGCATAGTTGATGGCTTTGATCCCCTCACCACCGATACCCGAAGTCCTGATCCAGCTGATCAAGTCAAAGTGGTCTCTGGTATAATAATCTACCGTCAGGTTTAAACGGTCGAACACTCCTATATTCAGTCCGATGTTGGCTTCGTATTGTTTCTCCCAGGTAAGATCGCTGTTTTCCAGGTTTTCGATTTCGATCTGAGATTCGATATCGCCAATAATGGGTCGTCTGGTGGTACCGTTCGCATACACAACGGAAGAGTTGGTAGCATTTCCGGTATTGGCAGTCAAACCATACCCTACCCGTAAGGTCAGGAAATCGATACCTTCCCAGTTTTGCATAAAGTCTTCTGCATCAACGTTCCAAGCCACACTGGCATTCCAAGTGGGCAACCAACGGGCATTCCTTGATTCTCCCAAGCGGTTTGAACCGTCCCAACGGGTAGTGGCATTCAACACATACTTGCCTTTGTAAGAGTAGGTAGCAGCCGTATAGAAACTGGCATAACGGTCGTAAGAATTGCCCACCCCGAAGTAAGCATTGTTTTGCTCAATCAGTTGTTTGATGATATGGTAATCGGTAAAGGCCACTCCCCCTTGTTCAAATTGATAGCCATAGCCTTTGTTAAAGGCATTTTGCCGATCGATCTGACGGATCTCCTGTCCTGCTACCAGGTTGATATTATGAATCTTCTTAAACGTTGCATTCCAACTCAACTGGTTTTTGAAATAGTAACTGACCATTTGGTCTTCGGTGCGGTTATAAAACCCACCGGAAGGCAAGACGACAATCGGAGGCAAATTGGGAAAGTCCGGGTCATTATACAGGAAGTTGTTGCCCTCCCGGACGGTTTCGGAGCTGGCTGCCCGGTACGCTTCGGCCATGTTTGACCCCTCTTTCACTTTGTGCTCAGTAGTCGTTTTCACATAGCGAATAGCCCCTAAGAAATCGTATTTCAACCCCTTGGCAATTTGATATCCCAATTCTCCTTGTAGCTTCAGGTCCAATTGGTTCAAATCAATAGAGTTTTTATTCACTTCATTGATAATGTTAAAAGGAGCATAGTTGCGTCTGAAATACTCCAACTCCCCGTTTTCATCATAAGCCGTCAACACGCGACTGGTATTCAAGGCATAGCTAAAGGGATTGATGTCAAAATTCCTGTCATAACTTCCTTCTACCGCATTGGTAGAGCGTGAAATCGTACCCGGAGCACCTTGATTACGAATGGCTCCACTGGTAGCCAAACCAATGTTAAACCTATCCGAAAGCTTAAAATTCCCCCGGGCATTGACCGTGTAACGATCCACATTGTCCGCAATACTCCAACCATTGTCGTTATAATAACTGGTGGAAAAGTACATTTGAGAAGCTTCTGTTCCCGTAGAAACACTCAACGAATGTTCTTGTATAAAGGAATTGCGAAACAGGAGGTCAAACCAATCGGTATTGGCTCCGGCATAGCGCCTCAGAAAGCGGGCCCGGGCTTCAGGAGTATTTTCCAATCCGAAATTATCCTTATCACTGTCATACGCTTCATTGATCAGATCGTACATTTTGGCAAATACTCCCCCATTGGCCTGCCTGGACACATCCGAATGATTCAACAGACCTTTGCGCTCCATTTCCAAATATACCGACATCTGGTCTGCCGAATTGAGAATGTTATAATCGTTATAACTCGGCTTGAGGTAAGTAGAATAATTTCCCGTATAAGTAATTACGGGTTTGCCTATACGACCTCTTTTAGTGGTAATCACAATCACCCCGTCTTTTGCACGGGCACCGTACAAAGCCGTAGCCGAAGCATCTTTCAGGATGTTAATACTGGCAATATCATCCGCATTCAAACCGGCCACGGAAGAGCCTATCAAGGTGCTGGGATCACCGGAAGTAAGCTGGTCCGTAGAGACGTTGACCACGTCTTCCAGTACCACTCCATCCACGACCCAGAGCGGCTTGTTATCTCCGGTAATCGAAGTTGCTCCCCGTACACGGACTTTGGGGGCTGCGCCAAATGTACCCGATACATTTTGTACGGATACGCCGGCTGCCCGGCCTTGTAACATCCGGCTTACGTCAATGGAGCCCTCGGTTTTAATCTCCTCGGCATCCAATTTCACTACCGACCCGGTAAACAACCTCTTATCTACATTTTGATATCCGGTAGAGATGACGGTTACCTCATTGAGCGTCTGTACATTTTCTTCCAAAGTGATTTCCAATTGGGTTTTATTGGTCACCGGAACGGTAGCCGTCACAAATCCAATAAAAGAAAAGATCAAAGAATCGCCTTTAGCCGCTTCAATTTCAAACTTTCCTTCTACATTGGTGATCGTCCCTTTGCTGGTTCCTTTGACAAATACATTGACACCCGGAAGTGGTTGTTTATCGGAACCGGAGATGACTCGCCCTGATATTTTCAACACTTCAATCACTTCCTTTGGCGCAATTACCACCAAATTCTCCTCCAGAATTTTATATGTCAATCCGGTGCCGTTCAACACTTTATCCATCACAACTTGAAAGGATGCCGTATTGGATTTCAAGGACACTTTTTTATTAAGTGCAGTGAAGGCATCGTTATAAAAAAAGGAGTAAGCACTTTCCTTCTCAATGGTACGGAGAGCATCCCTTAGGGTAAGGTTTTTAATCTTTACACTAATCTCCTGGGAAAAAGCCGTGTCGGCTAAGGTTACATCAACAGTAATAATGAGCAATAAAAGCCATATTTTCATGATTAATGCAATTTTCATAAATACCGAGCAAGCTTGTACTTGATCGTATTTGTGTTTTTTCATAGTTTTAAGGGGGGTTTTGGTTTAGACAAATAGAATCCCTGACTATGTCCGGAAAATGGGCATAGTGAAACCTGTAACCAGGCCTTACGGACCCGTAAATGTGGCGGCATTTACGGTCCTTTTTTGTTTTATGGAATTTGAAAATTAACTGGGATAGAAAGCGTAGAGTCTCTTCAT
The DNA here is from genome assembly GCF_039710355.1 of Rapidithrix thailandica. NCBI lineage: Bacteria > Pseudomonadati > Bacteroidota > Cytophagia > Cytophagales > Flammeovirgaceae > Rapidithrix > Rapidithrix thailandica. The sequence continues at coordinate 124,505 of NZ_JBDKWZ010000013.1, read as the reverse complement.
ATTTATAACAGTTTAGATCATTATGATAATATTGCTCCTGAAAAGAGGTAGTGGTAAAAGAAGTATCGTAGTATTGTCCACCCTTGAACCCTCTTGACTATTGCATTTTTTGGTATTTCGATTTCTCTTGTTGATTCAATTCGAGAGATACGGATTTTTCATGAATCGTAAACTCTACCGGAGAAGTAAGTGCCAAGGCCTTGAGAACCTGTTCCAAGCTTAGTTGCTTGATATTTCCAGTATAGCGATACGATTTCAATTCTTCACTCTCAAACGAAATTTCTATATCATACAGCCTTTCCATACGTTTAGCCAACTCTTCCAATGATTCTCCTTGAATGGTCAGCCATCCTTCACGCCAGGCCGTTTCAATATGGGTATCTACATTTTTGATCAATTCCGGTGCTTTGGTCACAGACAAAGGTATTGACTTTGCCGGCGGATCATTTTCCTTATCCCCAGAAAGACTATCCGCTACTTGTTTGCTTTTCTGCAACACCACTTTTTCATTGGGCTTGAGGAGAATGTCCTTATGCCGGGTTCCCGGAATTTTGGGTTGTACCTTTAAAGAACCCCTCACCAAGGTGGTGATGATGTTGGAGTCTTCCGGGTAAGCCCGCACATTAAATGCCGTCCCCAACACTGCGATATCATATTGGTCAATATGTACCGTAAAAGGGACCTTGTCTTTTTCCACATCAAAAAATGCTTCCCCTTCTAAATAGATATCCCGGTTATCAACATTAAAACGGTCATCAAATGTGATCTTACTCTTTGCATTCAGCCATACTTTAGAGCCATCCGGTAAGTTGACCATTGATTTGGAACCCATGGGCGCTTCCACCACCAGCAAAGAGGATTCGCTGTGTTGTGTATTGGTTAAGAGGGTAATGTCCGTCTGCCAAAACAATACGGTTGCCAACAGAAGCAACAGCACCGCCGCAGCTATTTTCACCCAGGGCAATAAAGGTCTTTTGCCCTTAGGAAAGTTTTGTTCTTTTTGTAAACGCTTCACCAGGAGTTCCCAATCATTCTGTGTATTCACTTCTTGATAAGGAAGTTGATCCAGTTTTCTCCAATGCTGCGATAGCCGCTCAAAGTCCGTTTTAAAGGCTTCATCATTTGCCAAACAGCCTTCCCATTCCACTTGTTCTTTGGAACTGAGTTGATCTGTTAGCAATTTTGCGGCAAGATACCACCTTCTGTCCTGGTGTGAGTTTGGTTTTTCCATAGTGACATTCAAAGCATAAGACATCAAAATGCCTTACTACCCCTAAAAAAGATTGTAGTTTTTTTCTTTTTTTTAAAAAAGGCTCTTTTACACTCTCCTACAAAGAGAAAACAATCGAAAAAAACGCCCCCTTTCAACATATGACACAAAAAATACCCCAGTAGGTTTATGGGTTGTCATTTTATAAAAGACGTGTACTAAACTTAATAAACCGATAACACACAAAAGAGCAATACACAAATCAGCACCTGCCGTAGACGTTTTAAAGCGATGGTCATTTGCCCTTCAATGGTTTTGACGGATAAGTCCATTTTCTCTGCAATTTCCCGGTTACTCAACTGTTCGAAACGGCTGAGCTCAAAAATTTCACGGCATTTTGCGGGCAGGTTTTCGATGGCCCGGATAAGCAGCTCTTCCTGTTCGGCAAGCATCATCCGGTGCAAACTATCCTCCTGATGGGCTACCAGTTCAGGCATATTCACTACGTGATGATATTTTGAGTTTGCTTTCAAGCGACTCAGACAGGCATTGTACACACCACGGTACAGGTATGCTTTCAAAGAAAGGTTAATATTTAATTGAGCATGTTTTTCCCAAAGCCGGGCAAAGAAGTCTTGTGAGAGTTCCCGGGCTTCTTCCATATCTTGAAGATACTTATAGGCAAAAAGTGTCAAGGGGCGATAGTATTGATCAAAGATCATTTTAAACCCTTTGGGGTCTCCTTGATTTAGTAATTTAGATAGTTTTTGGTCTGTGTACTCTTTCAATTTCTGGCGTATTTAGCTTAGTTTTCCATTACATATAGGGTATTGATTGCTTGTATGTGATTCCTGGTATTCGGATAATCAAAACCCAAAATAAACAATTTTAAGGAATGTGTACTTGCTAAGCCGCCAGAATTCAATATGATAGGAAGAAGTCTTTCAGGAAATACAGATGGGAATTTGGTAAAATAAGCAGGGAGCTATTCGTCAAATAGCAAGAATGTCTTTCATATTCTTAGTTGTCAACATTTCCTCTAATTCACGTTGGATGATCACTGATCATTCCCCTTACCTCTTGGGTGAAACTCGTGAACCACCTGTTGCAAATAACTCATATCCAGGTGAGTGTAAATTTCAGTAGTGGTAATAGATTCATGCCCGAGCATTTCCTGAATCGCCCTCAAATCGGCACCACCCTCTACTAAGTGGGTAGCAAAAGAATGCCGGAACGTATGCGGACTGATATTTTTATTCAAGCCAATGGCTTTGGCCAAATTTTTCACAATCGTAAAAATCATCACGCGGGTGAGTTGAGCCCCCCTTCTATTCAAAAACACAAAATCTTCATGGCCCTTTTTGACTTTCATTTTGTTTCGATACTCCGTGATATACAATTGTGTATATTTCATGGCATCTTTCCCAATGGGTACAAAGCGTTCTTTTCTCCCTTTTCCCAGAATTTTGATAAATCCCAGATCAAAATACAGGTTATTCAATTTCAAATTGAGCAGTTCGGATACCCGCAACCCCGAACTGTAAAGGACTTCGATGATGGCCCGGTTCCGGGTTCCCTCCGGCTTGGCCATATCAATGACGCTCAATAGCTCTTCTATTTCATGAAACTCCAAGGTATCCGGCAACTTCCGGGTGAGCTTTGGCGAGGAAATCAAGGCCGTAGGATCGGTATCCTGATAATCTGTCTGGATCAGAAATTTATAAAATGCCTTTACGCCGGACAAAATACGGGCTTGGGTATAGGAAGATACATTCAACTCGGTAAGGTATTTTAAAAACCCTTCGATATGACTGCTTTCCACGGTTTCGGGACTCAAAGAAAACTCCTGTAACTCAAAAAACTCCACCAACTTAGTCAAATCTCTGACATACGCCTCTACTGTGTTGCCCGTCAACGATCTTTCCAGTTTTAAGTAATTTTTAAATTCTTCACGGGCTACATGCCAATCCATAAGCTTATTGCAAGATTGAAGGTTGAAGATTGAAGGCATGAAGGTATGAGCATTTCTTACCCTGCTACATATACCTTGACCTACTCTTTTTGTTTTCTATATTTTTTGCCTGCTTGTACGGTCAGTAGCAACAAAGCCAGAAAAGAGGTAATGGCTCCCGACCAAAAAGAATATTTCAACATTTCCACGGCTCCTCCATACAACCAACCGCTAAATACCGCACCGACACCAATTCCTGTTTCCAAAGCAATATACATGGTAGAAATGGCTTTTCCCCGGTGTTGCTCATGGCTAAGATCTATCGTCCAGGCAATGATGGTAGGATTATTCATTCCCACACCCAAGCCAAACAACACAGCTCCGGTTAACAGTCCCGTCTTGGTTTCGGCCATTCCCAGAAACACCATTGCGATGACCAGCACAAGCAAAGCTACAATGATGACCGGCACTCTTCCATAGCGGTCAGACGTTTTTCCGGCAAGGATTCGAACCATCAAAGAAGCCAAGGTATAATACGTATAAAAAATCCCTTTGTTTTCCAATCCAATATGCTTGCTAAAGTCAGGGATCAAGGTAAGTACAATTCCAAGCGGGAAAATACTCAACATTAAAATCACCGAGGGCAACCATACTCTGGGCTCTATCACTTCTTTACTGTTTACGCTCAACATTTTCCATTGAAAAGGCTTGGGATTGGGCAAGGTTTCTTTCATACCGGCCAACACAATCACAGATAAGATTGCAGCAGCAGCCGAGATATAAAACATGCTGTCCAAAGAGAATTCCGTTGCAACCCAACTTCCTAAAGCCGGCCCTGAAGCCATTCCAATATTCCCACAGAATCCCAAAATTCCCATCGCTTCCCCTCTACGATTAGCCGGCACCAAGTCTGCTACATATGCCGAGGTACCTGTAGGTTTAAATCCTGTGGAAAACCCATGCATCAATCGTAACAGAAGAAACCCGGAAACACTCACTAAAAAGGGATACAACACCCCACAAATACAACATACTACCGCTCCCAATATCATCACGGGAATGCGCCCCCAATGATCGGCAAGTTTACCACTAAACGGCCGGGAAACCCCTGCGGTCAATGTAAACAAACCGATAATCAAACCGATATATTCCTCCCCTCCCATACTACTCAAATAGTCGGGCAATTCGGGAATAATTAAATTAAAACTGAGAAAAAATAGGAAAGAGCTCAGGCACAAAAAAACAAATTGTAGCCCGTATATACGCGCTGTAGCCGGTTTATCTTGGGTTATTGTCTTTTTCTGGGTTTGCATCAGGTTGCAAATATCCGAAAAGATTGGGATTAAATCTTGAAACCGGAAACATTTTCAATGAGCGCTAAACAAGAAAAGTTGGTATCAAAATTCATAAATTGAGAACCGGTCCAACCCTACAAATAGGATCAATCCTTATTCCTGGGGGATGAAATTTTCACCTTTACACAGGATTTAAAAAATAAAAAAGCAGTTGTATTTTCACACAACTGCTTTTTGAGAAGCTCCCCCACTTGGACTCGAACCAAGGACCTACTGATTAACAGTCAGCCGCTCTAACCAACTGAGCTATGGAGGAGTGTAATTGTTTAATTACGGATGCAAAACTATATCGGGAACCTCATTCCTGCAAGTCTTTTTTGAAAAAAAATCTATTTTTTTTTTCGCCTTTAAAATTGAAAATAAATAAAAGGCTGAATCTCAGAAGATTTCATTTGAAACAAAAATATGGCAATGCATATCAACATAAAGGCTTTCACATAATCCGGAGTGCGGGCAAAGGCATTAGAGACGTTCAACTTGACCGAAGAAGGGGTCCAATGCAGGGCATACCCTATCAACATTACGATAAAAATATTGCTATATGCCTTCAACACTTCGTTGATTAGTTCATAATGGAAGTTGGTTGAAATTTGCAACAGCATTTGATAAACGGCATCCATGGAATTGGCCCGGAAGAAGATCCAACAGAAACAGACAAAATGAAAGGTAATAAACCCGGCTACCAATTTGGTGGCAAAGTTTTCCTTGACTTTATTTTTAAAGAAGCTACTCCATAGTTTATGGAATGCCAGTGCCAAGCCGTGTAAACCGCCCCAAATGACAAATCGCATATGGGCTCCATGCCATAAACCGCCTAACAACATGGTGATTAATAAGTTGACATAAGTCCGGCTGTTTCCTTTCCGGTTACCCCCCAATGGGATATACAAGTAGTCACGCAGCCAGCTGGACAGTGAAATATGCCATCTCCGCCAAAAATCCGTGATACTCGTAGACTGATAAGGTGAATTAAAGTTGAGCGGTAAGCGAAACCCTAATAACAGAGCCACACCGATGGCGATATCGGTATATCCCGAAAAGTCACAGTAAATTTGAATGGCATAGCCATATACAGCCATCAGGTTTTCAAAACCGGAATAGCTCGTAGGGCTTTCGAAGACGCGGTCTACGAAATTGACAGAGATATAATCTGAAATCAAGATTTTTTTAACCAAGCCATTCACAATTAAGAAAAATGCCCTACTGAATTCCTCCTGACTCAAATGGTATTTTTTATAAATCTGAGGAACAAAATCTGCAGCCCTGACGATAGGTCCCGCTACTAACTGCGGAAAGAAACTGACGTAAAAAGCAAAATCAATAATGCTTTTGACAGGTTTCACATGCCCTCTGTAGATATCAATGGAATAACTAATTGTTTGAAAAGTAAAAAAAGAAATCCCCACAGGAAGGAAAATGTGAGCAACTTCCAAATGCGTTCCAAACAGTCCGTTGGCCAATTGCGCCAGCAAATTATTGGCTTGCAGGTTGGTTTGGAAGATTTGATTGAAAGTATCTGTAAAAAAGTAGGTGTATTTAAAATAGCTCAGCACCCCCAGGTTGATTACGACACTCAAGGTAACATAGCGTTTTTTCTTCTTTATATCCTGGGTTTTGTAGATGGCATCACCCAAGTAATAATCCACCAGCGTGGAGAATAGTAACAGTGTAAAATAGAACCCACTGGAGAGATAATAAAAATACAAACTGAAAAGCAACAAGATCAGATTCCGGTAATAGACCTTCTTGTATACCAGTTGATAAAGCAAAACAATCGCCCCGAAAAACACCCAAAATTTGGCCTGTGTAAATAATAAAGGACTATTTTCAGAATATATAAAATGATCCAACATGAGGAGAGTAAAAAAATTAATTCTTGTTCATTTGCCGGCTTATAATGCCTTACACCCACTTACGTTTCTTCCGGGTAAGATTTGCTCAAACAATTTGCTTGGTTCCTATCCCTTTCGATTTTCTTTCAAATCAAATTTTTGTCCAAAGCTTCGTATTTTCGAGACAGATCCTCCACTTTTGTAAAAACACCTACAAACTTAACCCATTGGAAACTAAGTTAAAGCACTATCCTATGAAAAAATGTTGTGAAACCGGTGATTGCAAGCCAAGTAAGGTTAAAAAGCTTTTTAACACGTTTGTCTATTTTTTAGTAGGCACTTTATGTATTATTTTGCTAATCGAAGTTTTTTCCAAATAAATAGATAAACAACTAAAATTAAGAGAATTTATGAAACGCATGAACTTGAGCTTACTTCAATGGATATGTGCAATGAGTATCGCCTTATTTGCATTGAGCGGATGTGGATCAAAAGAACAAGGTGGCGAACATGCTCACCACGGCCACGATCATGGACATGAGCATGAACACACAGCTACCGACACAAAACCCGAGGAGACAACTACTGAAGTAACAGCTGAGAACCAGACAGATAAAATCTTATCAGCTTACTATGCCCTTAAAAATGCATTGGTAGCCACCGATGCAAACGAGGCAAAAACTGCGGCCGGCAAATTGGCTGAAGTAAGCGAAGGGGAGGTTAAAACTACAGCCGAAGCCATTGCCAACAACGATGATGTAGAGGTTCAGAGAGCAAGCTTTCAAGAACTTACGCAAAAAGTATACGATTTGGTAAAAGCCTCTTCCGATAATTCCAATGAGGTGTACAAGCAATTTTGCCCTATGGCTTTTGACAATACCGGTGCATTTTGGTTGAGTGCTGAAGAGGAGATCAAAAACCCTTATTTCGGAGATAAAATGCTGAAATGTGGAAAAGTGGATGAAACGATTGCTAAAAACTAAGCATCCTATCCGTAAAAAAATAAAAGCCACTTTGAGCCTTGATGGCTGGAAGTGGCTTTTTTATGGATAAAAAACCATAGCTCAAAAGATTTATTGCAGCAAGTGCTCGATTTTCTTCTTCAAAATTCATCAAGTTTTATATGAGAACTTACTGTTTCAAGCGGTTTAAGGCCCATTGTTCATGAATAAACATGGATTCATAAACGGTGTTATGAATGGATTGGCGAACACGGTTGCGGTTCAACTTCTGGTTTCCCACAAAGGGATAGACCCTGTTAGAAAGGAACACATACACTAATTCATATTCCGGATCAACCCACACACATGTTCCGGTGAAGCCTGTATGTCCGAATGTGGCATCTGTTGAATAGTCTGAAGTGAGTCCCCCTTCCCCTAAAGAAGGTTTATCCCAGCCAATGGCTCTCCGGTTGTCATAGCGTTTGTAAGGTTGTGTATTGTATTTGGCAAGTACCGAAGGTAATAAGTAGAACTCTCCTCCATAATACCCCTCCTGCAAGTTCATCTGCATCAAAATTGCCAAATCATGTGCGTTACTAAAGAGCCCGGCATGTCCTCCTACCCCTCCTTTCAAGGCCGCTCCCGGATCATGCACATACCCTTGAATCAAACTATGGCGAAGCTCCGTATCCATTTCGGTAGGCACAATGCGTTCCAAAGAAAACTGTTTCAAAGGCATATAGGTAGTGGTTTTCAGGCCCAGTGGTTTGTAAAATTTTTCTCTCACCAATTCATCCAAAGGCCAACCGGTTACTCTTTCTACAATATTTTGCATAATGTAAAAAGCCACATCACTATACCAATAGCGATACATGCCATAGCTATTTTTTTTTCTACGGGTAAGGGATGATTCCAACGTCCAATGCCAGATAGAATCGTTAATGCTATTTACGGCATATAAACCCGGAGAAATTTCCAGATTAAAACTATCCGAACGGGTCTGAGAGATAAATTCCGGTTTCAAGCCTTGCTTGTTGCGCACATGATTCCAAAATGGGATAAATGATTTCAGGCCTGCCTGATGTGTCAGCAAATCCCGCATCAGCATATCGCCTTTATTGGTAGAATCCGCTTCCGGCAAAAACTCTTTCAAAGTTTCCTCCAAGTTAAACTGCCTCTTACCATCCAGGTACATTAATGCTTGTAAGGTAGAAGCCACTTTGGTAACAGAAGCCACATCGTAAATAGACTCAAAGGTAACAGGTTGCTTTTTCTCATAGGTATAATACCCAAATGCTTTTTCATAAACGATTTTACCGCTTTTGGCCACCACTATCTGACACCCGGGAGTTGCTTCATCAGCAATCGCTGCTTCGGCCAAGCTGTCGATTCTCCCTAAAATAAAACTGGATAAACCTACTCCCTCCGGAATTTCGTATCCCATACGCCCCAGGCTGGTAATCTTGAACCCGGTTCCTACAGGCAAACCCGGTGACGCCGTCACCGGTAATTTCCCATGTGATGTAACAGCGCCAAATAACACTTGTGGCACAACTTTTTGCATCAAAGGATCATTCTCATAAGCACATACCAGATACTCGCTGCTTTCAAGGTATTGCAAGCTGTAAGGATTGCCAAATGCTACCACGACTACTTTGGTTTCCTTTTGCAACTTTTGGATAAAGCGCACGGCATTGTTGCTGATCCCATAGTGGTATTTTTTCCGGTTATTCATTCCATGAAAACTCACCACTACAATTCCCTTGTCTTTTACCTTTTTATACACTTGATCAAACTCTGCCGCAGAAGCAGCTTTGTTAGCTACCCGGTGATGTTCAAACGGGGCATATTTGCTCAAATACTCTTGAAATGTATTTTGCTTACTGGTCCCAATGGCTACTGAGGCATAATCCAGGCTGTCTACCTTAAAGAAAGGGATCAGCATTTTTTTATTTTTAACTACGGTGATTGCTTGCTCATACAGCTTGGACTTAACGGCTACACCGGCCGGGTGATTCACATCCTCATAAACATGTTGGGTTTCTACAGGTTTATATGTATTCAGTCCTACAAAATATTTTGCTGCCAGGATTCTTTTAATACTGCGTTCCAGGGTTTCCTCCGTAAAAGTACTGTCTTTGACAATGGCATCTTTGATTAACTTAAACCCTTCTGACACACTGTTTGACATCAACAACATATCATTACCTGCCAACAAGGCCATCAGATCCACCTCTGCGGAAGAGCGATACTTTGCGACTCCCTTCATACCCAAGCCATCAGTGACAATCAAGCCGTTAAAGTGGAGCTTTTCCCGTAACAAATCCGTGACTACGGCTTTTGAAAGGGAAGTAGCCACATTTTCAGCACTATCCAATGCCGGAATATGCAGATGCCCCACCATCACACTCATTAAACTATCCGCGATCAATTGCCTGAAGGGATACATTTCTATATCATCCAGACGGTTATAAGAATGGTTAATAACGGGGAGAGCGTGGTGAGAGTCGGTATCCGTATCGCCATGTCCGGGAAAATGCTTCGCATTGGCAATCACACCATGATGTTGCATACCCTTCATATAGGCAATTCCTTTCCGGGCTACATTTTCTTTATTTTCTCCAAAAGAACGATATCCGATGACGGGATTATTCGGATTATTGTTGACGTCTATCACCGGGGCAAAATTCATATGAGCGCCCACTCTTTTCAACTGTCTTGCCACTTCCCGGCCCATGTCATATACATAACGATCATCCGAAATTGCTCCTAAGGTCATTTGTTTCGGAAAACTGATCACAGAATCCAAACGCATGCCTAATCCCCATTCGGCATCCATTGCTACTAACAAAGGGATCTTAGCAATCTCCTGCAGGCGATTGCCCAAGATTGCCTGCCGTGCCGGGCCTCCCTGCATAAAAATCACTCCACCCACATGATATTTTTCAATCAACTTCTCCATGGAAGAATTGTACTGTTCGTTTTTATTGGAATACACCGGTACCATAAACAATTGTCCGATTTTTTCGTCCAAACTCATGGTAAGGTAGATACTATCCACCCATGCTTCCTGCTTTTTTAGATATGCGTCATGTTGTTTTTGAGAAGCCTTGGTTTTTTCAGAAGATTTTTTCTCCGTATCAGTAGCTTCTCCTTTGGAACATGCTAATAGTAAGCTCATCAACATGAGCAAAAAGGCAGCTTTCATCATGGGGTATCCAGGCGATTGTTCCACAGTACAGTTTTCTTCTCTCGACATTGTGATAAACGTTAATCTTGTTCTACTTTGAAGAAATAGCAAAAAACACTAAATAATTAAGATTTAATCTCTTAGCAATCAAAATATGAAACCCTCTTTACAGGTATTTCACTATCCCCCTCTTGCTGTTGGGAATAACATTTAAAAATTTTGATTCAATCCGTTTACTAAAAAATAAATCCACAAAAAATGTTAATCCTACTCCGGCAGTTTCTTCCTACTGAAGGAATTCGGCAATCATAAGTATTCTGTAAAAGCATCAACCCGAAAGGTACACTTGCAGAAAAGATGTCAGTGGTAAACTACCGGCAATAATCAACTGGATTTTGAGTATTTCCGATGAAAACAGGCAAAAGTTTGGCCATTTTCCCGGAAGTATAAATTGAACCGGATATAAAATTAATCAATCTTGTTCTCTATTTTTACAAATCTTCAGGATAATTCCTAGTATTGAACTAATCAGGAAAGGGCTTCAGTTATTTTAGTAGCTGATATTCAGATTTTAAGACGTTTATATATGAAAATTTCATTTTTTAAAAGGTATAAATACAAGCAGTTTCACTACGAGCCTCGGTACTATGATCCGGTAAAAGAAGAGCTGGAAAGCAGGATTTCCATGATCAAACGGGAGATCGAAAAACCGAGCACAAACAATGGAGAACATTACGACTCCGAACTGTTGCGTCAACGCTTCCGCAGCACTTTTCGCAGGCAGCATAACACGTCTAAAAATGCCTCCATGCTGCGAATCGTCATTGTATTTGTCTTGTTAACTTTAGCCTACTTGTTGTTAAAATAAAGAGTTGCTGAAAAATAGACCGGCAACTATTTTATTCTGAATAAGCCTTCGTACAAGCACCTCTCCGCAAGGTCTGCTTTATTTTTTGAAGCATTCCTTAACTTTGTCTAACTTTATCCCACTTCTCCGCTCCAAATATTCATCCATACCATGAATATTTGACAAAAGCATGGAAGTACGTTCATATGTTTTCCTCTATAGAGATGGACAGGAACTTAATTTGCAGCTTTTACTTCTCTATTGATAGAGATTTTTTATGCCGGTTGGCACATTTCTTTTTCAATAATTTCATGAAAAAACGGTGAACAAACCTATGAACAGGTCACTACAATCTTCTACTTTCATCTAAATGTTCAGATAAATATATGAGTCCGATAGCCATACCTGAAAACAAGATATTGAGTCAAAAGCAAACTCAACAAAAGGTCAAGCGAATTGCTTATGAAATTTATGAACAAAACTTTGAAGAAAGTTCTTTGGTAATTGCCGGCATTTGGCAAACGGGCTATAATCTGGCACAATTAATTGCCCAAGAGCTGGAAAACATTTCACCACTGAAGGTGCAACTGGTCAAAATCCAATTGGACAAAAATGCAAACACCCAACCCGAGGTATCGTTGGATATTGCATTGGAAAATATCCGACAACATGCTGTAATTGTAGTCGATGATGTATTGAACACCGGTAAAACCTTAGCACACAGCCTGCGGCCATTTTTCAACTTGCCTTTACCTAAGTTACAAGTAGCTGTACTGGTAGACCGCAGTCATCGAAAATTTCCCGTATCGGCCGATTATGTGGGCTATGAACTCTCCACAACGATTAACGAACATGTGGAAGTCCGGTTGACAGAAGAAGATTTCGCTGTCTACCTATATTAAATACCGGAATGGGCAGGTGAAAAAACAGACCCGTCTCCTATAGCATATATATGCATTATTTTCATTCGCCATCCGGCCCATTTGTATAAGGTCCTCGAAGAACTAAAACCATGGCTAAAAAAGTTAAAACACTATTTTTCTGTCAATCATGTGGGTATGAATCCGCCAAGTGGCAAGGAAAATGCCCTTCTTGTAACGCTTGGAACAGCTTTGTAGAAGAAGTAGTCCAAAAAGAGAACAAGAAAGAATGGCAAGAATCTACAGGAAGTTCCGGCAAAACAAACAGCCCCCAACCTATTTCCAAAATTACCATTCGGGAAGAACACCGCATTCCGATTTCCGATGGCGAACTAAAACGCGTGTTGGGAGGAGGAATCATGCCTGGTTCGGTGGTACTGATCGGTGGTGAGCCCGGCATAGGAAAATCAACGTTGATGTTACAAATCGCCCTTTCGCTCCAAAATTTGCAGGTCCTGTACGTTTCCGGTGAGGAAAGTGCCCAGCAAATCAAGATGCGGGCCGAAAGGCTGCCTTTCGATTCCGAGCAATGCTTTATTCTGACCGAAACCGGCACGCAAAATATTTTCCAACAGGTAAAACAACTCAAGCCGGAGATTCTGGTCATCGATTCCATCCAAACCCTCACCTCTTCCTATGTGGATTCGGCTGCCGGAAGTATTTCACAGATTAAAGAATGTACTTCCGAACTAATCCGGTTTGCCAAAGAAACCAATACTCCGGTGTTTCTGATAGGGCATATTACCAAAGATGGCAACCTGGCAGGCCCCAAAATCCTGGAACATATGGTGGATACCGTTTTGCAATTTGAAGGAGACCGGCATACCAGCTACCGTATTCTGCGAACTACTAAAAACCGCTTTGGCTCTACCTCTGAATTAGGGATTTATGAAATGCTTGGGCATGGCCTCCGGGAGGTAAGCAACCCTTCGGAAATACTGCTTTCACAACGAGAAGACGAACTAAACGGCATTGCGGTAGGTGCAACTCTGGAAGGCAACCGCCCCTTACTTATTGAAATCCAATCGCTGGTCAGCCCCTCCGTATACGGTAACCCTCAGCGGACATGCACGGGGTTTGATATAAAGCGCTTGAACATGTTGTTGGCGGTATTGGAAAAGCGAGGAGGGTATAAAGTCAACTTTACCGATGTATTTCTCAATATTACAGGAGGCTTAAAAGTGGAAGATCCGGCCATTGATTTAGCAGTATGCGCTTCGATCATCTCTTCACTACAGGACGTGGCCATCAGTAATGACATTTGCCTGACCGGAGAAGTAGGGCTGGGAGGAGAGATACGGGCCGTCAACCGGATCGAAAACCGCATTATGGAAGCGGAAAAACTGGGCTTTAAAGTGATTTATATTTCCAAATTCAACCTTAAAGGTTTGAACCAAGACAAATTCAAAATAAAAATTCACGGAGTAAGTAAACTGGATCAGGTTTTCAGTAGTTTATCTTTATGAAGAGCACCTTCTGATTGATGCTTTTTAAATAATTAAGTATCTTCCAATCAAGGAATAAGAAGGGTGCTAATATTCACATTCATCATCTCTCACCATGGCCATTCTAAATACTATGCTATTTGCTATGATATACTTGGTGATAATAGGCTTTTTGCTCTCACAGACAATTGCCAAACCAAGAAATAACCGGGATAACAATGACGGAGACCAAGGAGGTGACGGAGGTTGGGACAACAGTGATGATGTCCCCCCTTTGGACTTACCACCGGGCGTTTACATTCTTCCTCCCGATGTGGAGGACCCCTCCAAATCACCTATAGAAGACGACGCATTGGCCTGACTTATACCTTCCCCTATTTACCGAAGGCTAACCTCTACCACTTCATCATCCTCCCTGAAATTTATCTTTGCTTCTTCAAAAGCAGGGGGGCCGAATTTTCCCTGTGCACCGTTCGAAAACCCATAAGGCTCTTTGGGAATCCCCAAAAAGTTCTTATCCAACTTTCCATTGTTATTGATATCGTGAATGGCGCTCACTGCATATGTACCCTTAGGCAAATACTCAAACTCCACGACTACAGTTCCTGTTTGAGTAACTTTTTTCACTTTTCCGATCGAATAGTCTTTCAGAAAACTTTCCGAACTTAAAAACAAAGCCACCTTCACCGAACCTTGTGGCTGTTGAATATTCTTCACGACTATTTTGAGTAGTGGCGGATTTGTATTTACTTTAAACCCTCCGAATAAAAGCAAGAAGAAAAATACCAGTTTTTGCATAAACATTTTAGATTTTCTTTCTGAAGTTTGTCTGTCTGTTGTAAGATACAATCTTCACCTATTTAAAAAACTACTAGCATCGCATTATGTTTATGCAATACATCATATTTCCATTGACGGTATACATTTTGAGTATAAACCCATACTTGTCAGGACATTGTTCCTTCTTATCCTCTTAGGCATGAGGAGGAATTGATGTAGTTATCGTTGATTGGTGATCATTGCCTAACGTTAACATGTTCAACTAAATAACCAATAGTATTCTCTTAGTCATGAAAAAGTATGTCATATGGGGTTTATCCCTTGGACTTGCAGGTATTCTCCTTTATGGAGTGTTTGTTTGGTTTATACAACCCTCTGATAGTTTTCAACCCCTTTATTTGATACCGGAAGATGCTGTATTTGTCATTGAAACCAACGAACCCATCAATAATTGGGAAAAAATCAGTAGCAGCAAAGCCTGGCAACATTTGAAACGGAATGATTACTTTGCCGAACTTACCGAAAGCGTAGATGGCCTGGATTCGTTGATTCAGGAAAACGCCACAGTATTCTCCATGTTAGGGTCAAGGTCTGTGTGGATCTCAGCACATATGTACCGGAATGATGCATATGATTTTTTATATGTGGTAGACCTCCAAAAAGCCTCAAAACTCAAACTTCTCAAAAATTACATCAGTACTTTTCTGGGAAGCGACTTTAAAGTAACCCAACGGGAATATCACGGACAGGAACTTACCGAAATTACTGACAAAGCTACCAACGAAACGCTATTTCTGACTTTTATAGACAATTTATTGGTACTCTCCTATACTCATTCATTAGTAGAAGCATCAATTAATCAGTTGAAAGAGCCTCAACTTGGCCGGGATTTACAATTTCTGGATGTATATAAGGAAGTTTCAGGAAAAGATATGTTCCGCTTTTACATTAGCTACCCTTACCTGAAAGACTATATGAGCTTATACACTGAAGGTTCGGAAGAGTATTTGGAAAGTATTAGCCAGCAATTGAAATTTTCCGGATTGTCTTTTGATTTAAAAGATGATCATATCTTAAAAATGGAGGGAGCTACCAACCTCAACGATAGTTTAGACACCTATTTGTTGGCCATGTTGCAATCGGGCACTGGCAAAACCAACGCTGTAGAAGTCGCCCCTATACGCACAGCATTTTATATGGGACTCAGCTTTGACAATTTTGAAGACTTTTATGAAAAATTTCAACAAATTGCTCAACATAGTGTCGAAGATTATGAAGAGTATCAAAAAAATATCGAGAAAGTTGAACGCTTTTTAGATATCAACCTTAAGGAACATTTTATCAGTTGGATCGATAATGAAATTGCGTTTATACAGACCCAGCCCTCCGGCTTGGGAAAAGACAATGAATTTGCCGTAGTATTACAAGCACATAATGGTGACGAAGCCAAAGAAAACCTTGATTTTGTCGCTGAAAAAATCCGGAAGAAAACCCCCGTCAAATTCAAAGCAGTCAAATACAAAGGGCATGATATTAACTTTATCTCTGTCAAAGGTTTTTTCCGCTTGATATTGGGTAAGTTTTTTGAAAAACTGGAAAAGCCTTACTACACCATTATCGACTCCTATGTAATCTTTAGTAATCATCCACAAACCCTCAGAGGCATTATTGACGATTATACCGAAAAAAACACCTTGGCAGAGTCTAAACAATTCAATGACTTTTATGATGAATTCAATGACGACTCCAATGTATTTCTGTATGTACAAACGCCTGTTCTGCATCCCAACCTGAAAAGCCTGGTCAGTAATGAAACCTGGACTTCCCTGAAAAAGAATAGGGATTATATTGTCTGCTTTTCGGATATTGGTTTTCAGCTTACTGGTAGAGGACGGTATTTTGAAACCAGGATCAACTCTTCTTATTCTGACCTTGATGCGATATTGCAACAAGAAAAAGAAGCTACATTACGACTGGCAAATAAAAAACATGAGCCTATTATATTAGTCCAATTAGGTGATACCTCTGTAGAGGCCAACGATGCATTTTCAATGATTGCCCCAGAACAAATCGAAGAAGAAGAATTGATTCCGATTGAGGAAATCAGCCTGGATGACCTGGATGCCCGTAAACACAAAGAATTCCATGAAGACGGTACGCTTAAAGTAGAAGTACCGATCAAAGATGGCATGAAAAACGGAACCTACCGGGAATACTACTCCAATGGGGAGCTGAAAATAAAAGGAAAGTTTAAAAACGACCAACGCACCGGGCTTTGGAAAATGTACAACGAAGAAGGAAAGACCATAGAAAAGCAGCGATATTGAATCCATATTCTTAAAATACCAAAAGCCCCTGTACCCAAAGAAGTAGCGTACAGGGGCTTTTGGTAACATCCAAGTAGTGATTTAGTTGAGTCCGGCCCTTATATTAAGTTGATGATTCACTTCCTTTTCCAACTCTAAGGCTTTGGGAAACAAAATATGGTTCTCTACTCTTGAGTGGAAGGCCAAATCTTTTTCAAAGGCAATCAGTTCACAATAAATCACTTTGGTATAAACAGTCGTATGCTCATCCATATGATAATTATTAGTCAATGCCCGGATTCCATCCATCTCATCGTCCTCTTCCATATGATGCTCGGCAAAAGCTTCAATAGAGTATTTTTGAGTGATTTTATACAAATCATATAAACCCAAATCCCCTTTAACAGCCTGTTGTAATTTCATGATATGAGAAAACAAGGTGTCTTCTTCCTCATAAATATGCTTGACAAAATCTTCTACAAAATGAGGAAAGATAAACTTCAGGTCTTTTGCCAATGTCCGGTTGGTAAAATATTTTGGCTGAACATTGGCGATCAACTCATTCATATAAGGTAGTTTATAGCGCACAAATACATGGTGGGCATGCCGGAGGTATTGTAATATGACAGTAATAGACGCTACTTGTAAATTTTCATCCAGGTAAATTTCCCGGTTATTTTCAAGCTCATCGAGGCGTTTCGCAAGTTGATCCAATCCCAAAGAACAAGATTTACAAATGGTTTCGAGGGTTTGTTCGGAATGTTTGTAAAACTTTATCCCAAAAGAATGTAAGACCTTTGCCAAGGTATAATTCTCATCTACCAATTCAATAATTTTCTTATGTGGTGATAGATTGGGCATAGACACTTTTTGGTTTGATGGATCAATTTACAAAAATCTGAAAATATTTGTTGAATCTAACCGGCAGATTCCTAAAATTAATACAGAAATCCGGTTTTATATTTCAACAAGTATTCCGTAATCCTCTCAAGATAATTGCCCTTGTACTCAGTACTTCTTTTCTAAAATTCAGACCTTTGTAAAAATAGAATCAGGAGCAGCATTATGGATGTGCTAAAGGCAGACAACTACAAACAACAAATCAAGCAAAAAGCATTAGAGCTGGGTTTCGAATTTTTCGGAGTGGCTAAAGCGGAGTTTTTGGAAGAAGAGGCCCCCCGTTTAGAAAATTGGCTCAATCAACAAATGCACGGCCAAATGGCTTATATGGCCAATCATTTTGATAAAAGACTGGACCCTACTCTTTTAGTTCCTGGCGCCAAGTCTGTGGTCACCCTTATGATGAATTACTTTCCGCAACGGGTGATGGACGTCTCTGACAATTATAAAATTGCGAAATATGCCTATGGCAAGGATTACCATTTTGTAATCAAAGACCGGTTAAAAAGTCTAATGCAGTTTATCCAGGAAACGGTAGGTGAAGTACACGGACGGGTATTTGTTGATTCGGCTCCGGTGATGGAAAGGGCGTGGGCAAAAAAAAGCGGCATGGGCTGGATCGGCAAAAACAGTCTCTTATTACACAAGCAAAGAGGGAGCTTTTTCTTTCTGGCCGAACTCATCATCGATTTGGATTTACCTCCTGATGGCCCCGTCAAGGACTATTGCGGAAGCTGTACGCGGTGTATGGATACATGCCCAACGGAGGCTATTCCCCAGCCTTATATAGTAGATGCGCGTAAATGTATCAGTTACCTGACCATTGAATTAAAAGAGCAAATACCGGATACCTTTGAAGGAAAAATGCAAGACTGGATTTTTGGCTGTGATATTTGTCAAGACGTATGCCCTTGGAACCGTTTTTCCAAACCTCATAAAGTCGATGAGTTTCTACCTGCTCCGGACATGGATAATTTAAACAGGAATGACTGGCAAGAACTTACCGAAGAAATATTTCGCACAATTTTTAAAAAATCCCCAGTAAAACGCACTAAATTTGAAGGTTTGAAGCGAAACATACAATTCGCAGCCGCTGCTACACAGGTTGTTAAAGGCAACTAAAAAGGCTACCCCCGGAAGAGTAGCCTGTATTTAAAAGCGTTATTGTTAGTTGTAATTTCGTTAATTCGAATAGGTCTTAAAACATGTCTTAATCACCTTTGGATAAAGATGACCATAATTGGAGTGGCACCATTGATTTAATTCATTCGTTTCTTGATCCACTAGGGCACCGATTGCTTTTCTGAGCTCCTTTTCAAACAATAACTTGTCAAATGATACTTTTTCCAAGATAGTTTTTGAGTATTCAAGCATGGTTCAGTTGATTAACTGTTAAACAATGTTAAAGAACTAGAAAGTAAGTATAATATAAAAATTTTTGAGAAATTTTACATATGTATTCAATGTTATTGGGGGCATTCCGAGTATAATCCAACTACGTCTATGTTAAAATCAAATAAGTTCTGGTTTTTAGTAATTACCAACGTTTTTGTTCCCTGGATATTGGCTTGGGGACAAGGAGTGAGTGTAGAGCTTGGTAATACTGAAATAGGGTCAAACCAAATGTTCCAAATCACCATTACCATTGAAAATGAGCGTTTAAAGGAATATTCCGGTTTTCCCGAAATACCTGGCTTTCGTAAAAGTGGGACCTCTTCCTCTTCTTCTACCAATATCGTCAACAACAAGGTGAGCATGTCTCAAAGTATTATTCAAAATTACTATCCTACCGGGGAGGGCACTTTCACGCTCAAGCCTTTTACAATCACTATCAATGGGAAAGAAGCCCGTTCTTCCGGGGCTACCATTAAAGTAGGTGCTCCCATTTCAGCCCAGAAGTCCGATCCTTTTGCTGATTTTTGGGGCTTCGGCAAGAGAAATGAAAACAAAGAGTTCGTAGATGTAAAAGAAGATGCTTTTTTTGCTATTTCCACTAATAAAAATGAAGTTTATGTAGGAGAAGGTTTTACTACCTCCATCGCTTTCTATGTATCGTTGAAAAATAAGGCCCGTATGGATTTCTACAAAGTTGGTGACCAACTGACCGAAATCCTCAAAAAAGTAAAACCCTCTAACTGTTGGGAGGAGAATTTTGGAGTAGAATCTATCAACCCGGAATATGTAACCATCAACGGAAAGCAATACCGGCAATACAAAATTTATGAGGCATCGTTTTATCCTTTAAACCAACAAACTATCAAAATTCCTTCAGTAGGACTCAAAATGGTCAAATACAAAGAGTCCAAAACCCCTTCCTTTTTCGGCAGAGACCTGAAAGAAGACTATAAAGTATTCTATTCGGCACCGAAAACCGTGCGAGTAAAAGAGTTGCCTACTCACCCCTTAAGAGACCAAGTGAGCGTGGGAGACTATCGCCTGGAAGAAAAACTGGGTTCAGATAAATTTAGAACCGGCAGAAGCTTTGTATACGAGTTCAAAATCAAGGGGGAAGGGAATATCTCTGCCATTAAAGAACCCAAACCGGACACCAAAGGAAAACTAACCATCTACCCACCTAGCATCAACCAGAAAATCAACCGGGCCAACGGGACTGTTTACGGCACGAAAAATATCCAGTATTTTATTGAGCCTCAAGAACCTGGCGAGTATCACTTGGGCGATGCTTTTCAATGGGTGTATTTTAATTCCCGTTTAAAAAAGTATGATACACTTCGTTCAGAGTTAGCCATTCAAGTTACCGGGGAAAGTAAGAAAAATTCATACATTGCTTCAAACGATATGGGTAGTTTCTATAGCTCTTTGGAGACTGAAAGCAATGAATTACAAAGCCTTCAAGAGCAATCCTGGATGAGGTATGTGACGTATGCCGGGGTCACTTTACTTTTGATCTTTACCGGAATTATCGTTTTCAAAAAATAATCCAATACAGGTTCAACAAAATCCCCCCTTGGATAATGTATCCAAGGGGGGATTTTGTCTCTTCCTTCATACTTTATATAGATCCTTCCAGCTGAACGAGATCAATAAATCGTTGAACCCGGTCGGTAATCTCCTTTTCACTCAAGTTAAGTAAGCGCTCGGTTCCAAACTTTTCCACACAAAACGATGCCATGGCAGATCCGTAAATAATTGCCCGTTTCATATTTTCAAATGAAATATCGTGTGTTTGAGCCAAGTACCCGATAAAACCACCGGCAAAGGTATCTCCGGCTCCCGTAGGGTCAAAAACATCCTCTAAAGGCAAAGCAGGAGCAAAGAAAACATGATCTTCTTTAAACAAAAGAGCTCCGTGCTCTCCTTTTTTCACAATCAAGATCTTAGGCCCCATTTCCATGATCTTCTTTGCCGCTTTCACTAAAGAATATTGTCCTGAGAGTTGCCGGGCTTCTTCATCGTTAATTGACAAGACATCCACCACCTTCAAGGTCTCTAGCAAATCCGGAAGGGCAATATCCATCCAGAAATTCATGGTATCCATCACAATCAACTTGGGCCTTTTATGTAAGCGTTCAATCACTTGCCGTTGGATTATCGGAGACAAATTACCCAGCATCAAATAGTCACACTCTTGGTAACTATCCGGCACTACCGGATCAAAGTTCTCCAATACATTTAGTTCTGTCACTAACGTTTCACGAGAGTTCATATCGTTGTGATACTTTCCGGACCAAAAGAAAGATTTTTCGCCCTGTTTGATTTGGAGTCCTTCCGAGTTTACCCCATGTTCTTCCAACATGCTGATTTCGCTCTGAGGAAAGTCTTCTCCCACCACTGCCACAATATTTACCTTTTGAGTAAAATAAGAAGCAGCCAAAGAGATATAAGTAGCGGCTCCTCCAATGATTTTATCGGTTTTTCCGAATGGTGTTTCAATAGCATCAAAAGCTACAGATCCTACAGTTAACAAACTCATTAGTTTTAAAAGTCTTTATGTCTGTACAAATAGTTTTCAATAAAATTAATATAATATCTTTCGGATAAAACCCCTTTCGCTTATTTCTAAAGTTGATATTCAAGTTTTAATTTTAATACGTGTTGAAATTGAATATCCGTAGTCATATCCTCATCATAAATTAGGCGAGTACCTAAAACTGTGCTCAGGTATTTGTTAATACGCATATCAAAAGAAGTTTCCCAATCCACATCAAACTTTCCTAAGTTCACAAAGTTGCTAAAGAAGTTCATTTTACTTAGAAATTTGATTCGCTCAAGCAACACCGCATTAAAGGTAGAATGCAGGTTAAAACCCATCTCCGAACGTACTTTTTTCCCTTTTTCCACCCCAAATTTCCCTTGCTCTGAAAGTTCCTCATCCAACACAAATGTCAACTTACCAGCGATAGGCGAAGCCACTACTGTAAAGTCGAACGATTTATAATAATCCAAGTCTTCGTACTGGATACCCATAGTAGCTTGCAAATATCCGGGAGCCATAAAGTTCGAAATTTTGGTGGCATTATCATCTCCATCATATTTTTTACCTTCGGCAATCTGAGATTTGAAGTTCAAGGTATTACTAAAACTCCAATGCCTGTTAAAACGGCCATTAAACTGTGTGGCAAAAAATATTTCATCCCGGGTTTTACGGAAGTCGCGGTCTCCCAGTTTGGCCACTCCATAATCAAAGCGGAATTGATTGGTCCAACGGGAGGCTTTGGATTCCCTTTTATTTTCGTACTCCAAGCGACCACCCAAAGAGATACTCGGCTCACCGCCACCTTGCCAGTTGACAAGTCCCACATTTGAAAAATCAAACGATACACTTCCTTTCTGTGTCCAGAACAAATCTCTGAGCCGTAAGCCTGACACTTCCTTATACTCTTTCACTTTTAATTTCTGAGGCAGGTGAATGGTTTTATCATCTATCAGAGCTAAATTGGCCAGGCTCACTTTCTGAGTGTAGGCTCGGGAAATATGCGGCCTTCGTAAAGTGTGAAGTAATTCCGGTGAAATTTTTTCTAAGGTTTGCATCATGGCCGGGTCAGCCATTCGAAAAACGGTCGTATCTACTTGTGCCTGGACGTACCCCCCCAAGCATAAAAGAATAGTGAAAAGGCTAGCTACTTTTAAGGGAATAAGCTTCATCGCTCTATACATTCGGGTAATTAATGAATCAATTGGTATTAACTATCTTAGTGTCTATTTAACTTTTATTACTGCACTCCCAACAGGGTAATTTTCCATAAAGCCTCCCCCCTGATTGGCGAAGGTCATTCTTGGCTTTTCAAAAAAAATAGTCCTTTGTCTGATTCTTGCTCTAAAAAACCGGACTACTTACTTTTAAAAGCTTTTTATTTATTTTCACGCCTATAAGAATGGAAGAAGGTATACTTCAAAATTACCTTGTCCAAGTGGAATTTTCAGATAATTCTCAAAAAAACATAAATTTAGTTTATACCTGGTCATTAATAAGGGCTTACACAATGAAACCTCATGTAGATTTCGTGTATACTTAACCTGAGAAGCAATGAGTTTTGAATTTTTTTTTGAGGCCTTAGGAAAAGGGCAATTAGAAAAATATACGGCCTTGGAAGGTTTGGCTTCCAAGATAAACATATACGGCAATCAATTACCTGAATGGAAAGAAGCAGACATTGCCCTATTGGGAGTAATGGAATACAGAGGAGCTTCTTACCAGGCACCAAACAAAGATTCTTTGTCTCTATTAAGAAAGGAGTTTTATCGCTTAAAACCCTTTACCAAAGAGTGTAAAATCGTAGACTTAGGCAACTTACGCTTAGGCCCTACTTTAGAAGAAAGTTACCTACGGCTCAAAGAAGTCTGCGAAATATTATTGAGTCACAATACCTTACCAGTTATTCTGGGAGGCTCCCACGACCTGGATTATGCACAGTTTAGGGGGTATGAAAGCCTGGACAAGATCATTTCCGTAGTCACTGTTGACTCCAAGGTGGACTTGGATGTGAATGCGAAAACCAAAACGGGTAACCACACCACGGATATTTTAATGCATCAACCTAACTATCTTTTCGATTACAATCACTTGGCCTACCAACGGTACCTTAACCCTATAGAGGTACTCAACACACTCGAAAAGCTAAATTTTGATATGACCAGTGTGGGTCAAATCCATGGAAACTTGGAAGAAATCGAACCCATTATACGCAGTGGGGACATGTTAAGCTTTGACCTTTCTGCGATCAAAGCCAGCGATGCCCCCGGAAATGCTCAGGCATTTGCCTTTGGTTTGACGAGCGAAGAAGCCTGTCAAATCTGTTGGTATGCAGGATTAAATGAAAAGTTGACTTCGTTGGGCATTTACGAGTACAATGCAGATCTTGACCCTCAGCACCATACTGCTCAAACCGTAGCGGTGATGTTATGGTATTTTATCGAAGGCTTCGGACACCGGCAAATTGAATACAGCTTCAAAAGTAACTTTCATGTAAAATACATCGTCCATTTGGGGGATACGGGCCAGGATTTGGTTTTCTACAAAAGTAAATCCACCGAAAAATGGTGGATGGAAGTTGGCCTGAAACACACTTCGGGTGAAGTTCAACGAAATATTATCATACCATGCAGCTATAAAGATTATGAGCTAGCCAACAAAGGAATATTACCCGAACGTTGGTTAAAAGCAGTAGGAAAATTAGGGGAATAAAATCAAATTAGTAGTTTCAAAGTACACCTCTTTTTATTGATTACACTAAGTTTCTTCCTTAAAAACGCCTTAAACGGCTCCCAAATAAAACCATGTAATATCCTGATACATAACAACCTGCAAAGAGTATTTAATGAACATTTAACAATTAATCCAATAAATGTATTATCATGCGTAATTTGACTTTCATTTTCTCCGTTTTGATCACAATAGGATTTTACTCATGTAAACCTACCCAACAGTCGACCGGGAGTAAGTACAATCGAAAATCCAATAAAAAAGAAGTAAAATCTACAAAAGTTCTGAATAAAGCATATGAATATATGGGTACTCCCCACCGCTTAGGAGGGACCACTAAACGGGGAATTGACTGTTCCGGCTTGGTCTATGTATCTTATCAATCTGTCAAAATCGCATTACCTCGTAACACATCCGGACTTTACAAAACCGGCAGACGGATTCGCATGAATGAACTTCAAACCGGGGACTTGTTATTCTTCCGGCAGCCAAAAGGAAAAAAAATAACCCATGTAGGGTTAGTAAGTAAAATAAACAACAAAAATTCCGTTATCTTTATACATGCTTCGTCAAGCAAGGGAGTACGAGAGGATGATTTGTTTTCTGACTATTGGAAAAAATATTTTGTAAGTGCCAGAAGGGTTTTGTAAGATTTTGTTTATATATTTGCGCAAAGGAAAATATTTCATATCTTCACTTCTAAATATTGGGGGATTAGCTCAGTTGGCTAGAGCGCTTGGCTGGCAGCCAAGAGGCCACCGGTTCGAATCCGGTATTCTCCACTATTTTTTTATCTTTTTCTCTACATTCTCATTGCTTTTCGGTATTTTTTTAATGACACCTGAGTTATATGGCCAAGTTAAAACACATCATAAAGCAGTTGTCTGACCACGATTTTGATGCAATTCATGCTTCTTTAGTAGAAAGTAATGCTGACAAATCAGCATACCTTCTTCGTTCAATGAGGGAAAAGCCTCTTTCTGATGCTAAAATCATGAAAGAGTTAGATGTGAATACTAACGCTTACTATACCCTCCGGTCCAGACTAAATCAAAAAATTGAAGAATATTTGCTGCAACAAATGGAAAGTCCCCGGACGGATTTGTTGAAAAAAGTAGCAAATATCAACGAAGTCATCTTCACGAAAAAAAAGGCCATTTCAGTTGCCACGCTCAAAAAATTAGAGCGAGAGCTGTTGGATTATGACCTCTCCAATGAATTGACAATTGTCTACAAGACCCTTAAAAAATTACATATAAACTCTCCGGAGTATTTCCACTATTCTCAACTGTATAACAAGCACGTAGCCTATATGCTTGCAGTAGACAAAGCGGAAGACCTTCTGGCTGAATACCTCAAGAAATTCGGGAACTTTACCCTGTCGGGAGAAGAGGTGGATAAAATGGGCTTAGATCTCTTGGCACAAGAGATGGACAATGTTTGCAATTTGTACCAGTCGCATCGCTTGTATGTATATCAAAGTTGTCTGAGCATTTTTCACCGTCTATTCATCGAAAAAGGAGAGTCTCCGGACGATGAGAAAGAACCAATTGAGGATATTTTAGACAAAATTGAACATATTTTCGAAAACTACTACTTGGATTCGATCTACTTCCACTTAAAGTTAGTCTTTGAATATCTACGCCTGGAATATTACAATTACTATAAAGTATATAGAAAAGCTGAAAAATACTTTGATGAAGTAAATGAAGAAATGGCTTCCTTACTCACCAATTACAGCTTGTACACTTATCCTCCGCAGTTTTTAAAAACCAAACTGGAAAGGCATTTACGCCTTGAGACAGAAGAGCAACTGTATGAAGAAAACGAAAGCTTCTTTTCTTCTTTTGACTGTGACAAGGAAAATGTTCCTATGTATATCAACTATGTGATGTACCGGTCGCTGTCATGCTACTATGTCAAAAAACACGATGAGGCCTCCCGGTGGGTAAACAACTTGCTAAACGAAGTAAGTTTGAAAAAATACCCCTACGCCTTATTGGAAATCAAAACCATATTGGCCCTTCAGTATTGTTGTCAAAAGGATTTTGAGTTATTCAACCAGCTGGTCAACAGTATACAAAGACAAATCCGCATTTTAGGAAAAGAAAACTGTGAAGACATTGTCCTGTTCATTAAGATACTCAAAACGGCTATTAGCGAATCGAAAAGGGACAAACCGGGGAAAATGCGGGCACTGATTGAAAAGTATACTTCCATCAATCACAATCGCCTATTTAACCCTACACGATTTATCCGCATGGATGATACCTTTATCGAAAACTTACTATAGATGGGCCCGTTAGAGAGTCCAAATAAAAAAAGTCTTCAGTTTATCGAACTGAAGACTTTTTTTATTTTCAACTACCGAAGCCGCTAATCAAGAAAGGAACAAGGAAACACAATTATTCCTTATCTCATTTCTTGATTATTGACGCAGGCAAAGTATTAAATATCTAAGGAAGTAAGGTTTTGCTGAGTGAGCGGTTTATTAATATACTTTTTCACATATGCATAATTCTTCGACTTGCTGATGTCCTGAGGGTTAATCGAAGAAGTCAACATCACAATTTTGCATTTTTTCTTGGTTTCCTCGTTGAGTTTGTCAAACAGATCCAAAAATTGAAACCCATCCATCAAAGGCATATCAATATCTAAGAAGATGACCTCAGGCAATATCTTGGCTGCATACCCTGACAACTTCTCGATATTCCTCAAAAACTCTATAGCACTTTTGGCTCCGGAGTGAACATAAATGTTCTCACTAATATCAGAAGCCTCAATCATTTTTTGATTAATGAGATTATCAATCTCATTATCATCAATCAGCATTACCGAAAAATATTTTTTACTTGCCATTAGATATTGATAAAAAAAAATTAATTCTAAACTGGTTCTCTATTAATTGGATTGCAATATTTATGCTGCAGTAAGTATAATAAAAAAATATGCCTAATAAAAATAAAGACAATTTTAATATTCCTACAACTAAATATCAAATTTAATTCCTTGGGCAAGCGGTAATTGTTTTCCGTAGTTCATTGTATTCGTTTGCCGTCTCATATAAACTTTCCAGGCATCAGAACCTGATTCACGTCCTCCTCCGGTTTCTTTTTCACCGCCAAAGGCACCTCCAATCTCCGCACCGGAAGTTCCGATATTGACATTGGCAATTCCGCAATCAGACCCGGCATGAGAAAGAAAATACTCCGTTTCGTGCATATTGGTAGAAAAGATTGCCGAAGACAAACCTTGCTTCACATCATTGTGTAGGCTCAGTGCTTCTTCTACTTCTCCTTTGTATTTGATGAGGTATAAAATCGGAGCAAAGGTTTCTGTTTGTACAATATCAAAGTGGTTTTGAGCTTCCGCAATAGCAGGTTTTACATAATTTCCGGATGCATATGCCTCCCCTTCCAGTACTTCACCGCCTGTCAATACTCTACCTCCTTCTTCTTGTACTTGTTGCAATGCTTTTTTGAAATTCTCAACAGAATCCTTATCAATCAAAGGCCCTACCAAAGTACCTTCAGATAAAGGATTACCGATTGCCAAGGTGGGATAGATCTTCAACAAACGGTCTTTTACTTCTTCATATACGTTTTCGTGTACGATCAACCTGCGCGTGGAGGTACATCTTTGCCCACAAGTACCTACCGAACCGAAAACCGTTGCCCGGATGGCCATTTCCAAATCGGCATGTTCCGTAATGATGATGGCATTATTACCTCCCAATTCCAGCAATGATTTGCCAAGGCGGGCTCCTACTACTTCTCCTACTTTTTTACCCATTCGCGTAGAACCGGTCGCTGAAATCAACGGCAAACGGGCATCCGCCGACATAGCCGCTCCGATTTCCGCATCGCCGATTACCAAGTTAAAAATTCCCTCCGGAAGGTCATTCGCCTTGATGACTTTATTGACAATATGTTGACAGGCTATGGCCGTCAATGGAGTTTTTTCAGAAGGCTTCCAGATACATACATCTCCACACACCACTGCCAACATCGTATTCCAAGACCATACAGCCACAGGGAAGTTAAAAGCTGAAATAACTCCAACCGGTCCAAGTGGGTGGTACTGCTCGTACATCCGGTGGTCCGGACGCTCCGAATGCATCGTCAAGCCATACAGTTGTCTGGAAAGTCCTACAGCAAAGTCACAGATGTCGATCATTTCTTGCACTTCACCCAATCCTTCCTGATAGATTTTTCCCATCTCGTAGGTAACCAGTTTTCCCAAAGCTTCTTTATGCTTTCGCAACTCCTGGCCTACTTGACGGATGATCTCTCCCCGTTGTGGGGCCGGCACTTTTCGCCATACCTTAAATGCCTCCTGAGAGGTTTCAATAATTTGATTTAAATCCTTTTTAGTGGCCAACTTCACAGAAGCAATCTTCTCCCCATCTACCGGAGAGATAATATCCCTCACTTCCCGCTCGCTATCATCCAGCCAGACTTGCCCGGTAGCACCTTGTGGGTTAATTTCCTTGATTCCAAGCTCTTGTAGCATTTCACGGATCTCAGTCGTTTGATTGTTCATAAGTGTTGTTTTGAATTTAGGTTGATGTATTCTGTTAATTTACAAATACTCTGAAAATCAACTCAGAGTGTATAAAATTCTCATTTTCAATATTTTACTTTCTTATAAAAGACACCTGATCTGCAATCACTTAGTCCACAAGTTATTGTCCCTATAAAAAGATGAAAACATGGATTTGCCAAAGGGCTTAAAAGCCGGAAGAGAGGTTCAAATAGACATCATCCCCCTCTCCCCCCATCTCTTTAAAATTAGGCCTAAAGCCCTTTAGTTTTGGCTCATTAAAAAAGCCTTGATAAAATCATCAATATCTCCGTCCATTACGTTTTGCACATCTGTGCGTTCTACACTTGTCCGGTTATCCTTCACCAATTTGTAAGGATGCATCACATAACTCCGGATTTGTGAACCAAAGTCGATATTCTTCTTAGAGCTTTCAATTTTCGCTTTTTCTTCACTGCGTTTTGCCAGCTCCAATTGGTACAGCTTCGACTTCAATAAGTTCATAGCTTTCTCCTTGTTTTGCAACTGAGAGCGCTCTTGTTGGCATTCCACAATGATGCCTGAAGGAGCGTGTCTTAAACGCACGGCAGTCTCTACCTTATTGACGTTTTGCCCTCCGGCCCCTCCCGAACGGAATGTTTCCCAAGTAATATCTGCCGGGTTGACTTCCACAGTAATGGAATCGTCCACCACCGGATAGGCAAAAACCGAGGCAAAAGAAGTATGACGCCTTCCCCCCGAATCAAAAGGTGAAATCCTTACTAAGCGGTGCACACCAATTTCGGATTTCAGATATCCATATGCAAAGTCCCCTTCAAACTCCAAGGTTGCCGATTTGATTCCGGCCCCTTCACCAGGCTGGTAGTTTACTTCTTTCACTTTATAGCCTTTTGCTTCTCCCCACATGATGTACATCCGCATCAGCATTTCAGCCCAATCTTGGCTTTCCGTTCCTCCTGCCCCAGGGTTAATCTCCAATACGGCATTGAGTTGGTCTTCTTCATTGCTCAACATCTTCTTTGCTTCCAGGCTCTCCAATGCTATAATCAACTTGCTTTCCTCTTGTTCTACTTCCGAAAGCTCAGCTTCTCCCCCTTCGTGAAATTCAAAAATAGTTTCCAAATCTTCGTAAGAAGATTGTACTTTATCAAAATCAGTCACCCAGTTTTTTTTGACTTTAATCGCTCTGAGCAGTTTTTCCGCTTCTTTAGGATCATCCCAAAAGCCCGGCTGGGTGGTTATCTGCTCTTCTTCTTGTATTTCTTTGAGTTTGTGATCGTAGTCAAAGATACCCCCTCAAGGCCTCTACCCTGGCCTTTAACTCTTTCAATTGCGCTGCATTCATGGTACAAAAATTAATAAGGTGAAACAAATTACCAACACCAGGCTAAGAGGCGCAAGATTGCCCGGTGTAACAGTTTTATATAAATTTTTAACGTGGGTAAGCTACCGGTAACTCATAGCATTTGTTCCCAAAAAACGATTTCCGTTAAAGGAATATCCTCCCCGATCAGTAAAGTAAACCGATACTATTCTTCTTCGTCCAAATGATCTTCCTCCGAATAAAGCTGCCCTCCCCGACTCTCTTTAATTTCATCCATCAGAAGATTAATATCAGCCAAAAAGTCATCCGGATAAGGCATTGATTTTTCTTCTTCACTTAAATTCTTTACCGCATCTTTTACCTTCTCCTCATCGTATTCTTCTTCTCTTCTGTCCTGGCGTTCACTCTTTTTTTCCAGGCTTTCCCAGTCCACATTTCCCTCTTCCTGTTGTACTCTATCTTTATCCTGATCTGCCATGACGCTATGGTTTGTGTTAAATGAATGTTTTTATACTCCCATGTACTTTTGCTCTATTGACAACCGTCTCAAAAACATGATAAACCAATCGTTATCAACAAGTTAATCAGCAAACCCAACTATTTAAGACGGTTGTGTTTACTCACAAATAACTACAGGAGCCAACTTGCATCCAAAATTAACCAAAAAAACGATGAAAGCACAAGACAGGGAAAAGGATTACTTGGCCGGGTTTCAACACCCCCGTTTTTAGCGATAGCCCCTTACTAACTTTTCTGTATAGAGCGTGGCACTTGATGTTTCTACTCACTTTTTTTCTAAAAATATCCATCCTCACCGTATTTCAGGGTTGATTTCTTGCTCCAGAAGTCATTTCTATATTGATTTGCGCTCAAATGGATTTACAAGCTATGCCTAAAGTAAAAATTCTCATCATCCGCTTTTCATCTATTGGTGATATTGTGTTGACCACTCCGGTAATACGTTGCCTCAAAAAGCAGATTCCGCATGCTGAAATACACTATTGTACCAAAGCCCAATACAAAAGTATTTTTGAAGAGAATCCCTACATCGATCAAATGCATTATTTGACCGAAGACTTAGGCAGTCTGATACGCTCTTTAAAGAAGGAAAATTTTAGTTGTGTCATCGATTTGCATAAAAACCTCCGGACTCTGATGATCAAAACCCGCTTAGGGGTTCAATCGCATTCTTTCAACAAGTTGAACTGGGAAAAGTGGTTACTGGTCAATCTGAAAGTAAACCGTATGCCGAATGTACACATCGTAGACCGCTACATGGAAACGGTAAAGCCTTTGGGAGTCACCAATGACAATAAAGGTTTGGACTATTTTATTCCGGAAAAAGATGTGGTTGAAAAAGAATGGTTGCCTGCAACCCACCACAATGGCTACATGGCCTTTGCCATTGGTGGCCAACACACCACCAAAAAACTTCCCTTCGAAAAGATTATCGAACTTTGTGACCGGATTGCCCGGCCCATTATTTTGCTGGGCGGAAAGGAAGATCAGGAGATGGGACAAAAAGTGGAAGAGTTCTTTCAGAAGAGGGAACACAATTTACCTTTCGAAGAAGGCTTGAAACAACTGGGTAAAAAAACGATCATTTTTGATGGTTGCGGAAAATTCAGTCTGAACCAATCCGCCTCGATTGTCCGGGATGCACAAGCCGTATTTACTCATGACACAGGGCTAATGCACATTGCTGCGGCATTTAACAAAAAGATATTTTCTATTTGGGGAAATACGACTCCTTTATTTGGTATGTACCCCTATACACAAAACTTTGTCATCTTTGAGAATGCGAAGCTCTCTTGCCGCCCTTGTTCTAAAATCGGCTATGATAAATGCCCTAAGGGACATTTTAAATGTATGAATGAATTGCAATTCGATTTTTACCTTCCGGAAGATTAACACGTTGCAGCTCCCTGTCGACCTGATAAAACGTTGTATCCTTTGTATTGTAAAGAGTCTCAAGACAAATTCAAGCGCAAACCGTCATAAGCCAGTTTAATATTTTCCGGCAATTCACCTTCCACCTCTGCATGCCTACCCATCCGGTGGCTAATATGTGTCAGGTACGTCTGTTTTACTTGGGCTTTCTTTGAAATCTCAATCGCCTCTTGTAAGGTAAAGTGAGAGTGATGGTCCTCTTTCTGCAACGCATTGATGACCAATACCTCCGAACCCATTACCTTTTCCAATTCTACCTCACTGATATAGTTTGCATCGGTAATATATGTAAAGTCGTGAATTCTGAACCCCAATACGGGCAATTGAAAATGCAACACTTCAATGGGTGTGATCTCGGTCGTTCCAATGGTAAAAGGTGCTTGGTCAATAGCATGTATTTCCAACCCTGCCACTCCCGGATAACGCTTTTCTTCAAACATATAGCTAAACTCTTGTGCCAAATGCTCAATAACCTCCTCTTGCGCATATACGGGCATATCGTTTTGCCGGTGAAAATAATAAGGCCGTATATCATCCAACCCGGCTGTATGGTCCTTATGTTGATGTGTAAACAATAAAGCATCCACCCGTTGAATTTGCTCCCGCAACATTTGCTGACGAAAATCCGGCCCGGTATCAATCACCAAACTGAGCCCATCCACTTCTAAATGAATGGAGGTTCTCAAACGCTGATCCCGGTAATCCACTGATTGACAGACCGGGCAATCACACAATATGACCGGCACTCCCTGTGAAGTACCCGTTCCTAAAAATGTAATCTTCAAGGTTATGGCTTGGTTTTAGGGTTATCCTCTTGGGTAATCTCCTGATACAATTTTTCACTTTTCTCCGAAAAGCCTTTGGTATCCAACTCTATTGAACGCAAGATATCTACTAAGGAATTGACTTTACCTTCCAGGGGATAGTACTTATTGACAATAGCGATTTTATTGTCTTTTAACACACAGTACCCCGACTGAAAGTTTCCTTTCTCATAACGTAAGATATAATCCGACTCACTGAAAAGCTCTTCCAGCTTGTTCAAAAAATGTTTCGTAAATTTTACTGCCATACAGCATACTACTCTAAAAAAAGAGGGTTCGTTAAGCAATTGGTTCGAATCAAATTCTCCCGGTAATCCGGTTCACTGTATCTACCAGGTTATCAAAATTAAGCGGTTTGGGTAAATATTCATTAATACCCACAGCTTTAAAATCTTCTATCGAATAGTTTTTCGCATTTCCCGTAATTGCCACAATGGGGATGTCCGCTTTGTTTTTATCCTCCATGGACCTGATTTTTTTCGCACACTCCATCCCATCCATCACGGGCATATTGATATCCAATAAAATCGCATGAAACACTTCTTTGTTAAGTAAGTCAAGTACTTGCTTTCCGTTTTTTGCAGACTTAATTTCGTAATTCTGAAATTGGAGGACTTTCTTCGTGATATTTTGGATAACAGAACTATCTTCCGCTACCAGAATGCGTTTTACTTCAGCCATAATTCAGTATATTAATGGGGTGATGAAATTGATTATAGTTTTAAAATTTCTTTATAGTTATTTTTAAATTCTTCAAACAGAAAAACCAAGTGTTCGGCTTCGACATTCAAAGCATCGTACTGATGATTTTTGATATACAGTTCCATTAAGGCAGCATGTTGAGCGAGCTTTTCCACCCCCAGCGTACTTGACGTTCCTTTGATAGTATGAAGCAATTGGTTCACTTCTGCCAGTTGTTGTTTTTGTACGGCTTCCACACACTTTCCGATTAGTACGCTTGCTTCTGTTTCAAACTCCTGATAGGCGGCTGAAAGCAATGCATTCCCTCCGTATTTTTTCAACTCCGTGACCGTTCCGATATTCAGGATATCCCCAGCGTTATGCACGACCTCAAATTTAGCATCCAATCCCGAAGATGCAACTGAATTCCTATCCGGAACCCATTTTTTTACTTTTTCAATTAGAAAATTTGCCTTGATGGGCTTAGAGATAAAGTCATCCATACCTGCATTCAGAAACTCTTCTTGTTCTTCCTGTAAGGAGAAAGCAGTCATGGCAACCACCGGGAGATGCCTTTTCCCAGGGTTCTGTTTGATTTTTTGGGTGGCGGTAATTCCATTCATTACGGGCATTTGCACATCCATAAAAATCATGTCCAGCGCTTCTTGTTCCAATAATTGCAAAGCCTCCTGGCCACTGGTAGCCGTAAATACTTGACAACCGGCTTTTTTTAAAATGCTGCCCGCTACTTTGATATTTACCGGATTATCGTCCACAATCAATACTTTGGGAGAAAACTGCAACACTTCATTTTCGGGCTCTTTTTGCAACATTTTCAATGCCTGTACCTCCGACTCAGAACATTCTTCTGCGTTAATGGTAAACCAAAAGTTACTCCCTTTGTTTCGTTGTGATTCAACACTGATATCCCCACCCATCAGGTGGCACAACTCTTTGGAAATTGCCAAGCCCAAACCTGTTCCTCCATACTGTTTTGTATATGAATTATCCAGTTGGGAAAACTGTTGAAACAAGATTTCCAAATCCGCTTGGGCAATGCCAATACCACTGTCTATCACTTCAAATTTTAGCGTATGCCGGTGAAAATTGGACGCCAGTAAAGTCAAGCGGATCAGTACCGATCCGTTTTCCGTAAACTTGACAGCATTGGAAGTAAGATTGGAAAGGATCTGTAAGAGCCGGGTTTCATCCGCCAGTAGATACCGGGGTACATCCGGGGCGATGCTGTAAGACAATACCGTATCCTTTGCCAAAGCTTGCTGGGAGAATAGAGCATACAACTTATCCAATACACTGTGAATATCCAGCGGTAACTTGCGTAGCCGCATTTTCCCCGCTTCGATCTTTGACAAATCCAGGATATCGTTTAGAATATTCAACAGGGTTTCGGAAGACTTCTTGATCGTAGAAATATATTCCCGTTGTAGTTGGTCAAGCACGGTATCTGCCATCAAGTCAATCATACCGATAATACCATTCATCGGTGTACGGATTTCATGACTCATATTTGATAGAAAGCGCCTTTTCACCTCCAGCGAATGCTCGGCTAATTCTTTGGCTTGTTTGATTTCTTCCGTGGCACGTTTCAATTCGGTAATGTCTCTGGCCATTCCTTCTACAGAAGCCGGCTGTCCCTGCCGGTCATAAATCATCCGGAAGTTCGAAATGATGTTTCTTCGTTTTCCTTCTTTATCAATAAATTCGCTTTCAAAGTTTTTTACGTTGCCCTGTTTCTTTAATTGACTTACCAACAAAGGAAGCTTCTTCCGGTCAACATAAAAATCCGTCATAGGGCGGCCTATCATATCCTGCTGCGACTCTCCCGTAAGCTCGTAACTCGATGGACTTACCATAGTAAAAATCCCCTGCATATTGATCCGGAAATAGACATCCTGTAGGGATTCAAAAATATTCCTGAATTTTTCCTCACTTTCAGCCAAACCGATTTCCGTCACTTTCTTTTGGGTAATGTTCATGGCCATTCCCGATACCTCGTTGATGGCTTGATCCCGGGAAATAATCGGGTTTAAAAAAACTTCCCACCAATGCTCCTCACTATTGTCCGCAATTATTTTAATCTCAAATTGCTGCGCATTCCCTGTGAAAGCTTCGCTGTATTTAGTCTTCCATAGTTGGTAAAAAGCCTTTGGTTGTTTGTAAAAAACCCTTCGTAAATTGGAGCGGTACTTTGGCATAAAGTTAAAATACTCCCAAAGCTTATCCGCAAAGTTCTGGTTACAACGGGACAGATGTGCTCTACGGTCAACAGACCACATCAAGTGAGATCCACTTTCAAATATCGCTTCCAAACGTGCCGACTGACTACTGATTTTCAGTTCGTTTTGATAGCGGAGAATTGCCGTTGTCAATTGCCCGGAAATAAAACTCAGCAACTCCAGATGCCGTTTGTTGTAATCCCTTGCACTTTTGAATGATTGCACTACAATCAGCCCTATCACTCTTTTTTCCAACATTAAGGGCACACCCAGCCACACTTTGGGAATAGGCTCGTATTGACTTATCCGGTTGCTGACAATGATTTTACGGATAATCTCTTCCCGCAAAAACATCGGCCTGTCAAACTGAATAGCATGTTTGACAAAACTTAAGCCTTGGATATAGTCATTGGAGGCATAGCTGGAATTGATATAAAAAGGGACGGTAATATTATCATCGTGTTCATTTTTCAACACAATCATAAAGCTATCCACCCCAATGGCATCGTTCAAATACAAATAAAACTTATGATACAAGTCCTGAAGTGGCGTGCCTTTTTCTACCAGCTTGGCAATGCTGTAATATAAACTTTGGGCCTTTTCCGCACGGATTTTATCAGTGACATTGTGCAAAATAGCCGTATAAATTCCCCTGCGTTGATCCAGTTTATAACTGATAGTCCCGCTCAGATGAAGCTCCCTGCCACTTTTAGTCAAGAACTGTGTTTCTCCGTTAATCTTCCCTAACTCTCTTGACAGCTTAATGGCCGTTTCAGTCTGTTCTTTTGCTTCCGGTACAATGCAATGGTCTATGGTAAGTTGTTGAATTTCTTCATGATTGTATTCCAATGTTTTTTTGAATGCATTGTTTACAAAGAGAAACTGGCGTTTTTCATTGAAAATAAAAATCAGGTCGTTTGCGCCATCAAACAAATCCCTCAACAACTGATTGGTTTCCCGCAAAGCTTGAGACATTTTTTCTTTTTCAGAGATATCTTCTCCTACTACCGTGATGGACGCAATGCTTCCCTGTTCATTATGAAGTACAATGGTATTATAGCGAATGGCTAAAAACTGTCCTCTACAAGTAAAAAGCTCCGCCTCTAAAGCATGTAGCAATTTCTCTACTGACCCCACAGATTCTTTTGGGGAGTATTTAGGAGTGAATATTTCAAAGAGGTTTTTTCCTAACAATTCCGCTTCATCCCATCCTGACAGTTGACAGGTATAGTCATTGACAAATTTTATTTCTGCTTTTTGATCAATAGTCAAAGCAAAGGACCGCGCATGAACAAGGGCTTTATGCAAGCGTTCCTCAGAGTATTTTACCATCTTCCGATAGCTCATCTGCATTTCGATACGCTTACGGGAAGTGATGTCCATAGCCGAGGCCGTAAACCCGAGAAAGTCGCCTTGTAATGTCCATTGAGGGGCTCCTTTCTCTAACAGCCAACGATAAGTGCCCTCTTTCGTTTGAAAGCGAAAAGTTACCTCAAACTTTTTCTTTTCAAGAAAACAGTGGTGCAAACTTTCTTGCAGGGCTAGCCGGTCTTCCGGATGTACATAAGTCAACCACCCCTCATTTTCGAGCTCTGTGGAGGGCTTTCCGGCAAATTGTTGCCAATAATCGTTAAAAAAATTAAACTGATGATTAAGGTTTGTACTTCGGAGAAGAAGCGGTACTTGCTTAAGGTACGTATTATATGCACTTGCTTCTTCCTTTTCCTGCTGAAGGGATACAGCTTGCCGAAGGCTAAGTATTTCCTCTATCAGTTCTTCTTTACTTTTGTCTATGAGCTCCACAATTGTTTGATAATTAATTAAGATGGCCGTCTGCGACACAAAAAAGACATTGCTTATAATTCTCCTCTTTCCCTAAAAAAATCAGTGTCATTTACTTGAGATATATCTTCTGTAAAGCACTTCCTGGTTTTCTTTTTGTTAACAGCCGGGGAATTGTCTAATACACCCATACGCCTGTTGTTATTTGATTAAAGTAGGTATAGGATTTTTGTAAAATAATATATATGCCTATTAAATTGAGCTACATGTTTATAAATTTGAAGTCATAAGTTAGAAAAACTTTGAAAAAATTAACAGTAGTTGGGCATTGAACCCTTAAAAAAACGCTTGGTATTTAATCGGCCTTTTGCGATCCCACTGAACAAAAGTTACCGCAGGGGGGTTAAACATGAAGTTATGTTCATATATTTAGCCTATGGAATTAGCAGCAGAAAAATTAGAAAAAGCAGCCTTTATTCTCAAAACTATTGCCCACCCGGTAAGGCTTAGAATTATCGGATTACTCAATGATCATGAACAACTTTCGGTAAGTGAACTTTGTGAAAAATTAGATTGTGAGCAGTCCCTAACTTCACACCACTTATCCAATATGAAACTGAAGGGGTTGTTGAGTGCCCGGAGAGAGGGAAAAAATATTTACTATTCTCTCAAGGAAAAACAAGTCACAAGCATTTTGACTTGCCTGGAAAACTGCAATTGTAATATGGGATAACCCCTGAGTGAGGTGAGTGTAAGGAAGTAAATACTCCCAAAAGGGCTATTAGACTTATCATAAAAATCTCCTATTTAGGATGAATCGATACCGATTCCTATGAAAGAAGACATTAATAACCGGGCCGCAATCGAACAACTTATCCATTGCTTCTACACAAAAGCAATACAAGACCCTTTGATCGGTCATTTTTTTATCAAGGTAGTACAATTGGACTGGGAGGCCCATATTCCGGTGATTTGTGATTTTTGGGAAACCGTCTTGCTTGATAAGATTGTCTATAAAGGTAACCCCATTGTCAAACATATTGATCTGGATCGGAAAGCAACTCTTCAACAAGTTCATTTTGAACGATGGGTGGAACTCTTTGAAGAAACGGTCAATGAATTATTTGAAGGAGAAAAAGCCGAAGAGGCAAAAAAGCGGGCACAACTCATGTCACAATTGATGTTCTATAAAGTAGAAAAAAGCCGGGACGCTAAGTTTATTCAATAAAGAGTTTTTTTAGCAAAAGGCCTTAAATGTTCCGTACTTCAAAAATGAAAAAAAGTCCAGCCCAACGGGCCAGACTTTTTGCTAGATTTATGTTAATTGGAGTAATAAAAGTATTGAAATAGTCAGTCTAATTTTTTAAGTCCGGATTGATATTGGTCTCTCTTTCCGGTACGGGCAATAACAAATTGTTTGCCTGTAAGGCCTTTCCACTGGAAAGGTTGATATGTCCTACAAAATCGTCAAATGCTTTTGTTTTTACATTGAAAGCTTTTCTGGTGCGAAGCATGTCAAACCAAGTTTGGTTTTCATAGCAAAGCTCCCAGTTACGTTCTCTCCAAACAGCTTCCCGGAACTCACTTTGGGACAAGCCGTTAAAGTTTTCTCCTACAAACCCAGCTCTCTCCCGGATCTCTTGTAAGCTTTGTTCTGCCAAAGCAGTTCTACCTACTTCGTTTTGTGCCTCGGCATAGATTAACAATACATCCGCATAACGCAAGATGGGATAATTCAAGGCTTGACGTGCTGTATTTTCCGCATCGAAATCAAAATGTTTGAAGATAGCCGGATAGCCAAAAGTAACCTTCTTTCCTTTATTTTTACCGGCTATCGGAGTGAACTCCGTATAGAAAAACTGTTGT
Organism: Rapidithrix thailandica; assembly: GCF_039710355.1. Lineage (NCBI taxonomy): Bacteria > Pseudomonadati > Bacteroidota > Cytophagia > Cytophagales > Flammeovirgaceae > Rapidithrix > Rapidithrix thailandica. The sequence continues at coordinate 84,958 of NZ_JBDKWZ010000013.1, read as the reverse complement.
TCTTCCACCCGTTTGTCGCCCGCTGCATAGCTATTATAGAACTCTTCTTCCGGCAACAATGCTCCGAATTCATCCGCTACGATTGAAATATCCATTTGAAAAGGTAAGGTATACGCATGGTTCAAATGCTGTTGGATTTCCGGGTAGAACTGCGCCATAAAAATATGCTCTCCCATATTTTCAAAGGCTTTGTTGTGCAGCTTTCCATACTCGTCAAACAACGCATATTGATTTGATTCAATCACTTCTTTAGCCTTATCAGCAGCCAGCTTGTAATATCCGTTTTTTTGTAACGGATAGCCCGCCATTGTCAAATACACTTTGGCTAACAGAGATTTAACAGCTAATTTGGAAACTCTTCCGGTACGATCCGTATCGGGTAAAGAGGCGGTATTTTCAGCAGCTTTTAAGTCTTCTACAATCAGCTCATAAATTTCCTCTTGAGAGGCTTTTTCAGCATCTTGAGCTGAACCTAAATCTTCAATCGGCTCGATTAATAAAGGAGCCTCACCAAACAAACGGACCAAATTAAAATAATAGAAGGCTCTCAGAAAATGAGCTTCTGCCAAATTGCGGTTTTTGTCGCCCTCATTCATTGAAATACCCGGTACATATTTCAATACCAAGTTAGAAGCGTGTACACCATAGTAGCTGATTTGCCACCAGTTCCGGATATATTCATTGTCGTTATTGTAGCTTAACCCAATGAATTGGTGATTGGACTGGTTCTGCCCGACTTTAGTGATGGCCTGTCCGGTCAGAAATTCCAACATAAAATGCGGAGTACCGGCATAGGTACCACTCGCTGTATAATAATTGAGCGTATAACTGTATGCGGCATTTACGGCTGCCTGAGCATGCTCAGGCTTGGTGTAATAATTTTCCGGAGAAAAGAAAGTAGCCGGATCTTCATCCAAAAAGCCGGAACAAGAAGCCAAATTCAGCAGTATTCCTACTAATAGATATTTTATATATTTCATTTTCTTGAATTCAAATTTGATATCTTAAAAAAACAAACCTGATGGGTAGCCTTTCCCTATCGAGCAATTGATAATACTTAATAGGGAAAGCACTGATTAAAATTGCACGCTTACTCCTAGGTTGTAGGTTCTAGGCTTAGGATATTGGAAAAACTCAATACCTTGTGCAAATGCATCACCATAGGTAGTGGTCTCAGGATCATATCCGGAGTAATCTGTCAGTAACCACAAATTCTGCGCACTGAAAGTTACCCGCAGGGAGGAAATGTTGACGAAGTTGATTTTCTCCACAGGGATATTATATGAAAGGCTGATATTCTTTAAGCGAAGGAAAGAACCGTCTTCCACTTTTTTAGTATCCAATTCGGACCTGTATCCCTCTCGTCTCAAAGAAGCAATATCCGTATTTTGATTCTCAGGCGTCCATGCATTCAATACATCACTGTAGCTATTGGCCAGAGTAGTACGGTCCAACATAGAGTGTTGGGTAAGGTTGAAAATATCATTCCCATACATTGATTGCAATTCGATAGAGAGGTCAAAACCTTTGTAACTAAAGGTATTCACCATGTTCATTTCCCAATCCGGCAAACCATTTCCAATGATGGTCCGGTCACCTCCGTCTATCTGCCCGTTATTATTCAAATCTTTAAATTTCAAGTCGCCTGGTTTAGCACCGTATTTCGCAGCCAGCTCCTCTTCTGCTTGACTCCATACCCCTTCGCGAATGTATCCGTAAAATGAACCGACTGGCTGCCCTACTCGAATCACATTGGTTTGTCCTAAAAACCAGGGTCCCGGGAAGATCTCTGATTGATCGGAAGCTAAGGAAAGTACTTCATTTTTGTTTTTAGAGAAGTTTACCATGGTGGTCCATTTGAAAGCACCATCCAGGTTGCGAGTGTTCAACATCAATTCAATACCGCTGTTTCTTACACTTCCCATGTTTTGCAACACACTTCCATGCCCTGTGATATAGGATACCGGAGAAGATAAGAGAAGGTCTTTCGTGGTCTTGATATAGTAGTCGAATGTAACGGCAATACGGTCATTCAAAAAGCCTAAATCAACCCCTACATCAAATTGTGCCGTACGTTCCCATTTCAAATCCGGGTTAGGCATCCGAGACTGACCCACACCGATTCCACGATTTCCATCAAATACAACAGTACGCTCTCCTAAAGCCGCCATGGATTGATACAGACCGATTTCCGTATTACCCGTTTCACCAAAACTAGTTCTAAGTTTAAAATCGGAGATGGCAGAAGAACCTTTCAAAAACCCTTCTTCCGATACTTTCCAGGCAAGAGCTGCCGAAGGGAAGAACGCAAATTTGTTATTTTTCCCAAACCTGGATGAACCGTCATACCGTCCGGTTACGGTTAACAAATAGCGATCGTAGAGGCTATAATTTACCCGGGCAAAGTAAGAGTTGATTGCCCAACGGCCCTTATCAGAACTAGAAGGTTGTACAGATGCACCTGCTCCTAAATTATTCCATAGGAAAAAGTCATCGTTAAACCCTTCAATTTTAGTATACACCTGCTCCGTAGTGTATTCTTGCCAACTCCCCCCCAACATCACTGTGAAATTATGTGCGTCATTCAAACGCTTTTTCCAGGTAAGGTAATTTTCAAATTGCCAGTAGGTGGCAAAACCACTTGTTACCTGAGCTCTACCTCTCTGGTCTTTACTGATGGAATGTAAACCTCGACCTTCGTATTTGTTATTTTTAAAATTCGAGAGATCCACAGCAAAGTTAGTACGGAACTCCAAGTTAGGAGCAAATTGAATATTACCGTAAATTTTACCTAAAGCCCGTGTGGTATTCCGGGTATCGTTAGTTTCTTCCAACAGCCTTACCGGGTTTTCTCCTTGTTCGGTACCTTCACGGTCAGCGTTGGAGCCCCATGTTCCGTCAGGGTGTTTAACAGGAATAATTGGCAAAGTTTCCAACATTTGGCGCAACTCAGATAAGCCTCCAACGTTCCCATCAATTCTACGGTCTTTCGTATGGTTGATCGCTAAGTTACCCCCAACTGTCAACCAGTCGTTTACATTGTTGTCCAAAGTAAAGCGAGCATTGTAGCGTTTAAAGTAACTGTTCAACAAGATCCCTTCTTGATCCAAATACCCTAAAAACAATCCATAGCGGCTTTGCTCATTTCCTCCGGTGATACCGAAATCGTGTCGTTGAGAGAAAGCAGTACGGGTTGTTTCTTCCTGCCAGTCAGTATCGTAAAGCGGCTTACCATTTTCGTCAAACAGTTTTCCGTCATAAGCAGGCAGAGGATCTTTACTCTTATCATAAGACCTTCTTTCTACTTCCATATATTCTGCCGCATTTAAGACATCAACTTTTCTGGCCAGTGTTCCAATGCTGAAGTTATTGTTATACGTAATCCGCGCTTTGCCATCTTCCCCACGCTTAGTGGTCACAATCACTACGCCATTAGCTCCTCTGGCTCCGTAAATAGCTGTAGCAGAAGCATCTTTCAGCACTTCAATAGATTCGATCTCCGAAGGGTTTACGTTATCAATACTTGCACCGGCAATACCGTCAATCACAAAAAGAGGTTCGTTCCCGGAGTTAATAGAATTATATCCCCGGATACGGATACGGGTATTTCCACCCGGGCGGCCTGAATTTGTAGTGACACTCACCCCGGCCACGCGTCCGGAAAGCGCTTCCACAGCACTGGTAGACGGACGGCTATTCAACGTTTCGGCATTTACCGAACTCACCGAACCGGTTACATCGGCTTTCTTTTGCGTTCCATATCCTACTACCACAATTTCTTCCAACTCCTTTGCATCCAAAAGCATCACCACATTGATCTCCGACCGGCTTCCGACTTCAATTTGTTGAGTCGTAAAACCAATAAAACTGAACAATAACACGGCATCTTCCGGTACATCGTTCAAACGGTATTCACCATTAAAATCCGTGGTGGTTCCGATGGTGGTTCCATCTACCAGAATCGTAACACCAGGCAATGGTTGCCCATCTTCTTCAGAAGTTACCACACCTTTGATCTGGATATTTTGAGCCGGAGCCTCTTCCACTTCGATAAGTTCAGGCGCTTCCGACTCTTTTTGCAGGTTTACAAAAATATTGTCATTGATACGCTTAAAGCTCAAATTGGCTTCTTTGGAAAGCAATCTCAACAGTGTTGCCAAGGATTCCCCTTGTACATCAGCACTGATACGCTTATGGTGGTCAATAATACCACTGTTATACGAAAAACTGAATGCCGTCTCCTTTTCAATCTTCCTGAAGACATCTTCCAATTTCACATTATCTACTTGTAATGTAAGATATACATCTTCTAAACTGACTTTTTGAGCTTCACCATCATTGGCCAACAGCACCCCACATAGGAGGGCTTGTAAAAAAATGCCCGTAAATGCCCACTTTGACATAATTAAAATTTGTCTAAGTAACCTCCATTTCATATTTTTAGGTGTTTTGTTAAATTTTATAAAACAATAAAATGCCCTGTACTTCTCAGTTTGAGTGATTGCCTTATTCCCGCATCTGAGAAGAGAGGTTCAGAATTTTTAGACCGGTGTTGCCGCACCGGTCTTTTTCTTTTCATTGCTCGTTGAAAGAATCTACATTAACTTGAGTTCATATAATCTACGTTCAAATTTCATTTTCATAAGTATATTCCTCTTCTATGTTAATTGGTATCAGTTGTATATTCAAAAAATCATAATTTCATAAACAAATGATTATCTGATAATTACCTTATTTCCTTTTATTTGATAAGAAAAATCGGAAGCAAAACCTATCCCTTCCAACACTACTTCCAGCGACTGATTTTTAAACCGTCCGTTAAACCCTTTTTTGATAGGGGCTTTCCGGTAAATCACAAACTCAACCCCATACCAGCGCTCTAACTGCTCTACGACTTCATAGAATGTAGCTTCCCGAAACTGAATGATCCCATCTTTCCAACCGGTAATCATCTCCAGGTCAAAAGAACTTTTTTGGGCAATCAGACGGGTTTTATGATACGAAGCCATTTCTGCCGGCATCAGTACAAACGAATCTTCCATGGCAATATCGGCAGGTGAGACTTCCACCTTGCCAGTACATACAGCCACACTTACTTCGTGCTCGCCCGGATAAGCCCGTACATTAAACGAAGTACCCAATACCCTTGATTGCACTCCTCCTGCCTTTACAATAAATGGGCGCAATGAATCCTTGGCAACTTCAAAAAAAGCTTCTCCTTCTAATTGTACAATACGTTCGTTGTTAACAAATTTTTGGGGAAAGGTTAGTTTAGAGGAAGCATTAAGCCAAACTACCGAGCTATCGGGCAAGGTAATCATGGATTTCCGGCCAAGTGGGTTCTCTTTGGTTAACAAAGGGATTATTTCTTCTTGCTCAACAAGTACTTCTTGAGGACGAGACCAGAAATACAAAGCACTTCCCAAACATACCAATAGCACCACTGCAACACCTACATAGCGATACCACTTTTCATTTTTATTATGCAGATTCGAAGGTAATGACACTACACGCCCACCAGGCTTTTCTTCACCGGACAACCGCAACTTTAACTTTTGATAGGCCAGTTCCGGATGGAGGGGCTCTACTTTCAGTTCAGTATTTTGCCAATAGGCCTGTACTTTTTGAAAATAGATTTTATTTTCCGGTGTTTCGTCAAGCCAACGGTTCAGTTGTGCTACTGTCTGATCATCCGCTTCACCTGACAAGTACAAACCAATAATAGAATCTATATCGTAATTATGCTCCATTCGTTAGCGTTAACGTCTCTAAAAATTTCTTCCCTATCAGTTATTAACCTGTTTAATAGGTTGGGCATCTTTACCCGATTTTCTTCTGACTATGCTAATAGGACGAAGCGCAGAAAACAATTCCCTAGTCGGTATACTATTTTTTAAAAAAAAAGTGAAAGGAGGAGTAATAATACATTCAAATCTTCCCATTTATTGGGCCTGTTTTGCTGTTGCCCCAAATAATTAATCACTTCCAAACGGATTTTTTTCATGGCTGTAGTAATATGATTGTCAACCGTTTTAGGTGACAACTCCAGCAATTCGGCAACTTCTTTGTACTTCAAGCCTTCTTCTTTGACCATACGGTAAACCATCCGGGATTTTTCGGGAAGGTTTAAAATTGCTTTGTTGATTTTATCCAACAGTTCTTGTTCCAGTAAGGCTTTTTCAGGGTTGTGGTGAGTGATGAGTTCTTTCAACTCCAAGGTAGGCAGGTCTGTTTGGTAATGATTTTTGCGCTTACGCAATTGATCAATTGCCCGGTTTTTCACCGAAATATAAAGGTATTTTTCAAAGTTTTCGACTGTATTAAGTTGCCCCCGTTTATTCCAGACTTTAGTAAAAACGTCCAGAACCACTTCTTCTGCTTCCGGTGTATGTTGGAGCAAGGTGATGGCATATTGAATCAGGCGCGCATAAAAGTGATGAAAAAGCTCTTTGAAAGCAGCTTCGTCATTATTTTGCCCAATACGATGAAGTAAGGATTCTATATTCAGACCTTCTTGTTTCAAAAAAACACCTAGCGATTTTACAAATTATGACACCAATTAACTACTCAAGGCGATGATAGTAAAATTAACTGAAGATTTTAACAAAAAATCAACAATTTATATGACTACAAAATTAAACACATACAAGGAAGAATTACTGGTATCACAGGGAGAATTATCGGGATGTTTAGGAGAAATCAGTTAGTAGGGACTCTCTCAAAAAAATTTAACGGCACAAAAATAAAAGTTCAAACGGCTTTTATATTGTTACAAAGAGGGGTAGCTTTCATAGAAAGCTACCCCTTTAATTTTTTTAAATGAAGATCTATTCTACTAATCAACTTTAAATGCATCTTCATTGATGCCGACCTTGTTTCTTGAACGCAATTGTACAGGAAATTCCCAGAGATAACGGATATGTTCCAAAGTGCTTTCCGCTTCATCCGGATCAAGTTTTCGGCTATTTACCATATTATGTACCAAATGCAACTTACGGCTACCATAGAGCTCCACTTTCTCTACTTGAATATCCGGAACATAGTTTGTCCGGCTATAGGAATTGCTTAACGTTTCTCTGACTTTGCGATAACCGGTTTCGTTATGAATAGCCGATACTTCATATTCGCTTTCATCTTCGCGATCCGAAATCACAAATAATTTCATATCTCGAATCACTTTAGGGGAAAGGTATTGCAAAATAAAACTATCGTCACGGAAGTTTTCCATGGCATAATGCACTTGTTCCAGCCAATCTTTACCCGCTAAATTCGGAAACCATTGTTTGTCTTCCGGGGTAGGATTCATACAAATCCGTTTAATATCCATAAAGATATTGAACCCCAAGGTGTAAGGATTCAAGCCGGAAAAAAAACGGCTTTTATAATCCGGCTGGTACAATACGGAACTATGACTATGCAAAAACTCTAACATAAACCCATCGTCCACATATCCTTCTTCGAACATCTGGTGAATGATATGATAATGCATAAATGTAGCAAATCCTTCATTCATCACTTTGGTTTGTGCTTGCGGATAAAAATACTGGGCTACTTTCCGGACGATACGCACGATTTCCCGCTTCCACACCGCCAGTTTAGGGGCATTTTTTTCTATAAAGTACAAGATATTTTCTTCTGGCTCCTGGGGAAATTTTTCTCGCTTTTTGAAACGCTCGTTGTGAAATTTCTTTTCTATTTCGGGCAAAGTATCCCAAAGTTCATTATAATTTTCCCGTTTGGCGTTGACCAATTTTCGCAAACGCTCCTGTTCTTCTTTGGGCGAAAGTTTTGAAGGCTTTTTATATTTATCCACCCCATGGTTCATCAAAGCATGACAGGCGTCCAGTACAAACTCCACTTCCCTGGAACCAAACTCCTCCTCACATTTTAAGACATAGTCTCGGGCAAAAACCATATAGTCAATGATAGAATCGGCCGAAGTCCAATCTTTAAACATGTAGTTGTTTTTAAAGAAAGCATTATGCCCCTGAGCAGCGTGGGCAATTACCAGGGTCATCATACAAGTGGTGTTATTCTCCATGTTATAACTAATACATGGATTGGAGTTAATCACCATCTCATAGGAAAGTGCCGTACGTCCTTTGGTATAATTGTTTTGGTTGACGACAAAGTCTTTTCCAAATTTCCAATGAGGGTAACTGGTAGGCAAACCAATTAATGAATAGGCATCCAGCATCTGCTCGGAAGTCACCACTTCGATCTGGTTAGGATAAGTATCCAGTTTAAAAACTTCTTTTCCGATTCTTGAAGTTACTTCATCGGCAGCTTTTATCGTTTCAAACCCCCAATTGGAATTACAAAACAACTTTCTGTATGTTTCTTTATCTGCCATAGTTGGTGTTTAAAGTTTGGACCAAAGTTCAACTTGTTAGGAAGTTTCTAATACTTTTCTCTTTTTAAACAAGCCCTTAAATACCGGCCAAATTTGGTTGACATCGTATATATTACGAATGGAGAAAATATGTTCATCACTGATTCGCTTATAAGCCTGCCATAATGAACCTCCGCTTCCATGGCTGTTAATTTCAATATAAGCCATGTATTGAATCACAGGCATCAAATCTGTTTTAACAATTTTGGCACATTCGTAGGCATCTTCATCGGACCATACATCCCCGTCACTGGCTTGGCAACAATAGATATTCCACTGCCCGGTATGGTAGCGCTCTTGAATGATGCTCTGCATCATTTTTAAGGAGGGGGCCACTATGGTTCCTCCACTCTCCCTGGAGTTAAAAAACTCATGTTCATCCACTTCTTTTGATTCGGTATGATGCCGGATAAACACCAATTCCACACTTTTATACTGTTTGGTCAAAAAGATATACAGTAGTGTGAAGAAGCGTTTGGCGATATCTTTTTCTCTGTACCCCATAGAGGCGGATACATCCATAATACAAAACATAACCGCAGAGGTAATGGGCATGGGTACTTTTTCAAAGTTGTTGTACCGCATGTCAATTTCTTCGAAAAAAGGAATGGTACGAATCCGTTCGAGCATCTGTACGATTTCTTCTTCAACTTCTGCTTTTTTCTTTTCCGAACGTGCCCGGGCCAACTTGGCCTCTAGTTCTTTCAGTTTATTTTCAAAAGCTCCTTTTAAAGAAATATGCCGGGCCAAAGATTGCTGATAACTGGATTTAATATTTAAGCGGGAGGGCACTCCGTATTTTACAAAGCCCGCTCTTTTGGTTTTAAATTCTTCGGTATTTTCCAGGTATTTTTTAATCAGGTTAGGTAATTCCAGGTCTTCAAAGAAATACTTTAAAAACTCTTCTCTGGAAAGCACCACCACAAAGCTATCTTCAGTAGTTCCCGGAGAGTTAGAGCCCTTTCCGCCCCCTGCTCCTTCTCCTCCTTGTGGCTTGGGGATGCGGTCTCCTTCTACAAAGCGGTCATTGCCGGGCCGGATGTACTCTTTATTGCCTGTTTTCGGGTCGTGGGCAAAAGAAGGCTCTTTGATACCCCGGATAGGGACACGCACTTTTCCCCCTTGACTGCTATCCTTGATACTCTCTTTACTCAGAATATCGGGAATCGCTTTTTTGATTTGCCCTTCTACCCGCTTCAAAAATTTCTGCCGGTTATTAATGGACTTTCCTTTGGGGTTTTTCCTTCTATCTATGATGGTGCTCATATTTGCAATTTTTACTTAAAGTGAATCAAGTTTATTTGGTTAGAAGTATAGGAAACCGGCTTAGATGAATTTGTTCGTTGTAAAGTGTGTTATCTCCGGCTTATGCCATAGTCTTGCGCACCCGCATAAACCAATCCACCAAAATACGAATTTGCTTATAGGTATAACCTCTTTCTTGCATGCGCTTGATAAAGTCTTTGTGTTTTTTCTCGTCTTCTTTGCTTGATTTTACAGTAAAGGAAATCACCGGAAGCAGGTCTTCGGTATTGGCAAAAATTTTCTTTTCAATCACATTTTTGATTTTCTCATACGAGTCCCAGCGTGGATTTTGTCCTTCGTGATTCGCTTTAAAACGCAAGGTAAAATTGGTTACTTCTGCCCGGAAGTCTTTCGGGTTGGCAATACCGGCAGGCTTCTCTATTTTTTCCAATTCCTCATTTAAAACGGCCCTATCTAACACTTCTCCCGTATCCGGATCGCGATAGTCATTTTGCTGTAACCAGTGGTCGGCATAGATCACATATTTCTCAAAGATATTCTGCCCGTAAGTGCTGTACGATTCGATATAAGCCTTTTGAATTTCATCCGCGATAAAGTCTGCATATTTGCTGGCCAAAATGGATTTGATAAAGTTCAGGTATTTCTCTTCACTTTCTCCATCCATCATTAATTTAATTACCTCTTGTTCCAATACATACAACAAATGAACAGGGTTCGCAGCAATCTCGTCCGGGTCATAATTAAATACTTTGGATAAAACCTTAAAAGCAAAACGGGTAGAAATGCCTGACATTCCTTCATTGATTCCCGCTTCATCGCGATACTCTTGAATGGACTTGGCATTGGGGTCGGTTTCTTTCAACGTCTCGCCATTGTACACCCGCACTTTGGAAAATATATTCGAATTTTCCGGTTCTTTTACCCGGGTCATCACTGCAAAAGAAGCCAGGATTTCCAAGGTTTTCGGAGCACATACCGAATCACGCAAAGAGCTCTCCCGGATAAGTTTTTTATAAATATTGACTTCTTGATCAATCCTCAAGCAGTAAGGCACCTGCACTTTATAAATCCGGTCTAAGAAGGCTTCGTTTTTCTTATCATTGACAAATTTTGCCCACTCTGACTCATTGGAGTGCGCCAGGATGATCCCTTCAAAAGGAATAGCTCCGATCGGTTCTGTACCTTTAAAGTTGTTTTCCTGGGTAGCGGTTAGCAAGGGGTTCAACACCTTGATCGGCGCTTTAAACATCTCCACAAACTCCATCACCCCCTGATTGGCCAAACATAACCCTCCCGTGTAAGAGTAAGCATCCGGGTCGCTTTGTTGAAAATCCGCCAACTTGCGGATATCCACTTTTCCTACCAAAGTAGAAATATCCTGATTATTTTCATCTCCCGGCTCTGTTTTCGCCACCGCTATTTGTTCTTGGATGGAAGGATAAAGTTTCACTACTTTAAACATATTCACATCCCCGTTGAACTCCCGGAGGCGTTTGGTCGCCCAAGGACTCATACACTTGGGAATATAGCGGGATGGGATGCCATACTCTTCCTCAATTTCTTGGGCATAATCGGCAAACAAACCCAAGGGGCTTTCGTATACCGGGCTCTCTTGGTCATTGGCCTTCAATACATAAATCGGGTTGGCCTGCATCAAGTATTTAACCTTCTCAGCAAGAGAGCTTTTACCTCCTCCTACCGGTCCCATCAAATACAGGATCTGCTTTTTTTCTTCCAGGCCTTGGGCGGAATGACGGAAATAAGAGACGATCTGTTCAATCGTACTTTCCATGCCATAAAACTCCTTAAAAGCCGGGTACACTTTTATTTTTTTATTGGAAAATATTCTACTCAATTGAGGGTCTTCCCTTGTATCAACTACCTCCGGCTCTCCTATCGCATCCAAAATTCTTTCAGCTGGTTTGGCATATACCTTGGGATCGCTTTTGCACAATTCCAAGTATTCTGAAACCGACATTTCGGTCATCGAACTGTTGTAATTGGTTTTAATTTTATCTAAAACACTCATAATTTTCATGATTAGTAAACAACTGGGTAATGGTTCAAATAGCCTTAGCTTACACTAAATTTTACACAATAAGCCCCTGTAAAGTTTCAACTTCACTTTGCAGAAGCCCTGAATTCTTACCGCAAACACTAGGTAATCAGTTATTAGCTGATAATGTTAAAGAACGGCTGATGTACAATGCTTGTATTAGTGATGTAGTAGTAGGTTCAGAAGAATGAAAGTAAAAATGTATCTATTGCCCTTTATTAAAAATAAAAAAAATTATTGACAAAAAAGTGCAATTCAAACAGCTTTATTTCCAAAGAATTGTAATCATGTGCACTCATTAGACTTTTATTTAATAAGGTCAAAACTCTCTTTTTCAGCTTTTTGTTTCCATATTTCTCAATTTCACAAAAAAAATAGTACTTATTTCTTCGAAATCAGGAGGGCCTTTTTATCTTCTGAGCCAGATATTTATTTTTTGAGCTTGTAGGATCTTCCGGATGGAAAGGTTCTGATGCAAACTCCAACAAAATCAGCATAACTCTATGAAAAAACTTGTTTTATTAGATGCCTCCACTTTGGGAGAAGTGCCTAACTTAACGAAACTTCAACAGTTCGGGCATTTGGACGCTTACCCGGTTACTCTCCCCCATCAAACCGCCGAAAGGATCAAAGATGCCGATATCGTTTTAACCAATAAAGTTAAATTGGACAAAACCCTCTTGCCCCAAGCCCCTCAATTGAAATTGATCTGTATCATGGCTACAGGGATGAACAATGTTGACCTGGAAGCTGCAGAACAATTAGGCATCTCCGTCAAAAATGTTGCGGGATACTCCACACATAGCGTTGCCCAACACACCTTTGCATTGTTATTATATTTGCTCAACCAAACCGGGTATTATCACGAGTATGTCACCTCCGGAAAGTACTCTCAACAGCATATTTTCACCCACTTGGGAAAAGCATTTTGGCAACTACAGGGTAAAACATTCGGAATTTTAGGCTTGGGCAATATTGGCAGTCAGGTAGCACAAATTGCTCAGGCTTTTGGATGTGAGGTAATCTATCATTCTACCTCCGGCAAAAACACACAACAACCCTACCGGCAAGTAGACCTGGAAACCTTTTTAGACGAATCGGATATTATCTCAGTGCATTGCCCGCTCAATGAAAAAACCCATAATTTGCTCAACTATACTCAAATCCAAAAAATGAAACCCTCTTCTATTTTAATCAATACCAGCCGGGGAGGAATTATCCATGAAGCGGCCTTGGCCAAGGCCCTTGACGACCACTTGATAGCTGCGGCTGCCATCGATGTATTTGAAAAAGAACCTTTGGAGCCTTCACATCCTTATCTGAACATTAAAAACAAGGAAAAACTCGTATTGACTCCTCATATGGCTTGGGGCAGCATAGAGTCGAGAACGGAGTTAGTAGACTTGACCGTACAAAATATCCAACAGCATTTTGCAGGAAAAGAAGAATAAATTCATATTACCTTAATGAAAAACTATACGTGTAAACCACTTCAATTTGTAAAATACAGCCATGTGCCTGTTAAGCATCATTATCCCTACTCTGAATGAAGAAAACTATTTGGGGCTGACTTTGGCAAAAGTACTGCAACAGTACCGGGATAAGCCCCCTCCCGAAATCATTGTGGTCGATGCAGGCTCGAAAGATGCTACTTATACGATTGCTCAATCATTTCCCGAAGTACGTTGGATATCGGTTCCCGAATTTAAAGGCAAAAAATACGCTTCCTTAAATCATGGAGCCCGATTGGCAAGAGGCAAGTTTCTGCTTTTTTTGGATGCGGATAGTCTTCCCCCAATTGCTTATGACCTAATAATTAAAAAAGCGCTTTCACAGCCAGAGACTGTGGGAGGCGCTTTTGAATTTTCCTTTAATCGAACTTCTGGCATATACCGTTTTATCCAATTGGTTAACCGGCTTCGCTACCGTTGGCGAAAACGCTTCTACGGGGATCAAGGGGTATTTGCAAGGAAGGAAGCTTTTGATCGTGTGGGAGGCTTTCCGGCAAAGGTACTGATGGAAACAGCCTACCTATGCCATAACCTCCAAAAGGTAGGTAAACTTGTCATTGCTTTTCCGCCTATGGTTACTTCTGCCCGCAGGTTTGAACAAGGAGGCGTCCGGAAGGTTTTTTTACAAGATGTCCGGATATGGTTTTGGGACTTGCTTGGTAAAGATGTGCAACACTTCGCAAGAGAATATTGGAAGGCGAATCCATCCATCAAGTGATAACAGGCCCTTTTCTTGAAAGATGTATTTTACCATTCTCAGTCCGTTTAAATTTCCCGGATAAGGGGTTTCTTTCCTAAAATCTTTTTCCTATCTTAAATTATCGTATATGAATTTTTTCTCAAATTCATTTCTGAAAATCATCCATGAGTTACCACAGGATTTTCCCAGACAGTCATAAGTAGCGTATTATTTCAATAAGTAACTCACAACCAAACCTTTCTACGTTTTATGGATACTCTATCGAAAAACAGCCCCGCCATTCCCACTGGTTTTTTGACACGGCCGGAAGTCTATATCGATTTCCTTTTTGAACAAGATTTGTTATACATTCTCATTAAAAACTATTCCCATGCTCCTGCCTTCCGGGTTTCGGTAAAGTTTGACCAAAACCTAATCGGGCTCAAAGGGACGAAAGACTTATCTTCTTTGGCAATTTTTCAAAATATCGAATTCTTAGCTCCTAACAAAGAGTTAAAGGTACTGATTGATTCGGCCAATGGGTATTTTAACTCCGGACAACCTACCAAATTTACCACCACCATCACCTATTATGACCAAGACAAAAAGCAATACAAAAAGAAAATCAAACACGATATCATAATTTACAAAGACTTGGTGTATATGAGCCGTCCCTTCGACTCCATTCATCACCCTTTTTGAGAGGTTTTGTAAGAAGATACAAGGCCTTTTCATTTCAACTTTTTAAATTCCTTGAAATAGATCCACTCTTTCCATAAAGGAAGGGACATCTACATTCCAGGAAAATTTTTGCCGGATCAGAGCCGCAAACTCCTCACTACACTGCTCTTCCCCATGAACGCAAAAAGTACGCTTGGGTGATGATTGAAACCCTTCCAGCCAACGGACTAATTCGTCCTGATCGGCATGAGCCGAAAGCCCTTCAAAAAACTCCACCTTACACGCTACAGGAATGGGTTGCCCGAAGACTCTCACCGTTTTTTCTCCGTCCATGATCCGTTTTCCACGGGTGCCTTCGGCCTGATATCCCACCAACAGCAAGGTGTCAGATTCTCGGGGCAGGCGATGAAAGAGGTGATGCAATATTCGCCCGCCATTCATCATTCCACTGGCCGAGAGGATAATTGCATTTGAGCGGATTTCATTCAAAGCAATCGAATCGGCTGCTGAGCGGACGATATGTAAATGCTTTCGAAGAGTCATAAAAGACTCGTCTTCACGAAAGTCCCGGTCCGTTAATCGGTGATAGATATGGTGCTTGCGGTACAACCCCGTAGCAGTAATAGCCATCGGACTGTCCATAAAGATATTCATTTCAGGTATTAATTGACGATCCAGCACTTCCTTCAAATAATACAACATAGCTTGTGTACGCCCCACGGCAAATGCCGGTATCAACAAGCAACCCTTGCGTTCACAAGTCCGGTTAATAATTTCCGCCAAACGCTCTACCGGCTCTTGTAAGGGATTTTTACGGTTACCGTAGGTGGATTCGATGAATAAGATATCTGCTTCCGACACCGGCTCAGGGTCGTAGAGAATCGCATCATCGTACCGGCCCAAATCCCCTGAAAAAATAATCTTTTTGGTTTGGTGTTGCCCTTTTACCAGCACTTCCACTATAGCCGCTCCCAAAATATGGCCGGCATTGTAAAACGTAACGGTGATGGCCTCATTAATTTTTACAGGTTGACGGAATTCATAACTTTGAATTGCAGGAAACACCAATTCCACATCTTTAGAATCGTACAAGGGCTTGGGATCCTTGTGAACGGAGTAACCTTTCTTTTTGGCATAAGCGGCCTCTTCTTCTTGTAACTTGGCCGAATCGCGTAATAAGACATCCAGTAAATCTTCCGTAGCCGCAGTACAGTAAATGGGTCCCTGATAACCTTCTTTGTACAAGCGTGGTAAATAACCGCTATGGTCCAAATGTGCATGAGTTAAGACCACCGCATCAATTAAGGAAGGCTCAACCGGAAAAGGTTCCCAGTTTTTTAGCCGAAGATCTTTTACCCCTTGGAATAAGCCACAATCAATTAAAAGTTTATACTGATCGATCTCCAATAAATATTTCGATCCTGTGACAGTTTTAGCAGCACCCAGAAATTTCACTCGAATGTCCATAATTCCATTTATTTTTGGATAAGAAAAATAATAAAATAATGAATACAGATAAGCAGATTGAAGAATATTATTTGCAAAAAAGACTCAAATCCGAAAGATACTTTTTGCAGGGCCCTCAGCGTCCTCACCGGGAATTGCGCAGTGCCTGGAAAATTTTGCTTGAGACGGTAAAAGGATACTGGCATTTACGCAATGTAGGCCCTTGTGTTACCGTATTTGGTTCGGCCCGGTTTGATGAAAACAATAAATATTACCAAATGGCTCGGGAGTTGGGTGCCGGCATTGCCCATATGGGAATGAATGTCATTACCGGGGGTGGCCCGGGGATCATGGAAGCCGCTAACCGGGGAGCCAAAGAAGCTGGGGGAACTTCCATAGGTTGCAACATTGTATTACCCCATGAACAACATCAAAATCCCTACTTGGATCATTCCATAGAGTTTAACTATTTCTTTGTCAGAAAGCTGATGCTCATCAAGTATTCCTATGCTTTTGTCGTAATGCCGGGAGGCTTTGGCACCTTGGACGAAGTGTTTGAAACTTTAACTTTGATTCAAACCGGTAAAATTCAAAATTTCCCTGTGGTGGCCATGGGCACTGATTTTTGGAAGCATTTCCGGGATTTTATCAAAAACGGACTCTTGGCCCAACACACTATCAACCGGGAAGATTTGGATTTGGTATATGTAACCGATTCTCCGGCAGATGCCGTAAAATACATTGAGGAAAGAGTGGTCTTACAACATGGCTTTGTCCGCAATAAAAAACCATAACAATGTGCATATACTGTAAAATCAAGAAATAAGTATATTTTTTTGAGAAAAATCATTTTATTCTTAATCAAAAATTTTTACCTTATTTATCGCAAGTTTAGATCAAGTCTTCCAAAACGAGAACTAAGCTTGCTCTATTCTCACCTTTCGTTTATTTAAAACCTGGAGGTATCATGATTTCCAAAAAACTCAAAACTTACTTGGATTCTTATCAAATTCCTTATGTGATGATTACGCACTCTCAGGCGTTTACCGCTCCACAAATTGCCGCCTCCGCCCACATTAAAGGTAAAGAACTAGCCAAAACAGTGATGGTAAAAGTCAACAACCGTATGGCCATGGCTGTTCTCCCTGCTTCCGAACGCGTAGACTTTGAATTGCTCAAAGCTTGTCTGCACATTAGTGATGTACAATTAGCGACTGAGCAAGAGTTCAAGAACTTGTTTCCTGACTGTGAAGTGGGCGCTATGCCTCCCTTTGGCAACCTGTATGGGATGGAGGTATATGTAGCCCAATCGCTAACCGAAAACGAAGAAATTGCCTTCAATGCCGGTACCCACATCGAATTGATCCGAATGGAATACAGCGATTACGAACGGCTCGTACAACCCAAAGTAATGGACTATGCCACTACCCTGGTAAATTAATCTTTCCATGGCCTGACAAATATTACCCATGAATATTTGTCAGGCTTAATCCTTCCTCACCATCCTCATTGTTTATCATTCCCGGCTTGACATTTTTATTCAAAAATTTATTTTATCACTCCTTGTCTATCACCTAAAACTTCTTAAGGCCTTCCTTAGTTTTAGCATTGAGAAAGAGACAGAGTATATCCTCCGGGCACAATAGAAAAGCTTAGGTATTCCTAGAATAAGGAAACACTTATTTAATCTGTAATAGAGTGACTATTCATTAAATAAAATGCATACTTATGGAAAAGATGGAATATGAAACGGTAATTAAAGAGGCAGTAGACCATTGCGCTAAAGAAGACGGATGGGCTAACTTGGCCGAAGTAGGGATATATTTGCAAAATCAGGCAGTGAAATACGGCAAGCTTTCAAAGTTTCTGGAAAAATACGAAAGTCTGGTGGCTATCCGGATAGACGAAAATATGTCTCCCCCGGTAAAATATGTAAAGTTGATAAAGGAAGAATGAACTCCCCGGCCCCCAAGCAAAAACGGTGGCCAAAATTCACTTGAGGCCTCTTCTATAATTTTGGCTACCTTCCCAAAGCCAACCTCATTTCTTGCTATTCACCGATTATATCAAGCGGAACTCCAAGTTAGCCAGAGGTCGTATCACTTCCACTTTATAACATTGACCATTTCGATAATGGTAAATGGTATGGTTGCCATTGGGAAGGGTTAGTTTATAGACATTGCTTTCAACTTTCTTCAGAGCACAATATTCGGCAAAGCGCTCGGAGAAAATTTTATCCATACCAACGGGTTCTGTATAATATAAATTAATCACACTGTACTTTATCGAGGTATTCGCCAAAATTCGCTCTTCGTCATCATCCTTATTTACTGCATACCCATTTCCTTTCTTTCGTATTTTATTGGTTTCCCGGATTTTATCATTCAGGTAAATATAGGCTTCGGAAGCATGTAGCAAGCCCTCTTGGTATACAATGTCCGATTGAGTTTCCACTTTAAAGTCAGCCAAAAAAGATATCAACACATTGGACTCTAACTGATAACGCACCTTTTCTGCAAGGTTACTCCGGCGTATTTGTAATTTACCCACCGATTTTTTCCCTTTAAATATCTCATACTCCAGTGTTTGGGAATAAACTTCCAGAGAAAAACCACTGGTCGCGATCAACAATAAAAATAGTAATTTCACAAATATCCGGTTTTAGTTAATCTACTAATTTATCAAAAAAATGCTGTTTACAGCAACTCATAATATCTTCTATAGACTAAATGAAAAGAAAGAGGGGAAGGTTGTTTGTGAAATAAAAAGGAATCCTTCCAGACGGACATGGCCTGGAAGGATTTTGTTAAGAGGAGAGAATTACATTTTAAATTTTGACTGTAACATTTTCAATTTATCCTCCATGGAAGTTTCCGGTTCGGGAGCTTTGCGTTTTCTTTGCGCTTTGGGTTTCGCCTTGGTATTTTCATCTTTCATCGACAAGGCGATCCGCTTTCTTTGTAAATCTACATCAATCACCCGCACTTCCACTTTTTGATGTACTTTGACCACTTCCGTAGGATGTTTGACATAGCGATCTGCCATTTGGCTTAAATGCACCAGACCGTCCTGATGTACTCCAACATCCACAAAGGCACCAAAATCCGTGATGTTGGTCACGATACCAGGCAACTTCATCCCCACCTGCAAATCTTCCGGTTTTTCGATGCCTTCGGCAAATTGGAAAGCCTCAAACTGCTCCCGGGGATCGCGTCCGGGTTTCGCTAATTCGCTAAGGATATCGTTCAAGGTTGGTAACCCTACGGTGTCTGTGACGTAATCTTTCAAATTGATCTGTTTGCGCAAATCTGCTTTCTCCATCAAGTCCTTTACCGAACAATTCAGGTCTTTCGCCATATTTTCCACAATATGGTAGCTCTCCGGGTGTACGGCACTGTGATCCAATGGATTTTCGGCATGGCGGATCCGTAAGAAACCGGCAGCCTGTTCGAAGGCTTTATCTCCCAAGCGGGCCACTTTTTTCAGCTCGGAACGCTTTTTAAACGGGCCGTTTTCTTCTCGATACTTTACAATATTTTTCGCAATAGAACTCCCCAGTCCTGACACATAGGTCAGCAATTCCTTACTGGCAGTATTCACCTCTACCCCTACGGCATTTACACAACTGACTACCACATCGTCCAAGCTGTGTTTTAAGGCCGACTGGTCCACATCGTGTTGGTATTGTCCTACACCGATAGATTTGGGATCAATCTTCACTAATTCTGCCAAGGGGTCCATTAATCGCCTTCCGATAGACACTGCGCCCCTTACTGTGACATCGTGATCAGGGAACTCTTCACGGGCAATTTCCGAAGCAGAATACACCGAGGCCCCACTTTCATTGACTACAATCACCGATATGTCTGAAGACAAACCGAGACCTCTTACAAACGTTTCTGACTCACGACTAGCCGTACCGTTTCCGATGGCAATGGCCTCAATAGCATGAGTTTCCACCAAATGTTTTACCGTAGCTCCGGCTTTGGCGGTTTGCTTTTGAGGTTCGTTGGGGTAAATAGCCTCGTAGTGTAATAATTTTCCTTGTTTGTCCAAGCAGACCAATTTACATCCTGTACGGAAGCCCGGGTCAATCGCCATAATAGCCTTTTGGCCCAAAGGAGCTGCTAATAGCAACTGACGGAGGTTTTCCGCAAACACCCGGATGGCTTCTTCATCCGCTTTATTTTTTGTAGACAAACGGATTTCTGTTTCCATAGAAGGCTTCATCAAGCGCTTATAACTATCTTTTACCGCCAAACGCACCTGCTCGGCAGTTGATCCGCTTCCTTTTACAAATTTACCTTGTAATACATCGATGGCCTCCTGCTCTGAAGGGGCACAATCAAACGACACGACTAACTCTTTTTCCGCCCTTCGCATTGCCAGCACCCTATGAGAAGGCGCATTTTTGACCGGCTCGTTCCAATCAAAGTAGTCTTTGTATTTCAAACCCTCTTCTTCCTTACCCGGAATCACTTTGGTCACAAAAACCCCCTCATTTTCAAAGAGTTTCCGAACCGATTTCCGGGCTTCCTGGTCTTCGTTTACCTTTTCGGCAATGATATCCCGGGCACCGGCCAAAGCCTCTTCCAGGTTGTTCACTCCTTTTTCGGCATCAATATAATTTTGTGCTTCCGATTCCAGGTCAAATTTTTCCTGGGTAAAGATTTTCTCAGCCAAAGGTTCCAATCCTTTTTCCCGGGCCATGGTAGCACGTGTTCTTCGCTTAGGTTTATAAGGCAGGTAAAGATCTTCCAGCTCTGCCATGGTTTCTGCCTGTTCAATTTTCGCTTTTAACTCATCGGTGAGTTTCCCTTGCTCCTCGACCGTTTTTAAGATGGTCTCTCTTCTCTTATCCAACTCTCTCAACTGAGTAATCCGGTCGCGAATGGCCGCTACTTGTACTTCGTCCAAACTTCCGGTAACTTCCTTCCGGTAACGAGAGATAAATGGTACGGTAGCCCCTTCGTCCAACAACGTTACCGTAGCTTCTACTTGCTTTGGGGTGATTTGCAATTCCCCGGCAATGATTTGAAGATTTTTAGTCATGATACAACTTCACAATAAACAAAAAAACAGATAAAAAACGGTGAGCTGATTTATACAGGCCTGCTGCCGGCTAAATCAAATAAGCATCCTGTTGAAGTCCGGTTCCAATACCAGACCAGATTTCAACAAGGCGCGAGAATATAATTATTTAGCCAAATTACCAAAGAATTTTCGTTATGGGTAATTTTTTTCTTTTTCTGTAACCCGTCACAACGTTTTTCCGGACAAGGAATAATGGAAAGAATTTTGACCTATTACTTATTTCCTTGAAAAGTAAGTACTAAGATTAATTTTTTCATTACTTTCACTTCTTTTGTAATGTTCTCAATGCGATAAAATACCAAACGGGTAACCTCCTTTTTTGAGGAAGTTCGCATCAAATTGTGGAACCGGTAACTGCCCTGTAAGGAAGGTTGCTTCTCTTTTTTATTTCTATGATCATTGTCTGACTGATAACTGAATTTCATGAAGTCCTTTTATTGTTTTTTATTCTTAGCACTAAATATTTATGCGCTGTCCTTCGGGCAGAGCCGCAAAACCGTAGGCGTAGTATTAAGTGGAGGGGGAGCCAAAGGCTTGGCTCATGTGGGCGTATTAAAATGCCTGGAAGAAAACCAAATCCCCGTAGACTATATTGTAGGAACCTCTATGGGAGGAATTGTAGGAGGCTTGTATGCCGCCGGATTTAATGCCGATGAGATTGACTCTTTGGTACGTACGGAAGACTTTCAATCCTGGGCATATGGGAAAATCAGCCGTAACAACCGCTACCTGGGCGTGAGAAAGTGGAACAATGCTTCTTTCTTAAACTTTCAGGTTTCGCTGGATTCCAATTTTAATGCATCCATCAATTCCAACTTGGTGAACGATGCCCCTTTAAATCTCGCTTTGGCCAGTTACTTTCACCGGGTTATCAAAGCAGCCGATTATAATTTCGACAGTCTGTCTATCCCTTTTCGCTGTGTAGGAGCCGATATTTTCACTCAAAAACCCGTGGTGATGAAAGACGGGCATATCAGTGATGCCATCCGCGCTACTATGGCGGTTCCACTGATGTTCAGAGCTGTCAAAGTGAAAGGCCAATACCTTTACGATGGAGGACTTTACAATAACTTTCCGATAGACGTGATGATTGATGAGTTTTCCCCGGATGTCATCATTGGAGTCAATGTCTCTACCTTGAAATACGATCAATATCCCGAAAAAGAAGCGGAGGAATTGATCAAGGGCTCGCTAAAATACATGATTATGGACAGCTCAGACCCCAGCCGGTTAGAAAATAAAGATGTGTTGATCAATGTACCGATCGACCATTATTCCCCGCTGGACTTCTACAAAGTGGATGAGTTTGTCAAGATTGGCTACCAAAGCGCCCAAGAGCAATTGGACAGTATTAAAATCAAAACCTTTCAACAAACCCGGGCAAAAAGGGATAACCGCTTTCATGAACTTACCAACTTCAGTCAAAAAAACATTTCGGCTATTGAAATTGAAGGCTTAAACAAGCGCCAACAGCGGTTTGTAAGAAACCTGTTAAAAACCAAAAAGAAAGAAAATACGAGTATCAAAAATGTGACAAAAGGATATTACATGCTCAATTCGGATAACTTCTTCAAAGATCTCTATCCCCGGGTTGAACATGATACTTTGGACAATTACCGCTTCCTTTTTGACATGAACCCTTCCCGTAAACTGGATGTATCCTTAGGAGGAAACTTGGCCAGCAGAAACATCAGTACTGTGTATGCCGATATGCAACTCAATATTCTGGATAGCTGGAAATACACTTTGTACACAAACTTTTATGCCGGGAATTTTTACCTGTCCACCAACGGTTTGTTCCGGGTATTTATCCCTACTGATATCCCTTTCTACCTGGAAGGAAGCTATATTTATAACCAATGGGATTATGATATTGTCAAAAATGTATTCTCCACACAAAAGATGAATCCCAACCTCAATCAAATTGATCGTTACGGAGAATTAACATTGGGCTTTCCGGTAAACCAGCTGAGTAATTTATCCTTTAGTGCGGGGTATGTAAATAAAGATGATGCCTATTTCAATACGGAAAACTTCCAAACAGAAGACAGTCAGGACATTACCAAATTTGAAGGCTGGACTTACACAAGCCGCTTTTTCCGCAGCACACTGGACCGGAAACAATTTGCCAGTAGCGGAATGGAATTTGAGCTTTCCGCCAAATTTGTCAGTGGGCAGGAAACGCTTCGCCCGGGTAGCACTTCCGTTTATAATCAGAAGCTCACCGAACAGAGAGACTGGTATGTATTTACATTGAAATACGAACAGTATTTTGGGAAGAAACTCAAACATGGAATCTTGTTAGAGGCACTGACGTCCAACCAACCCTTCTTCCAAAACTACCAAGCCTCTATGATCAATGCACCTGCTTTCTACCCTTTTATTGATAGCAAATCGCTCTTTAGTGAAGATTTCCGGGGGTATGACTATTTGGCATTAGGCTTGCGCCAAATCTGGCAACTGAGCAAATCACTGGATTTTCGACTGGAAGGCTACGGATTTGCCAGTGCCAAAACACTTAAAGAAAGAATTGATCAAACGGCTTATTTAAGCACCCAAAATAACTCCTTGGACTATGCCGCAGCAGCTATAGCCGTTTATCACAGCCCTTTCGGCCCCATGAGTGCTATGGTTAACTATTATTCCGATCCTGAGTTCCGTTGGGGCTTTATGCTTAATGCCGGTTTCTTATTGTATAATAAAAAAGCCATACAGGACTAATCACTATTTTCAGTCAAAAAAAGAGCTATAAAACAAAGAAGAGGTAATCTCTCATTGTTTTATAGCTCTTTCCAAAAATTTCGTTCTCTCCCCCTCAGGATTCAGTTATTTAGCGGTTCATTACTGCCAATGTCAAACGACTAATGCACGTCAATTGCCCCTGCTCATTGGTAATTTTAATCTCCCAAACCTGAATTTTCCGTCCTATATGTACAGCTTCCGCTCTTCCCATAACAAAGCCCTCTTTTACACTCTTCAGATGATTAGCATTCACTTCCACTCCCACACAATATTTATTTTCATGTGCTACCAATAAATTGCCACCAACACTACCCAAGGTTTCAGCCAGTACCACCGAAGCTCCCCCATGTAAGAGGCCCATCGGTTGCTTGGTACGGTGATCTACAGGCATCCGGGCACATAAGTAATTGTCGCCCAGCTCTGTAAACTCAATACCCAGGTGGGTGCCCATATGTTCGCCCGGCTGATTGAGCGCTTCTAAGCTAACTGTATTAGGAATCATACAAAAATTTAATTTGTTATTAAGAGGTTAAAAATTAATCTTTGCCAAATTTCAGACTTTTTACGCAGATAACTCGTTAAAAATCAAAGGCATATACCCCGGTTTATTTATCAAAAAACCGCAAAAACAAAACTACACTTTTCACTGATTATCAATCAACTAACCAATGTAATAATCATAATTTGAAAAAACTCTATTACTTTTCACAAAACTAGAAAAATTTGACATCGAAGAAAATCTATATCGTTCGACACGGGGAGACAGAGTACAACAAACTTGGTTTAGTACAAGGCTGTGGTATTGATGCCGGCTTAAATGATTTAGGCCGAAAGCAAGCCCGTGCATTCCATCAACATTTCAAAGATTTTCCTTTTGATAAGATCTATACTTCCAAACTCAAACGGACTCACCAATCAGTATGGAGTTTCATTGAAGATGGCATTTCCTGGCAACAACTGGAAGGGTTGAATGAAATTAGTTGGGGGGTGAAAGAGGGCCGTATCATCACCGAAGAGGACGACCGGCAGTACTATACAATGATTGAGGGATGGAAAAAAGGGCAACTACACCTGAAAGTAGAGAAAGGAGAAAGCCCCTTGGAAGTCCAAACCCGGCAACAGATTGCCTGGAAATACATCATGTCAAATCCCTATGAACAAAATGTCCTGATCTGTATGCATGGGCGGGCCATCCGGATCTTATTAAGTTGGCTAATAGGCCACGATCTCAGTCAGATGGACCAATTCGAACATCAAAACCTTTGTCTATATTTACTCCATTACGAAAAGGGCAACTATTCTATAGAAAAGCGTAACGATGTAACCCATCTACAACATTTAAACAACTTGGCTGATACCGTATCCGACTCCTTTATCAGTGGTAACTAGTTCTTTTGAAAAATATATACAAGATTAAAGTCCAATAACGATTTGAAAAGTTATTGGACTTTAATCTTGTATATGGAAACTCTCTACGCCATCAACAAAAATATAGTAGGTTTTTTGTGTAAATCCGGCTTTTTCTTTTTCCACTCGCCCACGGTTAACGTGCGAATAAACTGGTCAGGGGCCGTAAGATTGGCGGCTACGCACAGACGTGTTCCGGTACTACAACTCTCTAAAACATCTTCAAAAAGGTGATTATTCCGGTATGGTGTTTCCATAAAAATTTGGGTCACACTTTTCTTAGCAGACTCATTTTCCAGGCGCTGCAATACGGATTTCCGTTTATTTTTGTCCACAGGCAAATAGCCTTGAAAGGTGAAACACTGCCCGTTCATGCCGGAGCCCATCAAGGCCAAAAGTATGGAAGAAGGACCTGGTACGGGCACTACTTCCCATCCGTACTGATGGGCTACTTGTACGGCCAACGCCCCCGGATCTGCTACCCCCGGACATCCGGCTTCCGATATCACCCCCACCGAAGTATTGGAAGGCAAGTTTCTCAGATACCGTTCCACACTTCCGTATTTTGTTTTTTTATCTAAAACAAAAAATTTCAATTCCCGGATATTCACCCCTGCATCCATGGCACTGATGAACCTCCTTGCTGTACGTATGTTTTCCACTAAATAATGCGTGGTTTGACTGACGATCTCTTTGGTATAAGGACTCAGTAAGTGTACGGTTTCTTCCGACAGCAAACTGGGAATCAGATAAATTTTCATAAGAAAAGTATAATTATTAATCGTAAATCGGTACTCAACCCGATGGCTTTCCCATAAGAATTAACTATTTGTTAACCCTAAAGAACTGCAAATCAATGGAAGATCAGTTTAACTTTGCAAACTTACACACGACTGATTAAATCCACTCTTAAAATCATTAATAATCAGGCATTGGGGTATTTTTAAAGTTATATTGAGTTTTTTTAACTAAAAATCCCTACTGCAAATGAAATTATAAGAGAAGAGAAACTGTAAAAAGTTACTACATTCACCGTTTTATTGAAACAAGTTGTCAAGTACCTTTGACAAAGAAGTGGATTTTTATTGTTTAAAAGATTGCAATGATAGGGGAGATCATAAAAGAATTAAAATCGAAGTTTTCTATAAGTACTTTCTTGCTAAGA
This sequence comes from Rapidithrix thailandica, assembly GCF_039710355.1. Classification (NCBI taxonomy): domain Bacteria; kingdom Pseudomonadati; phylum Bacteroidota; class Cytophagia; order Cytophagales; family Flammeovirgaceae; genus Rapidithrix; species Rapidithrix thailandica. The sequence continues at coordinate 58,519 of NZ_JBDKWZ010000013.1, read as the reverse complement.
GTTGTACTGGTATTACTGATTGGCTTCCTGTTTTTAACTTCATTAGAATTATTAGGAATTTCTTTTCAGTTTGAAAACAAGATCGTCCAGGAGCTCACCAAAGCTTCTGAAAACCCCTTTGTGGCTATTTTTATAGGCCTTTTGGCAACCGCCATCATGCAGAGCAGTTCTACGGTTACTTCTTTGGTAGTTACCATTGTAGCATCCGGAATGTTAAGCATTCATCAAGCCATTCCCATTGTCATGGGGGCCAATATCGGCACCACGGTTACCAGTACCTTTGTTTCTTTAGGCCATATTACCCAAAAGAAAGAGTTCCGGAAAGCCATATCGGCAGCTACTCTTCATGATTTTTTCAATATCATCACCGTGATGATTCTTTTTCCCTTAGAATATTTTACGGGTTGGCTCTCTTCCCTTTCCTTGAGTATTACCAACCTGATCCCTTCTGAAGCGGCCACTACCCCTAAAAAGCCTTTTTGGGTAATTCAAATGGTAAAATCGGTGGAAGGCACCATTGCCGAGTTATTTGGCAATCATTCGATTTTTATCTTTTTCATTGCACTCATCGGTTTGTTTGTTTCTATTAAAGCTTTTGCCTCTTTGATTAAGAGGGTATTGATTAAAGACACCCAGGAAACTACCGAGTTCTTATTTTTTAGTTCCAATAACAAATCGCTGGCAACCGGATTTGTACTAACTTCCTTGGTTCAATCCAGCTCCTTGACCAGTTCCATGATTGTTCCTTTGGTAGCGACCAACAAAATCAGCTTGTCCAAAGCCTTCCCTTATCTAATGGGGGCCAATATCGGAACCACGGTTACGGCCTTAATCGCAGCGGTATCTACTTCCAATGCAGCCATCAGCCTGGCCATTGCCCATTTACTGTTTAATGTAATTGGGGTGATCCTTCTCTACCCTCTTCCCCAAATCAGGCGTATTCCGATCTTTTTGGCAAAAAAACTGGGAAACCTCACAGTACAAAACCGCCTTTATGGCTTTTTGTATCTAATTCTTATCTTCTTTATCATCCCCTTTATTTTGATTTCGGTGACAAACTAACTCCCATTGTGGTCTATGCCCCATTCAGGCGATAACGTGATTGAACTGAACAGTGCGTAAATCGCTACAATTTTTCAAAGAAAAGAAAAGTGCCGGATAGATTTTGAGCATGTACTTCGCGACTGTTCTTCAACTTTCACTTGTTCTCCATACTCTACTTCAAAGCATGAGCTGACTAGCCAAAGCCTGCCGGGATATGTATAAATACCCAAAGAGTATTACCCGGAAAGCAAAAGCCCAAAACAGAAATTATCCGTTTTGGGCTTTTCGTATACTTACAGACTAGAATGCCAGTTTACCGAAAGTAAAGCTATTTGTTGTTTAATTCTATTTGTAAAAACTTACCGGTATAGCTCTCCGGGTGTTTGGCTATTTCTTCAGGGGTACCGGTACATAAGATTGTTCCCCCTTCACTACCTCCTTCCGGACCTAAATCGATGATATGATCGGCCACTTTGATTACATCCAGGTTGTGCTCAATCACCAATACCGTATTGCCTTTGCTGACTAATTTGTTTAAAACATCCATCAAATGTTGAATATCCTGAAAATGCAAACCGGTAGTAGGCTCATCCAAGATATAGAAGGTTTGCCCCGTATCTTTTTTGGACAGTTCGGTTGCTAACTTCACCCGTTGGGCCTCTCCCCCGGAAAGAGTGGTGGCATGTTGCCCCAAGGTAATGTACCCCAATCCCACATCAAAAAGAGCTTTTACTTTCCGCAAGATTTTCGGTTGATTTTCAAAAAACTCAACAGCTTGCTCCACAGTCATGTCCAACACATCCGAAATCGATTTGCCTTTAAAGCGAACCTCCAAGGTTTCCCGGTTATACCGTTTGCCTTTGCAAGTTTCGCAATCCACATACACATCCGGCAGGAAATCCATCTCTACCAATTGCTTTCCGGCCCCCTGACACGTTTCGCAACGCCCTCCTTTTACATTAAAGGAAAAGCGCCCTGGCTTATATCCCCGTATTTTGGATTCGGGGAGAGAGGCAAAAATTGAGCGGATATCCGTAAACATGCCCGTATACGTAGCCGGATTCGAGCGCGGAGTTCTTCCGATAGGTGATTGGTCTACCTCAATTACTTTGTCGATATGTTTCAGTCCCGATACTTTTTCATAAGCAAGAGGCTCTCTTCTGGAACGATAAAAATGTTGATTCAGAATAGGGAATAACGTTTCGTGAATCAAAGTGGATTTCCCACTTCCGGAAACGCCTGTAACACAGATCATTTTCCCTAAAGGAAAGGTCGCTTTTACGTTTTTCAGATTATTCCCGTTCGCCCCTTTGATCTCAATAGACTTTCCACTGCCTTCTCTTCGTTTTTCAGGCACTTCGATACTTCGCTCCCCATTCAGAAATTGAGCCGTCATGCTATGCTGCCCGATAAATGCTTCCGGTGTACCGTTGGCAACAATCCGTCCTCCGTGAATTCCGGCTCCCGGCCCTATATCCAGAATGTAATCCGAGGCTAACATCATGTCTTTATCATGCTCCACCACAATTACCGAATTCCCCAAATCCCTCAAATCTTGTAAAGCTTTGATCAAGCGCACGTTGTCCCGTTGATGCAAGCCAATACTGGGTTCATCCAAGATGTAAAGAACCCCTACCAGTTGCGTACCGATTTGGGTGGCCAAGCGAATCCGCTGGGCTTCCCCCCCTGACAGAGTACGCAACGGCCGGTTCAATGTCAGGTAAACCAGGCCCACATCCAATAAAAAGCTGATGCGCTTGCGAATTTCTTTGAGCACTTCCAAGCCAATACGCTTTTGCCGCTCCGACATCCGGTCTTCCAGGTTTTCAAACCATTCGCCCAACTTCCGGATATCCATCTCAGCCAGCTCCGCGATATTTTTATTGCCGATTTTGAAATGTACCGATTCTTTTTTCAGGCGGGTTCCCTCACAGGCTGGACAAGTACAGGTAACCGTAAAATCTTCTACCCATTTCTGTATTTTATCCGACCCGGAATCCTTATGTTTTCTCAAGAAACTAATAATTCCTTCAAACTTCGTATGCCACATGGTTCCGGGGTGCTTCACGGACTTCACGGCCACATCTTCTTCCGATCCGAAAAGCAACATTTCCATCATTTCTTCGGGCAAATCCTTGATCGGAGTACTAATGCTCAGTTTATTTTTTTTGAAGATAGCCTCAATTTTTTTGAAGATCCAGATGTCCCTGTATTCTCCCAAAGGAGCTATCCCTCCACGGCTGATGCTTAATGTATCGTCAGGAATGATTGATTCCCGGGTAATTTCCTCTATGACACCCAATCCGTTACATTGCGGACAAGCCCCGTATGGAGAGTTAAAAGAAAATAAATTAGGGGCAGGCTCATCATAGGAAACCCCCGAAGTAGGACACATCAGAAATTTCGAAAAGTGCTTCACGGCATTCTCCGACTCTTCCGGCAAATAGACCATCATCACTCCTTTGCCTATTTTCATTGCGGTATTTACCGATTGTGTCAAGCGGTACTTATCATCCCCTTTTACCACTACCCGGTCTACCACTACTTCAATGTCGTGAGTTTTATAGCGGTCCACTTGCATTTTGGGCAGTAACTCGGAAATCTCTCCATCCACCCGCACTTTATTAAATCCCTGCTTCCTCAATTGCACAAACAATTCGCGGTAGTGTCCTTTACGGCCTTTTACCACAGGAGCCAACACCACCATCTTCTGCCCTTCGTATTGCTTTAAAAGCAATTGAATAATCTGATCTTCGGTTTGCTTAATCATTTTTTCCCCGGTTACATAGGAAAAGGCTTCCCCTGCCCGGGCATACAGCAAACGCATAAAATCATAAATTTCTGTCACCGTCCCTACCGTAGAGCGCGGATTGCGGGAGGTGGTTTTTTGTTCAATTGAGATGACAGGACTCAAGCCATTGATCTTGTCCACATCCGGCCGCTCCATATTGCCGATAAACGAGCGGGCATAGGCAGAAAAGCTCTCCATATACCTTCGCTGCCCTTCGGCATAAATAGTATCAAAAGCCAAAGATGACTTTCCACTGCCACTGATGCCTGTGATGACAATCAGTTTATGGCGCGGAAAAGAAATATCAATATTTTTCAGATTGTGCTCTCTGGCACCGTAGATTTCGATAAATTCCTCTTCTTGTTGAGTTTCTTTCTCAATCGTAAGCCCTTGTTGTTTGTGCACTTTGTTAGCTTTTTTGATGAACCTCAAGATAACCAATTGTGAATCTGTAAAGTTAGCCAAGATTTAGCGAAATTGCTCTCAGAATTTGGATTTGCTTTATCTTTGAAGTAGAAGCAGGGAATTGAAAGGAAAAATCTACCTTCTTCAAAGGTTGGAAGGAAGCCCTATTCAGTAATACAAACAATGATTTTCTGAAAATTTATGTCTCATTTTATCAATATCAGATTTCCAATAAACTTGACTATGAAGAAGCTCAGTTTGCTGGCATGTGCCCTTGGGCTCATGTTATTTTCTTGTGAACAACCTAAGAAAAAAACGATGGAAGAAAAACACGAACCTGCAGTGACTGTGGAAGACAAGCACACTTTTGCCAATCCTCAAGAGGCTGTGATGAAACACTTATCCTTGGATATAGAAGTCGATTTCAAGCAAAAAACCTTGTCCGGGACTGCCAAAATCGACTTTGAAAACCATGGAAGTGAACGCTTGTTCTTAGACACCCGCGGACTCACCATCGAAAAAGTAATGGTTGGCGACCGGGAACTCAACTACACCTTGCATGAAGAAATTCCCTATTTGGGCAGTGCGCTGGAAATATCAATAGATACTTTCACACAAAGTTTGGTAGTGCATTATCACACTTCCCCTGAAGCCAGTGCACTACAATGGTTGTCGCCTTCCCAGACTACCGGCAAAAAAGAACCTTTCCTCTTTACGCAATCGCAAGCCATATTGGCGCGTACTTGGGTACCTTGCCAAGACAGCCCCGGAATACGTTTTACATATGATGCCAAGGTAAAAGTACCTAAAGGCTTGATGGCCTTAATGAGTGCAAAAAACCCTAAAGAAATTTCGGAAGAAGGGGTATACGAGTTTAACATGGGCCAACCTATCCCTGCATATTTATTAGCACTATCGGTAGGAGACCTTACTTTCAAAGCCATCGGCAAACGCACCGGAGTATACGCAGAACCCGCAGATTTGGAAAAAGCCGTATATGAATTTGCCGAAATGGAAGATATGTTAATAGCAGCCGAAAAACTATATGGCCCTTACCAATGGGAACAATACGATGTGATCGTACTTCCTCCCAGTTTTCCCTTTGGCGGAATGGAAAATCCTCGCTTGACGTTTGCCACCCCTACCATTCTGGCTGGCGACCGTTCTCTTACCTCACTCATTGCACATGAACTGGCGCACTCCTGGTCCGGAAATCTGGTAACCAATGCCACTTGGGACGATTTCTGGATGAATGAAGGTTTTACCGTATATTTTGAAAACCGCATCATGGAAGCCATTTATGGAAAGGACATTGCCGATATGTTGGCCTTGATCAGCTATCAGGATTTGGTACACGAAATGGAAGAAATGAATTATTCGGACGATACCAAATTAAAATTGAGCCTTTCGGGCCGTGATCCGGACGAAGGCATGACCGCCATCGCCTATGACAAAGGGTTTTATTTCTTGAAATTATTGGAATTTACTGCCGGACGTGAGAAATGGGATGCTTTCTTAAATCAGTATTTCGAATCGCATGCTTTCCAAACCATCACCACGGAGGCCTTTTTAAAATATTTAGACAAAAACTTATTACAAAACCTACCAGACTCTACCGTAGAAAGCTTGCGGATCGAGCAGTGGGTTTACAATTCGGGTTTACCTGAAAACTGTCCGAAAATCCACTCAGACAAATTTGAACAAGTGGAAAAAGAAGTAGCTAAATTCAATGAGGGGACTACTGCCGGCGAGTTACAAACCAAAGGTTGGGTGTACCAACAGTGGGTACATTTCTTAAGAAAAATGCCCGGGGAATTGAACAGCGAACAAATGGCCGCATTGGACAAAAGTTTTCAGTTTACCAAAACAGGAAACAATGAGGTGCTTTTTGAATGGTTAATGTTGGTAGTCAAATACGAATACAGCCCGGCCTACCCAAGATTAAAAAGCTTTCTGAAAACGGTAGGGAGAAGAAAATTTATCAAACCTATTTACGAAGCCATGGCTAAAAACGAAAAGTTATTGCCAATGGCCCAACAGGTTTATGCACAAGCAAGATCCGGGTATCACTTTGTAGCGGTATCCAGCATCGACCCTATTGTAGGTTATAACCAACAATAACGCTAAAAAGGAAGACCTTCCAGATTTTGAAACCTGGAAGGTCTATTGTTTACTTATTCAGCATCCATTTCTTGCAAAGAAGCCTCCAAATAATTAGCCCCTTCTATCACTACTTTTTTTCCTTCCAGCTGCTGAATACCCTCTTTCACTTCTACTATATCTCCTTGTCGCTGTCCTATCACTACCGGTACTTTTTCAAAGCTACCGCTTTGATTTTCCTGGTAAACAAAATACTCTTTTTGATTTCTGACTAAAGCCATTTCGGGCAGGGTCCATACATTTTTTGCTTTCGACAAAATAGTAGCATTTACCCACATACCAGGTTTTAAGATCTCAGGTACTTCCTCCAAATGCGCATGTACATCCACTGTTTTACTCTCCCCATCTATCTCTTGCCCGACCAGCTTTACAAAAGCTTTCAAAGGCGGTAAAGATGCATTAGCAACCTGTACTTGAATTTCCTGACCTTCCTTCAAATGTACAAGGTCCCGTTCAAACACTTGTAATTCCGCATGTAAATGACTTTTATCCACAATTTCCATAATCGAATTTTCCAGACCTACCATGTCCCCATTACTCACGTGAATCCGGGTAATGTAGCCGCTACTGGGCGCATAAATACGGATAGACTTAGAAATCTTCTCTTCAGAGAGCTGATCCGGTTGTATATTCAACAGTTTTAATTTTACCGACAATCCCCCTAACTCCGCTTTCAAGCGTAAAAAATCAGCCTCTGCCTTCTGAAAATTCTTTTGAGCGGTTGCATTTTTTTCTGCCAGGGTCTTCTGCCGGGCCAATTCTTTTTCCTGATACGATAATTGACTTTTTACTTTCAAATATTCACTTTGTAAATCAATGTATTCAGGATGTTCCAAAGTCAATAGTACTTGACCTCGGCGAACCGCTTGCCCCGGAAGTAAATTAATCCGGCTAACAAACCCGGGCATTGGAGGGGTAATTTTATAGCGGTTTCCCGGAGGCACCCCCAATGTTCCCCTACAGACAATTTCGGCCGCGACCGTTTTCTTCTCTATTTCCCCCAATTGAATATTAGCCATCTGTATCTGCGCGGCATTCAATTGTACTTGCTGTACATCTGTCACTTCAGGCTTCTTTGCATCCTCGAGCATTTCTACAGGTTTTGAACCGGAAGGCGAGCATGCATACAATGCCAGTATTATATTGATAAACCAAAGAATATTTTTCATTATTTATTAATTTGAAAATTTTATACATTTTTAAATCGATACACTCACAATCGCTATTCTGTCATAAACGCCCACTCTATCATCAATTGATTGTAAGCATTCAACGTATCCCAATAAGAACTTTGTAATTGCATGGCTTCGGAGAGGTTTTGCACATATTCGTAATAAGCGATCTCTCCATTTTCGTAAAGCTCTTTGGATTTTTGAATGATCAAAGCTGCCTGCGGAAGTGCCGACTCCGTATAATAACTCAGCTTCTCTTCCAGGGTTTGAACTTGAGTTTGACGTATTTGCCAATCTTTTTTCAATCGAAAACGGGCATATACCGATTCATTTTCTGCTACTTCACGTTGTAACTTCCCCGATTGCACCCTGGCTTTTTGAGGTAAAAACCACAGAGGCAATGCAATGCCTGCTTGCCACCCGGTAAACCCTTTTACCCCATTCATCTTTTGATTGAAATAACCAACTGAAAAGCGAGGACTCCATTTGGCTTTTTCCATATTTAATTGTTTGGCCGCCAGCGAACTTTTTGCAGCATAATATTGAGCCAGTGAGCTACTTTCAATCCCCTCTATTGCCAAATCGTTTGGATTGTATTTTGCTTTGCCAGGGCTTACGGGAATAACCTTCTCTTCGGCAAACAACAAACTTTGCAGTCGCTTCCGCATGGTATTCAATTCTACTTTCAACTCTTGCAAGTTGACTTCCAACTGTTGCTTTTTCGTTTCGGCTACTACTTTGGATAGCAAGTTGCTTTCTCCTGTTTCAAAGCGGAGTTTACTCACTTCTACAAAGTCTTCATACAGTTGGAGGTAGTCGTTTAGCAAAGCATATTTCTGCTCTAAAGCATTCCATTTATAATAGATACTGGTTACTTCTCTCCGAACAGCATTTTCCGTCAAATTCTTTTCTGCTTTTCTTAGGGTTTCTTGCTGACGCAGGTATCCCTTTTTGGCAAAATAATTTATCGGAGAGCCGAATTCTTGTGCAATGGTAAAATTGTAATCAGAAGAGATTTCCGAATTGATTTGCCCACGTTGATATTCCACAACAGTATTGCCTATATCCAATGAAGTTTGCCGCTCTACTTTAGCCGCATCTACCTGTAACTGTGCATTTTTAACAGTAGGATTATTAGAAATAGCCATTTCCAATGCCTCTTCCAAGGTAAGCTTCCTCCCTTCATCGGATTGAGCTTTCACTTCAGGAATAAACCATACACCCAATAGAGGAAGCCATAGAATTTTCGGAGATATTTTGACGCGAATGCCACTTTCTACAAAGCTGTAAATGACGGGTAAAACTACGAGTGTAAGCACTGTAGCTGTCACTAAACCGCCGATTACAACGGTAGCCAACGGTTGTTGTACCTCTCCACCGGCAGAGGTGGAAATCGCCATAGGTAAAAAGCCTAAGGAAGCGACCATTGCCGTCATCAATACCGGACGCAACCGCGTGGTAGTTCCTGAAATGATTCGTTCGTTCAGATTGGTAACCCCTTCTTTTTTCAGATGGTTAAAATAACTGATCAATACAATCCCATTCAGCACGGCCACACCAAACAAAGCGATAAAACCTACCCCGGCAGAAATACTGAAGGGCATATCTCTCAACCATAAAGCCCATACTCCACCGATAGCAGATAAAGGAATGGCTGAAAAAATCATCAACGCCTCTTTGATTGAGCTAAAAGCAAAATACAAGAGGACAAAAATCAATAACAATGCTGCCGGCACCGCAATTTTCAAGCGATTGGTAGCTCTTTGTAAATTTTCAAAAGCTCCTCCGTAAACGATATAATACCCAGAGGGTAATTCCAGTTTCGCTTCCAGGGTTTGCTGTATTTCATTGACCAAACTTTGAATATCCCTTTCCCGGACATTCACACCGACTGAAATAAAGCGTTGGGTATTGTCCCTGGATATTTGGAGCGGCCCCTCCGTCTGATCAATATTTGCCACTTCACTCACCGGAACTTGTGTACCAAACGAAGTTCTTACAAATAGTTGCTGATACACCTGATGTTGCTCCCTAGCTTGCTGTTCGAGTCGAACCACCAAGTCAAACTTGCGTTCTCCCTCATAAATATTTCCAGCCGACTGCCCTGACATGGCCGTATTCACTACCGTGTTCAGGTTTGAAACATCCAAACCGTAATAGGCCATTTTATCCCGGTCGTATCGAATGGAAATTTGTGGCAAGCCATCCGACTGTTGAACCCGTGTGTCTGCAGCTCCTTGAATTCCTTCAATCATTGCTGCCGCCTCACTTCCTTTTTCTGCCAACACGTCTAAATCATCCCCATAAATCTTAATAGCAACATCTGATTTCACACCGGTAATCAACTCATTGAAACGCAACTGAATGGGCTGGGTAAACTCAAATACGGCCCCGGTAATTACTTCCAGTTCCTTTTTCATTTTACTTACCAACTCTTCTCTGGACTCGGCACTTTCCCACTGTTCTTTAGGTTTTAGGGTAATCATAATATCCCCGTTTTCAATCCCCATAGGGTCCGTGGGCACTTCAGCCGTCCCGATTTTAGACACTACATGTTTTACTTCCGGGAAATGCTCTAACAAAACCTTCTCAGCCTTACTCGCCGTTTTAACACTTTCATTGAGTGAACTGCCTGGAGGCAAAGTCATTTGCATTGCCAGATCCCCCTCTTCCAAGGTAGGAATAAACACAGAACCGATATTGCTAAACAACCAAATACTACTGATCAGCATCACTAAGGCCACACTCACGGTCAACTTCCGGAACTTGAGCGCAAAATGAATAGCCGGTAAATATAATTTTTGAACCAAGGCGATAATCCTGTCGGCTATGGTTACCTTGGTCTCAACCTTTTTGCTCAAAATCAAAGACGACATCATCGGCACATACGTCAATGACAATATCAATGCGCCCAGAATGGCAAAGCTCACGGTATAGGCCATGGGTTTGAACATCTTTCCTTCCACACCTACCAGGGTCATGATGGGAATATATACAATCAGAATAATGACCATTCCGAATACAGCCGATTTCATGATTTGTGAAGCTGATTGGATCACTGTCTGATTCATTTCTCGGGAAGAGAGGGTTTTATTTTTATGCCGTTCATACAATACATGAATTACACTCTCCACAATGATGACGGCCCCGTCTACCACCAAGCCAAAATCAATGGCTCCCAAGCTCATCAAATTGGCCGAAATTCCAAATAAATTCATCATGGCAAGTGCAAACAACATGGACAAAGGAATCACCGAAGCCACTACCAACCCCGCCCGCAGATTGCCTAACAAGATCACCAGTACAAAAATGACGATCAGCCCCCCTTCTACTAAGTTATTTCTTACCGTCTTGATCACTCTATCGATTAAATCGGCCCGGTCCAGATAGGCATTAATCACAATTCCTTCAGGCAAAGACTTCTGAATTTCCGAAATTCGGGTTTTCACTCTTTCGGTGACTTCCGAGGCATTGGCATTTTTAAGCATCAAGGTAATTCCTCCTACAGCTTCCCCCTTTCCATCTTTGGTCATGGCTCCAAAACGGGGAGAAGCACCTATTTTGACTTCAGCTACGTCTTTTATTAAAATAGGGAGGTTTTTAGCCGTTTTCACCACTACTTTTTCTATTTCTTTAGCCGATTGTAACAAGCCCTCCGTTCTCAAATAAAAAGCATAGGGACCCTTTTGAATATAACTACCACCGGTATTTTCATTATTCCGGGCCAAAGCCCCTACCACTTCATCCAACGTAATGTCAAAAGCCCGGAGCTTCTCAGGCTTTACCGAGACTTCATACTGTTTCAAAAACCCGCCAAAGCTACTCACTTCCACAATTCCGGGAGTTCCGGAAAGTTGCCTTTTAACAATCCAGTCTTGCAGGGTTCGCAAATCAGTCGCTGAGTATTGAGAGACATACCCCGGTTGTACATCCAGGGTATATTGATAAATTTCACCCAGTCCGGTAGTAATAGGCATTAATTCCGGTTGTCCCAATGTTTCGGGAATCTCTCCTTTCACAAGTTGGAGTTGTTCACCAATAAGTTGCCGGGATTTCAATACCTCTACATTTTCTTCAAATACAATGGTCACGACAGAAAGGCCATACCGGGAAATCGAACGGATTTCGGTAACATCCGGAATATTTGCCATGGCAATTTCGACCGGATAGGTAATAAATTTTTCTACTTCCTGAGGGGACAAGGCAGGCGAAACGGTTACGACCTGTACCTGGTTATTTGTGATATCCGGTACAGCATCCATAGGGATCTGCTTCAGGGAATACAGCCCCCAGCCCAATAAGCCTATAACAAAAAGCCCAATCAGCAATTTGTTATTGACTGAAAAATGAATAATTCGGTCAATCATGAATACTATTACTAAAAGTTTAGTTGTAAATCAATGGAAAGGGATACAAATGGACTTTCTGAAAACAGATTCAAACCGACAGTCTTCACTCTCAGGTACAACCCACCACTACAGGGTACCATTATCTTTGAATTCTTCTTTTGATTTAAGGGTTACTTAAATAAAAGCCTCATGCAATGACACAAGCCTGTCAGGTGCTGTATACTACACACACGAAATCTGCCTAGATTAAAAAAGTCCTTTGTGAAAAACTAAACTAAATAGGGGGGACCTCTATACAGGAGGGAGGCATTCAGGTATTGAGAGACGGGAAAGCGATTCACTCGCACATAGCAGGGCGAAATGAATGCAACAGCATCCAAGGTCAATAATCTCCCGGCCAGAGTACTTGGTTCAAAACTATGACCGATGCATAATTTGTCAATATCCACTGCATCCTTTTGCGTATTGGAAGTATAGTTATCCAAATGGTCATGCCCGAGGTTCAAAGAGAAAATAGATTTCAACAGTTGAGTAAAATCCAATTCTTTTTGGGTGCTGATAGCAATGTCCTCCCTTGTAGAATGACAATGAGGCACCAAGGCATGTCCCAGCAAAAATGCTAATGCAAAGGAGAGTAGAATGAAAGAAACACGTTTTCTTTGCATAGGTTGGACATCATAATATAACAGTACACAAAGGTAGAAAATTTGAGAATAAATTTAAGCGCTATCAGGGAGAAAAAGCCCATACGGCATCATACATTTTGCGAATATTTCCGAAACAAAAGTCCCGAAAAACTTACAAGGTTTAAAATAAGGAAAATTCCCTGACTACCTTCAATAACATACCCTATTAGTTGGTAGTTAGAAATAAGCATTCGACAGAGCTCCCATATACAAAATCGTATCAAATAATCGAAATTTAATGGGTGTCTCAACACAGAAAACCCAGGCCTTTTCAGGTGAAAAAAGAGGTGTTTTGCACATAAATCAGGCATTTAATACACTTATGATAAGTTTTTAAAAAAATAATGGGCAATAAGTTTTCATTATTTCTTTAATTATTATAACTTTTCAAAGTTTTTATAAAGCAGCATCAACTTTAGCTTTTTTAACTATTAGGAATAATCAATTTTTTAACTTAAAAATGCCCTTTATAAAGACACTAAGCATTTTTTCATTCCTAAGGGCATAATGAGTAAAAGGCTAATCACAAACATTCATAGAATACAATCTTTCACCTAGTAATAACCAAACTTTTTTAACCTTGAGAATCAGGATTATTTTTAGTTTGATCAACAAGGGAGCCGTCCTGCCCTTTCACCATCAAAAGTTAATCAGAATATTGATTAATGAAATTTTGGGAAACGATCAGAAGGTTTTAGGTAAGGAGCTCTTTAACTTTTCTGGCTTAAAAGGACAAACCAAAGTGGGGCATGAAGGCTTACATTACTACTCAAAACGGGTAACGCTCGTCTTTTCTTCATTTAAAAAGAGCTTTGCCGAACTATTCATTCAAAAGTTATTTTTGCATGACCGGGTAGCCTTAGGTAATTTGATCTTAGTGCCAGAGCTGGTAGAAGAGGAAATCTTGCCGGATTTACAGTCCTCTAACAAATATTTATGTATTTCGCCTTTGGTGGTTTTGAATCAACACAACAATGACCGCAACAAGGAATTCATTCACCCTACCACAGATGATTTCTCGGATTTGTTGTATGAATCTACAATGACAAGAATGGAAGAGACAGGGAAGTATAGTAATGAAGATATCGCATCTTTCTTCCGTTTTCAGCTGATACCGGATAAAATTTATCTCAATAAGATCAATAAAGCTGAAAAGAAATTTGCCAGGATCTACACCTTGGTAGATAACAAAAGCATCAAGGAAGTGCGAGGGTATACCTTTCCGTTTTCTTTATATGCCGCACCTGAAGTTCAGGAGTTTATTTTCAAATGTGGTTTTGGAGAATTAACCAGCCATGGTTTTGGAATGGTCGATTTTTCGCATCCTAGTAACAGTAACCGTCAAGTGATTTACACTCGTAAATCAAAATTTATTCACTCTAACAATTATATCAAAGAGAGCTAATATATTTTAGTTACCTATAACGGACATGACTCCTGAAATCTTTACGATATCAGGAGTTTTTTATGTCATTGCTTTAAAGCTCTTTTCTTTAGCCTATCTTTGAAGCCATCCTAGTATCACCTTTTAATTTTCCAATTGATACCAAATATCCATTGGACTAAGAGTCAAAAATATTTGGCTGGAAGATGTTTTTACTTCTTAAGTAATTCACTAAAATTATGTAGGATGGAGTTTTGGTGCTTAATTTTGACATCTCGAATGTTTAGACGGAGCAATTATGTATTTGAAGGACTTACGAATTATTAGTTTCAAGAATTATGAGGAAAGTGAACTCCATTTCTCCGCTCAAATAAATTGCTTTACAGGAGCAAACGGATCAGGAAAAACCAATTTACTGGATGCGATTCACTACTTATGCCTTACCAAAAGTGCTTTTAATGCAATAGATGCTCAAAATATCCGTCACCAGGCCCCTCTTTTTGCCCTGCACGGTACTTTTTTTAAAAATGAAAAAGAGTATCAGGTATCTTGCGGATTAAAAGCGGGAAAGAAAAAATCTATCCGTTTAAATAAAAAAGAATACGAACGAGTCAGCGAACATATCGGACAATTCCCTTGTGTGCTCATTGCACCCAATGATACCGACTTGATCAGGGAAGGTAGCGAAACCCGTAGAAAATACTTTGACAGTATTATATCCCAAATCAACAAACCGTACTTAGAACAACTGATTTGCTACAATCAGGCACTAAAACAACGTAATATCCTACTCAAGCAATTTGCCGAACAGCGATACTTTGAACAGGACTTACTGGAACCATATGATCATATGCTGATCGACCTTTCTCAAAAAATTGCCGAACAAAGGAGAGCATTTATCACAACCTTCCAACCTCTTTTCGAAAAACACTATCAATACATTAGTGCAGCCAAAGAACAAGTGGCCCTTAACTATAGCAGTCAGGTAAAAGTATCGGGTTTCGAAGAACATTTTCGAAATAACCTGCAAAAAGATATGCATCTGCAACGTACAACTTCGGGAATACATAAAGATGACTTTGACTTTAGCATTGAGGAATACCCTTTAAAAAAATTTGGGTCACAGGGACAACAAAAGTCGTATGTAATTGCCTTAAAACTGGCGCAATTCGAAGTAATGCATCAAGCTACAGGACGGAAACCTATTTTGTTGATGGATGATATATTTGATAAATTAGATGACCTCCGAATAGCTAAACTCTTGCAAATGATTACAGAACATATATTCGGACAGGTGTTCATCACAGACGCCCGGGAAGAACGCAGTCGCCAATTAATGAAACAAGTACATGCTGAAACAATTTTTTTTGATATTGAGCAACTAAGTGCTTAACTTTTATATAGTGAAGTGAATTAACCTTTTTCTTTTTCCTGAAAAATGTTTCAAAAACGCCTCCTCTGTGTTACTTTTTTCAACAATAGCTAAAGCTATTCTTTTCAAAAAGTGCCTTGATGAGCCGGTTTTGATTCCATCTTCGGCCAAAAACTATAAGTGTAAACCACTTCACCATATAGCCTGTTTCTCATTACTCACCACTAACACACAAATTTTTGAAAATACGAGCTTTATGAAATATAAATCATACAACGATCCCTTACTACAAAAAAGGGATTTGGAATCATTGCCGATCAAATCAGCCATTCAAAAACTTTTGAAGGTGTATCGTTTGGAGAAGCGGTATAAAAATGCCGTGATTATCAATTCATGGGCGGAAGTCATGGGAAATACAGTGGCTAAGCGTACTACAAATCTTTTCATCAAAGACAAAACACTGTTTGTAAAAATCAACTCTGCCCCTTTGAAAAGCGAACTGAACATGTCAAAGACTAAAATCGTACAATTGCTTAATCAACATGTAAAAGAAAAGGTATTGGAAGATATTATCTTTCTTTAACTTTAATAGAAATGTTGTATCCTTATTTCAATTTTCAATAAAATAAGCCAATCTCATTTTCAGTAATAAAACTTAAAACTCACTAGAACTATTAAAAAAATATTGAATTGACATGAAAAATAATTATGTGGTGATTATGGCCGGAGGCATTGGGAGCCGTTTTTGGCCATTTAGCCGGCAAAACCACCCCAAGCAGTTTCAAGACATCCTGGGAACAGGAAAAACCTTGATTCAACAAACCACCGACCGCTTTAAAGAGGTTTGTTCTCAAGAAAACATATATATTGTCACCAATGATATTTATTACGATTTGGTAAAGGAGCAATTACCCTTTATTCCTGACGAACAAATATTACTAGAACCCATAATGCGTAATACAGCCCCTTGTATTGCCTATGCTTGTTATAAGATTGCGGCTAAAAACCCCAATGCCAATATTGTCATCTCGCCTGCCGACCATATCATTTTAAAAGAAGGAGAATTCACCCGGGCAGTCACGACCGTATTAGACGAAACCGCCAAAAATCAAGATATCCTGGCGACACTCGGAATCCAACCCAGCAGACCGGATACAGGTTACGGCTATATTCAGGTGCTTTTCAACCAACCCATGGGAGCTCTGTCTAAAGTCAAAACCTTTACTGAAAAGCCAAAACTGGAATTGGCCCAAGCTTTTATGGAAAGTGGGGATTTTGTTTGGAATGCCGGGATTTTCATTTGGCATGTGCAGGCAATTCTAAAAGCGTTTAAAAAGCACCTTCCTTCCATCGGTGACCTCTTTGAAAAGATCTCTCATCATTACTATACAGAGCAAGAAAAAGAAACCATCAAGGAAACCTATTATATGTGTAAAAACATTTCCATTGATTACGGAATCATGGAAAAAGCAAAGGATGAAGTATATGTATTGCCTTGTGACCTTGGTTGGTCTGACTTGGGTACATGGAAATCACTCTTTGAGCTTTCAGAAAAAAACGAACACCAAAATGTACTCCATGGCAATGTATTGGCCTATGACACAACCAACTGTATCATTAAAACTCCCAGTGACCGGTTGGTAGTAGTACAGGGTTTGTCTAACTACATCGTAGCCGAAAAAGACAATGTCTTACTGATATGTAATAAAGACGAAGAGCAACGGATCAAACAATACCTGACGGAAGCCAAAGAGAAAAAAGGCAAAGAATTTAGTTAAACAACTGTTTTTTAAACCGACAAGCGACCTGGGAAAAGTCGCTTGTCGGTTTTTGTATTTTTATACCCAAAGCTATTTATTCTACACACTTAGCTTTCTTTCCCCGTTTTTTCTTCACTTTAGGCGGCTTTCTTTTATTCGCAGTTCCACTTATGTTGGCTTTTGCCCCTTTCCGGTGCTTTTCTCCATATTTAGCATTTTGTTTTTGATGCCACTTACTACCCCTCACTAATTTTCCTCCTATCATCTGATGTGTATGGATCATCTTCACCCGGCAGCTGGTAATAGGACACCTGGGACGGCAAGCTTGAAAAAACGATACGATTAAACTAAATAGTAATACAATAATGAATTGTCGAAAGCGCATGCCAGGGTTCTGTTTTAAATGGAATATCCGTCAGTTTATGAGAGCTTTAACCCGCGCAAGAAACAAACCAAAATTGTCTGTTTCGTAGGTATACAATCATAAAATTATCATCTTTGTACAGAGAGAAAGACAAAAAAACTTATCTCCCATATATTAGATTCAAACACTCCTAACGGAACGTACAAAGATCTATAAGGTAGATTATTACTTAGCAAAAAGATGTTAGTAAACTTTTATAAATATCAGGGAACCGGTAACGACTTTGTCATCATTGATGACCGGGAAGAGCAATTTGATATTGCTAATTATCAATTAGTAAACTGGCTATGTCATAGAAGGTTTGGTATTGGGGCCGATGGCTTGATCTTACTTCGAAATGCCGAAGGTTACGATTTTAGAATGGTTTATTTCAATGCTGACGGCCATGAAGGTTCGATGTGTGGAAATGGAGGACGCTGTATCGTTGCATTTGCGAAGTTTTTAGGCATATTTGACAAACAAACCTCTTTTATTGCAGTAGACGGACCCCATCAAGCTTTTGTGAAAGAAGGACTGGTTCATCTAAAAATGGGTAATGTGGAAGAGATTGAGACAGGCAAAGATTTCTTTTTTATGGATACAGGCTCTCCACATTATATTCAATTTGTGAAAAACATAGAGGATATAGACGTAGTCAAAGAAGGACAAAAAATCCGCTATAACGACCGCTTTGCTGCGGAAGGAACAAATGTTAATTTTGTGCAAAAATCCGATAACAATTCCATCAAAGTACGGACTTACGAAAGAGGGGTAGAAGATGAAACTCTTTCTTGCGGCACAGGGGTAACAGCTTCAGCTATTGCTGCCAATCAACAAGGTATGCAAAGCCCGATCGATGTAGAAGCTTTGGGAGGAAACCTTCAAATCGCTTTTCAACAAACAAACCACCTATATCAGGATATTTACTTGACCGGACCGGCCCAACAAGTATTTAAAGGCACGATAGACACTCAATTATTCAAAGGGTAGACGACTCGTTTCCCTCTCCTTTGGAATAAATTCTATTTTTTTATCTCAACCAATGATCTCCAATCAGTGTCTTATGGGTAGGCAGGGCGATCTTGTGGTGTTGTAATCAGGTAATCCATGAAGCAAATCCCTTTTCACAAGGCATATATTACCGGAAAAGAACAAACTTATATCCAACAAGTATTGGAGAGTAAGAAAGTGGCCGGAGGTGGTCGTTTTACCATCCAATGCCATGAATTCTTAAAAAAGCGCTTTGCGTTTCCTGAAGTATTTTTGACTTCTTCCTGTACCGATGCGCTGGAAATGAGCGCCTTGTTGCTCGATATCAAAGAGGGAGACGAAGTCATTTTGCCGGCATATACCTTTGTTTCTACGGCAAATGCGTTTTTGCTCAGAGGAGCAAAAGTGCGGTTTTGTGACAGCAAACCGGATCACCCCAACATAGACTTAGAGCAGGCCGAAATGTTGATTAATAAACGTACCAAGGCCATTGTATTGGTGCATTATGGCGGATTTGCTTGTGATATGGATAAAGCATTGGAAATAAGCCAGCAATATTCTTTGGAGCTCATTGAAGATGCGGCTCATGCAATCCAGGCTTATTACAAAGGAAAAAGTGTAGGCAGTTTTGGAAAGCTGGCCACCTTGTCCTTCCATGAGACAAAGAATATTATTTCCGGTGAAGGAGGAGCTCTGGTAGTCAACAACCCTCAGTGGGTGGAAAGGGCCAAAGTGCTAAGAGAAAAAGGAACCAATAAAACGGACTTCCTTGCCAAAAAGGTCAGTCATTACGAGTGGGTAGATATAGGCTCTTCCTATTTACCATCTGAGATTACAGCCGCCTTTTTATGGGCCCAGTTAGAAGGACTGGAAGCCATACAACAACAAAGGCATATACTATGGGAGCGCTATTATCAAGCACTAAAACCATTGGCTGAGGCCGGGAAGATTGAACTACCCAAGGTAACAGCCGACTTTCAGCACAATGCAAGTCTGTTTTATTTGGTTTGTAATAGTGCCACAGAAAGAAGGGATTTGATTGCTTTCTTAAAAGAACGTGGAGTGGAATCCACTTTTCACTATATCGCTTTGCATCAAACCCGCTATTATACACAACATTATGCGTCTTTGGCTTTACCCAATGCTGAGAAATACAGTCAACAGCTATTGCGCTTACCATTCTATACAGAGCTTACTGAAGCCGAGGTGGAATACATAAGTGAATTGGTGATAGAATTTTACGAAAGGTAGAATAACTACTGATCCATGTATATAGGCAAATTAACAAGGGGATTCCCTACGGTGTAAAAAAATTTATTATTTTTATATTAATCATCTTTAAAATGTATTAGCCCCCATTTGGGACTGGTCATATTTTAGAAAAAAAGCCCAGAGTAGATCTTTACTATACAAACAACCCAACCAGGATATGAAGAAATTCACCCTATACTTTGTTTCGTTGTCGATCCTTTTTTCCTGGGGATGCTCTTCAACGTTTAAAACAGCCCGGAAAAAGTACGACCGGGGCGAATTCAATACAGCAATAGGCGTCTTTGAAAAAGCCATGAAAGAAGGCAATTCTAAAAATGCCGGCCGGATCAACTTTTACATCGGGGAATGCTACCGCCTTTCTAACCGCATCTGGGAAGCCGAACCCTACTATACACAAGCCCTTCAAGCCGGATTTACCGAAAACGATGTGATTTTTCATCATGCCTATGCCTTAAAGGCCAATGGACGGTACGAAGAAGCTTCTGCTAAATTCCAACAATATTTCACCTCCGGAGGGGACCTGAATAAGCGCAGACGGGCCAAAGAAGAAATTGAAATCATAAAAAACCTGGCACCTCTCTTGGAAGAACACGAATATATCAAAGTAACCAATTGCGAAGCACTCAATAGCAGCAACTCGGAGTACGCGCCTGTATTTTATCAGGATAGATTGGTGTTTACCTCCAACCGGGATGCAGAAAAAGTCTATGAAGCCACAGGTACCGGATTTACAGATTTATTTTATTACAACATTCAGGATCAAGACTTATGCAATGGCACTGTAGAGCGGTTTAATGAATTTATTAACTTGCCCGAATTTCACGAGGCCTCTCCTACTTTCTCTCACAATGGAAAAACCATGATTTTTGCCCGGAGTAACAGTGGTAAAAAGAAAGAAGAATATCAGGAAGTTAATTTATACATCTCCCGCCTGGAAGATGATGAATGGTCGGAACCTGAAGTGCTGCCCATCAGCGCAAAAGATGCCTGGGACGGATGTCCGGCCATCTCTGCGGATGGTAAAACGCTTTATTTTGCTTCGAACCGTCCGGGAGGTTATGGCGGACTGGATATTTGGCGGGCAACAAAAAACTCCCGTGGACAATGGGCCCGGGTCAGTAATTTGGGTAGTAAAGTCAATACTTCCGGGAACGAAATGTTTCCTTTTGTGTCGCGCGATGCAAAACTGTATTTTGCCTCTGACGGCCACCCGGGTATCGGAGGCTTGGATATTTTTGTAGCCACCCGGAAATCCGGCAAAATCAATATTGAAAACATGGGCAAACCCTATAACTCTCCCGCAGATGACTTTGCCCTCACATTTAAAGATCCGAAAACCGGTTTTTTCAGTTCAAACCGCAACTCAGCAACGGCCAAAGGGGATGACGATATCTACTATTTCGTGGATGAAACCCCGGAATTGAAGAAAGTGAATTATTATTTGGCAGGTACGGCTTATGAAGAAAAAGAGGTAGAGAATGAGCTGTTGTCCAATGTAGCCTTAGCATTGATTAACGACTTAGGTGAGCGAATTGACTCTACGTATTCGGACTCTGTAGGAAGATACCGCTTTGAACCTAAACTTTTGATGGGTGTCACCTATACGATTGTGGCCGAAAAAGACAGCTTTTTGGTACAAGAAGTTGAATATCCGACAGCAGGGAAAGAAGTGGATCAAAAAGACCTGACCGAACCTGAAACCGATATTGTCCTGGAGTCTGAAGTCCATTTGGCCAAAGACATCTTTAGAGGTATTGAAACCGGGAAAATGTTTACCCTGGAAAATATCTACTATGATTATGACAAGTTTGACATCCGTACGGATGCCGCCAAAGAGTTGGATAAATTAGTGACATTCTTAAAATCCAACCCTGACATTCGCATAGAATTAGGTTCTCATACGGATAGCCGGGAAAGGACCCGGGGATACAACATACGCTTGTCCAAAAAGCGGGCTAAGGCTGCCGTAGATTATATTGTGTCCAAAGGAATTAATCCTGACAGGATTGAAGCGAAAGGCTACGGAGCCACCTTACCGGTAGTGGAAGATGCCATCACGGAAGAAGAGCACCAGCTCAACAGACGGACCACAATTTTCATCTTAGACGATGGTGAGGCCCTGCCAGAAGAAGAATAATACCTTTAATCTGCGAAATCATGGGGATTATAGAAATCTCTTTGAAGGATTTCTCAGTAAATCATAACTTAAAAGCCTTACAATTCAGTAAGGCTTTTTATCTATAAAGCAGAAGACGCACATGAAAAAAGATACATTGTCCGGTAACCTTCCTTCCACTCCGGTGGAACAGCTCCTATTTTCCGAAAGTGGCTATCATTTTCATGCTTTGAATAAAGGCTGGCGTATTTCCAAAAGAATCCTCTACTGGATTTGCCAAATAGGGGGATGGACTACCTATGGCGCCTACTTGACCTTTTTACAGTCCACCAATGGCAACCTTTCACAACAGGTGCTGGTCGATACCGTGGTAACCACTCTTTGTCTATTAGTTCTTTCTCATTTTTATAGAAATTATATTGTAAAAAATCATTGGATCAAACTCCTCTTCGGCAAATTGCTGTTAAGAATTATCCTCACCTCTTTCCTGTTATCTTTGTTCTTTATTCCTATTGCATTGGGTATCACATCCTTGATCAATCAACAATATTTACAATCACAGCTCACTTCCAGTAACCTGATCACGTCCCTATTAGGCGGAGCTTTTTTATTTTTCAGTTGGTCCGTATGTTATTTCCTTTACCATTATGTTTCCAGTTACAATCGAAATCTCAAATGGGAAGCCTTGGTCAATGAATTCGAACTCAATAAACTACGCTCTCAGCTCAACCCTCATTTTATTTTCAATGCATTAAATACGGTAAATGCGTTGATTGACGAAGACCCGGTCAAAGCCAAAGCTTCTGTGTATCAACTCTCCAACATCCTGCGCAACTCTCTGTTGATGGATAAGAAAAAAGTAATCCCTTTTGAGGAAGAATTTAAGATTGTAAGAGATTATTTGGCTTTGGAAAGTACCCGTTTTGAGGAACGCCTGAAGGTAGAATACCATATCCAGGAAGAAAGTCTGCAATACAAAGTCCCCCCTCTTATGATTCAGACAATTGTGGAAAACGGGATCAAACATGGAATTTCAAAACTTAAAAACGGAGGTTTTATCAACATCACCACCAAAGTGGATAATGATGAGGTTTTGGTGTTTGAAATCCGGAACTCCGGTCAATACAAGCCAATAGGCAAGCAAGAGGGGTATGGCCTGAAAAGCACCATTCAACGGTTAAAATTGCTCTACAATGAAAAGGCCTCCTTCCAGATTGTCAATGAAAATCAACAAGTGCTTACTGAAATACGCATTCCTAAATGGAACAATGCGGATCCTGTTATTTCCAGTACATAAGTGGAACAGTATACTTCTATCCAGAATCAAAAAAGTCCGTTCATATATTCAAAGATGAACGGACTTTTTTGCTTATAAATACCTTTTGGTAAGATCTTGATAAGCATCAATTCTACGGTCGCGAAAGAATGGCCAGATACGCCTTACATCTTCCGTACGTTTTTTATCAATTTCTACCACCAGATTTTCTTCTTTATCCCCTGAAGCCTGAAGCAAGTACTCTCCTTGTGGGCCGCATACAAAACTATGCCCCCAAAAGTCAATCCCTTGTGTAATTCCGGCAAAATCCGGTTCATGCCCCACCCGGTTAATGCTCACCACAGGCAGACCGTTTGCTACGGCATGTGCCCTTTGTGAAATTATCCAAGCATTGCGTTGGCGGTCTTTTTCACTTTGATCATCCAAAGGGTCATATCCGATGGCCGTAGGATAAATCAAAAGCTCGGCTCCGGCCATTGCCATCAGCCGGGCGGCTTCCGGATACCATTGATCCCAACATACCAACACGCCTAACTTCCCCACAGAAGTTTGGATAGGCTGAAAACCTAAATCCCCCGGAGTAAAATAAAACTTTTCGTAAAAGGCCGGATCATCCGGGATATGCATTTTGCGATACGTTCCGGCAATGGAACCGTCCTTTTCAAACACGACAGCCGTATTGTGGTAAATTCCCGGTGCCCGTTTTTCAAATAAAGATGTCACCAATACGATCCGAAGCCTCCGGGCTACCTCACTAAATTCTTCCGTTGACGGCCCCGGGATAGCTTCCGCCAAATCAAACTGATTGACATCTTCTGCCTGACAGAAATAAATATTGGTGTGCAACTCTTGCAAGGTCACCAACTCAGCTCCTTGTGCAACACAGGCTTCAATTCCTTGAATGGTTTTCGCAATATTTTCCTCCCGGTGAGGCGAACAGTTTTGCTGTACCAATCCTACTTTTAACACACTGTCATTCATGTATTTACCAAAATATAATAATCACTACTGCGAAGTTAAAGGGTTCTTGTGAAAAAACAGTAATCCTTCTAAAAGATCACTCACCTCCAATTAAAGTCCAAAGGCTTCTAATAATTACCTATAAACCGATACTTTTGCCTACTTCAAATTTATCTAGGTTCCCAATTAGTAATTGAAATTTATAAACTAAATCATCCATGTTAAAGTCTACTATTTTCATTCTTCTCAGTACTATTTTTTTTACTTCTTGTGCATTTCACAATGGCAACCTCTCCGGGACTACCGTAGTGCTAGACCCTAGTTACAAACCGGTAGGATTGGCCTATGGTACTGCTCAAACCAGTAAGGCTTTTGGAATCGGGGGAAATTCAAAAGACGCCTTGGTACTGGAAGCCAAAAAAAGCATGTACCTCAACTACCCGCTTGAGTCCGGACAAGTGTATGGGAATTACACCATTGATTTTAAAAATTCCATTAACCCCTTCACACAAACCACCAAAGTCATTGTCTCGGCTGATATTTTAAGCAATGACTCTACCGCTACCTGGAAAATATCAGATGAATTGGGAGAGAGAGTATTGCAAATAGACGGCTTTTCCATCGGGCAGGAAGTGATCATAAAAAGTAAAAAAGGAGAAGCTCCCTTAAAAGGGAAAATTCTTAACTCAGAAGATGAAGACGGTCCATTCTTAGTGGGGTATACCAATCAATATGGGATTTATAAAACTGAAAGTATACCAGCTTGGGACTTACAATTTGAAGTGGAAAAAAATGAGAAGTTCACCCAAAAAGTTGAGAAAAAAACGGCTGAAAAGGAATTAAAAGTAGGAGATAAAGTGATGTTCAAAAAATATTATACTGAAGAAAAAGGAGTAATTTTAGAAATTATAAAGGAAAAATCAAAAGCACTTATTGAATATCAAGATAACAAAGAAAAGAAACTTCAAGTAAAAGTCCCCCTTTCAAGAGTTCGCAAAATAGAAAACACTACCAATGAATAATTTAACTAATCCACCGGGTGAACAGCATCATCCACCCGGTGGATTACCCTCCCACTTTTAGCAACTGCTACCATCATTATTCTTTGTCAAGAAGTCTGCATAAGTTGTCAAAGAAGTAGTACTCACTAAAAGGTATTACTTCTTTGATAAACCATATTTTCATTAACTATGTTAAAATCAACCCTTTACATTATTATTGGTACCCTATTCCTCTCTTCTTGCGCATTTCATTATGGTAACCTTTCCGGAACTTCCGCTACTAGCCGCCCTGTAGGCCTCGCTTATGGCACTTCCGAGACTAAGAAATTCCTGGGAATCGGAGGCAACTCAAAAGATGCCTTGGTATTAGAAGCCAAAAAGAACATGTACCTCAACTATCCGTTAGAGCCGGGCCAGGTTTACGGAAACTTCACCATTGATTTTAAAAAATCCATTAACCCTTTCACACAAAGTACCAAAGTCATTGTCTCGGCTGATATTTTAAGCAATGACTCTACCGCTGCCTGGTCAGTTTCTAAGGAAGTGGGAGAGAAAAAGATAGAATTAAAAGGCTATGAAATTGGGGAAGAAGTCTTATTTAAAAATAGAAAAGGCAGTAAAATCTTTAAAGGAAAACTGCTGGATATAGGAGGTGATAACACCGTCATTATCGGTTATACAAACCTGAAAGGAATTTATACTGCGAGTAAAATATTCGTCTGGCAAATTCAAGCCAAACTCAAAGATTCCACACAGGTTTTAAACAGGAAATTTGAAGTGGGAGAAACCGTAAAATTCACTAAGTACATTTTGCTATTTGACTCTGATACAAAACCTCAGGTGAAAGAGGTTCCCAGAGTATTTGAAGGTACCATTTTAAAAATTATTCCTTCGAGAAATAAAGCTTTGGTCGAATACCAAAACGAAAGAAATAAAAAACACCGCACAAAAATGTTGTTATCCAGCCTGATCAAACTAGAAAACCCTACAGTGGAATAATCCCTCGTTATAGATCACACCGGATGAACCCGTGAAGTCCACTGCTCATCCGGTGTTTTTTATTGTTTACAGATAATCTTCAAGTTTTACAGCAAATACCGCCCGGTTTTCCTGGCCATATTTTGAACTTTCGTATTCTGTCAAGTTCCATAAATACCCGGTACTTTCTTCATAGTACAAATCTTCTGCCCCATGAGGCCAGCGGTAGCGCACTCCGGCTTCCGTACCGTCATGATAACGCAACATACGGGCAGTAGATCCTTGATAAGAGCTTTTGCCTGTAATAGCCATCCAGGTGATATCACCCATCCGGTAAACGCCTTGCATATTATAAACTACCGGATCGTATTTGTCTTTTGGGGTAATCACTTCTGCCACAACTTGGGTTTGGATTTGCCCTTGGCTATTCAGGCGGAAACCAAAGATTTGCGGAGTTTTGGTGCTGGATGATTTGATATACTGACCTGTCCAAAGCATTTTTTGAGTAGAGCCAGGCACGTTTCCGAGAGAGATGCAAGAAAATGGTGAGCCATTGGTGATTTTATAATAACCGACTTGTGGCAACACATAGCGGTAATTGAATGCCTTCAATGTGCCGTCACTTTCTTTTCCAATGCGGTTTTTGCTTGGGTCTGATTCGACTTCAACAAACTTATTTAAATCAAATACCCGTATTCCTAGTTTAGTATCTGCTACATACATCAAATTGTTATAACAGGCCACTCCTCCGGCATGAATGGTAACCGGTGCAAATTCCTCCAATTGCTCATAAGGGTTAGAGGATTTATAAAGGTCAGAATTGCTCATATTATCTTTGTCCTGTACCAACAACAGCAAACGGTACTTGATATCGTTCATATTGGTAATATCGATCAATGAGATTCGTACCCCCTTATGTTGATTATAAACCCCTGCAATATTGGAGGGACCGATTCCATACCAAGTGACTACCAAATAGCGTCTTCCATTTTGGGTAAACCCACTGATTCCTTGTGGTCGCCAATCTTCCGTGGCTTGGTCGCCACTGTTCCATTTAAACCCTTCTTGTTGATAATTTGCAGGGATATTGAATCCGTATACCGAATTATAACCATTAGCCGTAGCGGAACGGTTTAAGCTAAGTTGGTCTACAGATAAAAAACCAAAGCCAGCCATACCGTTGATAAAATCACTTTCGGCAGTATAGGTAACACTTATGGCACTGGCGGCAATGTTTTCTGGAGATTTGAGTTGATTCTCCTGGGTTTCCGGTTGCATTTCACTGGACTTACAGGAAATAAGCCCTATAAATAAGACTAAAATGAAGTAAACAGACTGCATGTTTTCAGATTTTTTCGGTGAGATAGTATGAGTGCCAACGGAACACAGTTAGTTGTGGAAATGGATGGTAACAATGAAACAAACTATGTTTTTGTATATCCGCTGGCACACTTTATTAGCACAAGTAGGAAAGAAAAATCAGACTACCTACCCTACTGCCTCTTCTACACAACCCAATCAAATAACTTTCTGATAAGGTAGTAATCAGCCATATGAAAAAGCATAGAAGTGGTTTAAACTTATAGTTTTTGACCGAAAATGGAATCAAAACCAGCTCATCAAGGCACTTTTTGAAAAGAATAGCCAAAGCTATTGTTGAAAAAAGTAACACAGAGGAGGCGTTTTTGAAACATTTCAAAAAAAAGAAAAAGTTTAATTCACTTCATAGAAAAAAATACAGAACCCTGTACCTTTTCTATAAGGATATTATTTATTGTAAGCCACCTAAAATTTCCCCGGGCTTATCCGTAGTGATGCTTTTCACGCCAATTGTCTGTAACTCGTTGGCTCTTTCCAGGTCATTTACCGTCCAGGTATGTACCTCAAGGCCCAATTCCCCTGCTGTTTTGACGACCTCCGCATCGATCACTTTGTGGCTCAGATCCACCCCGTCCAGTTTGTCTTTCTTCACTTTTTCAAACAAACTCTTATAATCTTCCGGCAATTTACTACTTAGCCAATAAGCTTTGTTTTCAGGAAAAGCCTCTTTAGTAGCCACAATTGTTTCGTAATCAAAAGCGATAAATAGAATTTGTTCTTTTTTCGGATGTTGAGCAAGCATTTCCTTCAAAAGGGGAACTACTGTTTTTTCACACTTAATTTCTACATATAGCTTTTTTCCTGCCGGAATGGTTTCAATCACTTCTTCCAAAAAGGGAAGAGGTTCTCCCTCGTACTTTACATCTTTCCAGCTACCGGCCTCCAATGCTCTCAGGGAGTCTGCAAGCGTTTCTTTTACCAACATATCCGCTCCACAGGTCCGTTTGGTATTTTTATCATGAATCACCATGATCCGTTGGTCTTTCGAGGTATGAATATCCACTTCTACCGCATCGGCATTTTGCTGCCAGGCTAATTGGGCCGAGGCCACGGTGTTTTCAGGTGCTTCAAAGGAAGCTCCCCGGTGGGCGACAATCAAACTTTTCATTTCAGTACTTTCTTGTTGTGTGGACTGACAGCCAAAAAGCCAAAGTGCCAAACAGCTGACGGGGATAAATTTAGATAGCATTTTTTAGGATATTTTGATTCTTTAATTTTTTTCTAAAGATAGCACTTTATTTCAGTTGTTTAGTGAATGAGTAATATGGTGAATAAATGAATGAAAGCTAGGGAGAAATGACAAGAAATGCTCAACTTAGTATCTTAAGGCATTAAATTTTCCCTGTAGCAATAAGTGCCTTTTCACCTAAAGGCTTTTGAGTAACTCATTCACTATTTCACTCATTCACCAAACAGGAGTCCTCTATCATGAAAAGTAAAGTATCTCTACCAATGACCGGGCTCCGATGATAATTTACGGAATTATTTCATCCACCAGCATTTCACTTGCAAGTCATCTGCCCCTAGCATTTCTACGGCCTTCTGATAATTTGTGGCATTCAATGACTGCAAGGTACTTGGATATGGCATCCGGGTAGGTACAATGCCATCGTTTTCCGCTCCGCCTCCTATTGCCAATACCGGATATCCCGTTCTCCGGTAATCATACCAGGATTCAAAACCACAGAAAAACAAGGCAATCCACTTTTGACGGATCAATGTTCCCAATTGGTTATCAAAAGTCACCCCTGGCCGGTTCATATAGTCTCCGGGCATCTCTGCTCCCCAATAAGCCATCGATGCCTCAATTCCTTTTTGATAGTGCGCAGCTGCATCGCTATTAATCCATCCTTTTAAGGCCGCTTCCGCCCAAAGAAATTCCACTTCGGCATAAGGGAAAATAATCCCGGATTGTGTAGTAGCTTGTAATTCGGGTCGATAAGTAGAATAAGACTCCGGAATACCCTCTCCTTTTCCCCGGGCACTCACCACTCCGGTATACTCCTCTTCACTGGTTTTTGTCGCGATTAATTCCAAACGAGGGTCGTTAAAGGTCTTCAGAGTGTTTATAAAAGCTTCCGCCAATCCTCTGTTGCCGTTAAACTCAAACTCACGGTACTTGCTCAAGGGATTGACAAAAGGCAGGTTTTCGCTATAATACATTACCGCAGCCTCTTCATTGCTACTGAATACAGGATACTTGTCCGGATTGTCAAACATAACTTTGATTTGGGCTTGCACATTCATTACCGCTTTTTTCTCTACCCGCATCAACAAACGCAAACGAAGAGAATTGGCAAACTTACGCCATTTGTTTACAGACCCGGAAAACAATAAGTCGCTTTCGGCATTTATTGGTTTGCCCTCGTCAAAAAGGGTATTTGCTTCTTCCAAGTCTGCCAACAGGGCTTTATAAATAGTCTCTTGAGAGTCAAAGGCAGGTTGGTAAATTTTATCCGAATACCCTTTCAGCGCCTCTGTAAACGGAATAGGGCCAAACATATCCGTGAGGTTAGAAAAGATCCATGCACGCAATACTTTTGCAACGGCTATATAATTAGGCGCTTCATTCTTTTCTCCCAGAAGTAAAATGTCCTGTACATCTGTCAGGGTCGTATAATAATTTTCCCATAAGTAATTACTCTCAGTCGTTGGGATAACAAAGCGGTGGAACTCATTGATTTCGTTCGTTTGTACGGAATACTGCATAAACTCATGACTCAAGCGATGTGCGGAGCGCATTTGCAAGCGGTTCAATTCGTACAAAGCCGGGGCCATTAAATTTTCCGGACGGCTCTCTTGTATCCGGTTCGGATCAGAATTAATTTCCTCAAAATCACTGGTACAGGCAAACACCATGAAGGCGCTCATCAGCATCAGAAGGGTATTTTTTATGTTCATGATACTTCTTTTTAGAGGTTATGTTCACCCTGAAGGAGAAATTGCGAAAAACGGCTCCTTCAGGGTTTTGTGTTAGATTATTTTTTTAGAAACTCAAATTGACTTTTAAAGTATAAGAAGCCGTAGAAGGATATTGTCCGGTTTCAAACCCAGGGCGGATAGAGCTGCCATCCATCGTGGCCGCCTCCGGATCGAAAGCCGGATAGTCAGACCAAGTGAACAAGTTGCGCCCGCTTAAGGATACCGAAGCTTTGTCAATGAACATGTTTTGCAACCATTTCTTCGGTAAATTCCACCCCAGGCTGACCTCCCGTAGTTTCACAAAAGAACCGTCCACGGTGTTTGCTTCCACATTATCGCGGCTGTACAAGGCATTGTAATAGTAGCCAATATTATCCGGTTGTTGGTCATTGGGTTTATAGGTGCCGTCCCCCATGTCAATCACACCCTTTCCAATCAGGTTCTGATCATAGCGACCTTCCAAAGAATTGGTCAGTTTGCCACTGTACGAAAGTGCGGCATAGGTTAACGAGTACAAATCTCCTCCTTTACGCACGTCAAATAATACCCCTAAGCGAAAGCCTTTATAAGTAAATTCATTGTACAAGCCTCCGGTCCAGTCAGGAAAAGCATTTCCTACTTTTTTGATTTCCGTATCCAACACAGGCATACCGTCTTCGTATATAATTTCTCCGGAAGGTGCTCTCTTATAACCTCTTCCGTAAATATCTCCCAATCGTTCTCCCGGACGAGCTTCCACCGTTACCCGGTGATAGATTCCATCCGCCATGATATAATTCTCTACTCCATCCGCCAACTCCACCACTTTCCCCCGGTTGGTAGCCCAATTGATATTGGTTTTCCATTGGAATTTTTCCGTGCGGATCGCGGAGAAACCTGCAGTCAATTCCAAACCGGTATTGTTAATTTGCCCGGCATTCAACAATACTTTCTTATAGCCACTGGATGGGTCAATAGGAATGTCAATGATCTGATCATGGATCTGAGAGTGGTACACGGTCGCATCAAAATTGAGTCTTCCTTTGAACATTCTCAAATCCACTCCCGCCTCATAAGAAGTAACCTGCTCAGGCAAAAGATTGCTGTTCGGGATGGTCGAAGGATTGTATACGGAAGCATTAAACTCGCTGTAAGAATAGTAGCGTTCCAGCTTGTACGGGCGGGTATCATTCCCCACTTGTGCTGCCGAAAGGCGGACTTTCAATAAATCTACCGCTCCTAAATCCACCATTTCAGAAACCAATAAACTCAAACTGGCAGAAGGGTAAAAGAAAGAGTTATGCGATTGAGGCAAGGTACTTGACCAGTCATTGCGGGCCGTCAAATCCAAATACCACCATTTTCTACCCAAGCTTAACAAGGCATATAAACTATACACATCATGACGGTACCGGGAGTTTGACAGGACGGGCATGGTGGTAGCATTTCCTAAATTATACACCCCGGGGATATTCAATTCCTTGGCTGTGAGTTTATAGTTTCGCTTGATTAACTTCCGGTAGTTCCCACCCACAGAAGCTTTGAATTCAAATTCTTCCCATTTGGGTTTGTAGGATGCTAAGAAATCCGAGTTGTTTTCTTGATAGAAAACGGTTTGTTCACGATACATCCCCCGGGGAAACTTAATACTACTCATCGGGCGAATCGTTCTACGGAAATCCTCAGATTGATCCAAACCGGTTCGAAGCATCAAATCAATTTCATCTGTGGCTTGGATATGGGCTGACACCATTCCGATCACCCTGTCCTTCTCTTGTGAATCAATTTGCTCATAACTTTGGAAATAAGGATTATCGGCATTGGGGTTGGTGGCATTGTCCTGTAGCACATTCTCTTCCAACCAATAATCTTTCAACCAATTCACATCGATATTGTTGGTATTCCACATAAAGAAATACATGGGAGAATGCGAGCCGTATCCTGCTGCCGGAAGGTTATCACTTTTCTTTTTGATATAGCTTCCCTGAGCCTTAATCTTAATGTATTTGTTCAGGTGAAAAGTCGTATTCAAGGCAATACTGTTCTTTTCAAAACCTGTATTGGGCACAATCCAGTCATTTTTCAAATGCGACAAAGAGAGGCGCATACTTCCCATTTCTCCGGCACCACTGACCGAAAGGTTGTGGTTAACCGTGGTTCCTTCTTCAAAGAAACCTTTCACATGGTCGCGGGCTTGCCAAGCAGTTCTGACATCCGTATCCGGATATTGATAAAAATCCTGTCCTTCGAATCCGGGTCCCCAAGAGTGTGTGGATTGCGTTCCTTTTCCATCTTCTGTTTTGCCAAAAGAATAGTATAGAGGAGGATTTTTCGTCCGGCTTCCGGAGCCATACTCCGTTTGATAATCCGGCCAGCGGTTAATTTTATCCAAGGTGAAACTCGTACTGAAGTTCACCCCTAATTTTTTATTTTTCTTCGCAGTTTTGGTGGTAATCATGATGACCCCGTTCATCGCCCGCGAACCGTATAAAGCCGCAGCAGTCGGGCCTTTGAGTACCGAGATGCTTTGAATATCGTCCGGGTTCAAATCGCTGATCCCATCCCCGTAATCTACAGGCAAGTCTTCTCCCAAATACGAGCCTTCCCCGTTGCCTGTCATACCGCTGTTCACCGGAATACCATCTACCACAATCATGGCTTCGTTATTGGCAAAATTCAGGGTATTTTCGCCCCGTAAGGTAATACGGGTAGTTCCTGCCGGACCGGTACCTGCATTGGTAAAATTCAAGCCGGCTACCTTTCCTTTCAGCGTATTGACCCAGTTGCCTGAGCGCACTTCCGAAATGTCATCATCTCCTACTTTTTGCACGGCATAGCCCAAAGAGTATGTTTCCCGTTCAATACCCAAGGCACCGACAACTACTTCCTGAAGTTGGCGTGTATTGCTTTTCAAAGCGATATGCAAGGTCTCACTATTCACCTCAATCTCTTGAGCTTCATAGCCGATATAGGACACTAGCAAAGTCACCCCTTGCTCTACGTTGGCCAAGCGGAATTCACCATTGACATCACTAATGGTACCTATGGAAGTCCCCTTCACCACCACACTGGCTCCTACCAAAGGGCTATTGTCTTCCGCATCTACGATTTTTCCTTTGATCAATTCGATGGTCCGGGAAGTTCCGGCTTTTAGCCAAATCGTATTGTTGATGGTTTTATATGAAAGGCCTTGCCGCTCACTCAATTTTCGCAACACCTCCTCCAAAGGAAGTTCTCGAGCATGCATACTTACTTTCTTGAAAAGGAAAGCGGCTTCCTTGTTATAGGCAAAATGAAAATTTGTTTGATTTTCCAGTTCTGCCAGCAACGCTTCGGTAGTCACATTTTCCAACTGAATACTGACTTTCGGAGCCTCCGAAGGTTGTGCTGTCAGCGGAGCAATACATAGCATAAGGCATAGCATTGCCAGGACCCATTTTTGTACATGGGCTTTCCATGGTAGCATTTTTTTCATAAATTGCAGAAGATTTTAAAGAAGATTCAATTTGTTTTGTGAAGGCTCAAGTTCTCTATTTTGCGCAACATTAAGAGAGCCTTGAGCTTTCGCCTTTTTTATAGGGTTTTAATTCAATTTATTCTAAAAGCATGTTTAAAACCTAAGCTCCACGTTTTGCTGATGGATCGTATACTCAAAAGACTGTAAGTAAGCCAAGCCTTCCAGCACTTCGTTTAAAGTGGCTTTTTCATCAAATTTAGCTGTTAACCGGAACTCGTCTCCAGCTGTTCCGAGAGTGGTTATTTCCACGTCAAATTTCCTCTCCAACTTTGCGATCACTTCCTCAAAACTAGCTTGGTAAAAATTTAACTTTCCATAACGCCACTCTCCTACCGTAGTCTGTTCAAATGTTGACACGGCCACTATTTCATGTTGATAGTGTAACTGCTCTCCTGGCGACAAAACGGCCAAAACTTTTCCGCCTTGTTTTTCCACTTCTACCTTCCCGGTAAACAGCGCTACTTCCACCTCTTCCTTCATTTCCGGGTAAGCTTGTATATGAAAAGAGGTACCCAATACCCTGGTCGTTAAGGAGCCGGTATTTACCGTAAAGGGATGTTCGGCATCCTTCTGCACCGCAAAAAAACCTTCACCTTGCAATAAGGTCTCCCGGTGATCTTGAAAATCCTTCCGGTAGTGCAAAGAGCTTCCTGCATTTAACCATACCTGCGAGCCATCCGGCAAGGTGTATTGAGCCACTTCTCCCACAGGGGCTGTAAGTTCTAAATAATCCGGCTCCGTACCGTTCATTTGCCACCATAAACCCAGTCCCAGAAGAAGTACCACACTTGCAGCAGCCCACTGCCACCAGCCCGAAGCACTAAAATCTCGTTTTGTGCTTTGTTGAGTTGTCTCAAGTTTTTGTTTTAGCTGATCAAAAGATCTTTTGTTGTACTGGTTCGTATCGTTGATCTCTACTTTTGCTTTCCGGATAGCCTTCAACTCTTCAAACTTCCGTTTTAACTTCTGCTCCTTTTCCAGTATCCGCTCCAATTGATTGCGCTGTGATGCCGTAGCCTCTCCATCCAGCACCCTGGCCATCAGTTCCCACAGTTGATCGTCCTTATAATTCTCCTCCATCGTCATTACGTTTGTTGTATAGTACCAGCCCCATCAATGGGCGGCTTTCATGAGTAAGGCACAAAAACCCCTGTTCTACCCTTAGTCAATTCCGT
Organism: Rapidithrix thailandica; assembly: GCF_039710355.1. Taxonomy (NCBI): domain Bacteria; kingdom Pseudomonadati; phylum Bacteroidota; class Cytophagia; order Cytophagales; family Flammeovirgaceae; genus Rapidithrix; species Rapidithrix thailandica. Next base: position 23,427 of record NZ_JBDKWZ010000013.1, on the reverse strand, counting down.
GAACTGTTTGTTAAATCAAAATCAGAAAAATTAAAAGAGAGTTAACAGAAGCTAAAGAAGGTTGAAAATGAAAGAGGTATCCTATTTTTTTAGGCTCAACCTAGCTTTGCGGCTAATTATTCGGGAGTATTTTACCCCATCAATCCTTAATTTCAAGAGAACGGGCAACGTGAAATCGGGCCATTTTTTTCAGGGCTTGCCCCATATGATGTTCTACCGTCTTTTCAGAGAGGTTGAGTATTTGGGCAATTTCTTTATAGGTAAAGCCCTCTACTCTACTGAGGATAAAGATTTTCTTTTGTTGTCCCGGAAAGGTATTGATATAAGCTTGGGCTCTTTCGAGTTGCTCTTTGTGAATATAGCCTTTTTCCGGTGAGGGAAGCGTCAGTGACAATTGTACTTGAGAGAAATCTTCCGTTTTTTGATGGTCCCGCAAGTAATTCAGGCATTTGTTCCGGGTGGCGGCAAATAGATAGGTTTCCACTTTTTCAGGAACGATCAATGTATGGCGTTTTTCCCAGAGCTGTAAAAATATCTCGGATACCACATCTTCAGCCACTTCAGCCTGATGGAGGTAACAATGAGCAAAACGGCATAGGCGTTGGTAATAGCTTTCGTAAAGCTTTTCCAAACCTTCCATTTGGCCTTGTTGTATTGCCTGAAAGTAATTTTTCATTGCCAGCACTTCCTTTTATTCCACATAGCGAAATTAGAAAGCTTGAAGTGAAATGCTGTTACCGGAATATTAATTTAATCGAAGTTGTTAATTGCTGTATGGCAAACAAAAACGGAAAGCTAATTAGCAAGTCAAAGTCACTCTTCTCCTCAGCCTTACCCTGTTTTCAACAGTAGACACGATTAAAATATACATCTCTACTTTACAAATCATTTATTTACAAAGCAATAAATAACAATGACAACAGTGCCAGGGCAATCCCTAAAAAATTGAGCCGGGAGAGTTTTTCACGAAAGCCCCATTTGGAAATGCCTGCGATCAATAAAATCACCAAAATATTGAGCAAGGGAAAAACCAATGAACCTTGGTGTTGAAAATACCGGAGGGCTTTTAAAATGAAATAAAAAGAGAAAAAATTCACGACTCCCAAACTCACACCCCCCAAGCATGACTTTAACAACACAACTTGCCCGAACCCAGATAGAAAAGAGTGTTTTACCCCCGTTGCTACCACGCCAGTTAACAGAGCAAATGCAAAGGTGGCGATGGGAAAACTTACCTCCGTTTCCTCTGATAAATATCGGTAATTGATAAAATTAATCAGTGTGTCGATACCTCCTCCTACAAGGAAAACTACCCATGCCCAACGTAATGAAGATAATTTGAAGAGTGTAGACTCGTTACCGGATTTTCTTTGAATTGAGATAAATAGCACTGCTATTACGGACAATACCACACCTGTATAATTAAGCCACGACAAGGTTTTATAAACACTTGGAATATAGACCAAGCTGATAACTACAGGCAAGGTGAAGGAAACTTTACTGGCAATGGTAATAATTGCTAAGCCTACTCGGGCCGTGGCATAAATCAAGAGTAGATAATGCAAGATGAACAAAGCTCCCAATAACCCCGCCCAATAAAGCCAATCCTTATGTAACAAACTCTCCCATGACTCAATAGGGAAAAATAACAAGCCCGCTATTACACATACAACATAGTTAGTCAACAAGGCGGGAAGAGTGGCTATATTATACAGCGCAAAAACCTTGAAATGAAAATAGGTGAGAAAGGTGCACAATGCCGCCAGGAGCAGGTACCACATGATGTTGACAGTTAGTCGTTAAAATCGTAAATTTACATGCCAACCAAAAGGCATTTACAATTTAACAAATTGATTTTTTAAGCAAAAAAACCATTTAAGGATGGGACTAACACACTGCATACCAGTTCAAAAAAATAATTTATAATAAATCCAAACACTATTTCACATTCTGCTTTTATTTCTCATTTTACTACTTAGATTTGCACTCTTAAACGTTGAATTTTTCTAGCAAAAAATCAGGGATTTTCAGTATACCTTAAGGCTTAAACTAACACTATCTTCTTTGCGAATGAGACCTATAATCCTGACGCTATTCCTATTAGTAGGTTTACGTTCATTGGGATACACCCAAATTCAGCCTCTTTCCAGAAGCGACTCAGGGAAGGTGGCTACTTACCTGTCCAAACACCATGAATACCTTAGTAAAAATAATTACAAGGAAGCATCCAGAATGCTGAATGATGCCGCTTTTATTTATTGGAACCATAACAATTATAATGAGGCTATTCAGTACTACGAGCGTTCCTTATCACTCAATGCCAAGTTGGAAAATGAAAATGGTGTGGCCATGATTCATAACAACCTGGGCATGCTTTACGGAGATATACAGGATTATGAAAGCTCTTTAAAACACTTCACCAAAACCCTGGCCGCCCGGAAAGCCGGCCATGAGCCTGTGGGCATGATATCGGCCCTGATCAACCGCTCTATTGCTTACAGCAATCTAAAAAAATACGATCTCGCTATCGAAGATTTACAACAAGCACTTACCACAGCCCGGGAACTCAATGATGTGAATCAAATGAAAAGCGTATATGGGATGCTATCGGAAACTTATGAGAAAAAGGGAGATGTGGAGCAGACCTTAAAGTATTTTGAATTATACAAATCCTTTCATGAGCAGTTACAGCGCAACAAGGTCAATAAACTTTCTCAAGAACTGAAAGAGGAAAGTATTCAAAAAAAGCTGGCACTGGCCGAAAAACAAGCCAAAGAGCTAGAACTCTTAAAAAAACAAATGGAGATCAAGGAAAAAGAAAAGGAAATCCACGAAGTAGAATCCATAAACCAGAACTTATATACCCACCTCTCCAAAAAAGAACTGGAGGTTACGCTTCTCAAGCGCGAGCGGGAAATACAGTCGGCAGAGGCTTTGCTCAAAGAGAAAGAAAATCAGGTACTAAAACAAGAGAAAGCCTATATCCGGAATCTTTCGATTATTGTTTCACTCTCTTTACTGTCGATTGCCGGTCTGTTATTTTTCTTTCTTCGCAAAGGCGCCAGGCAAAACAAACGCTTGCATGAGCAAAACTTGTCCATAGAGAAGCAAAAGCAAGAATTAGCACATTCCAATGAGGTAAAGAACAAAATCTTTTCCATCATTGCGCACGACCTGAGGAGCCCGATCAGCTCTTTGCAGAGTTTTTTTTATATCATCGATGATTTTGATTTTTCGGAAGAGCTCACCCGTATATTTCTACAATTAAAAACCCGGCTTTCGGCCAGTGCCGATTTATTAGAAAATCTTTTGCATTGGTCCAGAACGCAGATGCAAGAGCTCAAGCCCCAATTTGATAAAGTGGCTATGTATGAAGTAGTAGAGCAAAACAGTCGGCTGTTAGCCTCTTTGGCAGAAGCCAAGTCCATCCGTTTGTCCAATGAAGTCCCTGCTTCACTTCATGCTTTGGCCGATCCGGATATGTTGAAAATTGTGGTGAGAAACCTGATGCAAAATGCCATCAAGTTTACCCCCCACGGAGGAGAGGTAAAAATCAGCGGAACGCAACTTTCAGAAAAAATACGCCTGTCCATTACAGATAATGGCATCGGCATGACACAAGATAAAATTGACTCCCTGTTTGATTTCAGTAGTAATAAATCCACCTATGGCACAGCCAAAGAAAAAGGAACCGGACTAGGCATTGTACTCAGTGCTGAGCTTGTCAGGATAAGCCAAGGTGCGATTCATGTAGAAAGCCAACCTAACCAGGGCACTACCGTTGAATTAACATTTAAGTCCTATGAATAAACTACTTCTAACCAACTTATTTCTAATCTTGTGTGGAGGTTGGGCACAGGCCCAACCGCATGAGGCCACCCATCACCTAGATTCGGCCGGCAGGTTATATTGGAACAAAAAACTTCCGGTATACCTTTGGGTATCCAGCACTCCGGACTCGGCCCAACAACGCCTTACGCGGGCTGCCAAACCTCAATATGCCGACCCTCTCTACCTGGATACCGAAGGCTTAAATTATATACGCACCCGGTATGCCGTAGATAAAGAGACTCAAAATACCGTGACCCCTCATCAAGAGGTAATGTTGGAGATTTATGCCGATGGCATGGCCCCTTCCATAAAGAATACGTTTCAGGATGCCCAGATACATCAAGCTGCCGGGAAGACCTATTATGGTTCGTCTCTATCCATACAACTACAATCCGAAGATAAAATGTCCGGGGTAAAACAAATCTACTATGCTGTCAACTCCGAACGTTTCATAGCGTATACCGAGCCTGTACAAATGGACCAACAAGGAGAGTTTGAGGTTAAATTTTATGCTGTAGACTTTGTGGGCAATGCCAGTCCGGTCGAGCAGAAACAATTTATTGTAGATTTGGAAGCTCCGGTATCCAATCTGAACGTCAATGGCATTACCAAGGAGAATGTAATCTCCCTTTCAAGCAAGATTTACCTTTTAAAAAATGACAAACTCTCCGGAGTCAAAGCAACTTATTACAAATTTGACGAAGGGACGTACAAAGTGTACAATGGAAAAGGAATTGACTTTGCATTTCTGGAAGAAGGCCATCACCGGATTACTTATTATTCTGAAGATGAAGTAGGGAATAAGGAACAAGAAAAGACTTTTGAATTTTACCTGGATAAAAGCGCTCCTTTGATGGCAGCAGATATATTAGGTGATCGCTACCTGGCCAACAACCAGATATATTTTTCCGGAAGGACCAAACTTAAACTGACTGCCATCGACAACAAAGTAGGGGTCAAAGAAATCAAATATTCTATTGACAACGGGGAATTCCTCGAATATCAAAATCCTTTTTACTTACCCAATGTGACCGGAGAACATTACATCCGCTACTATTCGGTTGATAACCTGAACAACCAGACACAATCCGGGAATGCTACCGGCTATGAAGAGTTTAAACATAATGTAAGTAAAGTATATGTAGACCTTACCGGCCCCACACTTTCACATTCCATCAATGGAAAACACTTATACCGGAAGGATACTCTATTGATTGGCCCTAACAATACCATCCAACTTGCAGCGGTGGACGGAGAGTCCGGTTTACAGAAAATCACCTACAGTTTTGACGGGGAACTCTCCGAAACGGAATACACCCAGCCTTTAACCCAGGCAAAAGAGGGCTTACATCAATTGGAGTTTTTTGGCTATGACAATGTGAATAACCGGAACGTCGAAAGGCTCTTTTTCTTTACGGATCATTCTGCCCCTAAAATCTTTATTAACTTCAGTGTAGGCGCAATTGATACCAAAGGCAACCTGGATATTTATCCGGCTCATGTAGGTATTTTCCTTTCCGCCACGGATACATACGCAGGCTTAGAAAACATCTACTACTCCCTTAATGATCAAGCTGAACGACTGTACTCCGGGCAAATTTCCAGACTTAAGCCCAATAAAAAATATCGTTTGAAAATCAGGGCTGTGGACTACTTAGGCAATAGTTCCACAAAAGAAATCAGCTTTAGAACAAGCCGGCAGCAAGGATCGGCCAAACAATAAGCTTATATGGCGGGAGATAGGTAATGTCTTTGAAAAGGCATTACCTATCTCTTGCCATCTTTTTTCGAGGAAGACAATAAGCCAAATAACTCACCTACACTAGGTAATTGTTGAGAATATTTTTTTGATATTTCTTCAATTACTTGTTTATGTCCCTTAAATTATCGTATCTTTAGCCCGTCAGAAAAATGTAGGCGTTGGCATGCGGGATCCTTCTCCCTCTTCTTTCAAGCACCTCAATGATATTAAAAAGACTTGTGATTTGTCTTGATTTTAGGCAATTTACACCTACCAATTTGTAAATAATTTTTTAGAACTAACTTATTAACACCCAAAGCGCATGAAGCGACAGAATAAAACAAAACAGAAAAAGAAAACTACCAAACGGGTAAAAGTAACCGCCCAATTAGGTAATCAAATCATCTCCTTCCTCAACAATGTAGCCCCCCAAAAGCAATCCATTAAAACGTTATATAAAACATTTAAAGTCAAAGACAAAAAGTCCCGCAAGGAGTTTTTACATTTTATATTACACCTGGCTGATGAGGGCTTTATCAAACGGATAAAGGGCACCTACTTTCAAGGAACCCGAGAGGCGGATTCGTTTGAAGGCGTGGTCGATTATGTTAACCCTCACTATGCCTATATCCTGGTTGAAGGGATGGAAAAAGATATTTGGGTCAGTTCAAATAACCTCAACCGTGCTTTGGATGGCGACCGGGTACAAATTCGCACCTTCTACAACAATCGCAGAAACCGCCTGGAGGGAGAAGTTACGGAAGTAGTCAAACGCTCCAGAAGTGAATTTGTCGGTACTATCGAAATTTCATCCCGCTTTGCCTTTGTTATTGTAGACGATCGAAAAATGCACTTCGATGTGTTTGTCAATCTGGATGATATACAAGAAGCACAGCATGGTGAGCGCGTGATTGTAGAAATTACCGAATGGTCGCCTACCGACAAAAACCCGGTAGGAATTGTCAAGAGAGTATTAGGAAAGTCCGGAGAAAACGAAACAGAAATCCATGCCATCATGTTTGAGTACGGATTACCGTTCAATTTCCCGGAGCATGTGGAGTTAGCCGCAGCCAATATCCCCGACAAAATTTCTCAAAAAGAAATCGATAAACGCAGGGATATGCGGGAGGTTACGACCTTCACCATTGACCCTTTTAACGCCAAAGATTTTGATGACGCACTCTCAATTCGCAAAACGGCTGAAGGTCATTGGGAAATAGGAATCCATATTGCCGATGTCACCCACTATGTAAAGCCCAATACCGAATTGGAAATGGAAGCATACAACCGGGCTACCTCGGTATATCTGGTGGACCGCACCGTACCGATGTTACCGGAAAAGCTCTCTAACCAATTGTGCTCATTGCGCCCTCATGAAGACAAGTTAACGTTTTCAGCCGTCTTCGTATTAGATGAATATGCCCAGGTACAAAGCGAATGGTTTGGCCGTACAGTGATTCACTCTGACCGGAGGTTTACTTACGAAGAAGCACAGGAAGCCATTGAAACGGGAGAAGGAGATTTTACTACGGAAATCAATACCTTGAATGAATTGGCTAAAAAACTCCAGAAAGAGCGCTTTGCACACGGAGCCATTTCTTTTGAGTCGGTAGAATTAGTATTCCATTTGGATGAAACCGGCAGCCCATTGGGGCTTTTCCCGAAAGTCAGAAAAGATGCTCACAAGCTGATTGAAGAGTTTATGCTGCTGGCTAATAAAAAAGTGGCTGAATTTGTTTTCAGACAAAAGGAGAAAGGCAAACCCAAAACGATGGTATACCGGACTCACGACAATCCGGACCCGGAAAAAGTGGCTAATTTCTCCAATTTTGCCAAACGTTTTGGTTATGAATTAAACCTTAACGAAACGAACTTGGCCAGTTCGTTGAACCAACTGGCAAAAGAACTGGAAGGAAAACCCGAACAAAACATCATCGAAAGTCAGGCAATCCGGGCCATGGCCAAAGCCGTGTACACCACCCAACCTCTCGGGCATTATGGTTTGGGCTTTAAACATTATTCTCACTTTACCTCTCCTATCCGAAGATATCCGGACATGATGGCACACCGCCTTTTGCAACAGTACCTGGACGGAGGAAACGCTGCCGACAAGGCCGAATTTGAAGAGCGTTGCAAACACTCCTCCGAGCGGGAAAGAAGGGCGGTAGAAGCGGAACGGGCTTCCATTAAGTTCAAGCAGGTAGAGTTTATGCAGAACTATATCGATGAAGAGATGGAAGGCATCGTCTCCGGAGTAACCGAGTGGGGCATTTATGTGGAACTCAATACCACCAAATGCGAGGGTATGGTACGGCTTTCATCCATGCAAGATGATTTTTATTATTATGATGAAGAAAATAAACAAGTCATTGGTAAGAAATATAAGCAAACCTATGCCATTGGTGATCCAGTGAAAATATTGGTAAAGAATACCAATATCGCCAAACGCACTATTGACTTTGAAATGTTATAAAACTTGGTCTGTCAAGGCTTAGGTTACGGCAAAAGCCTTGGCAAGCAACATCGAAACCGGTAAAAGTAATAAAATCAACAAGCCGTATTGTATTCCGGCAAACCCTGCCGCAATGGCTGAATCCATTACAATCAGCGAAAGTACTCCGGCTTTGACCGCCCGTCCGATAAGTTGGGGGCGCTGTTTGCGAATGGCTTTAACCAAGGGTGGAAAGATCAGATAGGCAAAAAGCATCAGGAAGGGAAGAGCGGCATGCCAATGATATTGCTCCAACACTCCCATAACGGCAATGCTCAACACCACCAACAAATACAACCCCATCCCCCCTTGCAAGGCCTTTAGGTTTTTACCGTGTACCTCGCCCCGGCTAATCATTGTGATGGCTGAAATATATACTACAGGAATCAAGGCAATGTACCAATACTGATATACGGTTGCCGTTACGGCACTCATCCCTAACAAAAGGTTGGTTCCCCGGCAAGCCCCCATATTCAACGGGCCAAAAAAGTCGTGATGCTTGCCTATTTTATCATAAATTAAAGCGAGTGCAGCTGTGACGCACGCTAATATTGCACTGACGGCCGATACTTGCCAAGCAGCAAGCACGCCTGTCAACAAGAGTAACGCTCCTAATATACTTCCTCCCGCGATACTGGCCTTACCGCTGGGAATCGGACGTTCGGGGCGCTCTACTTTGTCCAGCTCGGCATCAAACACATCGTTAAACACCACTCCCCCTCCATAAAGGCCTATTGTGGCAATAACTAACCAGAGCAACGCTGAAATATCCGGGTTAATCAGCCATTTTTCCTCACTGTTCCAAATTTCAATGACAGATCCGGTAACGGCATACCCCAACATGATATCAGCAATGGCTGTGAGAATATTTGCCGGGCGCATTAATCTTAAATAAGCGATAACTGTTTTCATAGTATTGAGCGGCCTTTTTCACAAAAGGCTTTTTTGTGTTTTGTAGGATTATTTTTACAAAGGTAAATGACAAACCCTCCTGAATCTTTCAAAGATAGAAAGAAAATAAGCTCGCCTGTCATTTTCCTAAATAACAGTTTTAGAAACCATATTACAACCTCTAAAAGCTTATTTCACCTGAAAGATTACAAACCTGATCTGAGGAAAAAACACATCCTGCCTCAAGCCTTCAAAAGCCCGGTACAGGATGTATACATTTGTATTAAAATATTCCAGTATCGTTTACTTATTCACCATCGGTTCCTGACCTCTCAACACACTGTTACCATTATACAACTCTCTCTGATCCACTCCCTGAGGGTTCAACCAATCATTTTCATCTATCTGTCCACTTTGTTTATACACCTCCAGAGGGTTTTGATAACAGACTTGCTCGACATGCTCTTTCGGGATTCCGTGACTTAACATCAAGGAGGCAGTTTTAGGTACAGACAGGGGATCGCTTACTCCCCAATCAGCAGAACTGTCCACAATAATGCGCTCTGGCCCATACTTTTTCAATACTTCTACCATTCGCTCTTTCCCCATTTTTGTTTTAGGGTAAATGGTAAAGGCTGCCCAAAATCCCCTGTCCAGTACTTCTTTCACGGTTTCTTCATTATTATGATCGATCACCACCATATGGGGAGGAATGCCGTGTTCTTCCACCACATCCATAGAACGGGAGGTTCCTGCCCGTTTATCGCGGTGAGGTGTGTGAATTTGTACCGGTAAATTCACTTCTTTTGCCAACTCCAATTGAGCTCTGAAGTATTTGTCTTCCGCCGGAGTTTGGTCATCATAGCCGATTTCTCCAACCCCTACAACTCCTTCTTTGCAAACATACATCGGCAATATTTCCATCACCTGTTCAGCCAATGCTTCATTGTTCGCTTCTTTAGAGTTTAAGCCAATGGTACAATAATGATGAATGCCAAACTGACTTGCCCTAAAGCGCTCCCATCCTACCAGGCTGCTAAAATAATCTTTAAAAGAGCCCACTTCCGTACGCGGCTGCCCCAACCAAAATGAAGGCTCGATAATGGCCACTACTCCCGCCTTACTCATGGCTTCATAGTCATCAGTCGTGCGGGAAGTCATGTGAATATGGGAATCCAAAAACTTCATTCCCCGGATATTGTCTAAGTTCATAGTTAGATTTTTTTTAATTGAAGATCAATGAGGAATCTCCGCATTTTCTAGTTTTGAAAAACTCACAATGCAGAGAGAAAGATAAAGGTCAAAACCTCTTTTATTTTACAGAATAGCTTTTGCCTTATGCTTCCGGATCGGAAACTGACACTCCGCTACCCGCTTGTTGATAACCTGTTGGCAAAGGTCCTTTATCAACTTCATATGCAGCACCCAGGCGGTCCCAATCCAATTGTTTTTCTTGTACTTCTTTTACAAGGTCCTGATGGTGTTTCAGCAGATCTTTTGCCAAGCCGGAAGAACTCTCCATACAAGCCAGAATTGCAGCATATCGTTCATGTGGATCTTCTTTGGCAACTAAGGTCTTCATATCCTGAAGTAACGACTCATTGAGGAATTGACCCGTAAAACGCCACAGCTCCGGAGTCACCAACCTTGAAGCAGCCCATCGCTCATGAGCATAATCGGAAAGCATATGGGCCAAATGGGCATTCGCCCGTGAATCGGCCCCTAAAATTTTGTAAAGGGGGCGCTCGGTAAAGACCGATTTCAATACCAGTTGGTTCCAGGCTATCTCGTCCAAATATTCAGCCGGATAAGGGTTATTCAGGCATATGGCATCCAATACCACAGTCATGTTGGTACGAATCCCTTCTGCCGCCCTTTTTGCCAAAGCTTCAGGGTGGGGCAATATAGGCAATGCCGTGTACAAGGCTACCAACTCATGCATATCGGCCATCTCAAATACTTGATTTAGCAATTGCACATAGGCCGATTGGTCTTTATGCGGAAGGTGCAATACAAAATATACCCGTACCAATTGGTCCATAGTCCAACCAGTGAGGTCAAATCCCTTACGTAAAGCTTGGGCTTCTGCTAACTCCTCTGTTGTAAATGGGATGGGTTCTTTGCCGACAAAACGTGGGGCGGCACTAAACATCAGGAAAAAAGTACGATTCGCAGGACTTTGTTTATATGCCTCTGCTTTTTGCTTTACCCAGTCTGTTCCGTTCTCTGTGGCATACTTATCAATCAACCGTTGAAAAAGTTGTTGGGTTGGGATTAAGTCAGCTTGGTAGTTCATAGGATATTTTTATGTTAATGAGTTTCAAAGGAAAGGCTTTGGACTGTTTAACCGGCAAAGCTCTTTCTTGTACTTTTAGTCAAGCTCTCTAATTAATTGGTCGTAAATTTTATAATTCTCTTCATCAAAGCAAACAAAAATCACTTGTTCCAAAGAACTTTGTTCATTAGCAAAGGCTTTCACAGTTTGTAGGGCAATCCGGGCGGCCTCTTCTTTCGGAAAAGCATATACTCCCGTACTAATATTGGGAAAAACCACAGACTTTAGTTGATGTTTTTCAGCCAATTTCAAACTGTGAGCATAAGCATTGGCCAATAACTCGGCTTCTTTGTGGTTGCCTCCTTTCCAAACCGGCCCTACTGTGTGAATCACATAAGATGCAGGAAGCTGATACCCTTTGGTGATTTTGGCCATGCCTGTGGGACAGCCGTTAAGAGTTTTACACTCTTGCAACAATTCCGGCCCAGCAGCCTGGTGAATTGCACCATCTACCCCTCCACCTCCTAAAAGAGATGTATTTGCCGCATTGACGATGGCATCCACCTTAAGTTGGGTAATATCTCCCTTCTTTAGCGTAATTTCCATTTTCTTCCTCCCCAAAATTTTTGCTTGCTTTTATTACCAATAAAAATAATTAATTGAGAGACCAAACAAATATTTTTTGTTGTCAATTTTGATAAAACAAAGATGCTTTTTCTCATATTTCTTTTACCAAGCATTCCTTTACCACATTTTGAAAGTTTGTAAATGAAAACTCTCACCATATTCATTCCCGTACAAATTGAATATATATTTGCCTTATAGTATACCTAAAGGCAAGTACTTAGTAAACATAACCCTCTGTGCCTTCCATCTTATTAATTTGATAATTTCTATGTATTTCATTCTAATCCTTGTCAGTACTATTTCATTGTACCTATTTTACCAAAATAGCTCAAAGTTTATCCATAACCCATTTATCCGTTTAAAGGAGAATTATAAAACTGCCTTAATCGAGCATTTTCTTTATTACAAAAGATTACCCTCCAAAAAACAGCAGCTCTTTGAAAGAAGAGTTCAGTATTTCATCTCCAGCAAACAGTTTTTTCCTCGCGGGTTCCCCCAGGTCACAGATGAAATGAAAGCATTAATTGCCGCTTCGGCAGTTCAGTTGACGTTTGGACTTCCCGATATTTACTTGAAGCACTTCCGGAAAATTCTGATTTATCCGGACGATTACTACTCTACCATTAACCACAACTACCATCAAGGGGAGGTCAACCCATGGCTGGGAATTATCGTCCTCTCATGGAAAAATTTTATAGAGGGGTATATACATCCACACGATGGAGTCAACTTGGGCTTGCATGAAATGGCACATGCCTTAAAGTTGGAAAACCGGATTTTGAATAAAGAATATAAATTTTTGCCCACACATCAATTGGAAAAGTGGCTTTCGCTCAGTACGAAAAAACGGGAACGTATTGCATCGGGAGAGAAGAGTATTTTCCGGGCTTATGGTCAGGTAAACGATCACGAATTTTTTGCCGTAGCGGTAGAGTGCTTTTTTGAAAAGCCCGAACAATTTAAAACACAGGAACCGGAATTATATCAGAGTATGGTTCTATTACTTGGGCAAGACCCTTTAGTACTTCTGACTCATTAGGGTATCGCCAACGGTTCTTTTGCATTTTGGCTTTCTTCCGCTCCTTTCTAGGATAAATAATAAAAAAGCCGCTTTCGAAAGAAAGCGGCTCTGATATTTTAAAGACAATTGGTTCTTTATTTTTGCTCTGATTTTTCTAATTTTTCTTTGTCTTCTTCACCTTGATTCAAAGATTTTTTTGCTTCCTCATCAGCTTCTCCATTGTCATGCTCTTCGGTAAACTCTTGGTAAACGGTTTTATGCTCGAAAGGTCGTTTTCCGATTAAGCGCTCCAAGTCATTTTGGAAAATGATCTCTTTTTCCAAAAGTTCTTGAGCAATTGCTTCCAAGGCATCTCTTTTTTCGAGTAGCAACTGTTTTGTACGCTCATAAGCCGCATCAATCAGTTTCTTCACCTCTTGATCAATTTTGGTAGCTGTTGCTTCCGAATACGGTTTGTCAAAAGCATAATCGGAGCGTTTCGGATCGTAGAAAGAAATATGCCCGATTTCTTCATTCATACCATACACTGACACCATGCTATAGGCCATTTTGGTGGTGCGTTCCAAGTCGCTAAGTGCTCCTGTAGAAATCTTATTAAAGATAATTTCTTCAGCGGCTCTACCTCCTAAAGACATACAGATTTCGTCCAGCATTTGCTCGGTGGTATATAAGAACTGCTCTTTGGGTAAATATTGAGCATACCCCAATGCTGCCACTCCCCTAGGAACAATACTTACTTTCACCAAAGGATCGGCATGCTCTAAGAACCAACCTGACACGGCATGACCTGCTTCGTGGTAGGCTACAATTTTCTTTTCATCCGGAGAAATAATTTTGTTCTTTTTCTCCAAACCGCCAATCACCCGGTCAATAGCACTTTGGAAATCGTCCATTTCCACAGCTTTCTTGTCCTTACGGGCAGCGATCAATGCCGCTTCGTTACAAACATTGGCGATTTCGGCTCCGGCAAACCCTGGAGTCAACGCTGCTAATTTTTTAGGATTCACATCGTTATCCAACTTGATCGGACGCAAATGCACTTTAAAGATGGTTTCTCTTCCTTTGATGTCCGGTTTGTCTATACTGATCTGGCGATCGAAACGTCCGGGACGTAACAAAGCAGAATCCAATACATCAGGGCGGTTGGTAGCCCCCATAATGATGACTCCCGAATCCGTGGCAAAACCATCCATTTCCACCAACAAAGAGTTCAAGGTATTTTCGCGTTCATCGTTAGCTCCAGGCATTTGTCCTTTTCCTCTGGAACGTCCGATAGCATCAATTTCATCAATAAAGATAATACAAGGCGCTTTTTCTTTGGCCTGTTTGAATAGGTCACGTACACGGGCGGCTCCTACCCCAACAAACATCTCCACAAAGTCGGAACCCGAAAGGCTAAAGAAAGGGACACCCGACTCTCCTGCTACCGCTTTGGCCAATAGGGTTTTACCTGTACCCGGAGGGCCTACCAGCAATACTCCTTTCGGAATTTTACCTCCCAGGTTAGTGTATTTGGAAGGGTTTCTCAGGAATTGCACCACTTCTTCCACTTCTTCTTTGGCTTCATCCAGGCCGGCGACATCACTAAAGGTAATCTTCACCTTATTCTCAGCATCAAACAATGCTGCGCGTGATTTGCCAATGTTGAAAATCTGTCCTCCGGCCCCTCCGGTGGTCATCCTTCTCATCAACAGCCAGAAACCGAAAATCAATAAGAAGAAAATGGCCCAGGAAACAAACCAGCCACTAAAGTCCTCCCTTTTTTCTACATTCAAGCCAATTTGTTTATTCTCCGGAAGCTGTTGTTGGAACTTTTCAAATTCCTCTACAAACTTCTCCGGAGACAGGATCCGCATGGTGTAATGAGGACCTTGTGTAATGGAAAAAGGACTCCCTTGCCCGATTTCATTTTTATAGCGGTCTTTTTTCACCGCTTCCTGATTCAAGGTAACCTCCACAAACTCTTTGTTCACTACGGTCACTTTGGACACATCACCTGCAACAAGCATCTCCTCAAAGCGCTTCATGTTAATGCTTACCAGGTCTTTGCTACGGCTAAAATAGGTCAAACCGATGATCACAATGATCAAAGACACCAACAGCCACACCTGGTAGTTGTTTTTAGGAGAGTTATTTTTAGGGATAAGATTCTTTTTTGGGTTATTTGCCATATTTCAATCCTCAAATATTTTGAAATTATCTTCTTCTATCTAGTATTCCGTTGGTAGAACATTAATTCCCGACTATTTGTTTTCCAAGCTGATGATCTCAGCATCTCCCCAAAGTTCTTCCAGTCCGTAAAACTGCCGTTTGTCTTTCAGGAAGATGTGCACCACTACGTCCACATAATCTAACAATACCCATTCACAATTGGATACGCCTTCTTTTTTCCAGGGATCTTCCTGATGTTTCTTATACACTTGTTCTTCCACACTCGATGCCAAGGCTTGCACTTGTGTATCTGAGCTTCCCGAACAAATCACAAAATAATCCGCAATTGCATTTTTTATTTTGCGCAAATCCATCACCACTACATCCTGGGCCTTTTTCTCTTGCATCCCAAAGATTATCGCTTCTGCCAATTCTTTTGAATCTACTTCTTTGACTTGTTTGATCATTCGCTTTTTTAAAATTCTGTAGATTACTACTTTTACCACACGCTTTAAAGAGGAATGGTGTCTTCCTTTCAGAGATGGGCTTAAAAAATCGCCTTCTGCCAGGGATATGCTCGAACTTAATTAGGTTTTTCTTAATAAAAAAATCAATTAACTTCTGTTTTACTCTTCTGCAGCATTGCAGTATACACAAAACTAAAAAATACTTGTATAAAAGTTTTACCAATACTTCGTTTCTGGGCAAAAAAGTTATTTACCTGCCATCATGTCAGTCAACTAATGACATAGCCGCCGACTTCATCCGGAAAGGGGAAGCCGGGGAAGGGAGCCTTGTGATCACTTCCGAACAAACAGCCGCCCGCGGACAACGGGGAAATAGCTGGGAATCCTCCCCTTATCAAAACCTAACCTTCTCCTTGGTTTTCACTCCTACTTTTCTCCAACCTGTCGATCAATTTCAATTGAGTATGGCGGTAAGTTTAGGCATCCGGGATTTTCTGAGCCAGCACCTGTCTCCAGAGGTAAAAGTAAAATGGCCGAACGATCTCTATTTCCGGGAAAAAAAACTTTGTGGTATTCTAATCGAAAATCAATTGCAAGGGCATACCTTGGAATATTCCATCGCCGGCATAGGGCTGAATATCAACCAACAACAATTTACACATTCTAGGGCTGGCTCTCTATCACAATTTACGGGAAAAACCTATGTATTGAACGATCTGCTCGAAGAGCTTTTGCCTCTGTTGGAACATAGATACCTGGAATTAAAAAGGTTGGAATGGGGCCAGCTAAAAGCAACTTATCAAAAGGAGTTGTTGGGCTTTCAGGCAATCCGCAAGTACAGAGAAGTAGCTTCCGGGAGAACCTTCCGGGGGCAGGTGCTTGGCATTAATCAATCCGGGCAATTGGCCATACACGACCTGGACCTTAAGAGTAAAGTCTATTATTTTAAGTTTAAGGAAGTAGAGTTTTTAATGAACAATGTAAGCGGCTAACTTCATTGCAGTTAAAAAAGCCAAGGAATTCTTTATTAAAAGCTCTCAATCAAGTCATTGAGTACCCTACATCCCACACCTTCACAAGGTGTTGCCCATAGCCTTACAGACAAGATAATTCTTGGGTAATTACCAACTACTTCTCTAATAAAAATCGAGCAATATCAGGGAACGTGGCCTCCCTTTCAGTTCACTTCTGTGAGTTTACAATTCATTGAATGATAGCAACAGCTCACCCGGTTTGCCGAACCGATTTCAATCGTGTGTAGTTAGAATTTTGGCATTATGTACTAAATTTGAAAGAATTATCATATATCCATATTAATCATTTTCTCATTCTTTAAACAAACCAATAAAAGCAATGAAATATCAGGGCAGTAGGCAACATAAGATAACAGCATTCTTTGCAGGGATTTTTCTGCTCCTGGCTTCTGCACAAGGATTTTCCCAGATACTGGAACCGACCACATGGAGAACCGATGTATCAAAAAAAGAGGCAAAAGTTGGAGAGACAATCGAGTTGATTTTCCTGGCAGATATTCAAAGGGATTGGTACCTGTATTCTTCGGATTTTGATCCGGACTTAGGCCCTCTGGTCACTACTTTTCAATTTGAAAAAAATGATTCCTACGAATTAGTAGGAGAGATCAAACCCATCGGAGCCAAAACCCAATACGATGATTTGTGGGAAGGTGATATCTCTAAATTTTATACTAAAGGAGAATTCAGACAGAAGGTAAAAGTCTTGAAAAAAGATTTTACAGTGAATGTACAAGTTAGTTTTCAAACCTGTAGCGATATTGATGGTAAATGCATCAACTCCGATGATGAATTTTCTTTTGGCTCAAATGACATTGCCATTGCTGCTGCCCCGGTAAAAGAAGAAGAAGCTTTTGAAGAAAAAGAGCTTACAAGTTCAAACGAAAACACTCCCCAAACGGAAAGTGAAGAGGAGAAGGCAGTAACTGAAACTCCACAGGAAACACCTGTGACTACTACTTCAAAAGAAAAAGTAGAGAAAAGCAGTTCTTCGCCTTCTATCACCAATTTCGAAGAAGTCAATCCTGAAATAGACGAAGGGCACAAAGACTTATTATCCTTTATGCTTTTTGCCTTTTTGGGTGGTTTGGCGGCCATCTTCACTCCTTGTGTCTTTCCGATGATTCCCTTGACCGTTTCCTTTTTCACCAAAGGGAGTGAAAACAAAGCCAAGGGAAGAGCCCAGGCTTTGGCCTATGGTATTTCCATCATCCTGATCTATACCATTGTAGGGTTTATCCTGACACCCATTGCGGGCCCGGAAGCAGCCAATATTATCAGTACCCACTGGCTGCCCAACCTGTTGTTTTTTAGCATTTTTATTGTTTTTGCTTTGTCATTCTTCGGAATGTTCGAAATTGTATTACCAAACTCTTTAGTGAATAAAATCGACCAACAAGCGGAAAAGGGAGGCTTTTTAGGTTCCTTCTTTATGGCTTTTACGTTGGTATTGGTTTCTTTCTCTTGTACCGGGCCTATTGTGGGAAGTATTTTGTTATACTCGGCCGGTGGAGAGATTATCCGCCCGGCTGCGGGGATGTTTGCCTTTGCCATGGCTTTTGCCTTGCCATTTACCTTCTTTGCATTCTTCCCTCAAACAATGAACAAATTGCCAAAATCCGGTGGTTGGTTGAACTCCGTCAAAGTGACTTTAGGTTTTATTGAATTGGCCTTTGCCTTCAAATTCCTGAGTATGGTGGACTTGGTTTACCACTGGGGTATTTTGGACAGGGATATCAATGTGGCCATTTGGATTGCCATTTTCACCTTTATGGGCTTATATTATCTAGGTAAAATCCGCCTGCCACACGATAGCCCTATCAGTAATGTCAGTGTTCCCAGGTTACTGTTAGCATTGCTTAGCTTCACCTTTGTGATTTATTTGATCCCAGGTATGTTCGGAGCTCCTTTAAAAGTCTTGTCAGGAATCTTACCTCCTCAAACACGTCATAGTTTTGACTTACACCAAGTAGTAAGAGACAATGCCCCTACACAAACGGAAGGCAACACCTACCAATTAGCCTCTGATGAAGAAGTGAAATACAAGGATAAGTTTGAACTCCCACACGGGTTAAACGGGTATTTCGAGCTTGAACAAGGTTTAGCCGCAGCGAAAAAGGCGGGCAAACCGGTATTCATCGATTTCACCGGGCATGGCTGCGCCAATTGCCGGAAAATGGAAGACAATGTATGGGTGGCAAAGCCTGTTTTGGAACGTTTGAAAAAGGACTATGTAGTCATTGCTTTATATGTGGACGACCCTACTGCTTTGCCTGAAAGCGACTGGATTACTTCCGCATACGATAACAAGGTAAAGAAAACCATTGGGCAAAAGAACATGGCCATTCAAATTGACCGGTTTAGAAATAACGCCCAACCCTTCTATGTTCTCTTAGACTACGAAGGTAACCTGTTGGTGAAACCACAAGCCTATGATTTGGATGTGAATAACTTTGTTGACTTTTTAGATTCGGGTCTGAAAGAATTTAACAACCGCACACAAAATTTAGCTAATAACTAATTCTTAAAAGCCCCGGAAATTGATCCGGGGCTTTTTACTACCGTAAATCTAGTTTTTTGACCTCCCAAGGTTCTCTTTCTTGAAATTTTTCAGAGATTTGTCCTTCATTGCTATAATCTTCCTGTAGATTTGAAGTAGATCTCCTAAGATTTAAATAATACTCTTTCCTAAAGGGGGTGGAGTAACTCTCTATGATAATTTATTCGAACAGTAAATCAATCCTTACACAATGAAAAAAGCACTTGCACTCATTTTTGCTTTTGCGGTGTGTTGGCAAGCCTATGCACAGGAAAGGCAACATTCTGATAAGTTTGAGCAGTTAGGGCCTTTGCTGAGAAGCCCGAATAAATACCGGACGGCCAGTGGTGCTCCGGGTCCGGAGTACTGGCAAAACCAGGCCGACTATGAAATGGATATTGAGCTCAACGATGACAAGCAGTCGATTACCGGACACGAAACCATTACGTATACCAACCACTCGCCGGACCCTCTCACTTATCTTTGGGTACAATTGGACCAAAATGTAAGGGCTAAGGATTCGGATTCTTATAGTACGGCTAACAACTCCATGCGCCCTAAAATGAATGCCTATACCATGGGCAAAGTCTTGCCGAAAGACTTTGACGGTGGATTTAAAATCAATGCTGTCAAAGACGTGCAAGGAAAAGACCTTCCCTATACCATCAATAAAACGATGATGCGGATTGACTTGCCTAAAACGCTTTATACCGGAGACCAATTTGCCTTTCAAATTGACTGGTACTTCAACATCAATGACCGGATGGAATTAGGTGGCCGCTCAGGGTATGAATATTTCGAAAAAGACGACAACTATTTATATACCATTGCTCAGTTCTTTCCCAGAATGTGTGTGTACAACGATTACGAAGGTTGGCAAAACAAACAATTCTTGGGATCAGGAGAGTTTTCGCTTCCTTTTGGCGATTATAAAGTAAGCATCACCGTTCCTGAAGACCACATCGTAGGTGCAACAGGTAAATTGCAAAACCCTGTAGATGTATTGAGCTACGAGCAAATGAAATTGCTGAAAGATGCTGAAACGGCCAAAGATCCGGTAATGATCGTTAGCCAGAAAGAAGCTCAGAAAAAAGAGAAGAAAAAACTAACCGGTAAAAAGACCTGGGTATTTCATGCCGAAGATGTAAGAGACTTTGCCTTTGCTTCTTCCCGTAAATTCATCTGGGATGCAATGGGTGTGAATATCGGCGGAAAAACCATCATGGCCATGTCGTATTACCCCAAAGAAGGAAACCCTCTTTGGGAAAAGTACTCTACCCGGGTAGTAGCACATACTTTAAAAGTTTATTCGAAACATACCATTGACTATCCTTATCATAAAGCTATTTCCGTAAATGCAGCTCGTATCGGTATGGAGTACCCGATGATTTGCTTTAACTATGGCCGTTGTGATGAAAAAGGAAATTATACCGACCGGACAAAATACGGAATGATCGGAGTGATTATCCACGAAGTCGGGCACAACTTCTTCCCAATGATTATCAATTCGGACGAAAGACAGTGGACTTGGATGGATGAAGGTCTGAATACCTTTGTGGAATACCTGACAGAGGTGGCCTTTGAAGATGAGTTTGGCGAGCCATTTCCTGCCAGCCGGGCGAAGCCTCAGAACATTGTTCCTTATATGAACATGAGCAAAAAGAACCTGAGTCCTATCATGACCAACTCCGAACAGATTCAAAACTTCGGACCGAATGCCTATACCAAACCTGCTACGGCTTTAAATATCCTCCGGGAAACGGTAATGGGTCGTGACTTGTTTGATGTCGCTTTCAAAGAATACTCGCAAAGATGGGCTTTCAAGCATCCGACACCTACAGACTTTTTCCGTACTATGGAAGACGCTTCTGCAGTAGATCTGGACTGGTTCTGGAGAGGTTGGTTCTACACTGTCGACCATGTGGATGTTAGCTTGGACAAAGTAGTACGGTATAAATTTGAAGGAGAAGAAGGTTCTGCAAAAGGCAACATTCCTGAAGAAGAATTGGATGATCCTGAAAAATACCAAGCGTTCTATGGCAAATTGGAAGACAAGCAAAAAGCACAAATTAAAGATAACACCAACTTCTATGAGCTCTCTTTCACAAATAAGGGAGGCTTGGTAATGCCTGTCATTTTAGAGTTTACCTACGAAGACGGTAGTAATGAACTGATCAAGCTTCCGGCGGAAGTATGGCGTTACAATGATGAAAACATTTCGAAAGTATTTGTCAGAAATAAAAAAATTACCAACATCGCTTTGGATCCAATGTTGGAAACAGCCGATACGGATATGAGCAATAATTATTGGCCTAAAAAGACATTGCCTAGCCGATTCAAAATGTTTAAAGAGAAAACGGGAAAATAAAACCATCCACATT
This sequence comes from Rapidithrix thailandica, assembly GCF_039710355.1. Taxonomy (NCBI): domain Bacteria; kingdom Pseudomonadati; phylum Bacteroidota; class Cytophagia; order Cytophagales; family Flammeovirgaceae; genus Rapidithrix; species Rapidithrix thailandica. The sequence continues at coordinate 1,981 of NZ_JBDKWZ010000013.1, read as the reverse complement.
TTGATACAAAAACAGCGTCAGAGGAAACTTTGACGCTGTTTTTGTATGTACTCCTTATCCTTTCTAAGAATTTCTTTGGCCTCCATTAAACCTTCTTGCAATAATTCTGTCTAATTCTTGCCTTAAAGATCTTATGTGCCGCTAAACGATTATCCATGTCTTTAAAAGACTTTGAGTTATTAGAAAAATTTTGTCAGGCCGATACCCAACACTATGCATTTCACCTATTAGTGAAAAAGTATCAGGAAAAAGTGTATTGGCATATTCGTAAAATGGTCATCAGCCATGAAGATGCAGACGACTTAACTCAAGAGGTGTTCATTAAAGTATGGGAAAAGCTCAATACGTTCCGGCAACAATCACAACTGTATACCTGGATTTACCGCATTGCCACCAATGAATGTCTCAATTTTCTGACGAAAAAGCGAAAGCGGTTTTTTCTGCCAATTCACGATATAGCCAGTGAATTGGCAGAAAAGCTGGAGCAAAATGCTTATCTGTCCGGTGATGAAGTCCAACTCAAACTCCGGAAAGCTCTACTCAAATTACCGGATAAACAGCGACTGGTTTTTAATATGAAGTACTTTGATGATATGTCCTATCAAGACATGTCGGAAATTCTTGGAACCTCGGTTGGCGCTCTAAAGGCATCTTACCATCACGCAGTAAAAAAAATTGAAGAATACTTAAAAAAGCATTAAACTTTTGGGAAAATATTCCATCTAAAGAATGTAAGGAGCTATGGATGGGTAAATAAATTTATCTCCCGGGAGAATTATCCTTGTCGCAGATGATCACCCTGTTAATTTCGAGGACTTATGAAAATTGAAGATTTTGACAAAAAGAACATATTCAAAGTACCGGATGATTATTTTGATAAACTTCCGTACAAAATACAGCAAAGGATTACAACACCATCTCCCCAAAAGGCATTTTGGCAACTACCTCTTCTAAAGCTTACGCTGCCTGCCTTTGCACTCTTTGCCTGTATTTATATCGGCATCTCGCATTTCTATCTTAATGACCAGCCAAGCAACTCCCACACTGTTGAAACCCAATGGGAAGAGCTGCTTTCGGGTTTGAAGCAAGAAGAAATACAAGCGTATTTACTTTTGAATGAAGTCAGCGAGGAAGAAATCCTTGAAACATACAAACAGCATAACCTCTCACTGGAACATTCGGAATTCGATCAATTAAATATTGAAGATATTATTGACGAAGCATTTGTTGAAGAAGAAATATTATAATCTTATGAAATACACTCTAAGTCTGTTATTGTTATTTGCTGTATCCACAACCATTCAGGCCCAATCCAGAGCTGACAGGATACATCAAATCAAGGTCAAATTCATTAAAGAAACCCTTGCTCTAAGCCAGGAAGATTCCATTCAGTTTTTTCCTATTTATGAGGAGTTTGAAAAAGAGAAAAGAATGAATCAAAGAAAGATCCATAAACTGAAAGTGGGGGTTTTGGCCAAAAGTGATGCCCAACTCAAAAGCGATATCGAAACTATGTTTCAACTGAAAGAAGAAGAGGTTGAAATCAACAGAAAATATTTTGATAAGTTTTTAAAGGTTATTTCCGTCCGGCAAGTGGCTGCGTTATATTTTGCCGAAAGACAATTCAGAAAAAAACTCTTAAACAAAATAGGGCAAGAATAACGGAGGTTTGCTATTGAAAAAAATTACACAACCAGATGTGCTTCCTCCTTCCGGAGATGAGGCACATATTTTTTTTACTCCAAAACCTTTTGTATACTGATACTTTTTAGAACCATAAGAGCAGCACCTTATTAGAAAGGGTATATTTCAGCGAATCAGCGACCGAGTCTTGGCTGCAACATCAAGTGGCGGGGGTAAAAAAAAGCAGCCTATCTTGAGATAGGCTGCTGTAAAAAAAGACAAGACTGGCGATGACTTACTCTCCCACCTGTTACGGCAGTACCATCAGCGCGACAGGGCTTAACTTCTCTGTTCGGAA
>NZ_JBDKWZ010000012.1:0-223377 GCF_039710355.1 Rapidithrix thailandica | reverse complement strand
TTCCGAACAGAGAAGTTAAGCCCTGTCGCGCTGATGGTACTGCCGTAACAGGTGGGAGAGTAAGTCATCGCCAGTCTTGTCTTTTTTTACAGCAGCCTATCTCAAGATAGGCTGCTTTTTTTTTTACCCCCGCCACTTGATGTTGCAGCCAAGACTCGGTCGCTGATTCGCTAGTATAGCCCCATCGGATAATACCGCATCTATAGCGGCTCTCAAATCTTTTCCGGTAACTGGAATGCCGGATTTGGGTCTCGAATCATCTAACTGACCCCTGTATACACATTTTAAATCTTTGTCAAAGAGGTAAAAATCGGGTGTACATGCTGCTAAATATGCTTTTGCAACTTCTTGCGTTTCGTCATACAGATAAGGAAAAGGATATCCTGAAGTTTCTGCTACTTCTTTCATCTTTTCCGGTGCATCTTGAGGGTAGTTCTCTACATCATTGGAACTGATTGCGATAAAAGAAACACCTTGGGCCTGGTATTCATTTGCCAATTTGACCAACTCTTCATTTATATGAATTACATAAGGGCAATGATTACAAATGAACATGATAACAGTGGCTTTCTCAGACTTCAAATCTTGTAAGGAAAGATTTTTACCTGAAACGGTATCAAAAAGTGTAAAGTTAGGAGCTATGGTTCCTAGTTCGAGCATATTTGAAGGTGTTGCTGCCATAATGAATGATGGTTTGAATGTTGATATCCAAACAAAAATAAACATAAATGTAGAAATATATCTGAGGGGCAGAATACGAAAGAATTGGGGGATAAGAGGGTGTGTGAGGAAAAAAAGGAACCCTCTCCTTCAAACTTTCAGGTAAATGGAAGGAGAGAGAAAGTGGGTTTTAACGCTTTCTTTTCTTATGGTTGGAAAATTTACCTTTGTTTCCCGTTCCACCCTTTTTGGAAGTAGTGAATTTTTTCTTCTTTTTCTCATGAAAAGCTCCTTGAAAAGTGGGGTCCTCCTTGCGTTTTTGCAGATCGATTTGCCGGGCTATGTCCTGTCTTTCTTCAAAAGGAGTCTCGGGGATTTCCACGGTTGCAGGGATTTCCAAGACAGGTATACTGGAGCGGATAAGTTGTTCAATTTTTTGGATATGATATTTTTCAGCCTCGTTACTAAAGGTAATTGCAATCCCGGCATTGGATGCCCTGCCCGTACGGCCTATACGGTGCACGTAGTCAGCATGCATAAAAGGCACATCAAAATTGATGACATGGCTCACCATACTAATATCAATACCCCGGGCCGCCACATCCGTAGCAACCAATACCCGTACCTCTCCGGCTTTAAATGCCTCGATGGCATTAATCCGGGTATTTTGAGCCTTATTCGCATGGATAACTCTGATTTCTCCTTTTGCCTTTCTACTTAAAAATTTATACAAATTATTGGCATTGCCCTTGGTCCGGGTGAAAATTAACACTCGGTAAAATTCTTCTTCGTTTTCCAGAAGCTTAAGAAGCAGGTTATTCTTTACTCCGAGATTAGGTGTATAGTACAGCCCCTGTTCCACCATTTCGGAAGTTGTAGCCTGAGGAGTGACCTCTACCCGTTCGGGAAATTCCAAAAAATCCTCGGAAAGCCTTAATACTTGCTCAGGCATAGTGGCCGAAAACAACATATTTTGCCGCTTGCTTGGAATCACTTCCAAGATACTATTGATCTGTGGCATAAAGCCCATATCCATCATCCGGTCGGCTTCGTCCAATACCATGATTTTAATATCTTTTAAAATAAGTTCTCCCCGGTGGTAAATGTCCATGATCCGCCCGGGAGTACCTACCAAGATATCGATGCCTTCTTGAATCGCTTCAATTTGTTTAGTAGGACCTACTCCCCCGTATACGGCAGTATGACGGATATCCGTATATTTTGCCAAGCTTGCCAGGTGTTCATTGATTTGCATGGCTAACTCCCTGGTAGGGGTCATGATCAGGCATCGAGGGTGCTGCCCCTGGGCATATTTAATACGCATGATGATAGGCAGTAAGAATGCAGCGGTTTTTCCTGTTCCTGTTTGCGCTATGCCCAAAAGGTCGTGCCCGGCTAAAGCCAATGGCACTGCCTTAACTTGTATAGGAGTGGGAGTTTGAAATCCCATATCCTGAATCGCATTGATTAGCTGCTTGTTGATTTTAAATTGATCAAACCCTTGTTGTACTTCAGCCATAACTTGTATTGATTTGTTGCAAAGGTAGTCATTCCATAGAACAGTTAATAGGTTTCCGGAAGGATGACTCGGAGATCAGGAAAGGGTTTTTCAACTTTGTGATATTTCTAGCCTCTCTTGGGTTTAATGCCGGATCCCACATTCCTTGCATAGCTTTTGTTTTCCCAGGGGGCGTTTTTTAGGTTTCTTTTTATGCCCGAAATACATTGGGTTACTGTATTGGGGTTTATCCATCTGTTTGGCCCGTTTTCTTCGCAGTTTTTGAGCCTTGGCCAAATGCTCATTTTCCAATGAGTTGACCTTGCCCATCTTCTTACTATACTTTAATTTTTTAGGGGACGAGTTCGCCTTTTTATCAGAAGAAGATAAAGCGCTACTTCTGTTTTGAGAGGACCGGTTGCTGCTTGTGTGCGATTGGCTGGCACAACTGAACAGTAAGGCGCAAGTGAAACCATAAAGAACTACCTGCAGGCAGACACGTTGTAATGAGAGTATTGTCATGTTATAGTTTGTTAGTTTAGGTAGGTATGTTGCAAAGACAATTCCAAAATGAGCCGGGAGGCGTTGAGTTATGTTTACATTCTGATTTTTAGTGAAATGTACCTCTTCTCTTCCTGGAAATAATGCTTTCGGCAAGGCGATAATTTAAGCGAATTCTTGTATTTTTGGAAATAGAGTTATACACAAAAGACCAAAAAACACAGAGTATGATAGAAATTATCCCATCCATTTCTGTAATCGAAGGAAAGTGTGTGAAGCTGCAGCAAGGAGATTACAACAAGAAAGTGGTTTATGACCAAAGTCCGATAGACATCGCAAAGAAATTTGAGGACCATGGAATTAAAAAATTACATCTTATCGATTTAGACGGAGCCTTGGAAGGCAGAGTGATTAACTATGATATTTTAGAACTCATTACAGGACATACCGACCTGGAGGTGAACTTTGGAGGGGGGATCAATACCGATGGAGATATCAATAAAGTTTACGAGTATGGCGCGAAATCGGTCACTGTGGGAAGTTTAGCCATTTATAACAAGCACCTTTTTGCTTCTTGGCTGATTTCTTTCGGACGGAATAAAATTTGTTTGAGTGCCGATGCCATGGACGGAAAAATAAGGGTACGTGGCTGGCAGAATGCCACGGATCTGGACTTAATGGATTTTGTGGATTACTATTACCAGCGCAGTGTATTGTATGTAAAATGTTCGGATGTTAGTCGGGATGGCCTCTTACAAGGTCCTGCCTTTGGTATGTACCAATCCCTCATTCAGCGATTTCCAAAATTACGGATCATTGCCAGCGGAGGCATAAGTTCGGTAGCGGATATCCATAAGTTAGAAGAACTGGGTGTACATGGGGTAATCATTGGTAAAGCGTATTATGAAGGTAAGGTCTCATTAAAAGAGATCGAACACTTGCAAAGTCGCTGAGTTGAGCGTTCGTTTCTACAGCAAGAGCAACAATGGCCGGTCGTTTCCTGAAAACTACCGGTTTTTTTCATGAAATGCCCTGTTAGCGTTTTAAAATTATAGTATATACTTTTTCTGGTATGTATTTGTATGCAAGTATTGAGGGGTTGGAAAAAATCAAAAATCGGAATTGTGTAGCAGGATGAGAAAAAAATGGCTTTCTTTGTAAAAACTAATGAATTTCCTATAATGGGTTTTTAACAAAATTTTTTGCCTCATGTAAACTTAAATGCCAAACTTTTTATTTATATTATAAATAGAATTAGAATAAGCATAATTTTTTTAGATACTCAAAATATTCTGGCCATGAGTGATTCTCATAAGATTGATGGTACCGATAGAAAAATCCTGAACATCTTACAGAAACATGCCAAAATCACGAATGCTCAACTGTCAAAAGATATTGATTTATCTCCAGCCCCGACCTTGGAAAGGGTAAAAAAACTTGAGAATTCCGGAGTGATTGAAAGCTACCATGCTAAACTAAATTCCCGTTTATTAGGCTTGGGCGTTACTACGTTTATTCACGTAAAACTCTCCAAACATAACAAAGCTAATAATGAGGAGTTTATCCGGAAAATCAATGCTATTGATGAAGTAGTGGAGTGCCATCATATTACCGGTTCCAGTCACTATCTTTTAAAAGTCGTTGCAAAAGATATTGAAAATTACCAACATATTATTTTAGATAAAATCAGTGAGATTGAAGAGATCGATGATTTGCAATCTATGGTAGTATTATCTACCATCAAAGACAGTAAAGCAGTGCCCATTCCATAAGTGTACGACTTCGTGTGGGCCCCCTCTTTTTATATTCCAAGTAAGTTTTTTTTGTTTTTCTTGTAAATATACAAGCTAGTTGGTATTTTTATACCAGGTAGTTCAAGCGTTATCATTGACGTGCCTACCTATCTGCCTAAAGATAAGTCGATTAACTTTTTTGTGTAAATAATTGTTGGAATAGTATTCAAGTAACCTGACTTTCTATTCTATCGAGGCTAAATATTACACTTTTTTGGACATTATTCGTTACTACCTACTTTTTGTAATACAATTTAAGCCTACAAAATCTCAAAAATCATAATCTATACCTTATCTTTATTATGTATATCGAACTAATAAACTCGGATAAGAAAGTAAAACTGTGTAGAAAAGGTTTTAGTTTTTTAAAGAAAAACCGATTGGACAAAGGGTGGCGTATTCATTCGGCTGGTTATGCTGTCTTACAGTTTACTCGTTTTAACCGGATAAATACCTTGTACATGCATAAACTGTTAGCCGACCAGTTTGCTGAGAAACCAGATTCTGAGAAAAAATTATTTGTCCGGATGAAAAATAGCAATAAACTGGATTGCCGGATCGGTAATCTGGAATGGACCACTATGGCAAATCTCCGGCGACATCAGACGGCTTCTCAGGGGTACCGTGGCGTGTCAAGAGACGGTAAAAAATACAGGGCCGTGTTATATGACAAGGGTGAAAGGATATACTTGGGCGTATTTCCCACCGAAGAAGAAGCGGCCAAAGCCTATGATAAAGAGTCATATAAACGGTTTTGGAATCACCGAGAGCCTTAACTTCATGGAGGAGTTTCCTGTCTCATAAACCTATTACTTCCATCGCGAACTTCTTGGGCTATTCATCATCGACCATTTCTAGAAATAGAAAGAAGCCTGTATGAAAAAAAACAGGATGACAAACTATTTGTGAAAAGAAAGGGAGATAATGACTTATCTTTGCAAAGTACGATTAACAAGCTAAAAACAGAGTTGTTTTGAGATACTTTGCAGAGATAGCCTATCATGGAGCTAATTATCATGGGTTGCAAATACAACCCAATGCGCTTTCTGTACAGGAAACATTAGAAGATACGTTCAGTAAGCTTTTAGGGGAAGAGGTGAAGTTAACAGCCAGTGGACGGACCGATACGGGCGTTCATTGCCGGCAGCAATTTGTACATTTTGATGTATCAAAAGAAGTAGCCACAAAGCATTTTTTGCATCGAATCAATTCTTTTTTACCCAATGATATCGCTGTATACAGCCTCAGAAAGGTAAAAGAGGAAGCACATGCCCGTTATCATGCATTAAGTCGCAAATATGAATATCATATTACCAAAGCAAAAAATCCTTTTTTACAAGGTTTAGCTCACCGTTTGTTGTATGCAGTAGATGTGAATCGGATGAACCAAGCAGCCCAACTTCTATCTCAGTACGAAGATTACGAGGCTTTTTGTAAGGCACATTCCAGCGCAAAACATTGTTTATGTCAAATCAACCAGGCCTTTTGGGAAGAAAGTGATACGGGCTTGGTTTTTACTGTTCGGGCCAACCGTTTTTTGAGGGGAATGGTAAGAATGCTAACAGGTACTTTATTGGCAGTGGGACAAGGAAAACTTACCGTGCAACAATTTTCGGAGATCATCGAAAGTAAAAACAACCGCAATGCAGGAGCATTGGTGCCGGCACATGGACTTTATTTATGTGAGGTAGTGTATCCTGATGATATTTGGCTGGATTAAAATCATGAGGAATAAATCCGGAAAGATTGTTAATCTTTTTGTATAGGAGGGTGAAGAATAAAGAAGGAGTATGGAAGATTCCAAGAAATAAAGTTATTATTCTTTAAAAAAATAAATAAAGAATGGCTTTACATCCTTTAGTATTTATGTCTGATTTCGGCTGGAAAGAACGCTTTGTCGCAAGCATGAAAGGAGTTGCTTTGCAAGTGGATCCGGAAATACGGATATTTGACATTACTCACGAAATCAAGCCGTTTGATGTATGGAGTGCCGGGCAGGTTTTGGCCGGTACCTTACCATATTGGCCTAAAGGAACTGTTTTTGTCTCCGTAGTCGATCCCGGAGTAGGAACGCAAAGAAGCTCCTTAGTGGCAGAAACGGAAAGCGGGCATTATGTGGTCAGTCCGGATAACGGGACCTTTACATTTATTGAAGAACAGGTGGGTATCCGGGAGGCCCGGGAAATAGATGAACGTAAACATCGCTTATCCGCTTCCAAACAATCGCATACTTTTCATGGAAGGGATATTTATGCCTATACAGGAGCAAAATTAGCCGCAGGTAAAATTAGTTTTAAAAAAGTGGGGACAGTGGTAAAGCGCCCTCTTGAAAAATTGCCCTACCAACCGGCACGCTTCTTACAAGGTTTTATTGAAGGGTTGGTGATGAAAATAGAACAGCCTTTTGGTAATGTGGTGACAAATATTCCGGACGAGTTTCTTCTTGATTTAACAACGGATAAACAACAACCCCTTGTCAAGGTAGAAATTATTCACCGGGGACAGTTAATCTTTGCAGAAGAAATTCCCTTTGTCAAAAGTTATGGGTACGTTCCGTTAAATGCCCCTCTATTGTATATCGATTCGGTGTATCAGGTAGGAATAGCTTTAAACCAAGGTGATTTTGCCCAAACATATGCCATCAAACCCGGTGCCGACTGGCTTATCCGTTTACAAGTATAAAATTTTGGTAAAGGACCCTGTATTGGTTTTAACCGGGGGGCCGTATGATTCTTTACCAAAACCCGGAAAGTGCTTTTTTCTACTTACTGTTAAGCGGTAGGTTGTTTTTGCTTTTTTTGTATCCGCTCTTCATAATAGTCTTGAAGAGATTTATACAAACTAAAACACATGACAACCAAAATGATGGCAAAAGGCAATCCCGTCAAAATGACGGCTGTTTGTAAGGCCACCAGTCCTCCGCCAACCAACAAAGTACCGGCTACAATTCCTTCCATAGAGGCCCAGAATATTTTTTGTCCGACAGGGGCATCGTGCCGGCCTCCGGAAGTCAAAGTATCTACTACCATGGAGCCGGAGTCAGAAGATGTTACAAAAAAGCTAGTCACCAAGATCACCGTAAGCAATGACGTATAGAACGAAAAAGGCAGATGCTCCAGCATTTTGTAGATGGCAGTCGCGATATCACTATTGACAGCTTTTATCAAATTGGCCGAATGGGTAAGTTCTTGATAGATGGCTGTACCGCCAAATACCGAAATCCATAGAAAGGTGAGCAAGGTAGGTACTAACAGCACGCCAAAGATAAACTCACGGATGGTTCTTCCTTTGGAAATACGGGCAATAAACAAACCGACAAACGGAGACCAGGCAATCCACCAGGCCCAATAGAATACCGTCCAGGTATTTTGCCAATGTTTCTCTTTGTTAATGCCTTTATAGGATTCCGTCCAGAAACTCAATTCGAAAAACTCGGAAATGTAATGGCCGATATTTTGAACAAAGGATTTGAAGAGAAATACGGTGGGGCCGATGACGATGACCAATAACATAAGCAACAAGGCCAGGCGCATATTCCATTCACTCAAAATACGAATCCCTTTGTCCAATCCTAATATCAATGACAACGTGGCAATAGAGGTGACAATGACGATTAAAGCGAGTTGTACAAAATTGGAGTTCTGTATACCAAACAAGTGATGTAAACCTGCATTGATTTGTTGTACGCCAATACCCAAGGAAGTAGCCAGGCCGAAAATCGTGGCAATGACAGAAACAATATCAATGACATCGCCTACCCATCCGTAAATTTTATTGCCGAAAAGCGGATAAAAAATAGAGCGGATGGTAAGTGGAAGTTTGATGTTAAAGGTGAAAAAGGCCAAGGCCAACCCAACAATGGCGTAAATGGCCCAAGCGTGTACCCCCCAGTGAAGAAAGGTGATCCCCATGGACGATTTGGCAGCTTCGATGGCGATATCATTGTTCGCCAGAGGATTGTCGCCAAAGTGGGTAATGGGTTCTGCAACACTGTAAAACAGCAAGCCGATTCCCATCCCTGCGCTAAAGAGCATAGCAAACCAGCCCCCCTTGGAGAATTCGGGTTGGGCTTGTTCTCCTCCCAGGCGGATATTACCGTATTTGCTAAAACCCAAATATAAGGTAAATAGTAAGATGACATTGACCAATAAAATAAAGAGCCAGCCCAAGTTATTGGACACTATTCTTTTTGCATCTTTAAACCAAAGCTCCATCGGTTGCCCTACGAGGAGAGTGGTTATGACCAAAATAAAGATGACTAAAAGTGAGGTGATAAAGACCGGGCCGTTTGCTTTAATGCCTAAAAAAGTTTTTTCATCGCTTCTCGTATGCCTAATTCCCATAATACTATATTTCTTGATTGATTTTTCCCTTGTATGTGTAAAGACTGACCCATTGGTCCCTATGGCAATGGGAATGCAGCAATAATGTATGTAAGCCGTTGAGTGTTTGCTGGACAATAATAATAACAGATGATGAGCCCGTCCCGTAACACTGTCATTGACAGTGATCCGAAAGCCTGTAAAAAGAGGATCTTGGTGTAGTGGATATCTTGATTATTCGATGCTACACAACTCAACTTTTGGGTGTTCCAATGTGGGTTGTAAAAACTTACGGAGGAGTGATATTTTTAGCTAAATTTCTGTCTTCACATATGATTCTGCTAATGATGTTACCAGTAGAACTAACTTTTAAAATCGTAGAAAATAAGAACATGTTGAAGTAGTCGTCTGGATAATAATAGCTGCAAAGATACTCAAAAAACAAGGGAAGTCATAATCTGGCCCGGTTTACAGCCTTATAGAGCCTAGAGTCACAGCGTGATAAGGAAGCTTGAATATTACTAAAAAGCCCTGTATTCGAAGAGTACAAGGCGTTTGGCAATTACTTAGGGTTGATGTTGTTTTCTACCTCTGTTTCTCCGTAAATATGGCATTCGGGAATCAAGGCCAATAAGGCAAAGGCAAAATGAGTTCCGCTGACTACCGGTTTGAGTTGTTTGCCTTTTAAGTCACCCTCCAGGCATCTTCCCGTATTGCTCCAGACAGATTGCGTTTCATTGTCAATAAAACGCTTGCCTTCTTTACGGAAAGTTAAGGGGTTACCTTCATTAAAAGTGGAAAAAACATTGATCGCTCCGCTTTTTTTCGATTCTGTTATGAGTTTTTCATCAAGCGTGGAAACGACCTCCTCATTGAAAAATAACACCACAAAATTATCCCCTGGCATGTCATTTAATACGCCACGGGAGGCAATTTCCCGGTAAGGGTATGCAAATTCTTTCCCATGCATGTTAAAGTGAATGACTCTTTCCATCGAAGGTAAACGTTGGCTGGGATAGCCGTCAAAAAAGACTGGCTTTACTTTTTCCGGGTTATCGTATCCGTAGTACGGAGATAGGGAATAGGGAAAATGCACCTCCTGAGACTTTTCGAGTACTCTGCCAAAGGGGTTTTGCTCAATAAATTCACCATAGGTCGCAAGGCTGTAGGGGAGGGCTTTTAACTGTGCTCCTGCGTATTCTCCCACCAGGCATTCACCGGTTAATTGCTGCCACCAACTTTCCGTTTGATGATCCCAAAGTACCGTATTGCTTTTGCGGAGCATCCCCGAAGTGCCGAATTTCAGTTCGCTAGAACGGCCGTCATGTTCCACTTTACGATCGAAGACCATGATGGAATGGCTCAAGGGGCAATAAGTTACTAAAATCGGAGTGCCGGCCAGTTTATCCACCACTACATTGCGATAGCTCAATACTCCCAGTGGATAAGCTTTGATCATATTGCCAATTTGTACGATAACGACTGGCTCTTCCGGTTTATACTTTCCTTCCGCTTCTCTTTTATTCCAGAAAGCAGGTTGGTAAATAGGTTGGATGGCATCGCGAGGCAAAATGGACTTTATATCATAAAAAGGAATGCGGTGTTTGCTCTTATTGGTATTCCAGGATTGACTTACATGGGCATAGTTTACCTGGGCCAGAGTGCTTACTGCCAGGCATTTGCATAATAGAATAATCGCTACAATTCTTCTCGACATGAACACAATTAGTTATAAGGTAGTGTAAAGTTAAAGTTGTTTGTTTTCTTTCTAATTCATCTGTAGATGCATTTACCGCCTTTGCTTGTGAGGCCCCAATCTAACCGGATGCAATCGGATAGATCGGTAAATACAGCTTATTGGTTGTATTCCAACACCACTGGGAATTTTGCTTCATTTACAATGCCTAGCTGGATACCTGCGGGTTTGGAGATTTTGATAATCATCTGAATATCCGAATCCACGGGAGGGATGCGTCCGATCACCCGCACCAAGGTCGAGCGGTTGTTGTTGGGGTTGGTCACTTTGATGTACGATCCGATATCGGCCGTACGGTGTAAAGCCAGGCCTTTGCTGGTATTTTGACTGGTGCCGGCTATGATAGCCCCCACACCCTTTTCTTGTCTGTATTCGGGGGCGGTGTTCGAAAAATTAGTCAGGGAAAAAGAAGTATCAGCTGCTACCTGTGCGGGGTTGGTAGCAAGGGAGTCATACGTCTGATCGTACAAGGCTACGGCAGGTTGGTTGTAATATGCTTCTGCTTCCTGAGCGAGGACTGGGGTACCCTCTCCTTCAAAACCTACAATCAGTTGTTGTCCCAAAGGAATATTATCCGTATTTGAGAGTTGGTTCCAAATGCGAAGGCTATCAAAAGAGACTTTGTATTTTCTGGAAAGTTGGTATAAATAATCTCCGGGTTGGATAGTGTGGTAAATGGGGGAGCGGGCATCGGTATGGCTAGAGACCGTGGTGGCTTTTTGCGTTTTTTGGCCCACAATTAAGCGTTGCCCTTTAGTGATAATTTCCGATGACAACCGGTTCCATTCCATTAAGTCGGTGACGCTCATGCGGTATTTACGGGCGATTTTGTACAAGTTGTCTCCTTCTCTGACTATATATTCCCGTAGTCCCGGATCTTTCCGGACGATTCTATCGAGATCGTCCAATTGTGGGATACGAATAATTTGGTTAATTTTAATAGGGTTCAGGTTAGCATTGGGGTTTGCCTTTTGGATTTCCCGGAGGGTAACGCCATATTTCCGGCTGATAGACAACAGCGTTTCTCCCGGTTCTATTTTGTAAAGGATAAACGTTCGGTTGTTTTTTCTTTCTACTCCTACAGAATCTTCAGGAGTCGTGGGGTACGCAGGATAATGAAATGCGAAGCCTGATTGAAACGATAAGAATAATCCTGTTAAAAATATAAGCGTTTTCATAATTCTTTGTTAGTTTAATTCCCGAACAGCCGAAAATAACAAATTAATACTATATCTTTCGTCTAACTGAATAGAATAGCACTATTTTACAATACAGCCTAAATCCGGAGTGGGGCATTTTTCATGAGTCATTAGGTGAAAGGTTGCCATGATTATACTTACTTACAAAAGTAAAGTAAAGGTATCATTCCTGTAGGTTTCTATCAGTAGAGTTTGTCAGTGAATTTTTCCTACTGAGGGAATTTAATCGTTCAATCTCCGAATTTTGGAAGCCTACCCACCATAGGCACACAGAAAATTGTTTTTTTTCCTACCTCGGGATTTAATATAAAGATTATTTTTGGCAATGTAATGTTTTTCAAATAGAAACTTAGGATACGTTTATGAAAGTACTTTTAGTCCAATGGATGTTGTGCCTGATGTGGAGCATGAGTTATGCACAGTCTCCTACAAAAGTGTTGGTAATGGAAATCCGGAACGATATTGATCCCCGGATGAATCGTTACGTAGAGTTGGCCTTAGATCATGCAACGGAGATCAAAGCGGATGTCGTACTGATTGATATGGATACGTATGGAGGAGCTGTGAACGATGCGGATGACATTCGGACGCGTATTCTGGAATATGAAAAACCTGTGTACGTGTTTATTAACAACAATGCGGCTTCGGCCGGGGCTTTGATTTCTATTGCCTCGGATAGTATTTATATGCGACCGGGAGCAAATATTGGAGCTGCTACGGTAGTGATGGGAGGAGACGGTGCCAAGGCTCCGGATAAGTATCAATCTTATATGCGCTCGATGATGCGCTCTACGGCAGAAGCCAATGGGAGAAACCCCAAAATAGCGGAAGCCATGGTCGATGAAAACCTGGAAGTGGAGGGCGTTAGCGAGGCCGGACAGGTGCTGACATTCACCGCTACCGAAGCGCAGGAGCATGGGTTTTGCGAAGGCATTTACAACTCACTGGAAGATGTGCTCGCTGCCAATAAGATTGAAAATTACGAAATGGTGAAATTTGAACTAGATGCTACCGAAAAAATCATTGCTTTGGTGCTCAATCCTTTTGTAAGTGGTATTTTGATTTTAGTGATTATCGGAGGAATTTATTTTGAACTCCAAACACCGGGTATTGGCTTCCCTTTGGCCGCAGCGACTATAGCCGTGGTTTTATATTTTATTCCGCACTACCTCAATGGCCTGGCAGCGAATTGGGAAATTTTAATTTTTGTAATCGGTTTGGCCTTGATAGGGGCTGAAATCTTCGTGATCCCGGGCTTTGGCATTGCCGGTATTTCCGGGATAGTACTCACCTTAGCTTCTTTGGTGTTGGTCATGTTGAACAACGACTTCTTCGACTTCACTTTTGTGCCGATGGAGCGGGTATTGGGAGCACTTACCGCTACACTTTCCGGTACCTTAGGGGCGGTGATACTGATGTTTTTCGGAGCAAGCCGGATTGGAAATACACAGTTTTTTCAACGCGTGGCACTCGCCAACACCTTGGATAAAGAGTCCGGGTATACTTCAAGTTTCAATGAAGGTAAGGATCTGGAAGGAAAACAAGGTACGGCCTATACCGTATTGCGCCCCAGTGGAAAAGTGATGATTGAAGATGAATTGTACGATGCCTATACCCGGGGGAATTTTATTGACAAGGGGGAAAATATTGTAGTGGTTTCCCAAAAAGGAACCTCTTTAAAAGTAAAAAAAGCCGAATAGCATATTCCAAGCCCTCCGGAAAGTCGAAGCCCGGAGGGTTTATTATTTCCGTTCGCCAAAGGCAATTCCATTGCTAAAGGACATTTGACCGCGTCAGTAAAAGAATTATCCCTTTTGAAGGTGTAACGGGTGGGTTACTAGTTAACTATTTTGATTTTTGGGTGGAAAGACCCCGCCTCTTTCATTTAAAAATCCATTTTCTTCCAATTCCTCCTTAACTTTGACTTTTAGAAACGGAAATCTGAACGTTCGATCTAATTCGTAGTATCCATGAAGTTAGCAATTATTAAGTACAATGCCGGGAATACCCAATCGGTGATTTATGCCTTTAACCGACTGGGGATTGAACCCGTGGTGACAGACGATCCGGAAATTATCCGTAGTGCTGATAAGGTAATTTTCCCTGGGGTAGGAGAGGCCAGTTCGGCAATGAAAAGTATCCGGTCCAAGCAACTGGACGGGGTGATTAAAGAACTCAAACAGCCTGTTTTGGGAATTTGTGTGGGTTTACAACTCATGTGTAAACATTCGGAAGAAAATAACACACAAGGGCTGGGTATATTTGATACGAAGGTAAAGCGTTTTCCTGCAGCCGGCCAAAAAGTCCCTCAGATTGGCTGGAACCGAATTTCAAACCTGAAAAGCCCCCTGTTTCAAGGAATTAAGGAGAATGATTATGTCTATTTTGTACATAGTTATTGTGCGGATCTTTGTGAGCATACCATTGCCCAAACGGATTATGCGGTGAACTTCAGCGGGGCATTGCACAAAGACAATTTTTACGCTTGTCAGTTTCATGCCGAAAAAAGCGGCACGGTAGGCGCCCAAATATTGAAAAACTTTATCGAACTATAATCAACCAACAGGCTTAAACCCGGCCGGGTTTGAGCAGTTGTATAAAAGATACTTGACATGATAGAAATCATACCAGCCATAGATCTCATTGATGGAAAATGTGTTCGCTTGACAAAAGGGGATTACGCTTCCAAAAAAGTGTATAACGAAGATCCCTTGGAAGTGGCCAAGGCTTTTGAAGATGTGGGCATTAAGCGCTTGCATTTGGTGGATTTGGACGGAGCAAAAGTCAAACATGTTGTGAATTTGCCGGTGTTGGAAAAAATTGCCAGTCGTACAAATCTGATTATTGACTTTGGCGGAGGGATTCAGGCTGAAGAGGATTTGAAAAGAGCGATAGATGCCGGTGCTCATATGATTACCTGTGGGAGCATTGCAGTAAAAAACCGGGAGATGTTTGAAAACTGGGTGATGGAATACGGCCCGGATAAAATTATCCTGGCGGCCGATACCCGCGACCGGAAAGTGGCCATTAGCGGTTGGTTGGAAACATCGGAAATCCCTGTGATGGACTTTATCGATTCCTATACGAAAAAAGGCGTGGAGTATATCCTCTGTACCGACATTAGCAAAGACGGAATGCTGGAAGGAACCTCCTTGGACTTGTATTCGGAGATTCAACAAGAGTTTCCCGCATTGAAGTTGATTGCCAGTGGTGGTGTGGCCGATATGGGAGATATAGAGCAACTGGATGAAAAAGGCATCTTTGCCGTAGTAGTCGGAAAGGCGATTTACGAAAGAAGAATTACGATGGAAGAATTAGCAAAAAGAAGCTAAAGACCCGAATCAAACACTGATAACGCTTTATTATCATGCTGACAAAAAGAATCATACCCTGTTTGGATATAAAAGACGGACAAACTGTAAAAGGTGTCAATTTTGTGGATTTGCGTTCGGCTGGGGATCCGGTAGAACTGGCCAAAGCGTATTCGGAACAAGGCGCAGATGAGTTGGTGTTTTTGGATATCACTGCTACGGTGGAAAAAAGAAAAACCCTGGTGGAGTTGGTGCGGAGAGTTGCCCGGGAAATCAATATTCCGTTTACGGTAGGGGGAGGTATTAGCTCCATCGAAGATGTGTCGGCCCTGTTAAATGCCGGGGCAGATAAAATCTCGATCAATTCTTCTGCAATTAAAAATCCGGATTTGATTAATGAATTGGCCAATGAGTTTGGGGCTCAATGTGTAGTAGTCGCCATCGATACCAAATACATCCATGGCGAACATATCGTACATGTAAAAGGAGGCAGAGAGGCTACGGAGGTGCGAACCGTTCCTTGGGCCAAGGAAGTAGAAGCCCGGGGAGCCGGAGAAATCCTGTTGACCTCTATGGATCACGATGGTACCAAAAACGGTTTTGCCATTGAACTGACAGGCCAACTGACTAAGTTGTTGAATATCCCGGTGATTGCCTCCGGAGGAGCCGGAAATATGGCCCATTTTGAAGAAATCTTTAAAAATGACGATGCGGATGCGGCTTTGGCGGCAAGTATTTTCCACTTTAAAGAGGTGGCCATCCCCGAGTTAAAACAATATTTGAACGATCAAGGAATTGTCATGCGGGTATAATGAACCCTCTTTTCTATTTAAAAAAATAAGCACCCCCTGGCTAATTTACCTTTTGCCAGGGGGTGTTGTGTTTTTTCTATGAAGCTCCATGACGATACTCACCAGCCTTTTCTAATCCATGTTGCATAAAACCGGAGCAAATACCATAAAAGCCAATTGAAACCCAGTGGCCTTGGGGAATCCTTGCATAAAAACTTTGGTATTTATCCGGGAGCTGACAGGTATATTTTTACTCTACGAGTTTGTGGTGGTTTAGCATTCATTTTGTGAAGTGCACCTTTGGAAATACAATCGTATAAAATAAGCCTGTATTATGATGATTTGTATGGGAAATTGGCGCAATCCAATAGAGTTCTAAATTCTTAATGAGCAGAGCGGAATGAGTAAGGCTTTCAAGAATATTACCTTGATGAGAAGCACTCCAAACTCTATAAATAAAATTCCTCTTGTCTGGGTTTTTTATATACCTTTTATAAGGTATTGTTTAATACTTCCTCTGAGTTTTTAATATTTATGCGTTTGAATGAGATGTTGTCAGTGGTGCCTCGGCTTTTCTGCCTTTTATTTTTGCTCCTACTGACTCGTTTGGCCTTGGGGCAAGATACCCTTTGGGTAGAAGATTTTTCCGGCTTGGCGGATGGAACCACTACGGATAGCGGTACTACCAGCTGGACTTCGGTTGACTTGAATGAAACTTCAGCCCACTACTTTGAAGTTAGGAGTGAAGAATTCAGAGGGTCGGATTTGGATAGCCAAGCCATATGGACCTCAGAGCGGATTGATATTTCAACGCATCAAGACATTTCCTTGTCTATGAATTTGGAAGAAGAAGGAGATTTGGAAATAGCCAATAATTATGTAGGAGTCTTTTATTCCATTGATGGGGAAGCGGAGCAAGCATTGTTTGAGCGTTACGGTGATTTTGGTACTGTAACTCCTTCCGTTGACAGTTTGAATGGAGATACATTACAAATTTTTATCAGAGTGATCTGTAATGCTCAGAATGAAGAAGTCCGTTTTGATAATATTTTGGTGGAAGGCACCTTTGTAGAAGCCTCTTTACCGGTTCGTTTTTTGTCTTTTTCGGCCAAGGCGGATGCTGACCGGGTCTTGTTGCAATGGCAAACGACAGATGAAGAAAATAATAGGGGTTATGAAGTACAAAGAAGCGAAGGAGGTGATCCTTTTACCAGTATTGGCTTTGTAAAGGGTACCAATCAGAAGTTGCTTTCAAACTACCATTTCACAGATATTGGAGTACAGGGAACCGCATATTATCGCTTAAAGCAGCTGGATTTTGATGGGAAAATGACCTTCAGTAAAGTAGTGGTGGCTACTGTAGTACCCGGGCAGCAATTTGGCGTCAGGTTATACCCCAACCCGTTTACAGGTCCACCTACCTTGGAAGTGAAGAACCCTGAGGAATTACCCATATGCCTGAAATTGTACAATCAGACAGGCAAAAATATCTCTCAGCGCCAACTACCTCCCCTTATTTTTCAGCAAGTACAACAAAGTACAGTCTTTGAAAATTTGCCCGAAGGGTTATACTTTTTAAGAGTAGAAACAGCCAAGAAAATTCTTATTTTAAAACTGATAAAAAAATAATTTACCAAGCTGGCTAACCCAAACAGTTGGGCTTCTTTAAACCTTCAAAACCTGGAAGGTTTTTTTATTCTACCGTAACGGTTTTGATCAGCTTATCGGCAAATTTGATTTCTTTCTTGCCCTTGTTGAACAAGCCGGATAAACGCAAAGGGGCTTCATGGTGGCCACTGTTTTGAGCTGTTATTTGTACCTTGAGCTTATACTTTGCATTCACCCTTTCCATTTGAGAAGCATTCTCCGTGACTAGTGTGAGAGGGTTATCTTGTGAAGAAAGCGCCTCTATGGTAAGAGGAGAGTTGAAAGTCAGGCCGGATGCTTCATAAAAGGCATTAAGAGCCTGTAGTTCTTCTTCTAGTTTTTGTAAAGAAATATTGCCTTTCCTTTGGTAATCATCAATTTCATAGAGCAGGTCAATTTGAGAAATGGTACTCTCCGTTTCTTCAATGATGCCCGGTAAGTGAGGGCTGATAATGCGTTGTATGTATTTGTTGGCATCATTTAAAATCACCTTATCATACATAAAATCCTGTAATTCTATATAAAAGTCATCCAGCTCTTTGGTGGCCATTTCATCGTTTTTGAGTTCATGTCTTTTTTGGTTATAAATGTATTCAAATAAATATAACCGTTTGGCAATGCGCTGGTTGACCTGCGAAAACTCCCGCTCATTATTCCGGAAGAGTTCGGGGAAGTTCTCCTGAGGCTTTTCTTGTTTGGGATTCTCCGCCCAACTTTCAAAATAAGCAATAGACTTGCTCAGCAATTCTTGTAAAAAATTAAAATTCTGCTCGTAACGCTTATTGGCATTGATCACCCGTTTGAATTGTCGTACAACCTCAGGGTTCGCATTTTGTAATTTCTTTTGATTGGCCGCTTCTACAGATGCTTTTAATTCCAAATACGTAGGGTGGGCTTGTTGTATCTTATTTTGCAGGCTTTTCAAGCGCTTTACTACCGCAGATACATTACCTTGCAACTCTTGAATGGTTTCTTCCTTCCGGGTTTCCAGGCTGTCATTGTCGTGATGTACACTTTGCATGGCCAGTTCCATTACCGAAGGCTCCAGGATAGGCACGTAGATGGCAGCTTGGTAGGTTTTACCGGGTTGAAGTTGGTCGGGAATACTTTGAGAGGTGCGGGCCAGTACATAGTCACTAATTAATTGTTGTTCGGAGGTACGGCTACTTTGACGAAAGAAAAGAAAAATAACCGTACCGACAAGTATGAACAGCAAGCCTATTATTAGAAAAAGTAAAACTTTCCTTTTAGCGCTATTAGATTCAGGGTTAGTTGTTTGAGAGTTTGCAGACATAGGATCTGGAATTACAGTCTGGTGGAAAAGTAGAAAAAATTTCTAGTCAGAACTTAATTTTATTATTACAAAATTTAACAAAATTATTTTAAAAAAAATAGGGAATGCTCCTAATAAAACAATGTGTACAAAAGATAAGCCAAAGGCTTGGGTAGGTTGTCTGCTTTGTAAAAAGCCATACTATCGAAAGGCTTGCCGGGAATAAAGGCAGACAGTCAGTGGCAGTCTGCCTTTTACTCCCCAAACCGGGTTTATGCCAAAAAATGTTTCAGGTCAAAATAAACCAACATATAGGTATTTCCTTCTTCATCTTTTACCTGAAGTAAGCCGGTGCTGCCAATCGGAAAAGAAAAATGAAGGGTGTACGGCTTTTCAAACGCCATCTGTTTTAAATTGACAAAGCGATGGTTTTGTGTGAGAATATTTTGGCTGAAATCAAAGTGATAATTGATTTGCTTCAGAATATAGCGGTTGGATACTTTTTTACTGCTGGCCTCTTCCTGCTTTAGTACCAAAGGCACTGTGAATGTATCAAATACCGATTTGGACAACAGGGCATTGATATGGATGGTGTTTTCGGTATGATGTAACTCAAATCCTTCCTTTGTCCAGGCTTTTTGTACATGTATATTTTCGATTTGGGTAGTTGCCCGCATATAGCTCCGGCCCCGGTCCTTTGCATAGTTTTTGGCATAGGTCATTATATCCTTAAAAATCCCTTTTCCCCGCTTATTGGGTTTTACTCCGTACAAAATGCCCTTTACCTTTTCTTCTATTTGGAAATTAAACGTGCCGAATCCTACCAGTTCTCCTGCCTGGTAAACCAACCAACACACCCGGTCCTCATTTCCTTCCGCATAACTGCGCATCCAGTCCATATACCCTTCCGTCACCGCCTCATTGTCAAAAATAGGATTCATCCGGTAGTGGTTTACGTACTGACCGAAGGTCTCTCTGACAATCTGATTGATGATTTCATGATCGTTGGGAGTAGCGACTTTAAACTCCAAATCCTGATTGATCAGCTCTTTTTTCTCATACTTTTCCAGGTCAAAGTGGTAGTAGGCCAATGTGTCCGTAATCCTGTTGGGCAGTGCCAGTTTATCCAACTTATGGACAAAAGAAAGTTGCTGGGTCGGGATACGTAAAATAGCCGTATCAATCTTGTGTTCAATGATTTGTTCGACTATTTCCTTTGCATCGATTTCATCCAGTTTTGCCCGGTGGATGACTAAACCAAATCGTTCACTGTCTAATCTGGAATACTTTAATTTATTCATTTTTCTTTATCTACTGTAGAACTTGTATTTCTGAAAACTACCTTGTTAATAAGAGATGACCTTGGGGAGGTACCTCTATTTTAGGTAATTTTGGGTTTTGTCTAAGCCCTCGAGGCAAATTACAGATGAAAATAGCAAATTTCAAATTTGACCGGCTAATTTAAAACAAGTCTGTGTTGATTTTCAAGTAAATAGATTTTGTAAATGTTGAAAGATCGTTCTCCAATGAATATCCCAGGGAGGACGGATGAAGGCAAGGGACGAAGAAACTGAGAAAATAATTTTAATTTATGTTGGGAAAACCTACCTTTGCGGTTCGTAAATTAAAAAAACAATTGAGAAAATGGCTTCAACAAGATTAATTAGAAAATCTTTAAAAAACCGGATGCGGGCTGTCGCGAAACAAAAGACTATAAAACGCCAGAATTTTCAACCTGTGATAAAAAAAGTAGATATCGAAGCGATCAAAAAATCTTTTGAAGAGAACAAGTAAGCTTCTTAGCACCGGTATTGTTGGATAAGTACAATGCTACTTACTCCAAAAACAGAAGATGCAGCGAAAATCAATCGTTGCATTTTTTTATGCCCTGGGGCCAAGTTCTACTACCCGGAGGTTTTGGATTTTCCCTTTTTCTATCTCAAACAACATGATCGTGCGCACTTTATGAAATCCATGTTTGCCGGCTGCGCCCGGGTTCAAATGCAATAAGTGTCTGGATTTGTCCGGAATGGCTTTCAAAATATGCGAATGGCCGCATATAAATAATCCGGGTTTGATTTCATCGAGTTGTTTTTTGAGCTTGGTAGTATACCGGGGAGGGTAGCCGCCAATATGTGTCATCCATACTTTAAGGCCTTCACATTCAAAAATTTGATTTTCCGGATAAGTTGCCCGGGCTTCCGTATCGTCAATATTGCCATAGACAGCCCTAAGAGTCGTGACTTCTTCAATCTGTCGGGTGACTGTGAGCTCCCCGATATCTCCGGCATGCCATACTTCATCGCATTCTCGAAAGTACTTTAATACACTAGGATCCAGGTAACTATGGGTGTCAGAAATAAGACCTATTTTTTTCATAGTGCTTTCTTTTAAGAAGCAAAGAAAGAAAAATTTTTTTAAAATAAATTTTTATCTACTTTTGCACACCGAACTGCACGCGTAGTTCAATTGGATAGAATATCAGATTTCGGCTCTGAGGGTTGAGGGTTCGAGTCCTTCCGCGTGCACTAAATGACTTTGATAAGTGAACAGAGAGCCTCCCGGACAATTTGCTTGGGAGGCTCTCTTATTTTTTAGCTTCGGTTAGTTTTTAAATCCTTAACCACTCCATCAGTTAATAGAATTGGTATCAGGCCACAAAGGATGTGGGTTATAGTCTGTTCACTGGTAGATATCGCTTGCGGTATTCAATAATAACTCATAGAGTAACCTTTTGAGGAGAGCAAGGGAAATAGGGGGGTGAAAGTAGTTGTTTTATCCAATGTATCGGTAAGTCCGGTACTTTGACAAGGTTTATTGATGGATATGCCTTGGCTTTGTGAGTTCAAACTTTGGCCTGTTTCCCTCTAGTTACCGAAAGCCTGCCAAATATGAATACCTTGTTTACTTGTACTATTTTTCATCTCTGTACAGATATTTTCGGATTCTTTGATTCATGAGAGTGGATTTGTCATCCCAAAGCACTTCGTTTTGAAAATTTTAACTTTATTTTTACTTTTTGATGTATAAGTTATTCAACCATGGGCTCAAGGTGCTTTCGGGTAACTTTAAAACATAGGTTGTTATGAATTAACAGACACAACAGGGTATTAGAAGAAAATACCTTTTTACTTAAGCTGAATGAGCATAAGTTTATAGGGAATGGCTAACAAAAACCAAAATAAAGAATTCGTTGTACATACGGAGGTAAAAGAGAAGTATTCCAATTTTGAAGAGGTTTTCAAGATGTTCTACCCTTCTATGTGTATGGTAGCCTTGAAATATGTGGAAGACGAAGGGGTGGCAAAAGATATTGCACAGGGCGTGTTTGTGAAGTTATGGGAAAAAAGGACAGAATATCAGGAGGTTTCTTCCATCAAAGCCTTCCTTTACACCATGGTAAGAAATGCCAGTCTCAATTACCTTCGCGATCGTAAAATCAGGTCTATCCACCATCAGCAAATCGAAAAGGAGTCAGAGCTCTTTGCCCGCAATGTTGAAATCGAAGAAGAATCCTACCGCTTGTTGAATGCTGCCATCCAGCAACTCCCTCCGAGAAGTGCGGAAATCATCAAACTGAATTTGAAAGGTTTGAAAAATACCGAAATTGCCAAAGAATTGGATATCTCTGTGAATACGGTAAAAACCTTAAAGTACAATGCGCTGAAAGAACTCCGGAAATTATTGAAAGATTATAACTATGCTTATATACTGCTATTAATGAAGCTTTTCTCTTAAAAAAAAATACTTTTTTATACTTTTGCAATCGATTGATTCTCAAAAGCTTTTCATCCCTCAAAGATGATCCCGATAAAAAAATAAGTATTCGCATTCATCCTCTTTGAATGTTCATGTGTTTTTAATATGAACGTAACACTAAGATGCGAGAAAAGGACACTGATATATTACCCTCATTATTTGCCAAGTACTTAATGGATACGCTTTCCGAAGAAGAAGAGCAAACTCTGAAACATTGGCTGGAAATTGACGCGTACCAACAGCTATTTGAGCAGGTCAAAGACAAAAAAAATCTGGAAAGCCGGCAACACTTTCTGGATAAAGTCGATGTAAATGCCGATTGGTTGCAAGTACAAACTCAACTAACGAAGAAGGTAAAAGAAACGAAAACCGGAAAAGTACAGCGGTTGTATGCTCAGTGGATAAAGTATGTGGCGGTGCTCTTTTTAATTGCCTTAGGAACATATGTAGGGAAGAGGCTATGGACAGAGAAGAAAGCTGCAACTATGATTACTGCTTTGGGAGACGTACAGCCGGGATCAAAACAGGCGGTGCTCATCTTGCCTAACGGGGAAAGGGTGAATCTTGAAAATACCGATCAACAAATTGTGCAGCATAATGGGGTGAAGGCCATTAATAAAAATAACCAGTTGACCTATGAGTCTGTAGAAGAAGGAAGTTCGTCTGGTACCGTAGAGGTCAGTTATAATACACTGTTTGTGCCTATAGGAGGAGAGTATCAACTGCAATTGCCGGACGGCACAAAGGTTTGGTTAAATTCAGCCTCTACCTTAAAATATCCTACTCGCTTTGTTGGTGAGAAAAGGATGGTAGAATTAGAAGGGGAGGCCTATTTTGAAGTAGTAAAAGACCACAAACAATTTGTTGTCAATACCCGGGAAGTTGATGTGGCCGTGTTGGGTACTTCTTTTAACGTATCAGCTTATGCCAACGACCGGGAAGTAGCCACTACTTTGGTAGAAGGACATGTAGCAATGTCGAGCAATATGCTTGGTGGAAGAGTTGATTTATTACCGGGAAAAAGGGGGGTGTATAACAGAGCGCAAAAGAGTATTGAGGTACATGAAGTCGATACGGATATCTATACCTCCTGGAAAGACGGGAAATTTTATTTTGAGAGAGAGAAGTTGGGAAATATCATCACCAAGTTAGGGCGCTGGTACCGGTTTGAGGCGAAGTATATGGATTCGGCAATCAAAAACAAGACCTTCACCGGAGTGGTCTTAAAAAAGCATTCCTTAGGGTATTTATTGAATATTATTGAATCAACCACTAATGTGACATTTGAAATGAGAGATCAACAACTGATCATCTCTTCGAAAAAAACACTGAAAAAGTCAGAAAAATAAGAACATCAATTGAATGCCGCCTTTTGACTAACTAATTACATTACTAACACTGCCTGAGGTTGAAACCCGGACAACGATGCGAACAGTATCCGGATGAGTAAGCCAATGGGATTTCTATGTCCAAATTGTATCCGTCAACTTGTAACTGATGTAAATCTATGAAGAAAAAATCTACTACGACAACAGTATTCAACAATTCCCGAAAACTCCTTTTATGGATGGCTAAAAAGTCACTGATATTATTTTTAGTGAGCTTTTTTAGCATCACCTCTTTCGGATATTCACAGCGACTGACACTGAACTTGGGTGAAGTCACTTTGCTCAAAGCACTGAAAGTTTTGAAAAAGGAAGCTCAGGTGGACTTTTTTTACAGTGATGACGAACTGGATGTGAACCGCAAGGTACTGGTGAAGTTTGAAAATACTGATTTATTGCAAATTGTCAGTACATTGGTGGGCGAACAATACAATGTAAAGATCAACAAAGATAATATTGTATTGATAAGCCCCAGTCAGAAGCTCTCCTCTCCAAAGCAAGATATTACCCTTACAGGGCATATTCAAGATGAGAACGGTTTACCACTTCCCGGTGCCAGTATCATTGTAAAAGGTTCCGGTAAAGGGACTATTACGGATATCAATGGTAATTTCAAGCTCATTGTTCCGAAAAGTGCATCGTTAATCATCAGCTTTATCGGTTACAAGACCCAAGAAGTAACCGTAGCCGGCAAAACCAATCTTACCATTGCTATGCAAGCCGATGTAAGTGAGTTGGAAGAAGTCGTCATTACCGGGGTAGTGGAGCGAAACAAAGAAAGCTTTACCGGGGCTGTGAGAACTTTTTCTGGAACAGACTTGAAACAATTGGGGAATCAGAATGTGATTCAAAGTTTGAAGTCTTTGGACCCCTCCATGGCCGTATTGGAAAATACGGAGTTTGGTTCCAACCCAAATGTATTGCCCAACATAGAAGTCCGGGGGAAAACCAGTGTTGCTTCAGCATCGCTAAGGGATGAGTTTGGTGCGGACCCCAATCAACCATTGTTTATCTTGGATGGGTTTGAAACGGATCTGAGAACAATCGTAGACCTGGATATGAACCGGGTGGCTTCTATTACCATTCTAAAAGATGCCTCATCCACGGCCTTGTATGGAGCCAAAGCCGCAAACGGGGTGATTGTGATTGAAACGAAAAGACCTGAGCCAGGCAAGATGGACATAAATTATACGGCCGATTTTCGAGTAGAAGCTCCGGATTTGAGTGACTATAACTTGATGAATGCCGCCGAAAAACTGGAGTTTGAAAGATTATCCGGGAAATATACTTATTATAGTATTGATCCTGCTTATCAATTGGAATTGGATGAGTTGTATTTCTCCCGGCTAAAGCTTGTTCGGGAAGGAGTGGATACTTATTGGTTGCACGAACCTTTGCAAACCGGATTTACAAATGGGCATTCTTTGTATTTGAACGGAGGGGAAAATGCCATTCAATATGGGATTGGTTTGAACTACCGGGATGTTTCGGGGGTAATGAAAGGCTCCGGACGTGAAACGTGGGGAGGAAACGTTGATTTAATCTATCGAAAAAATAAAGTAAAATTTTATAATAAGCTCTATGTCAGTGGTTCGGATGCTGACGAATCTCCTTATGGTTCTTTTGCAGATTTTGCCCGGGCAAATCCTTATTTTAAAAAGCGCAATGCAGAAGGAGGACTTGACCGGTATTTGGAGTATGCAAATGTGAGCGGTGCCGAACACTACTACGTTCCCAACCCATTGTACAATGCCTCTCTGAAGAATAAGAACAATACGCAGTCTTTTAATGTGCAAAATAATTTGCAGGCCGAATGGAAACCAAGTAATCACATCCGGGTACAAGGAGGGCTTCAGTTAAATAAATCAGTGACAACCCAAGAGACGTTTTCTCCTCCGGAGCGCACCCAATATGATGATGTGGATGTTTTGGAAAGAGGGCAATATGGAAATATCAGAACCGAAAAGTTTAGCTATCGGGCGAATGTAACGTTGAGTTATGCGAGAATTTTTGCCGAGAAGCATCAGTTTACCGCAAACCTCAGAGCGGATATCGAAGAAAATAGCAATGAACGCCTGACGGTTATTGCTGTGGGGTTTCCCAATGGAACAAATGGCAACCCTGCATTTGCTTATAATTACCAACCGAACGCTTCACCGGGTACTGCCAGGAGTTTGTATAGAAGAAACAATCTGTTAGCCAGTGTGAACTATGTGTATGATCAACGGTTTTTGTTTGATGCAACTTATCGCCTGGATGGCTCTACGGCCTTTGGTTCAAATAAAAAATACTTTTCTTTCTGGGCTGTAGGGGCCGGGTGGAACTTGCATAACGAGTTTGAGTTAGAAGGAGTGGACTTGTTAAAACTTCGGGCAAACATAGGTTCTACCGGAAATCAAAATTTTGGCAGTGTGTCTTCTGTCTCTGTGTATAGTTATGACCAATCGTCCAATATCTTCGGACAAGGAACATATTTAAGTACGTTGGCAAATCCCGATTTGGAGTGGCAAAATACGGTTACCACCAGTATAGGTGCAGATATTGCCATTTTTAATAGAAGGGTAAGTGCTACTTTAAACGCCTATCAGAAAAAAACAGACCCTCTTGTAATTGTTCTGGATTTACCTTCTTCTACAGGGGTATCAGGGTATTCTACCAATGCAGGTTTTATGGATGTGAAAGGAGTGGAAGCCATTATCCGGGTCTCACCAATTTATCAATTGGAAAAGCGAATTATTTGGACATTAGGCTTAAATGCAAGTTCTATCAAAAGTGAATATGGAGGGTTTAATAACAAACTGGAAGGCTTAAATAAAGATCAGGAAATTAGCCAGTCGTTACTAAGGTTCAAAGATGGGTATAGCCCGGACGATATCTGGGCGGTGAAATCCATGGGTATTGATCCGGGAACGGGTCGTGAAGTATTCCTTCGGGCAGACGGACAAGCAACCTTTGAGTACGATCCTAGTGATGTTACGGTAGTTGGAAATACACGTCCGGAGGTAGAAGGAGTGATCAGCAGTAATTTAACATACAAAAGTTTTACCTTAGGAGTCAACCTCAGGTTCCGGTATGGTGGCGATCTGTTCAATCAGCCTCTTTATAACAAAGTGGAAAATATCAGTAGAGAGAATGTTGCCTTGAATCAGGACCGTAGAGCCCTGTACGACCGATGGCAAAACCCTGGAGATATTGCCCAGTTTAAAGCCATCTCTTTGACGACTGAAACGCCTATTTCCTCTCGTTTTGTGCAAAAAGAAAATACCCTGATAGGGGAATCAATTAATATCGGATATCAACTAACAAACCATGGCTGGGTGAAACGCCTGGGAGTGAAGGCTCTTCGTGTGAATGTCTACATGAATGATATCTTTCATGAATCCTCTGTAATAGCCGAAAGAGGAATTAGTTACCCCTTTTCCAGAGCGGTTTCTTTGAGTATTAATGCAACCTTCTAACCTGATCTTCATTATGAAAAAAAATATTATAAAGATATTCTTGATAACATTGGGAATAGGTGTGTTGACCTCTTGCAGTGATTACTTAGATGTAGAACCGGAAGATAAATTTCTTGAGTCTCAACTGTTCAGTAGCGAACAAGGTATCAATAGTGTACTGAATGGTATCTATATGGACATGACCAGTGAGCTACTGTATGGAGGCAATTTGACAATCAGTACCGTGGAATTCTTGGCTCAACGCTATAATGTGATGAGCACAACGCATTCTTGGTACGATTGCGGGCGGTATGCTTATGGAGAAGAAAAGGTAAAGGAAAGCTTTAATGAGATGTGGTCTGGCGGATATACTACGATAGTAAGTGTAAATAAATTTATCGAAAACCTGGATAGGTATGGAAGTATTCTCACCGAAAGCAAACGGAATATTTTAAAAGGCGAGGCATACGGTTTACGCGCTTTTTTACATTTCGATCTATTGCGATTGTTTGGGCCGGTTTATAGCGAAGGTTCAACTGCGAAAGCCATTCCCTACTATACCATGGCGAAGGCAGAATTAGAAGAAGTGTTAACAGCCGAACAGGTATATGCTCACCTGATTCAAGACTTGAGTCTGGCGGAGCAACTGCTGGTGAATGATCCGGTGATTGAATCAGGTACTATGAACGAGCAGCCTGTGAATGATGGGTTTGATTTCTACCGAAACCGGCATTTGCGGCTGAATTATTATGCTGTAAAAGCGCTGGAGGCCCGAATTCATTTGTATGCCGGGAATAAAGAAAAAGCCTTGGCTGCCGCAAACGGGGTGATAGAGCAAGCCAGTCAGTGGTTTCCATGGACAGAGCCCGAAGCAATCATTTCAGCAGGAGGAAATCCTGATCGTGTATTTTCCAACGAAGTGATTTTCGGTGTCCAAAACATGGAGCTGTATACCACTCATAAAAAATACTTTTCCAGTGAATTACGGGATTCAGAGATTCTGGCGCCAAATCTGCCGCGAATTGAAGCTGCTTTTGAGAATAACGAAAACGACTATCGATACAATTCTTGCTGGAAAATCCCGGTTACGGGAGGGAAAAATTTCCGCACTTTTTTTAAGTACGAAGATATCTTAGATAAAGAAATTCCATTCCGTTTTTTACAACCTCTGATTAAGATGTCCGAGATGTATTATATCGTGGCGGAATGTGAGCAAAATATTGATTACCTCAATACAGTCCGCTATCACAGAGGGTTGACAGACCTTGAAAGTACGGCTAATTTGGAGTCAGAACTCCAAAAAGAGTATACCAAAGAGTTTTTTGGTGAAGGGCAACTTTTCTTTTATTACAAGCGAAAAAATGTGAGCAGAATACTTAATGGCTCTTCTACTTCAGGATATAGTTACTACAACATGAGTGCTGATACCTATGTATTGCCTATGCCTGAGTCAGAAACCCGCTACCGTTAAACCTATTTTGTAAATCGGAAATTTAAAGACGATGAAACAGAGTATTAAAAATATACTGCTATTATGCTTGTTGACAACAGCTTTAATGGCTTGTGAGCAAGATGAAATTGATACCTATAGTGGAAAATCCAATATTTATTTTTCCTATTCCATATTCCGTGATGTATCTCTCAACAACGGCGAAGTGTTTGACAGTACGGGAGTTTCATTTGCACTCAAACCTCAAGAAAAAAGAGATTCGGTTGTATTTCTCCCCATCAGGATACATGGTGTGCCTGTTACAGAGGACCGGCCATATAAAATTGCGGTGTTGGATGAATCTACAGCCATAGAGGGGATGCATTTTACTTTGCCTGAGAGTACCGTGATTCCAGCGAATTCAAACATCCATTATTTACCGATTACTTTCCTCCGGGCGGAGGAGTTAGAGTCGACTAAAGTGGTATTGGTCTTAGGTTTGGAAAGTAATGAACATTTTAGTGCTGAAATGATTGATAAAGTCATTAATAAAAGTACCGGTGAAATCATTCAACATACAACGTTCCAAATAAGCATAGACGATATTTTAAATACCCCACCGGATTGGTTTTCTTATTACTTAGGCGAGTTTACCGCTAAAAAACTATTCTTAATGGTGGATTTATTGGGTATAAAACCGACCGATTTTGAAGGTAGAAAAATTGCTATCGGATTGATGAAGTTTTACGGGGTTTTTATGCAACGCTATTTGAACGAACAAAAAGTAGCAGGAAATATAATTTATGAAGAGGATGGGTCCGAAATGATTATGGGGTTGGGAGTGCAATAATTATTTAATTCTAAATGAGAAAACGCAATGTTTGGAAATATACTTTATCGATTCATACTCATTTCAACTGTCTGTTTGGGAATGAGCGCTTGTTATGAAGACTTGGGAAATTACGACTATTCTCCGATTAATGAAATTGCAATAGAGGGAATAAGTGAAGAATATAATGTGTTTTTTAGTGACTCGTTTCAGCTTTCGCCTAATTTGACATTTACTTTAGATCCGGGAGGTGAGGATCAGAATTATGATTATGAGTGGTTTGTGATCAACAAGGCTGGAGTACTACCCGCTGAAAAGAAAAAAGATCTTAGTACAGAAAAAGATCTTAACATTCTTGTGTCGTTAACACCCGGAAAATACACGCTCTACTATAGAGTGTTGGATAAACAATCCGGAATACAATGGCAACAGACCTGTGACTTTAATGTCAAAAGCAATATATTCGAAGGTTGGCTAGTCCTGAATGATGTAGCAGGAGAAGCCCGTTTGGATATGATTTCATTGATTAATGATAAAGATTCTTTAATCAAAGATGTATTGGGCTTTACCCATTCTTCTCTGGAACTTACAGGAAAACCCAAGGGAGTTTATACCTATCATTATGACCCTAACCAGTATGGGATTTATGTTTCTACTACTGGGAATGGGACTACTAAAATTGACCCTGAAACGTTCGGTTGGTCTACGACTCAACATTTGTCTTATGAGTTTATTAGCAAACCAAGTCCTACTATCCTTGCCGAGTATATGCAAAATAACAGTTCTTTTTCTTGTTTTGTGTATTCTGAAGGCAATATGTACTTTTATTTAAGAGTGATGCAAGTGTTTTATGGGGTACCTATTAACATTGTGCAAGGAGAAGAGGAGCCTTTCGAAGTAGCCCCATTTGTAGGGGAAGGTGGTTATGGCAACTCTATACTGTATGATAATACCAACAAGCGGTTTGTACAATTTAATTTTAATGCAACGAACTGTACCTTGATGCCTGAAGGGGAAAAATTTGATTTCAATACAGGTAAAGATTTGGTGTACATGATTCGCTCTGATTTTAACTCAGGGGAGGTGTTTGCTATTTTAAAAGATACCGATTCCGGGAAACATTACTTAGGCCGGGTGACTGAGGGTACGGCAAAGCAAACCTACTACAACGAAATGCCGGCTACCGATATCGACCAGGCTGAAAACTTTGCCATTGATCCTGTGTTCGGGTATATCTTTTACAATGTGGGTAGCAAAGTGTACGAATACGATTTCTCTTTGAAGCAAAGTAAATTGATGTTGGACTATGGCTCCAGTGAAATTACTTGTTTGAAATTTAACGGTTCGAAAACGGATAATACCAAACTCATTGTTTGTAGTTACGATCCCGCTGGAGAAACAGGCAAAAGCGGCAAAATGGAATTGTTTTCCGTCATGCCGGTGAACGGTCCTTTGGAGTTGTATGAATCTCACGAAGGCTTGGCCAAAGTAGTGGATGTGGCATATCGTGAACGTTAAGAAAAAAAAGGTTTAGATTATCTTACACTCGTTTGATTAGGTTCCCTCTCGTTGTGGGAGGGAGCTTTTTTCTTAAAAACAAACCATAAATAGTAGCCGGTTCTCAGCAGGTACAAGGATGAATTGTACCGGTTTGTCAAAGGAATCGAGGCTTTGGGATGCGTAAATATCAATTGGAACATAAAAAACTATATGGATGAACTACCTTAACAAATATCTGTGGACTATCCTTCTGTTTCTAGTGTCATTGGGAGGAAAGGCACAGGTGCAATTTGCAAAAGAGGGCTGGGTGGCAGCCACCGAACAAGCCAAAAAAGAAAACAAGAATATCTTTATCGACATCTATTTCACAGGGTGCATGCCTTGTGCCAAAATGGACAAGAATGTTTTTACAAATGAAAAGGTGTATAGCCTTCTGAACGAACATTTTGTCAGTTTTAAAACCGATATACTCAAAGAAGAAGTAGGCAAAGAATTGTGTATGCGATATGGAGTGGGTGGTTTTCCGACTTTTGTGTTTTTATCCCCTGATTTAAAAGTCATTGATATAGTCTCCGGGTACTATGGAGCAGACAAGTTTGCAGCCTTGTTACAAGGGGTGAAAAATCATCGGAAAGAAGAGTTAAAAGAATATTCATCTGCACTTGATCGTGATTTCCCGGAGTTTTATAAAACCTTCTATTTGGATCGGAAACAAAAGATTTCTTCAGAGACAATTGTGTCCTTTCTCGAGGGGCAAAAAGACCTTACTGATGAGCTCCCGTACCTGGTGATGTCCACCATGGGCGTACCGGAAAAGTACCTGGATTTTTATTTGGAGCATGCACAGCAGCTGGCACAAAAATACAGCCGTTCGCAAACGCGGAACAAGGTATCTCGCATCTTGGCTTATCAAGCAGGCAAGTTGGGGGAAAACAACCAAGCGGAGGCTTTTGAACAGGCATTAAACAAAGCAAAACCCGTATTTACCCAAGAAGAGTGGCATAAGTTTGCCGACCGTTGGATGGAAACGTTTTACCTGGCCAGCAAAAATGCGGAGTGGTATATGGATAAGTTGGAGAGTGAGGGTTTTGATTGGCAAGATAAAAGTAACGCCTTGGCTCAGGTAGTTCTTGATGCGAAAGAGGATACCCCTACTTTGAAACGTTTGGCTAAGGTGTATTCTCAAAATGAACAAAATTTTACAGACGCTTCCGATTATTATAAAGCGGCTTTGATTCAGTTGTATTTGAAAAAATACAACCAAGCGGAAGCCTTTACCGAAACGGCACTGAATGCAAAGAAAAATATCACCTTGAAAGAGGACGATATGTTGGTACTACAGGCTGCCATACGCAATCAAGCCCTACAAGGTTTTACACCGAAAAAAGCAACGAATCCTAAACCTTTTACTTTAGATTGATATTGGCCTGTCAGGCTGATTTACTTGGTCTGGAGGGCGCTCTGTTTTTAAGCCCATTAACCTGATAAACTTAATGAAAATTCTAACACCTTTTTTGCTTTTAATTATCCATTTTGGCTTTTTGAGCGCCCAACCAGCACCAGGTGTGCAACAAGCAGTGGAACAGTACAAACAAGCTTTTATTCAACGGGATTTTGCCCAAATACAAGGCTTGTTGGCCGGGAAGTTTAGCATTGCCGTGTACCAAAGGCCTATGACAGACAACCTGTTGAAGGGCATTTTGGAAAAATACTACGCTCTGGATTCTTTGCAGCTACACAAAGTAGAAAACCAAGAAGAGAACATCCGGGTCCAGGTGAAATATTTCTTTCAAGAACAAAAGCCTTTTATTTCTTCTATTCTTTTAAACAAGGAGTATCAACTTTTGTATGCCGATTTGTTTGATAACCTGTACCGTTTGAGCCGCTATGAAGAGAACAAACTGTTGATTGAATTTCCATTCAAAATGGTAGACGGTCATATCATGTTTGAAATACAATTAAATGATTCCCCGGAAAAATTGATTATGCTTTTTGATACGGGAGCCGATGGAATGGCTTTGTCCCAGGAAGCCGCTGACCGTGTAGGAGTAGAAATCTCCGGGAATAAAGAGGCAAGTGTGGTGGGGGGAACCTCTGAAGTGGCCCTGTCCAAAGGAAATACCTTGCGTATCGATACACTCAGTTTACCCAATCAAAATTTGGTGGTGTTTCCGCAAGTGAGAGGAGGGTATGACGGATTGTTCGGAGGAAACTTTCTAAGGAATTTTGTAACCCAAGTGGATTTTGACCAACAGATGATCCGGTTATACAATTTCGGATCGTACCGGTACGAGGGAGATGGGTCAGCCTTACCGGTGGATTATTCTACCGGAAATCCTGAAGTGCTCACTCATTTGGTTTTTAAGAATGGAAGAGAAATCCCTGCCAAGTTGACGTTTGATACCGGGGCAGGGTATAATGCCATCCTGTTTGGTCCCTTTGTGGAAGAAAATGCCTTGTTGCAAGGGTTTGAAGTTGATTACAGTTCTACTAACTATAGTTTTGGGCTGGCTACCAAAATTTCTATGGGTGATTTGGCCCGCTTTCAATTGGGATCGTACGGTTTTGACTACCTGAGCACCGCTTTACAAAGCAATGGCGAAGGAGGAAAACGTTGGACTGAGAGCGATGGATCGATGGGTATTGAAGTGATCCGCAAATTCAATTTTACTTTCAACCTGGCAGAGCAAGTGGTATTCATGGAACCTAACACTGCCTTTGATCAACCCTTTGATGTCACGTTGAAGGGTGCGATCATGGGAGTGGAAGGTGAGGAGCTAAAAATAAAAGGGCTGGTTCAAGGCTCGAAGGCTGCTACTGCTGGCCTGCGAAGAGGCGATGTAGTGGTGAAAATCAATGACTACTCGGGCGAAGAGCTGATTCTTCCTGAAAATCATATAATTCTTAAAAAACAACAAGCCCAAGAGCTTGTCATATTCGTCAGCCGTGGTGAGAGTGTAATCCGGGCTGACCTAAGCCCCTGAGTGGGAGAATCAAGGAATGTCTTCTCAAGAAGACTCAATGATCTGGTCTCTATATGTTAAACAATCAAAATTTACGTAGTAAATGAAGACTTTGAAAATTTGGCTTTTATTAAGTGCCGTGCTTTTTCAACATTGGGCAATTGCCGCTGAAAAATCGAATTTTACCCTGATCAAAGGGAAGTTTGATTTTGAGGTAAATGCCAAGGTAGAATTGAAATATGTATACCAAGGGGAGGAGCAAGTATTTGCCACTACTGACATAGGAGCAAATGGAGATTTTGGTTTCCATGTACCTATCGATGCTCCCGGTTTTTATTATCTGGACTATGGGCAACGAGTGTCCCGTAAAGGTGGGCAGCTGATTCGCTTTTACCTGGAGCCAGGTTTAAATTTTGACATTCAAGTCAGTAAAGAAAGTTACCGCCTCCAAGGAAAAAAGATTGGACATAACTTGATCGTTCAGCAAGCCAACGAGCTGTATTTCAAAATGAACAAGTATAATCAATTGGGTGGGTCGGCTACTTACAAGGACTTTTTCCCTTATCTGGAAAAGGAAGCTGTATCGGCTACGGAGAAATTTATCGCTTCAGTCAAAACCAAAGATGAACGCTTTAACAAACTGATAAAACTGGCGGCCCAAATCGATTTGGAGCAACAAGCTTATACGTTTTTTCGTTTGCCGCGATCGGCCCATCCCGAAAAAGATAACCGGCCTCAGGTATTCAAGGAGTGGAAAAAAGAAGTGAAATTTAGCGACCCTGACCTACTATTGCTTGGTAATGGCTATGCTATGATGGAGAACTATTTCTTCTATCAAATGATGCAGGAAGGATTTAAAACACCTCGTGTCAAAATGATTGAAGAAGCCATCAGCCATATCTCGGATTTACAATTAAAGGAAGTTTACATACGCAATCAAATTGTCAAAGGGCGCTTTAAGGTAGAAGAATACGAAACGATGATTGATCCTTTGTATCAGTACCTGACCTCGGAACAGAGCAAGAGCTTTTTGGCAGAGTACGAAAAAGAATTGCACAAAAACGTAGGACAACCCGGTTTTAATTTTTCCTATGAAAACCCGGAAGGCAAAAAAGTGGCATTTTCCGACTTCAAAGGAAAACTGGTGTATATCGATGTATGGGCTACCTGGTGTGGACCTTGCCGGAAGGAAATTCCCCATCTGAAAAAATTGGAAGAAGAGTTGAAAGGCGAGGACATTGT
Source organism: Rapidithrix thailandica (assembly GCF_039710355.1). Classification (NCBI taxonomy): domain Bacteria; kingdom Pseudomonadati; phylum Bacteroidota; class Cytophagia; order Cytophagales; family Flammeovirgaceae; genus Rapidithrix; species Rapidithrix thailandica. Next base: position 188,082 of record NZ_JBDKWZ010000012.1, on the reverse strand, counting down.
ATTTGTCAGTATTTCGTTGGACGAATTAAAGGACAAGCAGAAATGGTCGAAATTTATTAAAGACAAAGAAATGGGGGGAGTACAATTGTTTGCCGACAAAGCTTTTAAGTCAGGCATTGCGGTGAACTATGAAATCAATGCCATTCCCCGGTTTTTGTTATTTGATAAAAAAGGAAATATTATTTCTACCGATGCCTTGCGTCCTTCTAATCCCGAGTTGAAAAAACAATTGGAAGGTTTACTGAAAAAATAAAGACCATTTAAGCGGAAGTAGCACTTGCGAATATACTTTGGTAACTAATATGCCCCCGGAATTTCTCCGGAGGCATGTTCTATGTTGTGAGGTATGAGTCAGTGAAAAATAAAGCATTATTCATTTAAGAAATACACTATGTATTTTGAAAACCGGTAGATGCTTTTTGATAAAGAATCCGGTCAATGATTGACAAAAGATAGAGGTTACTTTGTGATTTTAAGTGTTGCAATTTGACGTATACAATGACAAAAGAGGCTGCTCAGGTTTTTGGGGCAGCCTCTATTTTTTCTCTATAATTCCTCTACCACTTCCTTATCAGACGGGACCTCTAGTGTAAGATAATAGTAGTCGCTGTCTTTTTTTTGCCTACGATAGGTGACGCGTTTAAATCTTAAGTTTGTCAATATTTCATTTAGTTCGGAGTGAAATGTGGTAATGGTTTGATCGTCTATAAAATGCTCTGCGGTAAAATTAATTGTTGTGGTACCTTTTCCTCCAAAAGATACCTCAATATTACGCGCTAAAAGCTCCTTCTTAAGGGTTTGTGCATAATCTTTTCTTAAGGCAGGAAGCTCTTTAACTTGCGTATGGGAAACCTTCTTTTTAAGTGTATTCGCTAATTGTTGAAGGGTATCACTTTCAAACTTTCTGGCCTGTTGGATGAGGCCACTCAAGTTTTTGATGAGTGCCAGCTCAATCGCTATAAGTTCTAAATCACCTCTATAATCTGAAAAATCAATTCCTTCAAAAAACGAATCTGTTTCATCAATTAACCGAGCTTTAATAGAGGCCTTTTGCATTTCATATGCCGCTTTTTCGTGCGCTATTTTCATTTCATATGCCGCTATACTATCCGCCTTTTCGGTACTATCTATTTTTACCAACATGTCTTGAACAATGTGATAGTATTTATTGTCCTTTTCTACGCCATAAAGGCTGTTGCGGGCATCTTCATATGCTTTGGTATCCAAATTGTTATTTGCCTGATATACTGCATTGTCTACAATTTCTTGATCACTGGTTAGTGCTGTTTTAAGAAAACCGCTAGCTATAGAGAATACTAGGTATAAGGCAAATACTTTAATTCGTGAAGGGGTTCTATCAAATCGTTGAAGTAAGAGGCGAGGCTTAATCATGCCTACAACAAATGCAATAAACAATACTAAATTTAAAATGCCGAAAAGGATAGTAATCATTTGACTTGATGGGGTTATGTTATATATTAAACTGCCCAAAGCTACTTAGTCTTTTCTTGTTTTTATTCAAGTAAATGCTATTTTTTGTGCGTTTTATTTTTTTCGTAAAATTTCATTGTTGGTTAAAAAGAGGTGTTAATTCACCTCTTTCTACGCTATATGCATCGCTTTCAATCTGTTGTGGGATAATGATACGTTGTACGGTCCTTAAAAAGTACAATTTGTGTTTTGAAAATAGGCAAGTATTTTTTTTGAAGGAGGCTTTCAAAAATCGGAAAAGATGATAAGTGTTCTTGGTGGATCATGCATGCCAAAAACAATTTGTTACTAAATAGCATTTCCATGCATAAATATTGGATAAAACCTTATTTTTGAGAAGGAGCCGGGTAAACTTTTTTCGATTTACAGAAGTGTATGAATATGGTACTAGCCAATACGTAGTTGAAAAATTATGAATAGTTTGGAGGTCCATCTATTTTAAACATGCTCTGAGAAAATGAAAGCCGAACAAATACAAGCACCTGAACATCTCAAAAATTATATTCAATATTTTTGGGTTTTAGAAAGCAATGATCAAGACTTTGTATCCAAAAAGTTTGGTCCCCTTGTAGATGGTTGTCCCGGCTTGATTTTTCAATCTGCAGAAAAAGGAAGCTTTTTCGATCAGGAGAATAAAGCGCTGCCGGAAATTTTTATATATGGGCAAACCGTAAAGCGTACGGAGCTTTATATGTCAGGCGATTTTAAAATATTGGGCGTGAGTTTTTTTCCGAATGCCCTGAGGTCAATTTTTGGTTTTAGTGCCAAAGAGCTGACCGATTCTTGCCTCGATTTAGGTTTGCTCTCTGTCAACACCTCGGAACAGTTGTTGAATACGGGTTCACCCCTTGAGCAAATTGAAGTGCTATCTTCTTTTCTCTATGCTCAAATTCAAAAAATTAACAAACAACCGGACAAAATCACTCATATAGCTCTCTCGCAAATACAGGCAACCAAAGGAAACATTTCCTTAAAAGACTTACAGGACCAATTTAAATTATCAGAAAGGAGTTTTGAGCGGAAGTTTAATCAATATGTAGGAATTTCCCCTAAATTGTATGCGAGGGTATGTCGTTTCCAGGCGGCCTTAACACAATTGAAAAACCAGCATTTTGTCAAACTTTCCGATATCGCTTTTGACAACGGCTATGCGGATCAATCGCACTTTATCCGGGAGTTTAAAGAATTTACCGGTTATTCCCCCCTCCAGTTTCAAAAATAACCCCCTTTTTCCTTCAATCCTTCACCCCTCCAATCCTTCAATTTGAGGCAGCCTGTCGGTTTTGTTCTATTTAACCATTTGTAGCAAGCCTAGCTTTGTTTCAAAAAAATAGAAAGACTATGAAACTCATTATTTTCGGATCAACGGGAAGCATTGGACTACAGTTGGTAGAACAAGCACTATTACAGGAATACGAAGTAACGGCTTTCCTTAGGAATCCTTCTAAGTTGTCCATAGAGCATCCTAAGCTCAAAACGTTTCAAGGGGACGTCCTGGACTTTTCCACTGTCAAACGGGCCATCAGTGGGCAGGAAGCGGTGTTCTGTGCGCTGGGAGCAGGAAGAAAAGGGAAGATTCGGTCAGAAGGTACGCGGAATATCATCCGGGCCATGGAGCAGTTAGAAGTGCAACGGTTAATCTGTCAAACAACTTTGGGGGCGGGCGATAGCTGGGCCAACCTTAATTTTTTTTGGAAGCATATCATGTTTGGAATGTTCTTAAAAGAGGCATTCGCAGATCATGAAATTCAAGAAAAGTATATCCGGCAAAGCCAATTGGATTGGACCATTGTACGCCCTGCTGCCTTTACGGATGGCGACCGTACCGGTAAGTATGAACATGGGTTTGGGACAAAAGCCAAAGGGCTCACTCTTAAAATTTCCCGGGCAGATGTGGCTGATTTTATGCTAAAACAATTGGACGGGAATCAGTATCTGAAGAAAACTCCGGGTTTGTCTTATTAAGAAAATATGCAGGGCAAAAAAATAAGGGTTTTATCAAAATTCTCTGAGAGAAAGTTCTTGATAAAACCCTTAGAATGGAATTCCAAAAAAGATGTATTTGGAAAGCTTTGAGGGCGAATGATGGGACTCGAACCCACGACCAATGGTACCACAAACCACTACTCTAACCAACTGAGCTACATTCGCCGTCTGAATGTGGGTGCAAATATAGCGAGCAATTTTAATTCTCCAAATATTTTTTTGAAAAAATTATCTTTTGAATTGAAGTCTTTTTCCTTGCACTTGTTCGTCAAACCTTCCTGAAGAGTAGGCCAGGTGGCCGGAAACAATTACTTGTGAGATACGAGACTGAAACGTATGTCCTTCAAAAGGAGACCATCCGCATTTGTAATGCAGTGATTCTCTGGTTACTTCTGTGGGTTTTTGAAGATCTACTAGGGCCAGGTCTGCCCAATAACCTTCGCGAAGGAAACCTCTGTGATCAATTTGGAACAGCCTTGCCGGGTTATGACACATTTTTTCAACAATCATTTCCAGACTAATTTTTCCTTGATGATAGAAATCAAGCATCGCCAACAAAGAATGTTGAATCAACGGTCCGCCGGAAGGTGCCTTGAAATAATTATTTTGTTTTTCTTCCAAAGTATGCGGAGCATGGTCGGTAGCAATTACATCAATTCTGCCATCCAACACTGCCTGAAAAATTTCTTCACGGTCCGCTGCCGTTTTTACAGCCGGGTTCCATTTGATCAAAGTGCCTTTCTCATCGTAGTCGGCATCGCTAAACCAAAGATGGTGGACACAAGCTTCGGCAGTAATTTTCTTTTGCTCTAAAGGCAATGTATTGTCAAATAACGCTGTCTCCTTGGCTGTGGAGATATGTAAAATATGCAAACGTGCTCCGTGTTTTTTCGCCAGAGCAACTGCTTGTGAAGAAGAGGCATAACAAGCTTCGGCACTCCGGATCAAAGGATGGTATTTGATCGGAATATCCTCTCCGTATTGTTTGCGGTAGGCTTCCGCATTTTCTTTGATCATCGGGTCTTTTTCACAATGCGTAGCAATCAGCATGTCTACCGAGGAAAAGATTTTTTCCAATACTTTTTCATCGTCTACCAACATATTACCGGTGGAGGATCCCATAAAAACTTTCACCCCACATACGTGTTGAGGATCGATTTTTAACAATTCTTCGGCATTGTCGTTGGTGGCTCCCATATAAAAGGAGTAATTGGCCAAAGAGCTTTTCGAAGCAATTTTATATTTATCTTCCAGTAAGTCGACCGTTACGGCATTGGGTACGGTATTGGGCATTTCCATAAAGGTAGTGACCCCTCCGGCTACGGCTGCTTTGGCTTCCGTGTAGATGTTTGCTTTATGTGTTAATCCCGGTTCCCGGAAATGCACCTGGTCATCAATGACACCCGGAAGGATCATTTTGCCAGCGGCATCGATGGTGATTTCTGCTTTTTGACTTGATAAGTCTTGGTCAATTTTATAGATAAATCCGTCTTTGATCAATAGATCCTTTTGTTCTTGTTTGCCTTCGTTGACAAGCGTGCCATTGAGTATGAGTATCGATTTCATAGTAATTTCTTTTCTTGTAAGACTTTGTCTTTTACAAAAGTAGGGAAGTTTAAAGAGAAGACCAGTGTATTCCTTCACCAAGCGGGGAACAAGGCAAAAAGCAAAGTTTTGACTGCTCTTCAACCCCTCAATCCTTCAATCCCCTCAATCCCTCAACCCTTCATAAAAGCATGTATCCGTTTGGCCAATGCCTTGAGTTTCGGCCGGGCTTCTTCTTCCGGTAAGGGTAAAAAGCAAGAGAGGATATAGGTAGTTTGGCCGTCTTCTACAATGCCTACATCATGGGTCCAGGTAGAAAACCAACCGGTTTTATGAGAGAACAACACTTCTTTCGGGAAGCCGCTAGCCAGTTTTGATTTGTCCAATTGACGGGCCAAGAGGGCCTTCATCTGCATGCTTACCCAAGGGTTTACTAATTGCCTGGTTTCAAGCAAATACATAAAATCAGCCGCATGCAGGGCGCTGGTTTCCGTTCCCCGTATTGTTTGATATTCGGCATCTTCAAATTTACGATTCAGGAATTTCCGGGTTACTTCGCTTCCTTCCCAATGATAGCGGTGCATCAGAGCATTGATAGGTTTTCTTTGGACGAGGTCAATCAGGCAATTGGCTGCCGAATTATCACTCCGGGTGATCATCAAGTCCAAAAGGTAGTTGATCGTTACGGTATCCCCATCTTGGAGCAGCGGCCTGGGATCAAAGGGAATTTCTTTGTTTTTATCCACATCGTTAGGAGAGCGTACAATATAAGGACTTGTTAGGGAATACTTCCCTTCATACACTTGCCGGAGCACTTCGGCTGCCACATACATTTTGTACACAGAAGCAGGGTAAATGAAATTTTCATAGCGGAACCCCGCAATTTGCGGACGTCCCTTTTGTGGGATGCGGATGACTGCCAGTGAAATTTGTTCCATACCGTCTTCGCCCACCGGAAACTCCCGGTCCAAGGCTAATTCCGTTACAAGATCTTGTATTTTTTTACAAAGGGCCTTATTCACTTGATAGTAAGAAGGAACTTTTGTGTTTTGGGCGACTACGGTTCCGCTAAAAAAGAGGCAGAAATAGAGGAGTGCTTTCATATACTATACAGTAGTGTACTGGATAATCGGGATTTTTTATTTATCTAATGTATATAAAGCTAGTAAACAGATGCCCATTTGCCAAAGGTGGAGTGAATAAGGCTTTGTCGAATTGTACGCTCTCTTGACGGTGTTCAAAATACGTTCTCTTAAAAGAATGAACAGCCCCTTTGTCGAGGCAAACCCTATCCGTTGAGGCCAATCCTCTGAAAAGTCTGGTTTTGTGGGGGACATAGTATAAGTATGGTTGATAGTTTTGAGCGCTTTTAGGAGGAGGGTTGAGGAGTGATTCTGTAAGCACATCTTCTGGCACCTAACAGGATATGTTCTATTCTTTCGATGGATACGGTACTGCCCAATACATTCCGGAAAGTGTTGATTTTAGTTTGACAAAAGCCTTGGCATTGAGAGGCTGCAATACAGATCGGACAGTGGTTTTCAACGAATAAGTAATTGCGGTCTTCTTTGCTCCATTCAGCCATATAGCCCTCTTCCGTACGAATTTTGGCTAATTGATCCAGTTTGTCTTCCAGAGAATGGGCTTGTTGTAGTTGTTTGGAATACTTCAGGTCGGCAGCAGTGCCCCGGGCATTGATAATGGCATTTAAGGCATTTTCACCCAATACTTGTTCTATGGTTTTGAGTAGTTGGGCAGTGAGCTCTGCATGAGTGTCGGGAAATTGCTGATGCCCCAAGGCCGTTAATACATAATACTGTTTCGGGCGTCCCACCCCCTTGGACTCGGAAATGGCTTTTACCAAATCTTGTTCGATCAGTTTCAGTAGCTTCTGCCGGGCTCCTTCTTTGGTTATTTTCAATTCTTTGGCAACTTGCTCTGCCGTAAATGCGCCACGGGTTTTTAATAAGAATAAAAGTTTATTATCCGTCATAATTGAAATCTATCACAAGATCAATAAATAATATACCAAGTAAATGCTTGTTATATTAACTAAGTTACTAACTTTGCTTCGTACTTATATAACAAATAGCGAAAAAAGGATCCTTGATTCAAGTATACTAAAATTATTTATTCACTAAAAAAATAAAACAATGTCATTTCAATTGCCAAAATTATCGTATACCTATGATGCATTGGAACCGCATATCGATGCACAAACCATGGAAATTCATCACAGTAAACACCACCAAGCGTATGTTACCAAACTGAATGGCGCGGTAGAAGGCACGGAGGCGGCTGAGGCTCCTTTGGAAGACTTGATGAAGCAAGTATCACAACTTTCGGGAGCTGTTCGCAACAATGGCGGTGGACATTACAACCACACTTTCTTTTGGTCTTTGTTATCGCCTGAGGGTGGGGGAGCGCCTACAGGAGAGTTAGGGAAAGCTATTGAAAGTACTTTCGGTTCTTTTGATGCTCTGAAAGAAGCGTTTAACAATGCCGCTGCTACCCGATTTGGATCTGGTTGGGCTTGGTTAATTGTAGATGAAAACGGCAAACTGGTAGTGACTTCCACGCCTAACCAAGACAATCCTTTGATGGATGTAGCGGAGGTGAAAGGAACCCCGGTGTTAGGATTGGATGTATGGGAACATGCCTACTATTTAAAATACCAAAACAAACGCCCTGATTATATCAATGCTTTCTGGAGTGTGATCAACTGGGAGCAAGCCAATGAGAATTTTAAAAAGGCTCAATAACTCCTAAAAGTCAGCTTGTTTATACATAAAAAACCTTCCGGGTTTGTCAAAAGCCTGGAAGGTTTGGTGTTTATTGGAGAGTGTTTAATATTCGTTTTCGATAATTTCTTCCAAGGCATCATCCAGGTCGATTTTGCGTTGGTCATACCGGGTCAGTACGGAATATTTGAGGCTTAATTGCAAGTCGGAAGGCATATCACAATTGCATTGAGGGAGACTTACATTGATAATCAACATATCGGTATCCTTCAAACTTTGTAAAGTGCGGCCGTATTCAATCATTGTCTGTTTGATCTCTTTGTTGAGATGATGGTACCATTCCATTTTGCGTTCAGCTTCCTCTTCCCTTACCGAAGGGTCTGTCCGGATGACAATCTGTTCATGTCTTTCCATATTGACCCAGAAAGGCATCTCCGAATAATCAAGGGTATAAATGACCCCAAGCCCATCGATTTGATTGAACGAAATATTAGGCGTGTTGCTGAATATCACCTTGTATTCATTGTTGGAATTGTTTTCTTTGACAATTTCTTGCAATACTTTGGAAAATACTTGTAAGTCGATATTTTGTTTGGTATTTGCATCCAATGCACTCCATGTTATTTTCTGTTCAAATTCTTGTGGTGACAGGCGGCCTCTTTTCAAATGAACAACCGACTTCTTGTCTACCACAGCCGAGATTTTTAAAAATTTGGCTTGTTTGTCGGAGAAAGAAGTATGGTAGGAGCTTGCGTTGTTTTTGTCTTCGTATACCACCAGGATTTTTTCATTCTCTTTGAGTTCCGATGCCAGGTCCCCGTATTGGGATAGAAAGCGCGACATGATCGAATGGACCATCTCATTATGCACTTCCAACAAGCTGTCGATATTGAGGTTGTTGTGGTCCAAAGTATTGAAAGAGATATGAGGGATATTGATTTCGATCTGTTCGGGAATTTCAGCCAGGGCATCATTGATGATGGTTTCTATTTCTATATCAATGTCTTCATCAACTTCAACAGAATCATTTTCAAGCGTTCGCTTTGCCATTTTCCTTTTTTCCTTCCACTTTTCTTTGCGGGCTTTTAGTTCTCTTTTGCGCGCATCCAATCGCTGTTTGGTGGCCTCTTTTCGTAGTTGGGCTTCATAAAATGCGATGGCAGGCTTCCAGTTTGTGTTGGTAAAGTTAGGTGTGTAAAACACCACTCCGAAACCCGGGTGATAAGAGGCATGTGTGCGATTACCGGTAATTTTCAAGCTTTTTAAGGGAGCCGCTTCTGCCGCAAATAATTCATCCAGGATTTTTTCCATGATTTTTAAATCACGGGCCATTTTTTCTTTGTCATAATCCCCGTCTTGTCCGTAGATGTTTTGTGATACATCCAAGCGGTTTGCGTTCACATGAGTCGCTTGCAGGCTGCCGCTTCCTAAGAAAAGCAGCCCAATCAGTAGCATTACTTTATTCATATCCATTGTGTTCTTTATAATTCATTTGAGAAATCAATTGGCTTAAAATCAAGTCGGTTTCCTCTTGACGAGTATTGGTGGAAAACAACAGGTTGTTATATGCCGTTTGAATGGCATCCAAATCGTCCTTGCGTTGACTGTGTATTTTCTTTATCAACTGTTCGGTCAGTTGCACCATATTTTCACGTTGTTTTTGGTTGCTGGCTTCTACCAGGCCGAGGATAAAGCGGTAATTTTCTTTCTGGGAATTTTTGATCAAGTCTTCGATTTTACGCATATCCACCTCTTCTTTGATGATTTTGGTTGGGCCGGAAGGGGCCACTTGCCGGTTTGCGACCAATTGTTCCAGTCGGTTTAATTCTTGTTTCAGACTGTCATTTTCGGCATATACTACTTTTACCACTTCGTTTTGAATGTATTTTTCGGCCTCCGGTTTTTGAAGAAGTTCCAAAATATTAATCGATGCGGCTACGGGTTCCGGTACATCGGCAAAGCTGATCATCAATGATTTGGCTTTCCAGGAAACTCGCACGTTTGACCAGATACCCGCAATTAACATGACCAACAAAGCAGCGGCCACACTGGCCCACCATTGCCATAATCGGGCGTTTTTGACCCGGTTGGAGACCCGGTGGGAAACCCGGTTGGAAGTGGTAAAGGCACTTGTCTCTCCTGTGACAACAAAAGGCTCTTTGGGAGTATGTATGGGAGCCTTTTGCAACCACTGGCGAGTTTCGTTTAGTCGGTTTAACTCCTCAGCAACTTCCGGGTGGGCTTGTAAGTACGCAGCCACCTCTTCTCTTTGTGGATTATCCAATTCATCGTATAGATAAGCCATCAACAATGCTTCATCGGGTTTGCGCGCCATAGTCAATATTTTCTTGGTGAATATTCCATTTTTCCAAAATTTTTCTCAGAGCCTTCAAGCCGTAGTACATCCGGGATTTTACCGTGTTTTCAGACATTTTTAAGACCTCTGCAATTTCTTTAAACTTTAAGCCTTCATATTCTTTCATGATTACCACTACCCGTTGTTCTTCCGGCAAGCTCTTCAATGCTTTTGCCAGAAGGCTTGCCAACTCTTGTTGTTGTAATGCCTCCTCCGGATTAGGCAATGTGCTCGTCCAGGAAGTGTTGGTTTTTCCTTCTCCGGATTTTTCCGTAGTGTTCCAGAAGAACCAGCCTCTACGCTTTTGCTTCCGTTCTTCCTCGTGACAAAAATTAATAGCGATCCGGTACAACCAACTTTTGAATAAGTTGGGTTTTTGCAAGGACGGCAGGTGTTGGTGCAGGGCAATAAATGTTTTTTGCGTTGCTTCCATTGCCCGGTCATGGTCAGAGAAATAATTGAAGCAAAAGTTATACACCCGTTGATACCATAAATTCACCAGCTTATTAAAAGCGGCTTGGTTTCCTTGACAGGCTTTTTCGACTAATGAAGTTGAATTCAGGCTCACAGTTTAGTAAAGTTTCTACATACGGGTATTAAGTTTGGCTATAAGATGCAAGTGAGGCAGAAAAAGTTTTATGAAAATAAAAAAAACTTTGCAAATTGGTATAAATTATTGATTTTTAGGGTTTTATTTGGGTTGAAAATTTAATAAAATCTGTAGCCTTGAGAAGAGAAGCATCTCTCTGCTTTTGGTAAACAGTCCGGATGCTTAATTGAAAAAAACAGGCGGTTTGCTGAAAGAAAAATGCTATAGGTTGAATATTTTTTTGCCGGATGTGTTCCGCCTTTATTTTCGCTCTGTAATCAATAAAAGAATATCAGTATGAAAAATTTACTTAGAGTAGTCGGAATCCTATTATTTTCCATGATGGTGATGCAGCTGAGCTTTGCTCAGGGAAGAAAGGGAAATCCCGGTCCGGAAGCGAGAGCCAAACGGCAGAGCGAACATCTTTTTAGTCAAATCACTTCATTCAGCGAAGATCAAAAATCGAAGATACAAGAAATCAACTTGCGTTATGCAAAACTGATGCAGGAAAAGCGACAAAGTAATCAAGAGGATAGGGAAGCCATGCGTGCCGAAATGAAAGCGTTACGAAAGCAAAAGAGAGAGGAGTTTAAAGCTATCATGACAGAAGAGCAGTATGGGCAGTACGTAAAGTTACAAAAAGAACAAGGTAAAGGAAACCGGGGAAGGAAAAAAGGTCGTGGTAAAAACTAAGCAGCTACCGGCGAGTAGCAAAAAGATTTTATAAACTCAAAAATGACTCACCCTTCTGGCGTAGCTGTACGCTTGAAGGGTTTTTGTATGATTAAAAAAATCACCTGCCTCTTCTTCGAATAGATAAGTTTTTCAAGAAAGATTCGCCTTGGAATTTAGGCGAATAAAGGTTAATTTGAATAAGTTAATCGGGCTATATACGATTGATCTTGCAATTAACTATTTCTTGCCTGTTTACCTGATTTGAATGATAAGCCTATGAGGAAGATTGTATTGCTGTGTATACTTTTATGTTGGGTAGGTTTGCCCGGTTATGGACAAGGACAAAAAGTAGCAATGGGTTTTCGGCTGGGGGTTAATATGGCCCAATTAGAAAGCTTGGGAGAAGGAGGCTTGGGTAGTTATAAAATCAAAGGAGGCTTTGCCGGAGGGGTTTTTGTAAGTTATTACCTCAATAAGAAATTCAGTTTACAGCCTGAGATCGCTTATTCTAACCAAGGAGGAAGAGCATATCGTCCGTATGGTATTCAGGGCAACAGCGACTATGAGGTATATACCAAACAGTTACATTATATCGAGTTGCCGCTTTTGTTGAAATGGCAATTCAGCCCGAAATGGTACATGCTTACAGGAGGATCTTATGCGCATTTAATAGGCGCTACAGAGTTAGTGCTAACGGCAAAGTCCCGGCAGAAAATGAACTTGAAAAAACAGTACAAACCTGTAAATTACTTCATCAATTTTGGCCTCGGAACATTAATTCCTACCCAGACGGGAAGTTTTTTGGTGGATGTCCGGCTCAATGCCGGCTTGCGTAACATTATCGATCCGGCAGTTCTGCCCAATTACAAAGAGCGTACCTTTTCCTTTAAAGTGTCAGCCGGTTACTTGTTCGGTTCCCGCTATGCCTCCGGAGGAATGGCCGGAAGGGTATTAAGATGAAAAGCATAGAAAAGAACCGCCCTGATGTATCCTTTGGAGTTACAACAACCTTTGAAGAAAGGAAGAGTTTATAAAATCCTATTTACAAGCCTACCATAAATTTGGAGTTTCGCTGTTGGGGCAATTTATTTGTAGAGTCAATGAATACCTTGTTAGCAAAGTGGTATGATCTGCTTGCTACTAATTAACGCCCTTCACTCAAAAACAAACCGCTGCCCATGAAAGGCAGTGATTGTCTATTTTTTCTCAAAACCAATCTGAATACTTCGCTGTCAAAAAGGGGAGATACTATGCTATCTTCTAGTGCTAAAAGTGTAAAATAAAAAATTAGTTTTTTAGAGAAAATGAAAAAAGAAAATTCTGAAAACAAGGGTTTTAACCGGAGAAAATTTTTAGCTGCCACTGCGCTTAGTGGAGCGGGAACGCTGATGGGTTTGAATGTAGTGTTTGCGAACAAACTTCCCAAAGGCACAGAGCCTTTGGCTTTGGGGAATTTTGCGGGCAAAGTGCCGGAAGGCAAACATCCTGAACTGGTGATATTGAACGACCGGCCATGGAATATGGAAACGCCTCCTCACTTATTGGATGATAAAGTTACTCCGGCCGATTTGTTATTTGTCCGGAACAATGGGCACCCCCCTTCAAAAATAGACGAGGAAAACTGGACCTTAACCATAGCAGGGGAATCGGTAGAAAAAGAAGTTACGCTTTCTCTCAAAGATCTGAAAACAAAGTTTAAACACTATACTTACCAACTGACCATTGAATGCGGAGGAAACGGACGGAGTGAGATGAACCCTCCTGCTAAAGGAAACCAATGGTCTACCGGAGCCGTGGGTAGCCCTGAGTGGACAGGTGTACGTTTGAAAGATGTATTGGAGTATGTAGGAATCAAAAGTAATGCGGTATACATCGGGTACTATGGCAAGGATGTACATTTGAGTGGTGACAGCAAAAAGACGGTGATCAGCCGGGGGGTACCTATCCAAAAAGCCTTGGAGGAAGAGTCATTGATCGCTTGGGCAATTAACGGGCAAGACCTTCCCGTACTTCACGGGTACCCCTTGCGCCTGGTATTTGGCGGTTGGCCGGCCTCTACCTCCGGAAAATGGTTGGACAAAATCGTAGTGAGAGATAAAGTACATGATGGCCCGAAAATGGGCGGGGACTCCTACCGGGTGCCTCGCATCCCTGTAGAACCGGGAACCGTAGTGAAAGAGGAAGACATGAAGATAATTGAGTCCATGCCGGTGAAGTCGCTGATTACTTATCCGAAAAGCGGAGCCGTACTGAAGCAAAAACGAACAATGGAGGTGAGGGGGCATGCCTGGGCCGGGGATTTGAACGTAAACAAAATGGAGGTATCCATTGATTTTGGTGCGACTTGGCAGGTTTGTGAATTAGCACAACCGAAAAACCGCCTGGCTTGGCAACATTGGAAGGCCGAAGTAGAATTCCCAGAAGAAGGTTATTATGAAGTTTGGGCAAAAGCCACCGATAGCGAAGGCAAAGCTCAACCAATGGTGGTACCGGGTTGGAACCCCAAAGGCTATTTGAACAATGCCTGCCACCGGATAGCGGTAAAAGTATTGGCCTAATGCCCCCCTCTTTTACCGAATTGATTTGTTCGGTTTATAAATTAGGGCAATGGTTTTTTCAATCGTTCATACATAACTTTCCGAATTCAGAATGCATAAATATTTAAAAATAAAGCAACTTTTTTTCTTTCTGGTGTTGGCCTTAGGTTGGTATGCCTGTACGGATGACACAAGCCGGAAAGATGAACAAGCCGAAGAAAAACCTGTGGAAACTGAAGTAGTGAAAGAAGAGGTTTTTGACATTGACTCGGCTACGGGTTTGGTTATTGATACCGGTTTTCAGATGGTCAGGGCGAACTGTATTGCCTGCCATTCGGCCAACTTGGTGACGCAAAATCGCGCATCCCGCGATGGTTGGAAAGAGATGATCCGGTGGATGCAAGAAAGTCAAAATTTATGGGACTTAGGTCCGAATGAAGAATTGATTCTAGACTACCTGGCCAAACATTATGCTCCCAAAATGACAGGGCGCAGGGCTCGTCTCAAGGATATTGAGTGGTATGAATTGAAAGATTGAGAGATGTGAAAAATGGAACGGTCAGCCATCATTCAGGTGGCTGATCGTTTTTTTATGCCCGAAAAGTATCTTCTAATTAAGAGTATGTTTAAATTTCACCTTTTGGGCTGAAAATTTTCATCCTCAAAAAGAATTTTAACATACGCTAAATCACTTGAACTACAATATCACTGTTTCTCCCTTTATCATCACTGCACGATATTTTAACCTTGCCTTTGGGAGGAGTGAAAAAGACCTTTTCCGTAGCTGCGGATTTTTTGTAAAATTGATTGTTGATATACCAATATACATAAGCCACATCCCCCGAAGCGTTGCATTTAAGCATTAATTGTGTGTCTTTTTCAGGCAAAATGTACTCGCGTCCCTCCACCGGCGAAACGATTGCCGGAGGTTTATTGGGGAATATCCGTTTGCATGAAGGGTTGTGAGGAGGCACCTTGGCATAAGGTATCTTTTCCGTTTCAAAGTAGGCAATAAGTTCCGGAGGATAGTTAGGATAGAGTTTTTTCGTATATCCTGCCGGGGGTAAACATTGGTTACAATAGGTGTAATTCCCATCCGGTTGGGTGAAATACAACTTCTGATGCGTACATTGTTGGTTGTGGGAAATCAGAGGGATAAAATAATCCGTGATTTGGTGTTTACAACTGTGGTCGGGTATGCGCCCGCTTTCACTGCAAACCAGGCGGAATTGCATATCTTCCGGCATGCCGAACCATTCCTTTTTACTATTGTAATCGATCGTATGAAAAAGCTTAAATAACAAGGGGGTGGCTATTTGGGAACCGGTAAGCTCTCTGACCCCATTACCGCTGAAATTGCCAACCCAAATGCCAATGGTAAAGTCTTTATTATACCCGATACTCCAGGCGTCTCTCCGGCCATAGGATGTGCCGGTTTTCCAGGCTACTTTGGGCACATTACTACTACTTTGATAATTGTTAGGCAAATCCGGTCGCTCTAATTGAGTGAGGATTTCTGTGGTCATATAGGTTGCGGCAGGAGACAACACCTGACGTTGTGACACGGAGTCTCTTTCGTTTTGAAGGTAACGTACCGGGGCATAAGCACCTTCATTGCTGAATGCACAATACAAAGTACTGAGCTCTTCTAAGGTGACTCCACACCCTCCCAAAGCCACGGAATATCCCAGTTTGTATTTGTCTTTTTCAATTTGTGCAAAGCCACTTTCTATCAATTTCTGGATAAACACAGGCACATCTATTTGTTTAAGTGCTTTTACGGCCGGTACATTAAGTGATTTGGCCAAGGCGGTTTCCACACTGATTTTTCCATGGAATTTTTTATCGAAATTTTCCGGACTGTAGCCGTCATAGTCAATCGGGACATCGTTGATGGTTAGTTTGGGCGTGAATAAGCCCATGTCAAATCCGGTGGCATACAACAGGGGTTTGAGCGTGCTACCCGGAGAACGTACGGCTTGTATCCCGTCTACTTGTCCGGCATGTTGGTTGTCATAAAAGTCCGGAGAACCCACATAGGCTAATACCTCTCTGTTGGCATTGTCAATTACCATGACGGCTGCATTATGAATGTCAAACCGCCTGACACTACGGGAGTAGTTCTTAACAATCTGCGCTACCTTTTGTTGCATTTCCGAATTGATCGTGGTGGCAAGGTTGGGTTGTAAAGGGTATTTTCGATGAAGCCGGGAAGCCAAATGCGGGATGATTTTGGGAGCCGGCCTACGGTAGGCATCCAAGGGTTCGGCCCGGGCACTTTCGTAATCGGTATCGGCAAAAAAACCGGCCTGTTGAAAGCGTTTTAGCCATTGATTGCGCTCTTTTTCGATCAAAGAGTTGTTTTTCCCTAAGGCTAAGGTGGTTGGGCGGTTCGGGATAATGGCTAAGGTCATGACCTGGGCCATACTGAGCTTGTCGGGAGTAGTGCCAAAGTACAAGAGAGAGGCAGCTTTGACCCCTTCAATATTTCCCCCGTAAGGTACCAGGTTGAGGTACATTTCAAAAATTTCATCTTTGGAATAATGCCATTCCAGTTGAAAGGATCTGAACATTTCCCATAATTTGTTGGCATATGTCCTGGATTTGGGTTCCAACAAACGGGTCACTTGCATGGTGATGGTGGAAGCTCCCGAAGTAGTTTTCCCTTTTAATAAATTGTTGGCAAAAGCCCGGGATACGGCCACCGGATTAATTCCTAAGTGGTAATAAAAGTACTTATCCTCTTTTTTGAGAAAGGCTTCTACCAGTTCCGGGCTTACTTCCTCCAAGGTGACTTTCATCCGCCACTTGTCACCCCGGTTGAGAAAGGCCTGTAAGATTTCACCTTTGCGGGAAGTGATCACTTGGGAATAGGATAAGCGGACAGGAAAGGGAAAAGCCATGTCCAGACAAATAAATGCCAGTAATAAAGCCAATATACCGAACAATAAGTTGCGGAGTAGTATGAGCTTTTTTTTGTTTTTCATGTGTTAATTCTATAGAGTGGCAACCTTCAAAACTGCACCTTGAACTTTTACCTCTGCCCAAGTCCACCAAATCTTCATTTGGGAAAATACAAATTTCAGCAATATTATTCTTTATAACACATTTTCTTTAAATTTATCAAAAGAGCGAGGGTTTGAAGGGCCATATCCATCGAAAAAACACGCTTGGCTGTTCGCCCCGGCCCGCATTCTATATCTCATGACCAAAGATCATTAACTCATAAATGCATTCTGACTTATGAACAAAATAGCAATCATCATCCTTTTATTCTGGACAACTTCCCTAGTATACAGCCAGCCAATAGACCGGAAGCGCTTTGAGTTTGAAATTGATGAGAAATTAGGTGAAGATTACAAAGTAATTCCGGCGGAAGAACATGGTGTTTTATGTTTGTTGAAAAGTAAAAAGGCTTTAAAAGGTGGCAACCGCGAGCTGCAATTTACCTTCTTGAATGCCAACTTGGAGAAGGTTTGGGAAAAAGTACACCCTACAAAAAGTACCACGCAATTGGTGGCTTATAGTCTGGAAGATGAAATCGTGTACATTTTGACCTCTGAAAAAGAATTTGACTATGAAATCTTAACTGTGGACTTAAGGACGGGTTTACTATCGATCATTACCTATCAAAATTTAAGGCACTTTGATATCACGCACTTTGAGGTGGCCAATGGAGTGTTTTATTTTGGAGGAGTGGTCAAAGGGCATCCCGGTGTTTTGTCATACAATCATCGTAAACAACACCTTCAGGTGTTTCCTTCTATCCACCAGTTGGATGCCGATTTGGAAGAAATGAATGTTGACAAAGCGAAAGGGTTGGTAACGGTTCTACTCAAAGGTTCGTTGATACCCGGGCGCAAAACCTTGTTTATCAATCGCTATGACCTGGAGGGCAAGTCACTTGGCAATTCTCCCTATTTGATCGATCGCAAAGTCAATTTGCTGACCTACCGCCCCTTCACCAAGTCAGCCGAAGAGTTGCTGATTTTCGGAACCTATTCTTTGCGAAATGACGACAAAGCACAAGGAATATACGTGCTGAAATCCCAACAGTTGAGCGAGGAAAAAGAGCGCATCCGGTATTATGATTTTGGGTATTTGTCCAATTATTTTAAATATTTGAAACCGAATCAGAGAGAAAAGATTGAACGCAAAATCGCTAAAAGAAGAGCGAAGGACAAAATATATAAACTTAGCAGTGATTTGTTTGTTCACGAATTACAGGAAACCGAAGACCGGATCATTCTATTAGCTGAGTCTTACGAAGGGGTACGTGATTCCCATTCTCCCATGCAATCTTATTCCCTCAACCGCTACTATCGCAGTATGCTCGATCCCATGTATTATCTACACCGCCCCTCGTATTCTTCTTATGATAATTATTATGGAGAGTATATGCCTACCCGTTTGGCGGAAATGGATCTTTCGCCCGGAAAAAACCGGCCTGATAAGTTCGAGTATGTACATGGCATCGCTTGCGGGTTTGATAAAGAAGGGCGTTTGTTGTGGGACAACAGTTATAAATTCCAGGAAGATACGGAATTCGAACTTCCCTTGGAAAGTTTGCAAGTATACTCTCGAGATGATTCAGTGGTGTTTATCCAGCCTCAGGAAACGGTCCTGGCTTATACTGTCACTTCCGGAAGTATCTATGCCGACTCAGTGCACACCTTACCTACGATCATAGAGGAGGAGGAAAGTGAATATTGGGAGTTTGGTGGGGTGTTCAAATGGTTTGAGAACCACTATCTTACCGTGGGTATTCAAGAGGTTAAAAACACCGTGATAAAGGATAAATCCCGGGAAGTGTTTTACATTTCCAAATTAAGTTACAACCCCAAAGTGGTCTCCGAATAAATTTCTTCGGGGAATTGCTGGTTTTTTCGCTGAATTAAATTATAAATTTGTACCCATCAGAGAACAAAAGAAAATTCAGGCCGGAAAATAGGAGTAAATTACACTTCCTATTACGGCTTATTTTGTTCTTGGATAAATGTTTCTCAAGGAAGAGGCGTTTTTTGATTTCCTGAGAAAGAAGTTTGAAAGTGAAAAATTAACCAATAAATCTATCTTATAAAGCAAATCTAAGGTATTACCTTAGCTACTTAATCTAAACACTATGGCATATCTGGAACCAGCTCCGATCAAGGATAAAGAGAATCCTTTCGAGTCAATGATGTCGAGGTTTCACACTGCAGCACAAAAGCTGGGATTGGACGATGAAACCTATGAAGTATTAAAAAGCCCTACCAAACAGGTAATTGTAAACCTGCCCATTACGATGGACGATGGCACCAAAAAGGTGTTTGAAGGCTACCGGGTAATTCACTCTGACATTTTAGGTCCTTCCAAAGGGGGGGTCCGGTTTGATCCGGATGTGAATTTGGATGAGGTAAAAGCGCTGGCCGCTTGGATGACCTGGAAATGTGCCGTGGTAGATATTCCCTATGGTGGTGGTAAGGGAGGAATTAAGTGCTCTCCTTGGGAAATGTCCGTAGGGGAATTAGAGCGGTTAACCCGCGCCTACACACAATCTATGTACGAGATTTTTGGGCCTGATCGCGACATTCCTGCGCCTGATATGGGGACCGGACCAAGAGAAATGGCATGGATGATGGACGAATACTCCAAAGCGCATGGCCGTACGGTAAATGCCGTAGTAACCGGTAAACCTCTGGTATTGGGAGGATCTTTGGGGAGAGTGGAAGCTACCGGACGTGGTGTAATGGTGTCTACCCTGGTAGCACTGGAAAAACTGCGCATTAACCCGGCTCACGCCACCTGTGCTATCCAAGGCTTCGGTAACGTAGGAAGTAATGCGGCTCTTTTATTGGAAGAAAGAGGCCTGAAAATACTAGGGATCAGTGATCATACGGGTGCATACTGGAACGACCAGGGAATCGATATTCAGGAAGCGATTGCGTATCGCGCTCAAAATGGCAATAACCTGGAAGGCTTTAAAGGCGGAGAGATGGTGACCAATGAGGAGTTGTTGATTGCAGGGGTGGACGTATTGGTGCCCGCGGCCAAAGAAGATGTGATTACCATTCAAAATGCCGATAAAATACAAGCCAAGCTGATTGTAGAAGGGGCTAACGGACCTACTTCTTTCCGGGCTGACAACATCATCCACGAAAAAGGGGTTTGGGTTGTGCCGGACATTTTGGCAAATGCCGGAGGGGTAACGGTGTCTTACTTTGAGTGGGTGCAAAACCGCTTGGGATATAAGTGGACCCGTGAAAGAGTGAATCGCAGAAGTGACCGGATTATGAAAGAAGCGTTTGAGCGGGTATACCATACAGCGCAAGAGTATGGAGTATCAATGCGGATCGCTTCGTATATGGTAGCGATTTCAAAAGTAGCGGAAACCTACAAATACCGGGGCGGGTTTTAATTGTCTTTCCCCACAAGTGTTTTTTTTATACTTGTTATTTGCTGGTTTTGAGCAAAATGCTCACAATAATCGCTTAAAAAAAATCAAGGTAGGTGATCTATTCATCTATCTTGATTTTTTTTATATACTTTTGCTAAATAACTTTTCTTGAACCATGACCATACACAGAGAAGGGCACAGATTGTTATTAGTTTCTGGGGCCATTTTATTCGCCTTGAATGCAGGGGCGCGTTATTTTTTTCAAGACACAGCATGGGTACCTCAAGTGGTGCTAGGCATTAGTGCCGTATTCTTTTTGTTGCTTCTCCAGTTTTTCCGTTTGCCAAAAGTGAAAACAGAGATCAACCCTAATCACATCATTGCCCCCGCTGACGGCAAAGTGGTGGTGATTGAAGAAGTCCATGAAACGGAGTACTTTGATGGTCCGCGAAAGCAGATTTCCATCTTTATGTCCCCGATCAATGTGCATGTCAATCGCAATCCGATGTCAGGTATTGTAAAGTATGTAAAGTACCATGCCGGTAAATACCTGGTAGCCTGGCATCCTAAGTCCAGTACGGAAAACGAAAGGACCACGATTGTCGTCAAAAATGAGCAAGGGGTAGAGGTATTGATGCGTCAAATTGCCGGAGCCTTGGCCAAACGGATTCGTTGGTACATCCAGGAAGGCCAACAAGTATTACAAGGCGGGGAGTTTGGCTTTATCAAGTTTGGTTCCCGGGTGGATGTGTTGTTGCCTTTGGATGCAGAGGTAACGGTAAATTTGAATGAAAAAACCAAAGGTGGAAAAACCATCATCGCCAAGCTGAAATAAACAGATTCCCGATACAAAATAGTTAGGCGACCTTCATCTTTCTTCTCAAAAAGAAATTCGAAGGTCGCCTTTTATTATTTTTTGCCTACTTTTTTCTTACGGTGTTTCCAATCCATAAAAAAACCAATCATGGGAAAGATGGTGCTGGCAGCAATGAGAAAGACGATCAAATAGACTTTAGAAAGTTCCATACAGGTCTTTTTTTCAGTAAGATAAATAATTCCCTCCCCGCCCTCGGAGGAAGGCTATTGAAACAGAGGTCAAAGTAAACAATTTCATATTGTTTTTTAAAATGTTCTAAATATTCTTCTCTCTTACCTCCGAAAGGAGGCCCCTCTACAAACAAGGGATCGTTAAACAATAAACCTACTAATTTCCCTTGTGGTTTTAATAATTCTGCGACTTTGTGGGCGTAAGTGCTCCGAAGCTCAGGGTTGATAGCACAAAAAAAAGTTTGCTCGACAATCAAGTCAAAGTGCCTGCCAGTGAAAGAGAAGAAGTCCTCTTGAATCAGATTTTCTTTAGGGAAGTCGGGGCAGCGTTGCTGAAAATTATTCAATGGCGTTTGGGCAAAATCCAAGACGTACGTATTTTTAAAGCCGTTTTGATACAGGTATTCCGCCTCATAACTATTGCCCGCACCGGGAATAAGGATGGAGAGGTTTTTATTGGCCAGCTGGTCAAAATAACATTTCAGGGGAGGTGAGATTTGTTGGGTGTCCCAACCCGTATCTTGGGCCTGATAGCGTTTGTCCCAATATTTTGCGTCCAGCGTGTTCATAATAATATTGTTTTGGAATATTTACAGTTTAAAAAGTTCTAATCTTGTAAAGATTACTTCTTCATATAATTTTGCACCTGCCTGTATTGTTTACAAATGCTATGAATATCTACAGTATTCATTAACTTACAGCGGCATTTTTTGTAAATATCAACAGATGACTAAATGGCTGCCGGCATGTAGCGTTTCAAGGTTTTGGAATTGGCCTACGCTCAATCAGGCAGATTTATTTTAGATAAGAAAAAAAATTGAAATAAGCAATGAGTGAACAAAAAACTTCAATGGACAACCGGAAAATCTTAATTATTGTAGTGATTGTCCTGTTGGTAATTATTAATGGTGTACAATGGTACCTGAACCGGAGCAATGAGCAGAAAAACCGGGATTTGTTGGATAGTAAAAATATGGAGTTGGTATCAACTTATGCAAAGCTGGATTCGATCTCTACGCAACTGGAGTTAAAGATTGAACAACTTCAAGAGTTGGGGGGAAATGTGGATTCATTGCTTTTGATTAAAGAAGAACTGGAAAACGAAAAAAACGAGTTGAAGCGCTCCCGCAATTTGGCGCAAGCACGATATAACCGGATTAAAGGAAAATTGGAAGGTTATGAAGTCTTGTTGAAAAAGAAAGACCAGGAAATAGCCCATCTTAAAGAAGTAAATCAAGAGTTGCTGGATGAAAACATCAATTTAAAAGAAGAGAAGAATACCTTAAACGACCAAATTTCTTCTCTCCAACAAGAAAAAGGAAAACTACAAGAGAAGGTCAGTGCTGCGGCTACTTTGAAGGCCATGAATATCCAAGTGGCAGCCGTGAACAAACGGGGCAAAGAAAAAGTCGATTCGGAATTCAAACAACGCCATATAGATCAGTTGAAAGTTGCTTTTCATCTGGATGAGAACCATTTGGCCGAGCTAGGAACGAAAACCATCATGTTGCGAATCACTGATCCCGAAGGTTCTGCCTTGTACAATGTAGCTGCAGGCTCGGGAAGTTTTTCTTACGAAGGCAGTGATATTTTCTATACGGCTTCTAAAGATATTCTCTTTGACAATTCCAAACAGCCGGTGAATTTTATGTATGAGAAAGGCAGTGAATTTAAAAAAGGACCGTATCAGGTAGAGCTGTATTCGGAAGGGGTCATGATTGGGAAAACCTCTTTTATCGTAAAGTAATACATTACTTTTTTCAAGAAAACCCCATTGGGAGTATATGTCTCTCAGTGGGGTTTCTTCTGTTCTTTACCGTATCCGGAGGGTTTATTCTTTAAATGAGAACATGGTAAATTTCGCTTCGGAAACGCCTATATTTCGGAATGCATGCATATCCGGGTCATGCCAGAGTATATTTCCCTCTTGCATGTCTTCCATCATCTCCGAGCCGTCTTCCTGGATATACAAAATTTTATAATTGTTAAGCGAATAGACCAGGCGGTTGATGCCGTTGTGCATTTTGGTTTCTTGCCCCGGGGCCAAGGTGATTTCCGTAATTTTTAAATGGTCGTTTTCGAATTTTACAGTGACATAAGGCAGGCTGTCAATGCATTCGTCATACTCTATGTCAAAGGGGTTGAAGGAAGGTAATGCAAGGGGTTTGCGTAAAATGATCAGGTACTCCGCAAGGCTGTCCCCAATGTTGATAATATCGTGATGAGACTTATAATGCCAATGAGCATCTCCTTTTTTCCAGTTTTCAAATCTTCGTTCGTTTTTAGCCATCCATTTGATCGAATAGTCGGAAAGGGAATAGATTGCTCGGTCAAATGTAGTGTGGAAGGGAAGTTCGGAACCGGGAGGAAGAGAGACTTTGACAACTTTAACGTAATCGTTTTCGAAATACAAACGGGTGAAATCAGGGGCTACGCTGAGTAGCTCTTTGGCTAGCTCAAGGCTGTTTTCTGAAAGCACTTTTTCCATGTTTGAATAATATTTGAGTGAAAAATCAGGAAAGTCAATTGATTGAGATGCTTGTATAAGTGGTAAGAAAGGTGATTCTTAATGGGATGTTGAATATGAGAGCATACTATGGTGTAGTGAAATTTCAATATCCGATGGGTTGGGTTAGAAAGTTAAGTAAAAGTTACTGAATTTTTAACAATAGGACAACAAATCCTCCGGAGAAAATCTTAATTACTTTTAACAAGCGGGTTGGGGCCTTGTGTTGGTGTTATATTGCGCTTTTTTCAAGCCTTATCTGTGGTGGGGTTGGCTCCGGGAAACCCAGGAAATTGAGTAAAAAGATTTTGATCCAAAAGTTTTTGAATTATTTTTAACGCTGGATTTAAATTTATTAACTGAAATTTAATTATCAGCTCAAACTTTTAGTCAAAAAACAATACACATATGAACGCAAAGACGCAAACAAATACTAAAGAACTATTCGGGCATCCGGTAGGCTTGTACATCCTGTTTTTTACAGAGATGTGGGAGCGCTTCAGCTACTACGGGATGAGGGCGATATTAGTGCTATACATTATTGCAGAGGCAAAAGACGGGCCAACGGGAGGACTTGGCTGGAGCAATGAAGATGCTTTGGCACTCTACGGGTGGTACACCATGATGGTGTATCTGATGTCAATCCCCGGTGGGTTATTGGCAGACCGGTACCTCGGACAGAAGAAAGCAGTAATGTTAGGCGGTTTGCTCTTGTGTGTAGGTCATGGTATTTTGGCAATAGAGGCCTTGTGGGCATTTTATACGGGTTTGGTCCTGATTGTATTTGGGGTAGGTTGCTTGAAACCGAATATTTCTACAATGGTTGGAGGGCTTTATAAACAAGGAGATATCCGCAGAGACAAAGGATTTACCATCTTCTATATAGGCATTAACGTAGGCGCATTTCTTTCTTCGATTATCGTAGGAGCGATTGGCGAAAAAGTGGGTTGGCACTATGGTTTCGGTTTGGCCGGTATCGGTATGCTGTTAGGGCAGTTGGTGTTTGTTTACGGGCAAAAATACTTGAAAGGTGTAGGAGAGGTCGTGAAGGAGAGAGTCGATACGGCCAAAAGAATGGTAGACGAAAAGAAAGGGTTGACCAAAATCGAAAAAGACCGGGTAGTAGTCCTGTTGTTGTCTTTCTTGATCATTATTGTTTTCTGGGGAGCTTTTGAGCAAGCGGGTGGTTTGATGAACATTTATGCCAAAGAAAAGATCAACCGGGTTTTTATGGGTGTGGAAATTCCGGCTTCGGTCTTCCAGTCGGTCAATGCCTTCTTTATTATGGTGTTCGGAACGACAGTGGCAGCTTTTTGGGTGAGAAGAAGAGTGAAAGGAAAAGAAGAGTCTGCAATTTTCAAAATGGCCATCGGTACGATTATCATGGGGACCGGTTTTTTGATGATGGGAGCTGCATCAGTAGAAGCCGGTGCCGAACCTTTTGGAGACGCGGCGATGTATTGGTTGATTCTGGCTTACCTGTTACATACCATTGGGGAGTTGTGTACCTCTCCGGTTTCTTTGTCCTTTATTACTAAGTTAGCACCGGTAAAATACGCTTCCTTGATGATGGGCTTGTACTTTGCTGCTACGGGGTTGGGTAACAAAGTGGCCGGTTTGATTGGGGAGGCCTCTCAAAGTAAACCCATCAAAATGGAAATACTTGCTGACCAAGCCTTCTTGGAAAGTATTTCCGAAAAAGAAGTGGTGCAGAAAGATGTGTTTTCTGAAGTGATTATCGATTTGTTAGGGGATTTGGTCCCTAAGGAAGGCCCTTCAGAGCGAACAAACTTTGAGGTACGGGTGAATGTGTACAACGATGCACAGGGGAAATTTGTGATTCATACCTTGAGTGGAAACGAACCCTTGAATGCCCGGATTACCATGGACAAAGAAAATACGGAACATTTGCAGGAAGAACTTGCCGATGAAGAAGTAACGGAGTCCAATAAATACCATGCAAAATTGGCCATCGAGAAAAAGAAAGGTAAATACGAGGGGCAAATTGTGATTGATGAAATTCAAAACGATAGGGAGTTGATCACCTTCTTGAGTATTTTCGGAATTACGGTATTTTTTGGAATCGTATTGTTGGCACGCTTGAAAAAACTCAAAGCAATGACCCATGGTGCCGAAGATGTGAAATCCGCAGAAGAGTTAGCCAAGGAAGCTATAGAAAGCGAAGTGGCGTAAAATATATTATTTACCGATACGGAAGGAGCGGCAAAGTAAGTTTTTGCCGCTCCTTTTTTATTTACGAAATTTGCAGTGAGTAAAGAGAACACTAGTGACAAATACGAGTAAGGCCGGCTATGAAAAAATAGTGCTATTTATGAGTGCCTTTTGTTAGCCTGTCTTACTTCCAGCTCAATGAAAACTAAATTTGCTATGTCCGAAAAAGTATTAGATGTCTTGATCATTGGCGGAGGTCCCATTGGTTTGGCTTGTGGGATTGCCGCAAAAAAGAAAAACCTGGATTTTTTAATTGTAGAAAAAGGCTGCTTGGTAAATTCTCTGTACAATTACCCGGTGAACATGACCTTTTTCTCTACTTCCGAACGCTTGGAAATAGGAGGGGTGCCGTTTATCTCTCATGGCGACAAACCCAACCGTACCGAAGCTTTGGAGTACTACCGTAGGGTGCAAAGCTCCTGGCAATTGCCGATCAAATTGTTTGAAAAAGTGATAGAAGTGGAAAAGTCCGGAACTGTGTATACCATCCGAACGGAAAAAGCTACCTATCAGGCGGCTACCATCATTATTGCGACCGGCTTTTTTGATAAACCCAATTTGATGGGGGTAAAAGGGGAGGAGTTGCCCAAAGTAAAGCACTATTACGATGATCCTTATCTGTATGTGGAGCAAAAGGTGTTGGTGGTTGGTGCTGCCAACTCTGCCGTGGATGCGGCCCTGCAAACGTACCGGAGGGGAGCGGAAGTGATTATGGTGGTGAGGGAAAATGAGGTGAGTGAAAGGGTGAAATACTGGGTAAGGCCGGATATCGAAAATCGGATCAAAGAAGGTTCTATCCAAGCATATTTTAACGCCTCCGTGCAAGAAATCCGCGAAAGCGAAGTCGATATTCTGACACCGGAAGGAATTGTGACCGTGAAAAACGATTTTGTATTGGCTATGACGGGGTATCAACCGGATTTTCGTTTCCTGGAAAAAATAGGAATCGAACTTGACTATGAAGGAGGAAAAGTTCCGGTACACAATGAGGAAACCATGGAAACCAACTTGGAAAATATGTATTTGGCCGGGGTAATTTGCGGAGGTATGCAGACCAGTAAATGGTTTATTGAAAACTCCCGCGAGCATGCCGATAAAATCATTGATCATATAGTGAAAAAAAAGCAGGAGGGAAAAGCGGAGGCATGCGTATAATGCGCAGGCCTTTTCCTTTTGAAAGACGTTTTACTCATGTTAACGCATTGGACTAACCAACTTTGTGCTTATTCAAAACTTAAAATGACCATGACCTTAACAACCCCAGCATTGTTATTTCCCGCAATTTCTCTCTTGTTGCTGGCATATACCAACCGCTACCTGGCAATTGCTTCCCTGACTCGGGATTTACATTCGAAATATCAAAAGCAACCGGATAATACGCTGTTGGTCAGTCAGATTAACAACCTGCGAAAACGCATCACTTTGATCCGCTTGATGCAGGCTCTGGGGGTATTTAGTTTGTTTCTATGTGTATTTTGTATGTTTTTGATGTTTTCGGGAAAGGATTTGATTGCCGAGTATTTTTTCGGAACTGCTTTGGTGCTTTTGATGGCGTCTTTAGGCTTTTCCGTATGGGAAATTCAAATTTCTGCCAAAGCATTGAACATACAGTTAAGCGACATAGAACAACTTTCCAAAAAGGTATTCTAAGTTGATAGGCTGTTGACCTGCTTTCGGTTTCAACCTGTTTTGTCAATTTGTTCACCACTATTTCCAATCAAATGTCATACTTCAGACAATTGGTTTTGTTGGCGATCTGTAATATTGAAACTATATTACGAGTAACCTATTAACCACTTACCGATATACTCATATTATGCACATCGCAATCATTGGCAACGGGATTTCGGGGATTACAGCAGCAAGGCATATCCGGAAATATAGCAAACATCAAATCACCGTCATTTCTGCGGAGACAGAGTATTTTTTCTCCCGTACAGCCCTGATGTATATCTATATGGGGCATATGAAATACGAGCATACCAAACCGTACGAAGATTGGTTTTGGAAAAAAAATGATATCCGTATTGTACATCAGTATGTAGAAAAAATTGATTTTGAAAACCGGTACTTACAGTATAGCAATGGTGAGCGTTTGCCCTATGATAAGTTGGTGTTGGCGGTGGGGTCCAAACCCAACAAATTTGGCTGGCCGGGGCAGGATTTGAAAGGGGTAATGGGTATGTACAGTTACCAGGACCTGGAACGTATTGAAACGTACTCCGAGGGTGCTAAGTCCGCAGTGATAGTAGGCGGAGGGCTGATTGGCATCGAACTGGCCGAAATGTTACACTCCAGGGGAATTCATGTAACCTTTTTGGTGCGGGAAAAAAGCTTTTGGAATGCAGTCTTGCCTCCAGGGGAATCAGCCATGATCAACCGGCATATCGAAGAACATGGAATAGATTTGCGATTGGGCACGGAGTTGCAAGAAATCCTCCCCGATGCCGATGGAAGAGCAAAAGTTGTGATCACCAGTAAGGGAGAGGAAATTCCTTGTCAATTGGTAGGTTTGACTGCCGGGGTGAGACCCAATGTGGATTTTTTGAGAAATACTTCCTTGAATGTCGACCGGGGTATTGTGGTCAACGAATATTTTGAAACCAATTTGGAAGATGTGTATTCCATTGGCGATTGTGCTCAGTTCCAAGTTCCCCTTCCGGGGCGTAAAGCTGTGGAACAAGTATGGTATACAGGCCGGATGCATGGGGAAACCTTGGCCTATTCGCTTTGTAAAGAGAAAATTCCTTATCAACCCGGGCCTTGGTTTAATTCTGCTAAGTTTTTTGATATTGAATACCAAACCTATGGAACGGTACCGTCTCAATTGCCTGATGGAAAAGTTTCTTTTTATTGGGAACATGAAGACGGGAAAAAATGCCTGCATTTTGTATTTGAACAAGGAAGTCGCAGGTTGTTAGGGGTAAATACGATGGGGATACGTTTGAGGCATGAACACTTCCAGGATTGGATTGAAAAGGAAAAGCCAATTGAATATGTGTTGGAGCACTTACAAGAAGCCAACTTTGATCCTGAGTTTTTTAAGACCTATGAGGAACAAGTAGTGAATGAATTCAGAAAGCAACACCCGGCAATTACGGTCAATTTCAAAAAGAAAAAGCGCTTTTTAGAATTACTTGGTTGGTGAATGCTCCCCAATCGGGTAGTTTGCATAAAGTTGCTCGCGTAGGGCATCATCCGTACATTTCTTCTTCCTAAGAATTCCGTTCGATCAATAACCTTTCTATCTTTGGGGAAGATTAATCACAACTGCTTATGATCATTCATAAAATGGGTTGGCCCTTTAAAAAAGTCCTTTATCCTTCCTTAACCTGGAGCCGCTCTGCCAAAGAAAAAATCATTTACCTGACCTTTGATGACGGGCCCATTCCCGAAATCACCGAATTTGTCTTGGATACCTTGCTCCAGAAAAAAGTCAAAGCCACTTTCTTTTGTGTGGGGGATAATGTCCGGAAACACCCCCGGGTTTTTCAACGGGTACTGGAAGAAGGGCATGGCCTCGGAAATCATACCTTTAATCATTTGAACGGTTGGAAAACAGCTTTTTCCGAATATGTGCAAAACATAGACAAATGCCAAGCCTATTTGGATCCGGCCTTAAACGGGCGTAAATGGCTTTTTCGCCCTCCTTATGGGCGGATCACCAAGAAGCAAATCCGGGCAGTGCAGCAAAAAGGCTATGAAGTGATCATGTGGGATGTATTGAGTGCGGATTTTATGAAATCCCTGGATAAAAAAAACTGTTTACAAAAAACAGTGAAGTATTCGGAGCAAGGGTCGATTGTCGTATTTCACGATAATATTAAGGCATTTGAAAATATGTCGTATGCTTTACCCAGGTACATAGATACTTTTCAGGCTCAGGGATATAAGTTTGGCACATTGAATTAGTGGAAAAGCTTCGTTCTTTGTGGATTTTTTGAAAATAATTCGAAGAAAACGGAGGCCTTCTGTTACCTTTATTTGTTTCAAAGATATTGAAGAGGAAATGAAAAGGCTTTTCCTCCGGATGAAATTTAATATACTTTACAAATCTGTATTCTACAGGTATTGAATACACTTTCATTATGCTTACAAAAGAAGAAAAACAGCGATATAGCCGGCACTTGATTTTACCAGAGTTTGGAGAAGAGGCACAACTCCGGTTAAAACAAAGTAACGTATTGATAGTAGGTGCCGGAGGTCTGGGGTGCCCGGTATTGCAGTATCTTACGGCAGCCGGAGTCGGAAAAATAGGAATCGTGGATTTTGATGAAATTCAGGACAGTAACTTACAAAGACAAGTGCTGTATACCACAGAACATATCGGTAGAAAAAAAGCGGAAGTAGCCCGGGAAATTCTTTCTTTACAAAACCCTTATGTCCAATTTACTACATATTTACAACCATTTACGTCTCAAAATGCTCTTGAAATAGTAGAAGGCTATGATTTGGTAGTGGATTGTACGGATAATTTTGCTACACGCTACTTGATCAATGATGTATGTGTACTGCTAAACAAACCTTACATTTACGGAGCGATCTTTAAATTTGAAGGGCAAGTGTCGGTCTTCAATTATACGGATGAAAATGGAGCACAAGGGCCTACCTACCGCTGTTTGTTTCCTGCACCGCCAAGTCCGGGAGAGGTGCCAAGTTGTGCGGAAATAGGCGTAATCGGTGTATTACCCGGCTATATAGGTATGTTACAAGCTAATGAGGCGGTAAAAGTGCTGACGGGTATAGGGAAAGTACTCAACGGTGAATTGATGGTGGTGGATTTATTGGAAATGAGTACGCAAAAGTTTGTGATTCAACGCAATCCTGAAAGTGCGAAAGTAGAGGGCTTGATAGATTACGAAGAGTTTTGTGGGGTGAGTTTGCCACAAGAACCCATGAAAACGTTAACGGTACAAGAGTTGGAAGAAAAGCTTTCTCAAGGTGAAGCCTGGCAATTGCTTGACGTAAGAGAATTGTACGAATTTGAGATTTGCCATTTGGAACATGCTCGCCTGATTCCCATGCAAACGGTGAGTGAACGCCTTCATGAGGTTGACAAAGAAAAACCTACGGTAGTGTATTGCCACCACGGAGGGAGAAGTGCCCATGTAGTACAAGAACTGGAAACAAAATACGGATATAAGAATTTATATAATCTGGAGGGGGGGATTCATGCCTGGGCCATGTTGGTAGATGATGAAATGGAAACGTATTAATCCAAACCAAGCGATAGAGAGGAGTCTCTGTCGCTTGGAGGAATTGCCATGATTAAATATCAAAGCTAACCGTTTGTTTGAGATCAGGATGAAGACTTAATGCAACGGGGCAGTTCAGTGCTGCTTTTATCAATTTTTTCTTATCTTGATCAGACAATTGACTATCCGCTAAGGTGAAGTGAATTATAACTTCACTGATTTTACGAGGAGAAGATTGCATTACCTTTTCAGTGGTATAGCGTAAGCCTGATAAGTCAATTTGTTCGCGTTCGGCCAAAATACCCATGATGGTGGCCATACAGCTGCCTAAAGCTACCGCAACCAGGTCTGTGGGAGAAAATGATTCTCCTTTTCCATGATTATCCACCGGCGCATCAGTGATTAATTCGCCTTTTGAAGGGTTGTGTTGCACTTTGGTTCTTAAGTTTCCCTGATAGCTAGAATTGAAAGTTGTCATAGGAATAAAGATTTTGTATTTTATAGTTAAACATAAGAAAAGCAAGCAGTAAAAATCACTAAATTTAGTATAAAAAAGTGAAAACATACCGATATCTAATAGCCGCCATTCTTCTACTCTTTACCTCCTTGGCTCATGCCCAATACAGAGATACGGAAGAGGATGAATTTATGTATAAAAGTGAATTTGTAGGTGGGATTAATTTTAATACCATTGGTGGGCTGATTGGAGGTGTTTACTTCAAATATGCACGGGCACTCACCCCTAAAATGCTTCATAGTTTTTCTTTGGAAATCGTTAATGTAAAACACCCGAAAGAAGAGCGCTATCAAAATATCCTGACAGGAGGTACTTTTATCCCTGGCAAAAAGAATTATTTGTATGGTCTCCGGCCTCAGTATGGCAGAGAATTTATTCTATTTAAAAAAGCCCGGGAACGTGGAGTTCAAGTGGATTTTATTACCGCAATAGGCCCTACTCTAGGCGTTGTAGCTCCTTATCTAATTGAAATCGAAGAGGACATGGGAGGGGGAATTCGCAGAGTAAGGGTGGTGCCTAACAGTGGCAATATTCAAAATGCGCGCATTTTGGGTACGGGTAGCTTCTTTGAAAGTTTGTCCAAATCCAAAATTCAATGGGGAACCTCTTTGAAACTGGCCATGTCGTTTGAATTTGGTGCTTTTAAGTCCAACGTTACCGGAGTAGAAGCCGGATTTATGTTGGATAAGTATTTTGATGAAATCGAAATCATGGAATTCGCCAAAAACCGCAGTGTATATACTTCTGCTTTCCTCACCATTTATTTTGGCGTACGCAAATAGTTCGAATTTCTTCCCTGTTACTTTCGTTGGAATGTATTACATTTGCAGCGTCTGACAAGTGCAAATTTTGTCTGTTCGATTCTAAGAAAAACTGAAATTTCAGGCTTTTTTGTGAATGGCAAATCGTTTCGTTTTTCTTAAAGATCTTAGTGTAACGGGTCACTCCTAATGAACTGAGTATCCTAAAAAAACTGTACAGCATTTGTAACGGGCCGTTTTGATTATTAAAAACTAATTCCGTGTTGTTATGATTGAATTACCCGTAATATCTTCTGAAAAAGTAGAAAGGAGAAAAAAACCGGACTGGCTACGGGTCAAGTTGCCTGTAGGAAAGAATTACGCCAGGGTTAGAAAATTAGTTGATAATTATAAATTACATACCATTTGTGAGAGCGGTAACTGCCCGAATATGGGGGAATGCTGGGGAGCCGGCACAGCTACCTTTATGATTCTTGGAAATGTATGTACCCGGGGATGTTCGTTTTGTGCTGTGGCAACAGGACGGCCTACGGAATATGATACCGAAGAGCCAAAGCGAGTCGCAGAGGCAATTAAGTTAATGCAGGTGAAACATGCCGTACTTACTTCGGTGAACCGGGATGAATTGAAAGACCGGGGCGCTGAAATTTGGTATCAAACGGTTCGGGAAGTAAAAAAACTTTCCCCTGAGACCACGATAGAAACGCTAATTCCGGATGTGAGGGGGAATTGGGACGCGTTGTACCGGATGATTGAAGCCGGACAGGAAGTCGCTTCGCATAATGTGGAAACGGTAGAAGAACTCTACCGGAAGGTGCGGCCACAAGCAAAATACAAGCGTAGTTTGGAACAACTCACCCGGATGAAGGAGTTTGGCAAACGTACGAAAACAGGAGCGATGTTAGGCTTAGGGGAAACCGATGAACAAGTGTTTCGTTTAATGGACGATTTGGTAGAAACCGGGTTGGATATCCTAACTCTCGGACAATACCTGCAACCTACTAAAATGCACCTGGAAGTGGTGGAGTTTGTGCATCCGGATAAATTCGAAATGTTCAAAGAAGAAGGACTGAAGCGGGGAATTAAATATGTTGAATCCGGTCCTTTGGTGCGTTCTTCTTATCATGCCGAAAGACATGTAAACGTATAAGTTAGTTGACGAAAGGCTGTCTTTCGTAATTCTTTTTTGAATATAAGTTCAGGCTTTATCATTTCTTCGAAATCATAAAGCCTGATTTTTTTTAGCATTTTTCAATTTTATGAAATCTTATACAAAGCAACAGTTGGCCTTGCGGAATGGAAATGACCGGGAAGAAATATGGTGTGCATTTCAAGGGAAAATTTATGATGTGAGCCGCTCAAAATTATGGAGGAACGGAAAGCATTATGAGCATTGGGCTGGCCAAGATTTGACAGAAGAACTGAAAGATGCACCTCATAATGCAAATGTGTTTGATAAATTTGAGGTGGTAGGATACCTGGAAGGGTAAAGAAAATCCGCCCCCGAAAGATTTAACATTCAGGGACGGATGCTTGGAATAAACATACCGGAAAAAAGTAAAGTAATTGATTAATGTAAAATTTTGATTTCGACCCTCCGGTTTTTTTTGCGGTTTTCTAAGCTGGTATTCGGTACAAGTTTATGCCGGTCTCCGTATCCTTGCGCTTGAATGAAATTTTCAGGCACTCCTTTTTCTACCAGAAATGCTTTTAGTTTTTCAGCTTGCTCCAAGGTCGGGTCAATTTTACGAACCGTATAGGGTGGAAGAGAAGCTTCTTGGTTGAATGAATCTGCCAGGATCGCTTCGGTTTCTCCTGTAGTCATTTCCCGTTGGCTATCAGTAAGAGAAGTGTTTTCTGTTAGGAGTAGCAACGAATCATTGGATGCCTCTGCTTGCAAATTCTCTTCAAAATTCACTGTCTGATATAGCGTATCGTAATAGACAGAGTCAGTATGTACTCCGATTTCAATTTTGATGGAAGGATTGCTTTTTAAGAGTAAAAATACTCTTTTCAAGTCTTGTTCACTGGCTTGATCAATGTGTGCGTCCTCTGATAGGCATACTGTATTCAGCCGGAATGTCTCTCCCTTTTGGGTTTTTGAGAGCTTGATATCCCAGTTAGGGTTTTTAGGTGAGAAGTCTTTTGTCAAATCGATCGTTTTAGCATAAAAATTATGTTTTTTATCTAAAGCCATTACCGAAAAATCATATTTTGCCCCTTCCTGTATCAAAACATAATAAGAGCCGTCAGAGTGGTTTTTAATAACTTGTTCCTGTGAAGCATCCTCCAGGTTTTGAATCCGGATGGCGGCTTTCAATGGTCTGTCCGAATCTTTATCTACAATTTTACCGGTGATTTGGATCATGGGGTGAGGGCGAAACGCTTCCGGAAGAATTGATTTGACAATGTTTTCTTTTTCCTTATATGTTTTGACGTAATAGATCAAATCTCCTCTGGCAGGAACACTGACATAAAAGTTGTCATGTTCGTCATTCATAAAGTCGATAGGAATGGGTTCGCTCCAGCCCTCTTTAGATTTTTTTGTCAGGTACAAGTCTAGATTACCAGCCTCCGCTTTGTCAGAGGCAAAAATAAGCGTTTGGCCATCCGGTAAGATTTTAGGCGAAACACAATTGCCCTGATTGATAAAATCAGGTAAGGGTTCTGCTTCTTCAAACATCCAATCGTTTTTTCTTTTGGCTACAAATAGTTTACAGCCCGATGCTTCATTATAACCCATACTTTCACACCTCATAAAATAAAGGTATTGGCCATCAGCGGAAAGACTTGGACTTCCGTCATTCGTTTCACTGTTCACAGGCATACCAATGTTCAATGGGTCGGCCCATACTGTGCCCTTTTTCTCAGTGAACCAGATATCGTATTTCCCCCGCCCTCCATATTTCTGAGAGGTGAAGTAAATGTAATTGCCGTCATACGTAAGAGAATAACCAGGCCAGTAATTATTTTCAAATAGTAAATTGATGGATTTTACTTTTACCGGGTCTTCCCAGCTTTCCGGTCCTTTTTTCTCTGCATATTGTATATGGAGTCGCTTTGAATTCGTGTAGTCCGTCATATACACCAATGCTTTGGCATCTCCTCGAATGCTTGGAAAAACTTGATTACACATTGGAATATTAATATCCCTGGGCAGGATTTTAGTAGGCACTTGTGCCCATACAGGTAGCTGTATCAAGAACAGAAAGCAGAAAAACAAAAAAAGTTGCTTCTTCATAGAAATCTTCATTTTGCATTGAGTAAGTAATACACAGGGATTATGCCATTTTGGGTTTATTCTGTATGTACGCAAATAAAGTCCTGAACGATAAAGGAATTTTGTAAGGAGAAAGTCAGAAGTAGAAGTGCTTTCTTCTTCCAAAAGAGGAGGAAAGGTTTTTTGAAAAAAGGAATAGTACCTTTTTAAGGGAATAATGAAATTTCCTTAAAAAAAAGGATGCGCAAATTGGGGATAAGTTTGATTTTGTATTGATTTGCCATAGAAAAGCAAAATAAATTGAGATGTTTATTTTCTTTGGGATTACAATTCTGAAAAAAAATCTTCATTAGCTATGAAACTAATACATTTTTTAATTTTATTTATGCTAACGATGCTTCAGGCAAACGCACAAAAGTCTACTTACCAGTTGTTTGATAAATCAGGAAAGACGGTTTCCTACAATCAGATGCTGGAGAGAATGAGTGATGCGGATGTGGTGCTGTTTGGAGAGTTGCATAATAATCCGATTTGTCATTGGCTGCAATTGCAGGCGGTAAAAGACATTTATTATATCAAAGAGGATAAATTGGTACTGGGTGCGGAGATGTTCGAAACAGATCAGCAACTTGTAGTCAATGAATATTTGAAAGGGCTGATTAACGAATCCCACTTTAAAAGTGCCATCAAGTTGTGGACGAATTATTCTACGGATTATGCTCCCTTGCTTACGTTTTCCAAAGAAAATCAATTGGAATTTATCGCAACCAATATTCCCAGAAGGTATGCGGCTATTGTGGCGAGAAAAGGGTTTGACGGGTTGAACCAGTTAGAACCAGCCGCTGCAAAGTATTTTCCTCCAATGCCGATTGACTTTCAATCCAGTTTATCAGGATATAGAGACATGTTGACTATGTTAGAAGGGCATCATGGAGATATGATACCTCAAAATGTAGTAAAAGCCCAAGCTATAAAAGATGCTACAATGGCTTTTTTTATTAATAAGAATTACAAATTCGGAGAGACTTTTTTACATTTCAACGGAACGTATCATTCCAATAATTTTGAAGGGATATATTGGTACTTGAAGCGTTTGAACAAACAATTGGACATCGTAACCATCGCCACCGTAGAGCAAGATGAGATTCAAGTCTTGAATAGCACTCATTCGGGAAAAGCCGATTTTATTATCTGCATTCCGGTGGATATGACCAAAACCCACTAAGGCTTTTCAAAAAATGTGGTGGCAAGTATTTGAGCATAAGGTACATACTCAACTTGCTTGAGCATTTGTGGGGAGGAAATGTTTTTGAAAAAGCAAAGAATATTTTTGCCGGAAGGTTTGAATTAAAGAAAGATTTTTTGATATTTGCACATCCAAAATTAAACTAGAAGGAATAATGTCAAGAGTTTGCCAAATTACAGGGAAAAGAACAAGCGTTGGAAATAACGTATCGAAAGCAAATAATAAGACAAAGCGTAAATTTTATCCGAACTTACATACCAAGAAGTTTTATATTCCGGAAGAGGACAAGTGGATTACGCTGAAAGTGTCAACGACTGCATTGAGAACAATCAACAAAAAAGGAATCTCTGCAGTGCTTCGTAAAGCGCGTAAAAAAGGCAATGTGATTGTTTAATTGATTATTAACAGTTTCAAAGGAGTTTAGAAAATGGCAAAGAAAGGAAATAGAGTACAGGTGATTTTAGAATGTACTGAGCATAAAAACTCTGGTCAACCTGGAACTTCTCGTTATATTACTACCAAGAACAGGAAGAATACGCCAGATCGATTGGAATTGAAGAAATATAACCCTATTTTGAAAAAATATACTATTCACAGAGAAATTAAGTAACCATGGCTAAGAAAGTAGTTGCGACCTTAAAGAAAGAGGGCGGTCTTAAGATTGCTAAAGTGATTAAAGCAGTGAAAAATCCTAAAACCGGAGCTTATACTTTCAAAGAGGAGATTGTGCCGGAGGATATGGTTCAGGAAGTATTAAATAAGTAAGGTATATAAGAGATTGGCTCTTTGTGAGAACCCTACATTTTGTAGGGTTTTTTTATAGTGGGACTTTTTATATATTTAAGGGCCTAATGAAATACGTACATGGGATTATTTGATTTTTTTTCTAAGGATAAGAAAAAGTCCTTGGACCAAGGACTGGAAAAAACCAAGAAAAGCTTATTTGAACGAATAAGTAAAGCTGTCGTTGGCAAATCTAAAGTCGATGAAGAGGTCTTGGATGAATTAGAAGGAATCCTGATTGCTTCGGATGTCGGAGTAAATACGACCCTGAAAATCATTGAAAGGCTTGAGGAAAGGGTGGCTAAGGATAAGTATGTGAACACCTCGGAGTTAAACAATCTTCTATATGAAGAGGTTGCCGCGTTGATGTCTGAAAATAAATCAGAGGACATCCAAAGCTTTGACCTGCCCACTGACACTAAACCTTATGTAATTATGGTGGTGGGTGTGAATGGAGTGGGGAAAACCACCACAATTGGTAAACTGGCCGCACAGTACAAAAAGCAAGGTAAAAAAGTGCTTTTAGGTGCTGCGGATACTTTTAGAGCCGCAGCTGTAGACCAACTTATCCTTTGGGGGGAGAGAGTTGGAGTCCCTGTAGTGTCTAAAGGAATGAATGCCGATCCTGCCTCTGTAGCGTTTGATACCGTTAAACAAGGTATTGAGGAAGAATATGATGTGATCATCATCGACACGGCAGGAAGATTGCATACGAAGGTTAACTTAATGAATGAACTTTCCAAAATTCGTAGAGTTCAACAAAAAGTAATTGAAGAGGCACCGCATGAAGTATTATTGGTGCTAGACGGTAGTACTGGTCAGAATGCGGCTATCCAAGCGAGAGAATTCACAAAGGCAACTGAAGTGAGCTCATTGGCCATTACAAAGCTTGACGGTACGGCAAAAGGAGGAGTTGTGATTGGGATTTCGGATGAGTTCAGAATTCCGGTAAAATATATTGGAGTCGGTGAAAAAGTGGAAGACCTACAACCTTTTAACAAAATGCTGTTTGTGAAATCGCTTTTTGACAAAGAATAAAAAAATGGTAAGTCCTTGATGGACAATACTTAAAAAAAGTTGGATATTTTTTTGTTACATTAGTTTTGTCCTATTTTTTAGAAAAAGTTCCTATAACAACATGCGTATTGGATAGATTTTTTTCCATAAATTTGGAGCGCTCATTGATATACAATACTTTAAGTAAGAGGACTCAGAAAGTTCAATTATTTGAATATAAATTAACCACAAAGACATAATTTTTACTAAATCCAACTTTTGCCCATATAAACCTTCAAAAAACTATGGTAAAAAGAGTTACCCTTGTATTATCATTTTTTGCTGCATTTTTGATAATCAACTCGCAACAAGCACAAGCACAGTGGAGTTTGGTTGGTGGGGTCGGTGCTACAAACTATTCTGGGGATATTTCAGGTGTTAAAATTGACCATACCCGACCAGCTTTATCATTAGATCTTTGGTATGCTATCCATCCATATTTTCGCTGGACAGTGGGAGTAGGTGCTTATCAATTATATGCTAAAGATACCTATGAGCAAAGAAACAGAACCTTCAGGGCTAATCATTACGAACTGAACACCACAATGATGTTTATCTATGATCGCAATGTTGCTTTTGCCCCTTACGCCTATGCCGGTGTGGGAATTACAAAAGTAGATCCGGAAGGATTGGTAGAAGATCCTACTATTGGTGATTGGTGGTTCAATATTGCCGAGCACGAGCCCGAAAATGCAAGTATACCAGGGCATGCATTTATTATTCCTGTGGGCGTGGGTGTTCGTTACCGTTTTAGCCCTCAATTTGCCGTACTCTTAGATGGAGGTTTGAGAATCTCTACCTCCGATTTTATTGATGGGGTAAGCAATAAGAATATTAATGTTTCTCAGTTGAGTGGAAATGCTAGAACCTATCATGAAAAAATCAGACCTCATGGCTTTGGAGGGAAAAGTACGATAAGAGGAGGAAATCCTGACGTTTCGGATTTCTATGGAATTGTGTCCTTGAAATTGCAGTACATCCCGAGAACCTACGGTCATAATAGTGAATACCTTCGCTATCGCAAAAGAGGTAAAGGCAAGTTCAGAAGACGTGCTGGTTATATAAGCTACTAGCCAATATCGACTAAGTCAGTATAAAAGAGCTATTTTTGAGAGGAGTATCCATCTTTCTTGAAGATAGCTCTTTTGCTATATAAACTTTTTAATCTAATTTTTTCCAGATGAAAAAGCTAACTCTACTTTTTTTAATGTGTTTGGGGAGCTGGGGCATTGCTTTGGGGCAAAGTGCCTTAGCACCATTAAATACAGAATATTACCATTTGATTGATCGCTATGAAATCAAACAAGGTACTTTCTCGAAAAGCTTTCATTCTTATGTAAAACCTTATCATAGAAAGGCAATAGTAGAATTCATAGAAGGTGTACAAGAAGCCGATATTGCCAAAAGCAAGGTGGATCAATTTAATTTGGAGTACCTCTTAAGTGATAGTTGGGAGTGGACAAAAGAAGAACACGGGGTAAATCAAAAACCGTTTTTAAAACATTTTTATAAGAGAAAGCCGGATCTCTACCATGTAAATGACCCTGATTTTGACTTACATATTAATCCTGTACTTTACTTTTCCGTAGGAAAAGATAACCAATTAAGTTCAACTCCTTATATCAATTCAAGAGGATTGGAGTTGCGAGGGAACATAGGGAAAAAAGTAGGTTTTTATTCGTTTATCACCGATAACCAAACCCGGTTTCCTTTATATGTACAGCAAGAAATTGCTAAGAATGGGGCCGTGCCCGGTGAAGGCTTTTGGAAAGTAGTAGATGGCGACAGTCAGGATTTCTTCTCTCCCAGAGGGTATA
The DNA here is from genome assembly GCF_039710355.1 of Rapidithrix thailandica. Classification (NCBI taxonomy): domain Bacteria; kingdom Pseudomonadati; phylum Bacteroidota; class Cytophagia; order Cytophagales; family Flammeovirgaceae; genus Rapidithrix; species Rapidithrix thailandica. The sequence continues at coordinate 147,406 of NZ_JBDKWZ010000012.1, read as the reverse complement.
TTACATTCAACTTTACCAAGCAGATTTCTTTTCAATTCGGACACGATAAAAACTTCTGGGGGCAAGGATACCGTTCCACGGTCTTGTCTGATTATTCAAATAATTATTTGTTTGCAAAAATTAATACAAAAGTCTGGCGAATCAATTATACCAATTTATTCGCTAAAATGACTGCAAATAATCAGGACAAAGTGAGTGGGCATTACCCTAGAAAATATATCACCTCTCATCACCTGAGTGTAGATGTAACAGACCATTTGAACATTGGCTTGTTTGAAACCATTGTTTTTAGCCGTCAAGATAGCCTTGGAAACAATCATTTTGAACCTGATTACCTCAATCCCATTATTTTTTACCGTGCGGTAGAACATGATTTGGGCGATCCGGACAATGTGTTGATTGGTATGGATTTCAAGTGGAACCTGATGAATCGTTTTCAATTGTACGGCCAATATACTTTAGACGAACTCTTGGTGGATGTAATGGTGAATGGGAATGGCGATTGGAAAAACAAATTTGCAGGTCAGTTGGGGGGAAAGTACATTGACGCTTTTGGGGTATCAAATTTGGATCTTCAGCTGGAATTTAACGCTATCCGCCCTTATATGTATTCTCATAAAGGAGATGTGATGTATCAAAACTACCAGCATTTTACTCAACCATTGGCGCACCCTAAAGGGGCTAACCTGCTGGAATATGTGGGAATTATCCGGTACCAACCTTTACCGAGACTGTCATTGAAATTGATGGGAATGTATACGAAAACCGGCGAAGATGGTGAAGGAGAAAACTGGGGGGCTGATCTTTCTAAAGACTATAATACCCGTCAACAAGATGTGGGAAATACGATTGGGCAGGGTATCAGTACTAAAATAGCCTATGTGGATTTAAACGTATCTTATATGCTGTTTCATAACTTATTCTTAGACTTTCAGCAAACCTTTCGCAACTTCAATAGTGAAGACGATACCAGGGATTTGAATACATCCTTTACCAACTTCTCTTTGCGATGGAATATTCCTCAACGGAGGCATGAGTTTTAAATAAACGTTGAAGGTATAAAAACGACCATAAAAGCTTGCATTTTTACATCGTGCAAGCTTTTATGGTTTGTGGGGTTTACCTTTCTAAATACTGAAGTTTCCTCAATATATTTTTGGTGGGCTCGTAATTGCTACAGACTTGAAGTGATTTTTGAAAATGAAAGTGCGCTCGTCTTTGATCCTCCACTTGTAAATAAGCCAAGCCATAATTGTAATGAATGCCCGGATGGCTAAATGTCCGGGACATGATTTCATCGTATATTTCACCGGCAGCTTCCACTTCTCCTTGTTGGGCTAATATATTGGCTTGGTATAAATCTTTAAAATAAGGGTTTCTGCGTTGGAGAGATCGGAATTTTTGAATGGTGACCATTACAAATCCTATCAGCAACGAGAGGTTTTTGAGATAAGACTCTTTGAAAAAAACTTCGGCAAAGCTATCCGAACAAAAATAGGTGTGGGAAGAAAAAGCCTTTTCGTTGATTAAGTAATAACATTTAATGTCCGTAAAGCTCTGTATCCGGTCATAATAGCCATTTTCCGGACAAATTTTATAAGTTTCATTGCCAGGAATCTCAAAGGTATATTTATCAAAAATCACTTGACAATACTGGCAATGGACAAATTGAGATTCTACAAGGCCAGTGAGGTCAATGATGGAGTCGCAATGAGGGCAGTTCACTTTTTTGAACTGTGTTTTAATTTCGGCCTTGGTCATTTTTTGCAAACGCTCCTCAATTTGCAGTTGTGCACACCTTCTGTCAAGGATTGCTTTTACCTCAAAAGCAAAAGATTTCACCTGTAGCACAATGCAGTTATGTCCTTTGATAATTTGATTGGACAAGTATTCACTGATCGTGGGGTAGGGGACGAGTACTACAATCACTTTATTTTTATGAAACTCTACCTTGTGAATATCCTGAAAAAAGATGCGGTGCTGATGGAGAATAAGCCCATCCCGGCTGATTCTGCCCAGTTTGCCAAAATAGGTAAAGGGTTGCCCTTTCTTATCTAAAAATTTGAATTCAAATGTGAAAATACTGGCTTCTCTCATCTTTCATAAAATGCATTGTGAACCGGATAGGAAACAGAACATATTTATATTGGGTAAAAATAAAACTACTCCTGAAATATTGTCTATTCAAAAAAAGAAAACTATTAAAATTGATCGTAATTCGGAAGAGCTACTTTGGGAAGTTGCATGTTTTAAAAAAGGTTGTCTATTTTTGCTACGGAAGTGCGTTTCTTAAACCAAAGCCTTTTCCAAAATCTTGGTAAAGGGAGTAAATACACTTTTGTTTTTTGAGTTTTCTATGTAATTTATTGAAAATCAAATGCAAATATCAGTGTAGTTGCTTGAGAATCGGTACTTTTGCAGAATAGAATAAACACGGATATATCTTTGAAAACGGATGCTAATCTTTTAGCTTAGCACTAAAACTGGCAACATATGGGCTTTCATAACTTAAAGACCAATTTAGAGGATGGCATTTATAGCATCGTCATCGACCGGGAAGAAAAAGCAAATGCTTTAAATGCCCAGACAATGCAAGATATCGAGGGTGCTTTTCAAGAAGTATATGATAACCCTGAAATCAAAGGGGTGTTAATAACAGGGGCGGGAAATAAGGCCTTTGTGGCGGGAGCCGATATTAAAGAAATTTCAGAAATCAACTATATGACCGGACGGAAGTTTGCGGAAAGTGGTCAGGAGATTTTTGCTAAAATCGAAAATTGCCCCAAACCCGTCATTGCAGCGATCAACGGCTATGCGCTGGGAGGAGGTTGTGAATTAGCATTGGCATGTCATATTCGGGTGGCTTCTGAAAATGCGCAAATAGGCCTTCCCGAAGTAAGCCTTGGCTTGATTCCTGGCTATGGTGGCACGCAACGTTTGCCCCAACTCATTGGGAAAGGTAAGGCCTTTGAAATGATTATGACAGGGGATCCCGTAGGGGCCAAAGAAGCCCAATCGCTTGGACTAGTGAACCATGTAGTAGAACAGGCGGAATTGATTAAAAAAGCCGAAACGATTTTACGAAGAATCATTGCAAGAGCACCCTTGGCAGTTTCAATGGTCATCGATTGTGTGAATGCATCTCAAACTACCGATGACGGATACCAGACAGAGGCCAACTCTTTTGGGAACTGTTGTAAAAGTGAAGATTTTGTGGAAGGTACAAAGGCCTTCTTAAATAAACGAAAACCCGTCTTTCAAGGGAAATAACACTTTATTCTGACCGAGAAAAGAATGGAGGTAAGCCGACTGGCCTTGCCTCCTTTTTGTTTGACACAACTGACATGTTAAAAAAACTTTTTTCCGAAACAGTGGTGTATGGAATGGGCACTATCCTACCCCGGTTGATCAACTATCTGCTGGTGCCTATTCACACAGGTGTTTTACAAACGGATAGTTATGGGATTGTGGCTTATTTTTATGCCTATGCGGCACTTCTGAATGTGCTCTACACCTATGGAATGGAAACGGCCTTTTTTCGCTTTGTAGATAAAAAAGAAGGTATTTTTGACCAGATCTTCACGGCCATTCTTACTACCAGTTTACTATTTTCCGGAATACTCATCGCTTTTTCTTCGAACATTGCAGCAGGTATCGGGTTTCCCGAAAGTGGAAATTATGTAACATGGTTTGCCATCTTGATTGCAACGGATGCCATCTTAGCGATTCCTTTTGCACAATTGCGAAAACAAGGGAAAGCGGTCAAGTTTGCCTTGGTAAAAATCTCCAATGTCGTATTGAACGTTGCCTTAAACGTGTTCTTTTTGATCGTTTGTAGAGATATTTATGAAGGAAAGTATTTAACGGGTTTTCAAGAAATTATAAATACTTTTTACGATCCGGAACTGGGCTTGGGCTATGCATTTTTGTCCAATATGATTGCAAACATTTTGCAGATTCCCTGGTTTATCAATATGTTCCGTCAAGTTCGCTTACGGTTTCATTGGAAAGGGTTCCAACCGGTGTTTTTATACGCCTACCCGCTGATTTTTTCGGGAATGGCCTTTTGTATCAATGAAGTAGCCGACAGGATTTTGTTAAAATACCTTTTCCCAGAAGAAAAGCTAAAGCTGAGCAGTATCGAAGCTATCGGGATTTATTCAGCCTGTTATAAACTTTCCATATTCATTACGTTGGCAGTACAAGCTTATAAATACGCAGCCGAACCCTTCTTTTTTGCACAGGCGGGAAAACAAGGTTCACCACAGTTATTTGCCCGTGCCATGAAGTTTTTTGTAATCGTACTGAGTATCATGTTTGTGGCTGTCAATGTGAATTTAGGTTGGATTAGCGATTTGTTTTTGAGAAAAGAAGCTTATAAAGAAGGTTTGTTTGTGGTGCCTATTTTATTGATGGGCAATATCTTTTTGGGCATTTATTATAACTTAGCCGTGTGGTATAAAGTCACGGACAAAACCCGCTATGGAGCATATATCAGTATTGGTGGAGCGTTTTTTACCTTAGTATTGAACTTGCTTCTTATTCCTCAAATCGGCTATGCCGGTAGCGCTTTGGTTACTTTGTTTTGCTATTTTGGAATGGCTGTCAGTAGTTATTTGATCGGGCAAAAGTTTTATGCCGTTCCGTATGATTTGGGCTCTGCTATTTTTTATTTATTGATTGCCTCGGTGATAGTATGGATCGGAAGAGAAATTCAAATTGAACCACAATGGGGTAACTTCTTTATTCAAAACGCCTTATTGGCCTTATTCGCACTGCTGGTATTGTTCAAAGAGCGAAATGAATTTAAACAACTGTTTCAACGAAATAAAGCCATACAAGATTAGTGGATTTTTGTAAATTTGTTTACTTAGCTTAGAGGGCCGAAGGTTCGGTAAAAGATAACGGTAAGGAAAGGGAGGTAAGATGGCAACTAATTCAAAAGCGTGGCGCTAAAATTTAGTTGGGGGATAGGGCTTGTATATAGGCTTCACAAGTCCTCAGAATATTAATAGATGATCAAAACGAAGAAATCTACAATGAAAATAATCATACCGATGGCTGGCAGAGGGACACGCTTGCGGCCACATACATTAACGACTCCTAAACCTTTAATTAAAATTGCGGGAAAGCCTATCATTCAATGGCTGGTGGAAGATCTTCTGGTACTGGTGGATGGAAAAGTGGAGGAGGTGGCATTTGTCGTACATCATCAAGACCCTTCCATGGAAGCGTTTTTTGAAAGCCTTACTTCCGAATTAAAACTACCTGTAAAAGTATATTATCAACAAGACCTATTAGGGACGGCTCACGCACTTTATACGGCCAAAGAATCTCTGACGGGAAATGTGCTTATCGCCTTTGGCGATATTTTGTTCAAATCCGATAAAAAACTAGACCCGACTCAAGAAGCCATTGTTTGGGTGAAGAAAGTTCAAAACCCTTCTGCCTTTGGGGTGGTAAAAGTGGATGAAAATAATGTGATTACCGATTTTATTGACAAACCGGATACATTTATTTCCGACCGGGCAGTAGCCGGAGTATATTTCTTCAAAGAGGGGGATCGCCTAAGGAATGAAATTGCCACATTTTTAGAAGAGCAAATCTTGGTGGATGGCGAATATCCTTTTACCACTGTGTTGGATAGGATGAAAGGTAAAGGAGTAAAGTTTGTTCCGGGATTGGTGGACGAGTGGGTAGATTGTGGTACCAAAGATGCCATGATTGAAGCCAATCAGACATATTTGAATCACCTGCCCAAAAAGCATATGGTGGCCGAAACGGTACAGGTCATCAATTCTGTTTTGATCAGTCCGGTCTTCGTAGGTGAGAATGTGAAAATTGTGAACTCTGTCATCGGGCCTCATGTATCTGTGGAAGCCGATACTCAAATTACCAATTCGGTAATTTCAAAATCTTTGTTGTTGGAGGGAGCGAATGTAATTAACGTTAACATGTCAAACTCAATGTTAGGGAAGCGCGTTACATATGAAGGTAAAGTTTCAGACTTAAGTTTGGGTGATTTTAATAAACTTTTTGATTAGGAATGCTGTGGTGTACTGTCTTTTTTATAGAAAGATAAGCCACCAAAGTGTTTGACACTGCCAACAGTGTCGTTTGAAGTTGAGAGGTTTACCCAGGGAAAAAATCGATATGCAAATGAACCGTTCGATCAAGTTTCTACTACTCTTTTTAATGATTTTGAGCCTCAGTGATATTGCTGTTGCCCAGAGAAAGAAAAATAAACAAAAAAGACGTACTGACTCCCAGGAGGTCTTGAGCCACCATTCCCAAAAGCGTCCCGCCCAAGTCAACGATCGCGATCAGATTGAGGCCGAATCGATCTTTATCGAGGCTATGAAATATTTCGTGTTGGAAGACTATGAAACGGCACTGAATTTATTTCGCAAAAGTGACAAAGTCAATTCATCCAGTGCGGCTACCAAATATAAAATAGCCCATACCCTGACCCGTTTGAGAAGGTTTGATGAAGCATTGCCTTATGCACGTGAAGCTACCCGTTTTGAAGAAACCAACGAATATTACCATAAAATCCTGGCGGAAATTTACCGGCAACTTGAAGAGTATGACAAAGCGGTCGAAAGTTATCGTTGGCTGACAATACATAGTAAATCTTCCGAAAATTACTTTTACGAACTCGCTTCAATTTTTTTGCAAAAAGGAGAAGTAGATGCCGCTATTTCCGTGTACAACGAACTGGAGGTAAAATTCGGGCTAAACGATTCGTTGATCAAGCAAAAGCAACGGATTTATTTGAGTCAAGGAAACTTGGACGCAGCTTTGAAAGAAGGGGAAAAATTAATTTCAGCCTACCCGGAAGTAACAGAATTCGGTTTGGCTCAAGCGCAGTTATTATTGACCAATAACCGTATTGAGGAAGCCACACAGATGTTGGAGAAATTGGTTGAAAATGAGCCTGACGACCCTCATATCCTCTTATTAATGGCGGATATTTATAAAAAACAAGACCGAACGGAAGACTATGAAAAAGCATTGGAAATGGCTTTTTCCAATGCACAGTTGAACGTGAAGCAAAAAGTGAAAATCTTGTATAACTATCTTCAAGTCGCTTATAGTGAAGACAAACGGGTGGTGGGGTTAAAATTGGCGGAGATTGCCAAAAATGCCCATCCTGAAGATGCTCAAGTCAATGAAGTCTATGCAAGCTTTTTGATTGCCAACCAAAAAAGGAAAGAGGCCAGGGATTATTTATTGAAATCAGTTCAGGTAGACAGCGATAATTTTAAAGCCTGGCAGAACTTGATCTCTTTGGATTGGGAATTAAACCAAGTAGATAGTGTCATCCGGCATTCGGAAAGTGCTTTGGAGCTATTCCCCAATCAACCGTTATTTTACTTATATAATGGGTCGGGCCATTATATGAAAAAAGATTATATGGAAGCCAAGGCAATTTTGGAGCAAGGCAAAATGTTGTCTACCGATAAGGAATTGACCAATCAAATCAATGCCCAATTAGGGGATATTTATCATTCACTCAAAGAATATGACAAATCGGAAGGCGCTTATGAAGAAGTGCTGGCAAATGATCCGAACGATTTGCATGTGTTGAATAATTATAGCTATTACCTGTCTTTGAGAGGTGTAAAGCTAGATAAGGCACAAGAGATGGGTAAAAAACTGATGGAAATAGAGCCCAATAACCCTACTTATTTGGATACGTACGGTTGGATATTGTATATAAAAGGAGAGTATGAAGAAGCTGAAAAATATTTAAATAAAGCTGCCAGTTTTTCCGGAAAGGCCACCATTATCGAACATTACGGTGATGTTCTGTACAAGCTTGGGCAAGTGGAAAAGGCCTTGGAGCAGTGGAAAAAAGCAAAGGAAGCAGGGGGAGCCGGAGTGTTGGATGAAAAATTAGCCCAGAAAAAATTGATTGAATAAACGAGTCTAAAAGCGAAGGGGCCTTGTGATCACAAGGCCCCTTCGCTTTTAGAGCTTTTTGAATGGAGAATCTTCTTCTTTGGCCATATGGTTAAATACCATTTTGTCCATCCATCCGGGAAACAACTTGTTTAAGAATACCGTCAACTTTCCTTGTTGTGTGAGAATAAGCGTTTTTTTACGTTTACAAGTCGCTTTATAAATATGGCTGGCACACTCTTCCGCACTCATCATGTTTCCCTCATTGCGAGGAGATTCCCCCTGTGTATTTCCATCTTTGGTCAAAGCAGTTGTCCGGATATTTGATGCCGTAAAGCCCGGGCATGCGGTGAGTACATGCACGCCTTTAGGCAGCATTTCCGTACGAAGTACTTCCAAAAATCCTTGCATGGCAAATTTTGAAGCCGAGTAACCCGCTCTGGCAGGTAAGCCCCGGTAACCCGCAATGGAAGAAATCCCGATAACACTGCCTTTTTGTTGAATTATATGTGGCAAAGCATATTTTGTAGCATATACAGTTCCCCAAAAGTTTACATTCATCAAGGTATGAAGCACCTTCAAATCTACCTCTTCAAATAAAGCCCGCATCGACATACCGGCATTATTGATAAGGATATCAATACAGCCAAAGTGTTGAAGTGCTGCGTCCACCATGCGTTGGTTGTCCGCTTCCTGACTGACATCGGCTTGTATACCTCGCAGTCGGATCCCTTTTCCGGAAAACTCCTGTATTACCTCATCGAGCCTCTGTTGGTTACGGCCTGTAATCAGAATATTTGCGCCTTTTGAGCCAAACTCAAAGGCAAGCGCTTTGCCTATCCCGGAGGTTCCTCCCGTAACGATCACCGTTTTGCCTTTCATAGTCATATGTTCTGATAGCAGAAGAAAATCTAAATGTATTTGCAATAAAATATATGATGACTTTGCCTTTCTCTCTCTTCTTGAAATATGAGGGGGCGGTATCTCCAATAGGCAAAGACATATAAATTCAAACATTAAAACTGATGCGAAGATAAAAAGGATGACCGTAAGAGGTAAAAACTATGGACTAAAAACCGTTTTTTTCACAGGTAGTCCGATGAAATAACAAAGAGGACCTTGCTTTAAGCGGGAAAATGGTTTGTTAGGCTTAACAATTTGTTTATCTTGAAATGCATGATCTTCTAAGGGGACTTACATAGATTCGTTCAGTTGAATTTACCGATTTTCTTTTATGGCTAGACGTAAAAAGGCAACAAAGATCTTCGTATTGGATACCTCGGTAATCCTGTATGATCATAATTCTATCAATAACTTTCAGGATAATGATATTGCATTGCCCATTTCAGTGCTGGAAGAACTCGACAATTTTAAAAAAGGAAATGATACGAAAAACTTTGAAGCAAGGGAGTTCATCCGCTGTTTAGACCGGCTTTCGGAAAAAAATACCTTACATGATTGGATCCCCTTAGGAGAAAAACTAGGGCAATTAATTGTAGTGATGGATGAGTCCAGTGCTCCGGATGCCCGGGAAGTGTTTGGAGCTGAAAAAAACGACCATAAAATTCTGAATGTCGCGATTAAGTTGCAAAACCAGTTCAAATCACGCAAAGTAATTTTAGTCAGTAAGGATATTAACCTGAGAATTAAAGCCAAAGCGCTGAATTTACAGGCTGAAGACTATGAAACAGGAAAGATTAAAAATGTTGAAGCACTGTATTCAGGAAAAACGATCTTGACAGGGGTACCAGAGGAAGTTATTAACAATTTATATAAAGAAGGCTCCTGCGGTGTCAAAGACTTAGGTTTGAAAGAAACACCCTTTGCCAACCATTACTTTATCCTTAAGAATACGAACGTTTCTGCATTGGCTTTTTACAATCCGGAACTTAACCTGATCGAAAGAGTAGAAAAATACAGTGCTTATGGGATTAAGCCCCGGAATGCAGAGCAAGCATTTGCGCTTCATGCTATTTTAAATCCTAATGTGAAGTTAGTAACCTTGCAAGGGGTGGCTGGCACGGGTAAAACCCTGTTGGCTTTGGCCGGTGCGATTCAAACCCGTTCAACCTTTCATCAAATATACCTGGCCCGTCCCATTGTGCCCTTAAGTAATAAAGATATAGGGTATTTGCCCGGTGACATAAAATCGAAAATCAATCCTTATATGGAGCCTTTATCCGATAACTTGAAATTGATTCAAAATCAGTTTAAAGAAACCGATAAAGACTACAAACGGATCAAAGACATGTTGGAGTTGGAAAAGCTCTTAATATCCCCTTTGGCATATATACGGGGAAGAAGCCTTTCCAATATTTGTTTCATTGTAGATGAAGCCCAGAATTTAACTCCCCACGAAGTCAAAACAATCATTACCAGAGCCGGAGAAAACACCAAGATTATTTTTACCGGTGATATTTTTCAGATCGATACCCCTTACCTGGATACACAAAGTAATGGTTTGTCGTATCTGATCGACCGAATCCAAGGGCACTCTATCTCCGCTCATATAACCTTGGAAAAAGGAGAGCGCTCCGAGTTGGCAAATTTGGCTAATGACTTGTTGTAAGTCCTGAAAGTCAGTTTGTTACCTTTGTTGTAACAAATAAGCCTATGGTTTTATTTGGGGAAAGAGCAGAAGCAAAGCAGCATAACTCACGGCATCAACTATGTGCCGTATCCGGCAAGTGAATACGTGACCATGAATGACAAAAAACTCGCAACTATTTTAGGGGAGAGAGAGTTATACTGAGCAGAAGCAAAATGCTCCCTTATCAGTGTCTTTATATTGCTATTTTGTATGTACCTTTGGATAGTAGTATGTGCTACCTCCTCTAAAAGTACCCTGTTTTCCAAATTATACTCTAGCACAAAGTGATTTTACCAAAGATCCTGAGGTATTTTTTTAGAATTTGTGTAATATTCCTGATTAAAATCCCTACAGTGCTAATTCTATATTCAGTATTATGAAGAGAAGATATTTATATGTAGTAGTACCTGCCTTAATTGTCGTTTTATTCAGCTTTGTCATTTTTGAGAAACAGCACGACAATGTGGGGCGTAACCAATTGCTGAGTGATATAATGTTTAAAGTTCTTTTAAACAGAGCGCATTACCAGCCTCAAGAGATTGATGATAATTTGTCGGAAAAAGCCTTTAAACTATATCTCAAACAATTGGATATTAATAAGCGCTTTTTTATCAAAAGCGATATTGATGTGTTGCTTGCCTACCAAAATAAAATTGATGACGATATAATGAAAGGGGGCAATGAGCTATATACCAAGGCAATGGATGTGTTGACACAGAGAATTGATGAAGCTCAAACGTACTATCAGGAAATTCTGGACCAACCTTTTGATTATTCTAAAAAAGAAGGCTTGGAATTAGACCCTGACAAACGCGAATACGTGGAGTCAACAAACGCTTTGAAAGAGGAATGGAGGAAGTTTTTGAAATACGAAGCTCTGGTTCGCTACCATAATAAAATTGAAGCTCAGGAAGCTACCAAAGAAGGTGAAAAGAGTGAGGAAAAGCCCAAAACAAAATCTCCGGAAGAATTGGAAGTAGAAGTGCGAAGCGAATTGCTTAGAGCGTATAACAACCGTTTTGATTACCTGAAAAAATTAGATGAAGAAGACCGTTACAGCGAGTACTTAAATGCTATACTAAGCGTGTACGGCCCTCACACGGAATACTTTCCTCCTCAACGCAAAGAAACGTTTGATATGCAAATGTCAGGAAGGTTAGAGGGAATTGGGGCACAACTTTCCATGCAAGACGGGAATATCAAAGTGGTACATATCGTTCCCGGTAGCGCATCTTGGAGACAGAAACAATTGAAGGCAGAAGATCTTATTCTCAAAGTAGGGCAAGGAGAAGAAGAAGCTGTTTCCGTTGTAGGTATGTCTTTAAAAAATGCGGTAAAGCTAATCCGGGGGCCTAAAGGAACGGAAGTCCGCCTTACCGTGAAAAAGCCTGATGGGCGAATTATGGTGATTCCGATCATTCGGGATGTGGTAATTTTTGAAGAAAGCTATGCCAAATCGGCCATAATTGAAAATAACAAATCCGGGAAAAAATATGGCTATATTTACTTGCCGGAGTTTTACGCGGATTTTAACGGAACAGGAGGAAGAAGTAGCTCCGAAGATGTGAAAAAAGAGCTGATCAAGCTCAAAGAAAAAGGAGTGGAAAGTGTAATCCTGGACTTGAGAAATAATGGAGGGGGATCACTACAAGATGTAGTAAAAATGTCCGGATATTTTATTGAAGAAGGACCGGTAGTACAGGTACAAGACCGTAGAGGGGAACCCACTATTCTGAGCGATACCGATCCGTCTGTAACTTGGGATGGCCCACTGGTGGTGATGATCAACGAGGCCAGTGCTTCGGCTTCCGAGATTTTAGCGGCTGCTATGCAAGATTACAACCGGGCTTTGGTTGTTGGCAGCAATTCTTTTGGAAAAGGTACGGTACAGCGCTTTCTGGAATTGGATCACTATGTGAATCCTAACTATTCTCAATACAAGCCTTTGGGTTCGCTGAAATTAACCATTCAGAAGTTTTACCGGATCAATGGTGGAGCCACGCAAGAGCAAGGGGTTTCTCCTGATATCCAGTTTCCGGATAGCTATATGTATTTGAAAATCGGAGAAAAAGAACTGGATTATGCTATGCCTTGGGATGAAATTGCTTCCGCTTCGTACGAAAAATGGGAGTTGCCGGCCTCTTTAAAAGCCAAACTTGCCGACCGAAGCAAGCAGAGAGTAGAAGGGAATCATATTTTCAATTTAATTGAACAAAATGCGAAACGGCTGCAAAAGCAAAGAGAAAATACCTTCCAATCTTTGAGTTATGCGGATTTCAAAAAAGAACAGGATAACTTAAAAGAAGAAGCCGAGAAGTTTAAAAACCTATCGGAAAACAGTGAGACACTGAAGTTTACTTCTTTGCAAACCATCGGTATGGAAACCCGTTTGGATTCCATCCGCTCTGCTTCCGAAGCCGATTGGTTGGATCAGTTAGAGAAGGATATTTATGTACAAGAAGTTACTTCGATCTTTGACGATTGGAAACAGTATTGATAAGGCTTGATAAAGTGTGAAAAAGCCGGGTAAGCCATCGTCTTACCCGGCTTTTTTAGTTGCCTTGAGTGGCTTTAAACCTATTGGAAAGTGGATAAATGAGCGGGAAAGAGAGGGAATACGTTTGGTTGTAATGTAAGAGGTTCATGAAAACGGATACAACAAAAAAGCCCTTTCCGAAGGAAAAGGGCAAATGCTTTAATAGTCTATATTTGAGAACGGTTTATCGCAAGTCAATTTCTTCAACTCCCGGATACTTACTCTTATTGAAAACAAAATCCGAATCACTGACACTCACATTTGAAGTAAAGTTTTTCACTAAGAACTCATACGACCGTCCATTCTTTTCAAAGATTTTCCATTGTTGGATGGTATTATCGCTTTTGCTGATATACAACGTAATTTGAAAAAAACTCAAGTTACGGTCTTCCGGGTGAAGCTCCACAATGGAACAATCCTTATTGTTTACTTTTTCATTGCCATTCAACCTGTATTTATATCCGTCTTTGTAAATGGAGTGTAAGTCCGTGATATTTACTTCCTCGGGATCAGGCTCGTATTCGGTAATGGTTACCTCATTGATACTTTTGATATAGGTCCATACTGTTTTTTGGTTATTAAAAATTTCCTGATCTCCCATGTCCAGATGGTATTGATTGTCCTTTACCGTGATCTTTCCCTCCATGCTTTCTTTCTGTTTTGTTGCGGTGTTTTCGAGTTGGTATTTGAACTGGGCAGTAAAGGCTGGAATTTGTTTGTATTTAGCGCTCATAGCATCCAATACTTTCAAGGCCTGAGGGTCTTTGGTATTTTGTGCAAACAGTGAAAAAGAGGTGAATACTACGCTAACTACTATGGTCAATAATTCTTTCATTAGTCTGTCTTTTGATTTGTTTTCAATAGCTAATTACGAAAAAAGTAAAGTTTTGGTTAGTTCCTATTTACCTAAAGAGTTCAAAAGTTGCTCCAAAGTATATTCATCCTGAATCAATACTTGGCGGGCTTTACTTCCTTCAAAAGGTCCTACAATTCCGGCCGCTTCCAATTGGTCAATAATCCGGCCTGCCCGGTTATATCCCAGGCTGAGCTTTCGCTGGATCAAGGAGGTGCTACCCTGTTGGTGGGTAATCAACAAACGGGCAGCCGCTTCAAACATATCATCTCTTTGGGCCAGGTCCACTTTTCCGATTTCATTTTCTTCTGTTTCATATTCCGGCAACAAATAAGGCGTTTCGTAACCCTTTTGTTCTCCAATATGTTCACAAATTTTTTCTACTTCTTCCGTATCTACATATGCACATTGCAAGCGGATGATTTCGGAACCGTTTGACAACAACATATCTCCCATACCGACTAACTGATCAGCGCCTCCGGTATCCAGAATGGTTCGCGAGTCAATTTTGGAAAACACACGGAAAGATAAACGGGCCGGAAAGTTGGCTTTGATAATCCCTGTAATTACATCTACAGAGGGACGTTGTGTGGCCAAGATCAGGTGAATTCCGATGGCACGGGCTTTTTGAGCCAGTCGGGCAATGGGCATCTCAATTTCTTTACCTGCGGTCATCATCAAATCGGCCAACTCATCAATGACCAAGACGATATAGGGCATAAAACGGTGTCCTTTCTCCGGGTTAAGCCGTCTACGTACAAATTTATTATTGTACTCTTTGATATTCCGGGTATGGGCGTCCTTTAATAGTTTATAGCGAAGTTCCATTTCGGTGACCAGTGAACTCAATACATGTACAGCTTTGGTCGTATCGGTGACAATGGAATCTTCGGCATCGGGTAGAGTTGCTAAAAAGTGCCGTTCAATTTTGTTAAACAGAGAAAGTTCAACTTGCTTGGGATCGATCATCACAAACTTGACCTCGGCAGGGTGTTTTTTGTAGAGAATCGAAGTAAGAATGGTATTGATCCCCACGGATTTTCCCTGACCGGTGGCCCCTGCCATCAACAAATGAGGCATTTTCGTTAAGTCCGTAATAAATACATCGTTGGAAATCGTTCTTCCCAAAGCGATGGGCAAGGCTTTATTGGTATCTACAAACTGCTCTGAATCCAATACCGAGTGGATGGACACCATTTCCCTGTTTTTATTAGGTACCTCAATTCCAATGGTCCCTTTTCCCGGAATCGGAGCGATGATCCGGATTCCCAAGGCCGCCAAACTTAAAGCAATATCGTCTTCCAGATTCCGGATACGGGAGATTTTTACCCCGGCATCCGGTACAATTTCATACAAGGTTACCGTAGGCCCGATAGTCGCTTTGATCGAAGCTATTCCGATTTTAAAGTTGCTAAGGGTTTCTACGATTTTATCTTTATTTTCTTCTAATTCTTCTTTGGTCACCCTCACTTTTTGAGAACCGGTATTATTGAGTAACTCCAAGGTCGGTTTTTGGTAATTACCCAAATCCAATTTAGGATCATAAAAATCCATATCCTCTACCGAGACGGTAGGCGTATTGTCCGATTGGTCGGGAATATTCACCAGAGAGGCCTCTTGTACTTGCGAAGTATCTTCAATACTCAACTGTAATTCCTGAGGTGATTTAGCATCTTTTTGAACAGATAGTTGATTAGGCGTTGCCGGTACAATATCCCATTGTTGATCCTCTTTTCTTGACTTTTCTTGACTTGTCTCTGTTTTTTCTGAAGGTTTTGCAGGTTCCTTTCTCTTTTGGGTCGCAGGTAAGGTTGTGTTTGGAGTGGTTTGCGGATCCTCTTCCTCTTCTTCCTCCTCTTCTTTACTTGGCTTGTTGTTAGTAACGGCATCCCGGGTATTTTCTACCACATTGCCAAGGGTAGTTTGAACCTTCTTTTTAAAACCGAGCACTTGGCTTAAATCAAAGAAATACACGACAAAGACGGCTAAAGACAACACTAAAAAGAAAACAGTCCCCCAGCCCACAAAACTGTTGAGTACAAAAGCCGACTGGTATCCGATTTTTCCACAGATAAAGGCCAAATTGGTATGTGATTCGGAAACCAACACGATATAGCCCAACAAAATACTAAACCAGAGCATGGCAAAAAGCATAGTACTTATGGTAGGATTCATGGGGAGAATGGTCTTACGGAATACAATTTCAAAACCCACAAAAAACAATAAGGGAGAAAGCAAAATAGAGGGAATTCCAAACCACTCATAAATAAACAGGTGGGAAATCCAGGCGCCAATGAGCCCCAGCCAATTTTCTACCTCCAATCCTGAATTGATTAAACTTCCGAAACCCAAACTTTCCACTACACTTTGGTCTGCTTTTCCACTAAATAAAAAACTTACAATGGATAAAAACAGCGTCAATGAGGAAAAAAGCAGCAAAAATCCCAGGCTGAGCTTAAACCTGCGGTCTTTGTAGAATTGAACGTTTATTTGGAAATTGCTATCGCGTTTTTGGGAAGAGGCCTGACGTTTTGGGGCTTTCTTCTGCTTGTACGTATTTTTTTTAGATGCCATGTATGTTTGTTCAATTAGTTAATTATAATTCCCCTTAAGGAGAATCATTGAAAAATATGCCAAACGTGCTCTTGGGTTTTCGCTTGTTAGTCGTTGAGAACAAAATAATTTTTTGAAAGGGTTTTTATAGTACAGTTTAATTACGTTGATGGCCAAGCCTCATCCTTGATTTTTTGCCATCTCATTTTTTTCTATTGGGTAATAGGAGCGGTTCAGGCAAATTGACAAAAAGATCCTATATGCTTCTATTTATAATTTACAAAAATAGTCTTTTAAAATTAATTTTTGAATGCAAAAGAGGGCATTGCCCGGTCTTCTCCGAAACTTATTGATAAAGCTGTTTGAAATAGGTCCGGATTCCATAATGCATTGAACAACAAAAAAATTTCTTCAAACAGCCTTATAAGTTTATGATTCGCGATCAGCCTTCTCTTAGTTTAAGGATAAGGGATTTTTTGAGTTCATGTAAACGGCTCTCTAGCCCTACCGGATAACTATGTGGGTTTGCAAAACGCTTGATACTTCGGTGAAACGATTGTAACTCCTGTTGAGTTTTGTCACGGATGGTGGCAATTTTCGGAGATTCATAAATCCGCTTCCCTTTTCTGAATATGGGAACCAACAAATCCTTATAAGGAGTATTGGAAGCAATGCGTTTTTTCCGGGTGTCATCCATCGGGTCAATGATCAGGTGGTTATTTTTAAGGGCTTCTTCTTGGTTGTAGATCATATCGGCCATACTTTGATCACCCTGATAAAACCTGCGTACTTGTTGTACTCCGGGGTTTGAGATCTTAATTTTTTGTTCGGACAGTTTGATTTTGTATTCCCAATGATCGTGGTTGTCTTTGATGGCGGCAATTTTATACACGCCACCCAATGCGGGCTGGTCATACGAAGAAGCCAACTTGGTGCCCACACCCCAGATATCTATTTTGGCATCCTGTTGATCCTTCAAACTGGCAATCAGGTATTCATCCAAATCATTACTGGCCACAATTTTAGCGTATTTCAATCCTGCTGCATCCAGCAATTTACGGGCTTCAATACTCAAATACGCCAAGTCACCGGAGTCCAGCCGGATTCCAGCCATTTGATAGCCCTCTTTTTCCAGTTCTTTGCCTACCTGGATGGCTTTTTTCACGCCTTCCAATGTATTGAACGTATCCACCAAAAAGATACAGTTGTTCGGCATGGCCTTGGCATAAGCCCGGAAAGATTCCGCTTCATCTTCAAAAGACATCACCCAACTGTGGGCATGCGTACCTTTTACCGGTATATCAAAGAGTTTGCCCGCAAGTATGTTAGAGGTGGCATCGCAGCCCCCGATATAGGCAGCCCTGCTGGCAGCCAAGGCACCGTCAATACCTTGTGCTCTGCGCATACCGAATTCCAAAATCGGATCGCCTTTGGCGGCGAGTGTTAAACGGGCGGCTTTGGTGGCAATCAAACTTTGGAAATTAATAATATTCAATAGAGGGGTTTCGATAAGCTGACATTGAAACAGCGGACCTTTTACGCGAATCAAGGGCTCATGCGGAAATACCATGGTACCTTCCGGAATGGCATCTATATCACACTCAAACTTCATTTCCTGTAAGTAATCCAGGAAAGCCGGTTCAAACAGCGGTTTATCATCATTTCCCGTCAAGGAACGTAAATAGTCCAGATCGCTGGGTTCAAACTTAAAGTTTTCCAGGTAGTCGATTACATATTCCAATCCGCAGTTGATCACATATCCTCCGTGAAAAGGGTTATTGCGAAAGTACAAATGAAAGACAGCCTCTTTTTCGGTGGTTCCGGTTTTCCAGTAGCCATAGGCCATTGTGACTTCATACAGGTCGGTAAACAAGCCCAGTGAAGTTTTATAGAGATCTTTGGTCAGTTTCATTATGTTTTAATATTATCGTGCAAAATATTTGGGTATATTATTTGAATTGGAGCATGGTTAACTATTCATACAATTGTGATCAGTGATAACAACCTGGGTAAAATAATCAATATGCCCATTGAATGAAGGATCTGAAAATGGTTGATTTCTGTTCGAATCTAGGAAATTTCATAACTTTAAAAAAATAGAAAGCCAGTCATTTAGCGAAGTTGGATAGAGGA
Organism: Rapidithrix thailandica; assembly: GCF_039710355.1. Taxonomy (NCBI): domain Bacteria; kingdom Pseudomonadati; phylum Bacteroidota; class Cytophagia; order Cytophagales; family Flammeovirgaceae; genus Rapidithrix; species Rapidithrix thailandica. Next base: position 128,836 of record NZ_JBDKWZ010000012.1, on the reverse strand, counting down.
ATTACATGCAACGGCATATATTCGGCCGGGTTATTTCGGGAAGTGTATTCCACATTTCACCGCTTCATCTTTGACGATCCCAAGAAACGAAATGTATTAAAACATGCTTCCGGACAAATGGCCACCGGACTTCCTTCATCAATGGGATAAGATGTGAGGGAGTAGCTGATCATGTTTGATACTGATATGTGATGAATAGCAGGCAAGTAGTTGCTTTACCTAATAAGTACAGGTATTTAGAACAAATAAAATAACAAGTGCTTAAAAACATAAACGTTGGATAGATGAGCACTGAAACGTAAACTAATGACACAAACTGAATAATGAGGAAAAAGTTTTTTAGTATGCTGATATGCATGGGATTGTGTGTAGGGGGATGGGCACAACACATCACGGTTCAGTGGGCTAGTGAAGTGGTAGGTGTTTCCTCTGAATATGGAGCAGGCACCACCTCTAAGCAATATAAAGCCATACAAGCATTGGGAAAACCTAATAAGCTACCTGCCGCCGGTAGTAGCCCATGTGCCTGGTCACCAGCCAAACCGGGTTCGGTGCATGAAGAATGGATAAAAGTAGGGTTTGAGTATCCGATGCGTATTTGCCAATTGGTGGTAGCCGAAAGCTTTAATCCCGGAACCATATCAAAAATAGAAATTACGGATACTCAGGGCACTTCTCACCGGATTTATGAAAATACCAATCCCGGAGCTATTCCGGAGAAAGGGAGGATGCTGAGCGTATTGATGGATACAACTACATTTCCCATTACCTCGGCCAAAGTTGTACTAAAAACCAATTCGGTTCCTGGCTGGAATCATATTGATGCCATCGGAATCTCTACTGGAAAAGAAAAACTGGAAGCGAAAATTAACTTACCGGAGAAGCTCACAACATCTGTGGAAATCGAGCATTTACCAGTGCAGATAAATTCCGCTTATGATGAGATTCTACCCATTATCTCTCCGGATGGAAAAACGCTTTATTTCGACCGGAAAAATCATCCGGAAAACTTTCGGAAAACGAGTGAAAAAGTTACCAAAGACGATATCTGGGTAACGACCTTCGAAAACGGGCAATGGACCACAGCCCGGCAAATGCCCGCTCCGCTGAATAACTTTAACCATAATTATATTTGTTCGGTCACTCCCGATGGCAACACCTTGTTGTTGGGCAATGTTTATCATCAAGACGGGTCCGCCAGTGGGGGAGTATCAATCAGTAATAAAATTAAAGAAGGTTGGAGCTTTCCGGAGAAGTTGATCATTCAGAATTACGAAAACCTCAGCAAGTTCAGTGAATATTCATTGGCCAATAACAAAAAGGTACTTTTACTGGCCATTGAGGACAGTACCAGTTATGGTGACCGGGATTTGTATGTGAGTTTTAAAACAAAAAATGCAACAGGAAAGGAAGTGTGGTCCAAACCTTTGAACCTCGGGTCAAAAATCAACACGGCAGCTCCGGAACTGACTCCCTTCTTGGCATCTGATGGGTATACCTTATATTTTTCATCGATGGGGTTCAGTGGTTATGGCAGTGCGGACATGTATATGGCCAGGCGCCTGGACGATACCTGGACCAACTGGACCGAGCCTGTGAATTTGGGTCCTGTATTTAATTCTGAAGACTGGGACGCTTCCTATACCATCGATGCCTCCGGAGAGTATGCTTATTTTGTCTCATATAAAAATTCAATTGATAAAAGTGCGGACCTCTTCAGGGCCCGGTTGCCCGAAACCTTAAGGCCGGACCCGGTCGTCTTGATCAGTGGCAAGGTATTGAATCACAAAACCCATGAGCCATTAGCTGCGGAAATTGTGTACGAGGACTTGCGAAGTGGAAAAGAAGTCGGTACGGCATTTTCAGATCCCAGTACCGGTATTTACAAAATTATTCTTCCGGTAAATCACCGTTATGGTTTTTGGGCCAGAGCGGAAAGTTACCTCTCACAGCATGAAAATATTGACCTGAGCCATACGGCTCATTACAGTGAATTGCAAAAAGACTTGTATTTAACGCCCTTGGAAGTAGGTCAGTCCATTGTGCTGAACAACATATTTTTTTACCAAAGTAAAGACCTGTTGTTAAAAGAATCCTTTTCGGAATTGAACCGGATTGCCGAAACCATCTTGAAGCACCCCCATCTTGAAGTCGTACTGGAAGGCCATACAGACATTGGTGGCGATCCCACCTTGAATATGGAGCTTTCGAAAGAACGGGTAAAGGCCGTCAAAACGTATTTGATTTCCAAAGGCGTGGATTCGCTCCGTATCAAAACCAAGGCTTTCGGCAGTACCCGTCCGCTCTCCAGAAGCCGCGATCCGGAACATAAAAAAATGAACCGAAGAGTGGAGTTCAGAGTCTTAAAAATGTGAGGAGAAAGAGCTTTATATCCCTTTCTCCTCGCAAAAGACCAAACAGTAAAATGCCCCCAACGTTTATAAGTAATGTTTGATCATGGAAGGCCGCTCATTGATCAATACTTTCCGGGTTTCCTTATAATAATCCCAACGGAAGTTATCCAAAAACTCCATGGCACGGGTAGCCCCCAAGTTAAATAGTTCAACCTTTTCCTGGTCCGGTAGGTTGTAGTTCAACCAGTTGAATTGCTTGTCGGCATTAATCCTACAGATAAGTTGTTTGTAATCGTCATTACGAAGCAGGAAGTCCAGGTCGTGAATTTGACGCATGGTACCCAACATCCCTCCCATAAAGCCCGGAAAGTGTGAAGTATCGGCAGGCTCTTCTCTGAAAGTACTCAGTCTTACCCCAAAAGTCGGTTTGTTAGGCAGGCGGTTTTTAATATGAAAGGCATTGATCGGAAAAGTAGAGACCAAGCCTCCGTCTACAAACTTTACTTCCGAAGGAATGGCCCCACGGTAGCCCGCATATTCCATCCATTCGGGGTGATTGCTCTGGCCGGCACCGGGCAGGTTTTTCAGTGTCAGGGGCTCAAAGAAGAAGGGAATGGCCATGGAAGCCCGTACAAAAGATGCCGGATGAGGGCTGTTTTTTGTCAGGTCCCAATACAAATGGGCCATTTTGGGAAATTCCACTTTGGTTTTGGTAGTGACTTCGGCCGATATAATCGCCAGCTTGACCGCATCATAATGGATTTCGATATGTTCGCGATGGTGCAAATGAGGGATTTGCCGGAGGGCTGTTTGTAAAGCTTCCAATGTGCTTGCCTGATGCTTTTCTAGGATGTTTTTCAGCCAATTTTCAAAGGCTTTTCCCGGATTAACCCCCATTCGTTTTTTGAGAAGCTTTTTAATCAACAAAGCATTTTTAAGAAGTTTTAAAGCGACTACTTTGTACCGGCCCCTGCTGGCAATGGCTTTTTGTAACAATCGTTTGACCCGTTCGGGGCCATCGACAAAATCAAATAAATTTTGATCCTTGAGGTATCCTAAAATCCGTTCCGACTTTTTTTCATTGATCTGACCGGTGGTTGCCATCAATAGAGCGTTGATTGAGCCTGCAGAAGTCCCCGCCAAGTTGAAAAAGCGAATGCCCGCTTCCTCCATAATATAGGTGTACCCGAGCAGGGCTATGCCCAGGATGCCGCCTCCTTCTTGCACCAAATCCACATATTGATGATGTTGGTCGTCAACGATGTCTGAGACGATAAAATTAGGGTCCTTTTTTAGTTGATGCGCTTTATTTCGCAGCTTGAGAATCGTGTCATTGTTTAGAAATTGATCGAGGTTCATCATGGCTTCCGGAGTTTTTCAGGTAGTAGTTGAAATGATTTTTTGAGTATTTGCTAATTAGGTAGTTGTAGGTGTTGTTCTATTGCAAAGTTGGTATTTCTACTTACATCACCAAGAAAATCCATGATTAGTTCTGTGTGGGTGACGCTTACCCGGTTTCAAAAATAAAGTTTTCAAATTAGGGAAATCTTTTTACCCTCTATACTTTTACAGTAGGATATTTTTTGTTGAAAAAATGTTCGAGAAAACTGGAAAATATTCCCTTAACAGGGCCTTATCAAATCACTATATCAAATTTTATGATCCGTCTTACACTACTTAACTTATTGTTACTCGTTTTTGCCAATGCCCCGGCATTTACCCAGACTGTCGCCAAAGATACCTTGGTGGTTCAAACCTTTACTTTTGAGGATATCGAAAAAAGGAGAGGCGTATTCGAATTTCCCGGCTCAGACGATACCTATGAAAAAATTCTAATGGTTCGTACGCTGAAATGTGACGAAGCGACTACGGGCGACCGCTACCCATGCGGGGAATGGGACTATTCCACCAATACGGTGATTTATGTACGGAAAGAAGATTCCACGGTTGAGAGTTTTGAAATTGAAGCCTTTGTAACTCCTTATGGCAAACGGCTGGATTTGAAGGGCGAGAAAGGCTGGACCTATGTATACGATGTGTCGGATTACGCTCCTTTGTTGAAGGGGAAAGTAGATTTGTCTTCCGGAAATACGCAGGAGCTCTTGGATATGAAATTCTATTTTATCAAAGGAACTCCTCCCCGCAACATACTTAAAGTAGAGAACATCTATCCCTCCGGAAGTTATGTTTACGAAGACTTGTCTGATGATAAAAAGCTGAAAGCAACGGAAATACACTTGGAGGCTCAGGCAAAAATGTTTATGCTTCGAAGCCGGATTTCCGGCCACGGACATTTTGGCCCTAGAAACTGCTGTGAATGGGACAGTAAAACCCATACGTATTACCTCAATGAGGAGGCTTTGTTTCGCTGGAATGTTTGGAAAGATTGCGGTTTTAATCCTATTTATCCTCAAGGGGGCACTTGGCCTTTTGACCGGGCCGGTTGGTGCCCGGGAACTCCTGTGGATACCTACGATTTTGAATTGACCCGGCATGTACGGCCTGGTAAAACCATCACCTTGGATTATGGCATTGAACCGTATTCGGATAATGGAGAAAAAGGCGGGAATTTCAGAATGGCCCACCAGCTGTTTTCCTATGGAGCCCCTAATTTTAAAAACGATGCCCGGGTGATGGAAATCATCAGTCCTACCAACCAAGATGCGTATAGCCGTTTGAATCCCTCTTGTAAGAACCCGGTAATCCTCATTCAGAATACGGGTAGTGCTACTTTGCAGTCTTTGCAAATTACCTATGGGTTGCAAGGAGGAAAAAAAGAAACGTATCAATGGTCAGGACGATTGGAGTTTTTAGAAAAGGCTACCGTGGTCTTGCCTGTTCCCAGTTGGGATGGATTAGAAGAAAAGGGTAATACGAAGTTTGAAGTGTCTGTTGGCCAACCGAATGCGGTAAAGGATGAATACCCGGCAAATAACAACATGAGTAGCGAAGTGGAAGCTCCTGTCAAACTGCCGAAACGTTTTATCTTGCATATAGAAGCCAATAACAAAGAACGAGCCCGGGAGAATGGCTATACGATCAGTAATGAGAGGGGAGAAGTATACTTTGAACGTTCTATCTTGGAAGATGAACAAGTATATGACGATGTGATTGAGTTAGAAGAAGGTTGCTACGAATTTCGTCTGACAGACCAGGCGGAGGACGGAATGGTGCGCCACTGGTGGTACCGGAACAGCAACCCGGAAATGATCGGGCGAAACGGGCGGGTGGCCTTGCTTTCTACAGACGGGGAAATACTGGTGGAGTTTCCCTATGACTTTGGGCAAGAGTTGCGCTTGCAATTTTATGTAGGAAGTTTGAAATAAGAAAGAGTATCCCAAGCTGATTGGAATAGTAAACCTTCCAGGTTTTCAAAACCTGGAAGGTTTTTAATTTTATGGAAATACGGATTTTATCTTGTTTTCTGTAAATACTCCTCCCATACCATAAACCAGTCTACCGGTTGATCATTTTCATAAATAGGATCCCCCTCCAGCCAATTCCAACGGTACATGGCAACTTTCAACATTTTTTCGGTTTTCTCCTCCGGTTGGTTTTGTAAGATCTCCGCAATATGCCAAAAAGCTTCACTTTGTTGATGAATACTTTGTGTCCGGGCTTTGGTATCCTGAGGGTGTTGGCGGTAAGCCCACTTTTCAATACCTTGATAGGTTAGGGGGTATTTTTTCTTTACTTTTTTACCAAAGTTTTTTTGAGGAGCACATGAAAGTAATGCAATCAGTGTAAAGCAAGCAAGGAAAAGTTTTTTCATAAGATAATACTGTAAGATTTAATGAGATGGTAAAATTACAGAAAAATTCACTTTTTGGCTTTTCTTCCTCTTTGTTCGGTCCTCCTTACTTATACTATTTCTTTTTCAAGCGCAATGAAATGCGAAAATTGCTGACGGGAAGTGAAAAGAGGATGGATCTCCAAGCCACAGAGATACGGGATGCCTCCCTTTCTGTAATTGATCAATTTTCCACTGACCTTTTCCTTTTGTGCGAGTTTTGCAGAAATCATTTTTACCATTTTTGAATCTGTATCCGGACCTTGTAGAAAACCCGGCTTTTTGTTCAAGGCATAGGAAGGAGCATAGCCCGTCATATCAATAAAGCCGGAGCTGACCCAAGTAATTTCTTTTTGAGGATTGGTTACCACTAATGTATATTCTTCTTGAAGCAGTTTTCTGAAGTTCAAAGCCGTTTGCCATTGGTGTTGTTGCACTAAGTTGAGGATTTGCTCTAAGTCTTGTTGTAACAGATGTTGTTTTTGAAAATGAGCGTGATAAATATCCCAACATATCAGGGGTTTTAATTTTCCTTTTAACGATTTTTGATAAGGCTCCATAGCAATCGGTGGTTTGTTAAAAAGTCTTGAAGATAGTGAGGCCACTATAAAGGTATAATACCGAAAAGGTAAATCTGCATTGGAAAGAAAAGAATGGGAAAACGCTCCACCCAGCCAAAGCAAATGGCCAGGCAGAGAGTCAGATGTCAAGCACTATGCACTAATTGACTTCTTGGTTTTGCAAGGATTGACGATTTTCCTGAGGGGCTTTTCTCATAATTTTAGCCGCTAATACCATATTGGTCAACGCTTGTTGCGTTTCAGGCCATTTACGGGTTTTTAAACCGCAATCCGGGTTGACCCATAAATTTTCCGCAGGAAGTTTTTGTTGGGCTTTTTCCAATAATTCTACCATTTCCTCCACCGTAGGGACCCTTGGTGAGTGGATATCGTAAACCCCGGGACCTATCTCATTCGGGTAGTGAAAGTCTGAAAAAGCATCCAGTAATTCCATTTGCGAACGGGATGTTTCGATGGTAATCACATCGGCATCCATGGCTGCAATGTCTTCCATCACATCGTTAAATTCGGAATAGCACATATGGGTATGGATTTGAGTCTGGTCTTCTACTCCGCTGGAAGCCACCTTGAACACTTTTACGGCCCAATCGAGGTAATGGCGCCAGTGCTCTTTGCGCAAGGGCAAGCCCTCTCTAAAAGCAGGCTCATCTATTTGGATTACACGGATTCCGGCTTGTTCCAAGTCCCTCACTTCATCGCGGATAGCCAATGCTATTTGTGTCGCTGTGGTTTCCCGGGGCTGATCATCCCGGACAAAAGACCATTGTAAAATAGTAACAGGTCCGGTGAGCATTCCTTTTACAGGTTTGTTGGTGAGCGATTGGGCAAACGTGCTCCATTTCACTGTCATAGGAGCGGTTCTTTCCACATCTCCAAACAACACAGGTGGTTTTACACAACGGGACCCATAGCTTTGCACCCAGCCGTATTGAGTAAAAGCAAAGCCCTCCAACTGTTCGCCAAAGTATTCGACCATATCGTTTCGCTCGTATTCGCCATGCACCAATACATCCAGTCCGGCCTCTTCTTGCCAGGAGATCAACTCTTGGGTGAGTTGCTGAAGTTTCTCTTCGTATTGACTTTCCGAAAGCTGTTGTTTTTTAAACTGAGCTCTTAGTTTCCGGATTTCAGGCGTTTGGGGGAATGAACCAATAGTAGTTGTGGAAAACAAAGGCAATTGCAAGGCTTCTTTTTGAAGAGCTTGTCTTCGGTCAAAAGCACTCTCCCGTTGGCTGTCTTTCTCTGTCAATTTACTAACCCGTTCTTTTACTTTGCTACGGTGAATCAGTACGGACCTGGCCCGGTCCTCAATACATTTTTGATTTTGCTGTAGCGAAGTAGTATCGTTTTGAGTGAGAATACGGTGTAAGTCGTTCAGCTCATGAAGTTTTTGCTTGGCAAAAGAGAGCCATTGTTTGAGCTTAGGAGACAAGGCTTCTTCGGCATCCAGATCATAAGGGACATGCAACAGCGAGCAAGAGGGTGCCAATAGGATGCGTTGTTCATCAATTTTCTTCAACACTTTATTGACAATCGCTTGTACTTTTTGATAATCGGGCTTCCATATATTTCTTCCATCGATCACTCCTAAAGAAAGGGAAGTTTCTTTTGGAAGGTGATGAAGGACGGCCTCCAACTGTTGTGGAGCTCTGACTAAGTCGAGGTGTATGGCGCATACCGGAAGTTGTGCGGTAAATTCCGGGTCGTCTAATTCGGCAAAGTAGCTAGCCAGTAAAATCTTTAACTCCGGAAACGCATCCCGGAGAGTTTTATATGCCTTCTGATAGGCGAATTTGGTGCTGGGGTCCAAATGAGCCGTCAGGTAAGGCTCATCCAATTGTACCCAAGTGGCTCCTTGCTCACTCAAACGGGTCAGTAATTCTTTGTAAACCGGTAAAAGACGGTCCAGCAAATCCAAGCGGTGAAAACCCTCTTCCTTCTCTTTGCCCAACAGTAAATACGACACAGGGCCAATCAATACAGGTTTGGTATGAATGCCTAAAGCTTTACTCTCTAAAAATTCATCCACTGCTTTCGTAGAAAACAATTCAAAAGATTGGTTGGCGGTAAACTCCGGCACCAAATAGTGATAGTTGGTATCAAACCATTTGGTCATTTCCAAAGCTTTGAGGTCTAGTCCGTCTTGTTGATAGCCACGTGCCATGGCAAAGTACAAGGTAAGCGGATCGTTAGCCAGTGAAGCAAAACGCTCGGGAGTAGCGCCCAACATCAATGACATATCCAAGACTTGGTCATAGAATGAAAAGTCGTTGGAAGGGATTAAGTCAATGCCTGCTTCCTGTTGAGTAAGCCAATTGAGTTTTCGAAGGTTTTTGGCGGTAAGGAGCAAATCTTTTTCAGAGATTTTTCCTGCCCAGAAGTGTTCACAAGCTTTTTTGAGTTCGCGCTTAGCGCCAATACGCGGGTAACCTAAATTGTTCTTTAGCATACTTCATGAATGTTTAAAAATGAAATAAAAAATAATTAGAAGTATGCTTTCTTGATTGAGTGCGTAGGTAGGATATACCCCAACTGCTTTCCGTATGGAGAAGGCACAAAATGCACTTGCACAAGCCACTTTGTGAAGGAAAGAGAATAAGGTTATACTGCCTGACAAAAAACTTCAAATCGCGAAAGCATTGTCATATCGTAATTGGCAAGTCTCCTGGCTTATCCGTCATCTGGCCGCCTTCCCATCTTTGAGAGAAAGACAGTGGCTCATTGACCAGAGGTGTTGACTCCGGAAGTGTTCCGGAACCGGATTTACAGTTGCGCGTCAGCCCATGATTTTCACATGGTTCCTTTTTAATCCCGCTTTCGCGGAAACCAATAACGGCATTTGAAGCAACAAAGGTAGGAAATTTTTTTACAGTTAAAAGGAATCCATCATCACTAATAACGACAGGGCTCAAAAATCCCTCTCACTCATTCCCCATCTCACTCACTCACCACTCACTCATTCCCTACTCCCAAAAGAGAGAGGAGACGTTTTTGTTAAATATCTTTATATTCCCCCCAATCCCTCAACTCTTCTATCCTTCAACCCATTCATCCCTCAATCCTCTAATTCTAAGGTTACTACATAGCCACAGTGGTCAGAGGCAATTTTGTCTTTAATAACCTGCGTTTCGATTACTTTCCATTTGTGGTTTTTGTGCGTCATGATATAATCAATTTTGACCCGGGGGTTTTCGACTGAATACGTGGGTTCCGGATTTTTACCACTTGTCAGTTTCCATTGTTTTTTTAAGGTTTTAATGGGTTTGCTGTCTGGGGAAGCATTTAAATCTCCGGCTAACACCGTAGGGTATTGAGGGTTGGCAAACAGTTGGTTTAGCTCTTTGGCTTGCGTAATCCGGTCCGCGGGGTCTTTTGTGTGGTCAAGGTGAGTGCCTACAAAGCAAATCGTGTCACCGGCAGGCAATTGTATCCATACGGCGAGGGCTGCCCGGGGCTCCTTTCCTTCAGAACAGCTTAAAGCAAAGTTCTGGGTTTTGGCAAAAGAAAATTTAGATAACACTCCTTCTCCGTATTCTCCTCCGTCAAAACTCATTGCTTTTCCAAATACACCTTGCATTTTTAACCGGTAGCCTAATTCTGTTACCAGGTCCATACCTTTGGCCCTTTGGGTTTTAAAATCCACTTCTTGCATGGCCACCAAGTCAGGTTGATGTTGTTCGATGGTTTCGGCAAGATAATCCAAGTCAAAGTCGCCTTTCATCGTTTCGCCATGGTAGATGTTATAAGTCATTATTTTTACTCTTTTTTGAGCTTGTGTACCTACACAGATAGTAAGAGATAAAACACAAGAAAAGAAAATAGTTCGAATGCACATAAGTTAGGGTTTTTATTTAAGGAATAAATTAGTCATGTTACCATGAGTGAATGGGCACCTCTGTATCTTGCCCGAAGGGCCCGGAATTACAGTGGAAAATTACATAGAAAATTTGGAAATCCGTTGAGCTGTGATAATTTGCAGTTTACTTAACATTACATGTTGTTATTTAACTTCTGTAACAGGTGGATTGTGAATCCGGAAAATTGAACATAAATTTGAAATAATTTGTCTATTTTTCCAATCTGTGGTAGCACTACTTCCATGCTCTTGTACTTTTTGAAGGATGTCATTGTATTCGAAAAGTAGTATTTTGCTGAAACCAAATAAACAAAATTGAACGCAGTCTTTGATCTGTAAATGAAGGCCGAGGTATTTGATCATATTACTGATAAACAGCTTTGGAAAGAGTTCCAGAAGGGGAATAGGTCTGCTTACGCATATATTTATGACAACTACTTTGATAGTTTATTTGAGTATGGGCATAAAATTACTCCGGACATCAACTTTATCGAAGATGGCATTCAGGAGCTTTTTGTAGAACTGTGGAAAAGCCGGAAGCGGTTAGGAGAGGTTTCTTCCATCCGGTTTTATTTGTTTAAAGCACTGCGCAGAAAACTGATCAGGAACCTGACCCAACAAAAAGGCAATCCTCTGAATTTTATGGAGCTTAATGATAACCTGAACTTTTCCATTAGTTTGTCCATCGAAGAGACGTTGATCAACGAGCAAACCGAATCTGAACGAAGTCAACGCTTGGAACAGGCATTGCAATCATTGAGTAAAAGACAAAAAGAAATTATTTATCTTAAATTTTATGCAGGGCTAAGTTATCAGGAGATAGCTGATGTGATGGCTTTGGAGATGAAGTCTACCTATAACTTGTTTGCCCGTGCCATGGAAGCACTTCGCCAGCAATTCTCCTTAATTTGCTCTCTGTATTTTGCCTTTCTTTCTTATTGGTACTGAGTTTTTACCCATAAAGAAATCTTCTGAAAAAGCTTTTATTGTAACATGCACTAAAGATATGGAGGGCTTACTTTTTTCGGTCAGAAAGAAACCTGCCTATTCTTTATGAAAAAAATGAGTTGTAAATAATTGATAATGAAATAGTTGATTTTTATTTTGGGATTTTTTATAAAAAAAGTAAAAAATAATGATGGAAATCGAACCTGTCTTGCCTCTATATTAATAAAGAACCTTGCGATTGACGAACCAAGAAAAATGAAAAAAAACGAAAATACAGTGACGGATTTGCTTCTGAACGAAGATTTTCAACGATGGGTGAAGTTGCGAGGCACAGCTCAGGATGCGGAATTAGAGCAGTATTGGAAACGGTGGCAAGAAGAACATCCCGAATACCAAGAAGAATTGAAGGAAGCTGTGCAACTGTTAGAGGTATTGAAGTTTGAAGAGGTATCTTCTCCTAGAGAAGAATCGAAAAAGAAGGTTTGGAATCAAATTGATACTGCTACACAACCACAAGGCCAGTGGCTTACTACAAGTAATTGGTGGAGAGTAGCTGCAGCTATACTGCTGTTATTAGGCGTTGGCTTTTCTTTTTATTATCAAATTCAAAGGCAAACGACTGTAGTGGAAGAAGAGTTGGTGTGGATCGAAAAGGAAAATCCCTTAGGGCAACGTTCGGAAGTCCGGCTCACGGATGGTACCAAAATCTGGCTGAATGCCGGAAGTAGAATTCGCTTTCCGAAAAAGTTTGTAAAAGAAAACAGAAGGGTGATTTTGGAAGGGGAGGCTTATTTTGAAGTGGCCAAAGATTCCCTTAAACCCTTTATCGTGGAAAGTGCCGGGGTGGAGACCAAAGTGTTGGGTACGGAGTTTAATGTCAACGCCTATCCGGGGCAAAATGAAGTGCGGGTGGCCTTGGTAGAAGGGAAAGTTGTCGTAAAAGAACGGGCGTCTACAGGAAGTATGGAGCTAATGCCTTCAACGATGTTGATATATGAAGCCAATACGGGGAAGTTTAAAGAATCCGGTTTTGATTATACGGAAGTAGTGGGCTGGAAAGATGGTGTGTTGAAATTTAAGAATGCCTCTTTCAACGAAGTTTTAGAACGCTTGAGTCGATGGTACGGTGTTTCGTTTCAAGTGCAAGGTTATCATCCCGGACAGTATCAGTTCAACGGGGAGTTTAAAGGGAAAAGCTTGAAAACCATATTGGAGGGCTTTGGTTTTGCGTCCAAGTTCGATTTTCAAATCGATGGGAAAACAGTGACTATCCGGAAATCAAATCAATAGATATAACAAAGTACATATTGCATAAAAAGATAAAGCGATGAAGCTTATATTTTAATCGAAATACGATAAAATTGCCTATGATAAAAACCTTACTATTCAACTTTTAACATCACTTTCTCTATTTAGTACACAACTAAACCTAAGCTTTGTGAATGGGCGGATATGTTTATTTCTACTTTAGCTCCATTGACTAAGTGAAGGACGCGATAGAATTGCTAACCGAATTAGAATCCACAAAATTTGAAGGGTTGGCAATCTGAAAGTGGGTTTTAAACATTCGTTTAGTTAACCACTAAGTCATTTACAAAAGCCTTCTTCATTGCCAATATCGAAGAAGAAGTACTTAACCCTGACAAGAAAAAGAGGTTTGTTCTTTTTTCTTGCAGTGTGTTCGTAAACAGTAAAATAAACTCTTTTAGGTATGAAAATGAATTCAAGTTAAGATCTTACTTTCTATATGGCCGGTGGGAAAACCACCCTCAATCCTCCTATACTGCTAGTCTATTCTAGTGATTCAATAATCACCATTTTTCAGTCATTAAAACTAACTACACCTTATGACACAGTATTTACTTAGGAAACTTGTGAAAATGTCAAAATTATCTTTTCTGGGAATTTTGATACAATGCTGGCTTTGTGGCCTGCTGGTAGCACACGATGCTTCCAGCCAGAAAGTGAGCATAGAAAAAGTGTATCTTACAGTCAACTTTAAAGATGTTGATTTAGCCAGAGCACTGCGGGAAATAGAGCGGAAGACCGATTTTAACTTCTCTTATTACCGTAGTATACTTAACAAAGAGCATAAGATCACGCTAGTGGCTCAGAATGAGTCGTTAGCGCAGATTTTACGCGATATATCCCGCAACGCCCATGTAAATTTCAAGCGGGTGAATAACAATATATTTGTCAATAAACGCCTGAACGGGGAGTCGGTAGAGGAAGTCATTTGGCAGGATCAAGTGATCAAAGGGCTGGTGAAAGGCGAAGACGGGGAGCCTTTGCCGGGCGTCAGTATTGTCGTAAAGGGAACAACAACCGGGACGACGACCAATATCGATGGCGAGTTCAAACTTAACTTGCCACAAAATGCCGTTTTGGTATTGAGTTATATCGGTTACCAAACCCAAGAGATTGAAGTTGGAGAGCGAACAGAGTTTAAGATAACGATGTTACAGGACGTGTCTCAATTGGAAGAAGTAGTTGTGGTGGGCTATGGAGAACAAAAGCGGGCAAATGTGACCGGAGCAGTCGCTACAATTGACAATAAAACCTTAAAACAAAGCCCCACCGCCAATTTGAGTAACTCCTTGGCCGGCCGCTTACCCGGGTTGATTGCTACCCAAAGAAGCGGTGAGCCAGGCGAAGACGGAGCAGATCTTTTAATTCGAGGACAATCAACTTTTGGTGCGAATCAACCTTTAGTGTTGGTAGATGGGGTACAACGTCCCTTTTCTCAAATAGACCCAAATGAAGTTGAAAGCATTTCAATTTTAAAAGACGCATCGGCGGCCGCTATTTATGGCGTACGGGCTGCCAACGGAGTAATTTTGGTTACTACAAAACGTGGTAAGGCCGGTAAAACAACGGTTTCATACAATGGTCAGGTGGGTTTTCAAATGCCTACTCGTTTGCCTGAGTTTTTAGGGGCTTATGATTATGCTACCTTGTTAAACGAAGCCAGAACCAATGCCGATAAAAATCCTGCCTATACCGATGAAGAATTACAAAAGATAAAGGACGGTTCTGATCCCGATCGTTTACCCAATACCGATTGGTTGGATATAGGTATGAAGCGTAAAGCAATACAAACCAAACATAATATTACGGTTAATGGAGGGGGAGAAAAAGCGAGATTCTTTGTCTCTATGGGATATTTGGATCAGGATGGACTCTTTGATAAAACCAATTTTAAAAGATACAATGTCCGCTCCAATATTGATGCAACCCTTAACGATGACTTTACCATCAAGTTAGATTTAAATGGTAGGTTTGAACGTAGAAATGCACCGGGAGCATCCACGGGGACTATTTTTAGCCAATTATTAAGAACCCCTCCCACATTTCCGGCTTATTATTCTAATGGATTGATTGCTCCGGGACGGAATGGTGAAAACCCATTGTTTTCGATAGAGCAAAGCGGGTTTTCTCAAAAAGAGAATTATATCTTCGAAGGGACTTTATCCGGAGAGTATAATATTCCTTTTATAGAAGGATTGAAAGTATCCGGAAGTGCAGCATTTAATAAAAGGTGGGGATATGAAAAACTTTGGAGTACACCATCAAATACATTTTATGAACTGATCGATGGTGAATATATCGAGAGGGTCAGCCCCACTACCAAACCAACTCTTAAAAATACGTTTATACAAGGCCCTCCTCCGAATGGAACAAACTGGCCCGGTCCTGTGATTTTGTTGAATGCTCGCTTGCAGTATGAAAATACTTTTGGGGATCACTATGTAAAAGGTTTGATAGGTGCCGAACAATCTGAATTTTTTGGAACCTTTTTCAGCGCTTTGCGCAGGGATTATATTTCCAGTGCATTGCCTGAACTATTTGTGGGGGATGATGAAAACCAAAGTACTAATGGAGAGTCAGTGGAAGGGTCCTTACAATCCATTTTTGGTCGGTTAAATTATAGTTATAAAGACCGGTATTTACTGGAAGCTAGCTTTCGAAGGGATGGTTCTTTTAATTTCCCCAAAAGCGGCAGAATCGGTTTCTTCCCCTCCTTCTCTTTAGGCTGGCGGGTTTCCGAGGAGCTGTTTATGAAAAATATTGCTTGGCTGGACCAATTGAAACTTCGAGCTTCCTGGGGGCAATTAGGAAATGACCGGATTCCGGCATTTGAATACTTTTCTGGCTATGGCTTTAACAAGTATGTATTTGGAGGGGCAGATGCCACCATTGTAAAAAGTATTCGGGAAGGGGTGATTGCGAATCCAAATATTACTTGGGAAAAAGCAACGATGTCGAATATCGGTGTTGAAGCGAAGTTTTTCCAAGGAAAAGTGGGGTTGGAACTGGACTACTTTTACAAAAGAACCAAAGATATATTAATGCCTCGAAACCGGGCAATTCCGGATTTGCTGGGTGCTGAGGTACCTGTGGAAAACCATGCAATTGTGGATAACAGCGGAATTGAAGTGATTTTAGAACATCAAAATACGTTGAACGACTTTAACTACTGGGCCAAAGTCAACTTTACCTTTAACCGGAGTGAAATTATCGAGTTGGATGAAGGGGAAAACAAACCCGCTTATCAAAGTGTAATCGGTTTGCCTTTGTATCAACATTTTGGTTTGAAAGCCTTGGGTTTATTTCAGTCCGAAGAGGAAATTAAAGACCATGCGGATCAAGGAAATGTAGCCCCCGGAGATATTAAGTACGAAGATATTAATGATGATGGGGTGATTGACGACTTGGATAATGTGAAAATCGGGCGTAGTACGGTGCCGGAAATTGTTTACGGCATGTCGTTAGGTGCTAGTTACAAAGGCTTTGACATAAGTGTGCTATTACAAGGTGCCGGGAATGCCGATTTGTATTTAAGTCATGAAGCCGCGTGGGCTTTCTTTAACGGTGGAAAGGTATTGGAACAACATTTGGATCGTTGGACCCCGGATAACCCGAATGCTTCTTATCCGCGCATTTTAGAGGAAGATAGTAACAATCAAAGAACCTCATCCTTTTGGCTGAAAAGCGGATCGTATTTGAGAATTAAGAATATAGAGTTGGGCTACAACTTTCCGGAATCCATTACTTCAAAAATCGGAGCGAGCAATTTGCGTCTATTTGCAAATGGTATCAACTTATTCACCTTTAGTGAAGTCGACACTTTTGACCCTGAAGCACCTAGTGGAAGGGGTTGGTTTTACCCTCAACAAAAGATTATCAACTTCGGTGTAAATGTTACTTTCTAATTAAGCAAAACGATGAAGATGATGAAACAACTAAGATATATATTCTATAGTCTGGCAATTACATTGGGGGCATGGTCTTGTAGCGGGGATTTTTTGGAAAAGAAGCCCCTGGACAAACTCTCCGATGCGGCTGTATGGAATGATTTGAGTTTGATCGAAACCTTTGTAAATGATATTTATAACAACCTGCCCAGTGGCTTCGATAGAGGTTGGTATATGCTAGCCTCCGGCACGGATGATGCCGAAAATAGCTATGCCTGGCCTGCCAGTCAGGCGTTTAACCGGGGCGATTATTACCCATCTAACTACCCCTTGAGTGGAACATGGAGTAATGCATATGCCGCGATTCGTAAAACCAATATATTCTTAGAGCGCATTGATGAAGTAGAAGGAAACGAAGAATGGAAAAAACGACTCACCGGTGAGGTGAAATTCTTACGTGCGTTTTACTATTTTGAGTTAACTAAGTTCTATGGAGGAGTTCCTTTGATTACCAAGTCTTTGACCTTAGATGATGACTTGTCCATTTCCCGGAATACCTATGAAGAGTGTTTGACATTTATTATAAGTGAATTGGACGAAGCGGCTGAACTATTGCCCGAGGCCTATGGCACCGCTGATCTTGGAAGAGCTACCAAAGGGGCTGCTTTAGGAATTAAAGGTAGAGCATTATTGTATGCCGAAAAATGGGATGAGTCCGCAGCGGCTTCCAAAGCGGTGATCGATTTGGGGGTGTATAGTTTATTTGAAGATTATGAAGGAATTTTTCACGCTGAAAATGACAATAATGCTGAAGTAGTTTTTGATAAGCAATTTCAAGAACCTGATTACGGACATTGGGGTCAGCTATTTAATCTACCTAAAAACCATCCGGGGGGAAGAGGTTGGGGAGGAACGAACCCGACTCAAGAATTAGTAGATATGTATGAGATGACGGATGGTAACTTGTATCAGGATTCTCCGCTGTACGATCCTGCAAAACCTTATGAAAATCGTGATCCAAGGTTTTATGCAAGTGTTTTTTATGATGGAGTGATGTTTGGCGGAGCACCCGTACAGTCCAGAGTAGGGGGGACAAGTGGAATTGGTTCGCATGGTGATGCGACTAAAACAGGGTATTATATGCGGAAATTTATGGAAGAAGAAAGGGCCGGAGATGCGGAATCTGTTGCTGCCGGAAACAACTGGATCATTATGCGGTATGCAGAAATTCTTCTGAACTATGCCGAAGCCAAAAATGAATCGGAAGGAGCCGTATCTGATGTTTATGAAGCAGTGAACCTGGTACGAGCCAGGGTAAATATGCCTCCTTTACCCGGAGGGTTATCCAAAGAAGAAATGCGTGAAAAAATTAGGCATGAAAGGCGTATTGAACTGGCATTTGAGGAGCATCGTTTTTGGGATGTGAGACGATGGAAAATCGCAGAAAATGTATTGAACGGGAAGATTCATGGAGTCAGAATCGGGCCAAATGGAGAGCTTTCCGGGCAAGATGCTAATGGAAAACCTTATGGACGCATTGAGGTGGAATCCCGCAATTTTGACCCGTCCAAGCACTATTTATTCCCGATTCCTCAATCTGAAATAGAGAAAAACAGCAATATGGAACAAAACCCTGGCTGGTAGGAAAGTTTGTTTCTTTCAAGGGCTACCTTTATATTAGAAGGTGGCCCTTTTCTGTATGGAGATGCATTGGAAGTAAGGGGCATCGAATGGTTTGAATTAATTAACAGTACATGGAATAGAATTTTTACTTTTAGTGAATAGAAAATGAAGTATTCTTACAATTTATTATTTGGAACTTTATTGATGTGGGGAAGTTGCTCCTCTCCTCAACAAAAACAGCAATCTCAATCAGTAGATCCGGAACTGCCTCAGTTTGAAGTCTTAAATTCGAAAGAAACAGGTATTACTTTTAGAAATGACTTAAAAGAAAGCTTATTGATGAACGGGCTTTTTTATGAGTATTTCTACAATGGGGGCGGGGTCGCTGTGGGAGATGTGAACAACGATGGCCTACCGGATGTGTATTTTACCTCTAACCTGCAAAGCAATGAGTTGTATTTGAATAAGGGGGAGTTCAAATTTGAAAATATCACCCAAACCTCAGGTACCAAAGGAAAATACGGATTTCCTACCGGAGTAACGATGGTCGATATCAACAACGATGGCTGGTTGGATATCTATATTAGTAAATCCGGTCGCTTTTCCGAACCGGAAAAAAGATTGAATGAGTTGTATATCAACCTGGGAGCAAATGAACAGGGCGTACCGGTGTTTGAAGAAAAGGCCGAAGAATACGGTTTGGCGATTAGCGCTTTATCTACGCAAGCCTCCTTTTTTGACTATGACCGGGATGGCGATCTGGACATGTTTCTGATCAATCATGGATTGGATACTTATGAAGATGCCAAACTGGCTCTTTATGCAGGAATGAGTTCGGACTTGCGAGGGGATCGTTTGTACAGAAATGATAACGGGAAATTTGTGGACGTTACCAAAGAAGCGGGTATTGTCAATGTAATGTTGGGATTCGGACTGGGAGTATCGGTAGGAGACATGAATAATGACGGTTGGCAGGACATCTATGTGTGTAATGATTACTCCGGCAAAGACCATTTGTATATCAACCAACAAAACGGCACATTTAAAGAGTGTTCAAATGAAGCTACCCGCCATACTTCTAATTTTTCCATGGGGAGTGATGTAGCGGATTATAACAATGATGGCTGGCTGGATGTGGTTAGCCTGGATATGATGTCGGAAGATAACTTTGGGATCAAAACCAGTATGAGTGGGATGAACCCGGCCCGTTTTTATAAGCATGTGGACCTTGGCCTACATTACCAATATATGTACAATGCCTTACAACTGAACAATGGAACGAAGCCAGGTTCGGATGTACCGGTATTTTCAGATGTGGCGCAAATGGCAGGAATGTCCAGTACGGATTGGAGTTGGGCCCCGTTGATGTTCGATATGGATAATGACGGGTTGAAGGATATGTTTATTTCCAATGGCATAAAGCGGGATTTCCGGAACAATGATTTTGTGAACTATCGCAAAAAACGCCAAAAAGAAATCATGGAATTGAAAAAGCAAGGAAAGGACTTTGATCAGAAAGCCTATATCCGTGATATCATGTCCAAAATGCCTACCCGGAAGAAGCCGAACTACTTTTATAGAAATAAAGGGGATTTGACTTTTGAAAAGAAAAACACCGATTGGGTCAAAGACATTTTAACAAATTCGAACGGAGCGGCTTATGCCGATTTTGACAATGACGGGGATTTGGATTTGATTTTGAATAACTCGGACGATATCGCTTTTATTTATAAAAATAATAGCCGGGAACTGGGGCAAGGCAACTACCTGAAAGTAAAACTTGAAGGTTCTGAATATAATAAATTGGGCTTAGGAGCCCGTGTTGCCATTCAAGGTCAGAACTCAAAGCAGATCCAAGAGCTACACCTGACCCGGGGCTTTCAATCTTCGGTAGAAGAGGTTTTACATTTTGGTTTGGGCGAAACGGAAATGCTTGATCAGGTAACGGTTACATGGCCGGACGGTAAAGTGCAACGGTTAAAGCAAGTCAAACCGAATCAATTATTAAGCCTCTCTTATGAGAATGCAAAACAAAGTGAGGAGCAAGTAGTTTCACCGAAGTATGCCTTTGAAGATCTTACTGCCAAAGCAGGCGTTCACTATATTCATCGTGAAAATAAGTATGATGATTTTGAAAAAGAAAGTTTACTACCTCACAGGATGTCTACTTTCGGACCGGGATTGGCAGTGGCGGATGTTAATGGCGATGGTTTGGAAGACTTTTTTGTGGGGGCTGCTTCCGGTTATGCAGGCAGTTTGTTTTTACAAACAGAGGAAGGTACTTTCCGGAAAGGAAATCATCGGTTTTTGCTTGCAGATAAAAAATCAGAAGACCTGGGAGCCACTTTTTTTGATGCCGATCAAGACGGAGACATGGATTTATACGTGGTGAGCGGAGGGAATGAATTTGAAGCGGAAGCCAAGGAATACCAAGACCGGTTATACTTAAACAACGGAAAAGGACAGTTTACAAAAGCCGTGAATAGTTTGCCTTCGATTTCTGCCAGTGGATCAAAGGCATTGCCCTTTGACTTTGACGGTGACGGGGATTTGGATTTGTTTGTAGGGGGGAGACAGCTCCCTG
Source organism: Rapidithrix thailandica (assembly GCF_039710355.1). Taxonomy (NCBI): domain Bacteria; kingdom Pseudomonadati; phylum Bacteroidota; class Cytophagia; order Cytophagales; family Flammeovirgaceae; genus Rapidithrix; species Rapidithrix thailandica. Next base: position 107,905 of record NZ_JBDKWZ010000012.1, on the reverse strand, counting down.
CTCAATATCCTTATCCGGCAAAAAGCTATATTTTGCAAAATGAGTCTACACAGGGAAAAGTACTGTTTAAAGATGTCACCGAGGCGGTTTGCCCGGAAATGAATAAACTGGGTATGGTGACGGATGTCGTTTGGGTGGATGTCAATGGCGATCAGCAAAAAGAGTTAGTATTGTCCGGAGAGTGGATGCCTGTAACGGTATTTTCCGTGCAACCCGGAGCCTGGCAAAACATCACTGAGGCGGCAGGGTTAGCCGACCAGACGGGATGGTGGTTTGGCATCACCGCAGCCGATGTGGATAATGATGGGGATCAGGATTTAATTGCCGGTAACTTGGGGATCAATTATAAATACCACACAAGCTTTGAAGAGCCGTTTCAGGTATATATGCAGGATTTCGATCAAAACGGGTCCAACGACATCGTATTAGGTTATTACAATGAAGGACGTTTGTTTCCTCTAAGAGGCCGACAATGTTCGTCCAATCAAATGCCTTTTATCAAAAAGAAATTCCCTACTTATAACGAATTCGGTGCGGCTACTTTAGTAGATGTTTATGGCAAAGAAAAATTAGAGACCTCATTGCATTATACGGCTAATACCTTTGCTACGACTGTCTTTTTGAACGATGGAAAGGGACAATTTACAGCCAATCCATTGCCCTCAAGAGCACAAATTTCTTCTACCAATGGTATTGTGGTAGAGGATGTGGACATGGATGGAAATCCGGACTTGATCCTTGCCGGGAATTTGTATGGCTCGGAAGTAGAAACTCCGAGAAATGATGCTGGGATTGGCCTGTACCTAAAAGGTAAAGGAAATGGCGAGTTCGAAGTTGTCGCACCGAGTGAGAGTGGCTTGTACCTGATCGGTGATGTGAAGGAAATGAAGACCATTCAACTTGGAAACAACGGAGAAAAAGCTTTGTTGGCAGCAATGAATAGTGACCAATTACAAGTAGTGAAAATTCTATCCCAACCTGCCCTGTAAATTTAATATTAACTGTTAATAGTCAAAGTGTTACCCGCTTGGTTTTCTCTGAAAGTCAAGCGGGTAATTTCTTTTATACATTGTCAGAAAAGCCCATTTGTTTTCAAATCTTCCTTTTTTTCCCTTTCTTTATACGCCAACACCAACCTTATTCAATAACTCCTATGAATGAATCATCAAAGAAACGAACCAGAGAATCCCGGGCTTCGATCGAGAAGTTGTATATCTCCATGCGGCAATTGTTTATCCGGGGGAGTTACAAACCCAATGGCGTGTCAGGGCAATCTTTGGTAGAAGCTTTACTGACCTTAAGTCCGGAAATTTATGGTTCCGTCAATGATCCTGAGCGGGTAGAGTTAGAGGGATTATTGTATGTGATAGAACGCTTGCCCGATGGAATCGAAGAGTGCCGGTATATAAAACTGGTAGCCAGAGAAGGTTTTGAAAGTTTGGGTTATGATGTGATCATTCCCCCAAAAAGAAGACGTAATTGCTATCGCATCGATCAGAACCGCATGTATATTGAGATGACCCGCGGACGAAGTGATATTTACGATATACTTACTCATCTGACATTTCTGTTTATCGAAGCCAACAAAATCAAAAAGCAGGCACTGGATCCAAAAGGCGGTGAAACCGATGACTGGAAACGCTTGGAAGAAATTGTGGAATTGGAAAATAACAACAAGTATTTTGATGAGAAAAAAGCCGCAACCTATCTAAGCAATGTATTGGGGCGCACTATCCAAGAAACTACCCAGGCGCTGCACTCATTTGACATGAGTAAAAGCAAACACAGTTTGTATCATATTACGTATTGGTTGGGCAAACTGGCGATTACCGAGAACCTTGAAAACCTGGACAAAGAAGTTACCTTCTCTGCCAAGTTAAGGGAGATTATCGGGCATCATATTTATGGTGATCAATGGGCTAATAAGGTAAAACAATTGATCTACGAACATGGCTGGGTTGACCGGCCGGTACATATCGTCAGTGCGAATTTGCACAGCTTTATGAATGCCATGTATGGGTTTACGGCTTTGGAAGAGCAGGCTTCTGAAAACCTGGAAGAACTGGCAGCCATGACCAGCCGGGATGAAAATGCGGCCATGCGGAAAAAAATAAAAGAATTTGCCTTGAAAAATGGCATGTACGAAATCGAAGATAATTCGGGTACCAATTTGACCGTACAGGTATTTGATACCGCTCGGCTACCTTTGACTAAGTTACCGGCTTCTTTCCGTCCGAAATCCGAGCAATTGAAAAACCCTCCTTTAATCATTGTGATGGATTATGCCTTTGGTGAACAAGCTTACGAATGCATGGAGGAGTTGTTAAAACCTAATGAAGCCCCTCAAGAAAACTTCTCTTTGAATGTGGAGTCGGTATCCATTATGGGAAAGGCCGGAATCCTGAAAGGAGGCAAGGGGGATATTATGGTACCTACGGCTCATGTCTTTGAAGGGACCGCCGATAACTACCCTGTTGTTAATGATTTTTCTGTCAAAGATTTTAAAGGCTTTGGCCTGAAAGTATTTGAAGGGGCTATGGTAACCGTATTAGGCACATCATTGCAAAACCGGGATATCCTGCACCATTTCCTGACTTCTACTTGGAATGCCATCGGCATAGAGATGGAAGGGGCTCATTATCAAAAAGCTATTCAGTCTGCCACCAAAATCCGGAAAAGTATCAAAGAAGACATCAAAGTGCGCTATGCCTATTATGCCTCGGACAACCCCTTGCTCACCGGGAGTACCTTGGCTTCCGGCAGTTTGGGAATGGAGGGGATTAAACCTACTTATTTGATAACAAGCAAAATTTTAAACAAAATTTTTAATGGGTAATCCCTGCATCGGGCAAGGTGATTTTTTCTAACTTTGAAACCGGTTTTGACCATATGAGGCATATCCACGATTCAGCTAAGTAATTTTTGAATGAAAGAAGAAATAATTCTACAGATCAGTCAACGGATTAAAGAAATCCGGAAGCGTAAGAAACTACGAATTCAAGAGGTTGCAGAAAAAGCCAATGTGAGTAAAGGGTTGATTTCTCAGATCGAAAACGGTCGTACCATTCCATCGCTTTTGGTGCTGATCCAGATCATCCGCTCGATGGGGGAGGACCTGAACTCTTTTTTTGAAGGGTTTGACACCAATAGTCTTAACAAAAGGATTTTTGTAAAAAAGGCTTCGGAATACACGCCTTTTGAAAAAGAAGATGCCCAGGGCTTTCTGTATAAACGGATTTTTACGAAGAATTTCGATAATTCTACCGTGGACATCATTTTGTTAGAATTAGAGGAAGACGCCCAACGGGAGTTTGTTCAAACGCAAGCCTATGAATATAAATATATTCTCAGAGGGAGAATAGAGTACGAATTTGAATCGCAATCGGTGATTTTGGAAGAAGGAGATTCTATGTTGTTTGACGGACGCCTAAAACATTCTCCTAAAAATATCGGAAAGGGAAAGGCGCAGATGTTGGTGATTTACTTTTTTGAAGAAGGGCACCCTGTAGGGTGAAAGCAGGTGGAAAATAATGGAATATACGAAGCCCCCTGAAAACATATCGTTTCAAGGGGGCTTTACTTTATATTTATGAGGGGTTTTCTATGGCTTCCATCCGTTTGAGTAAGGGGGGATGGGAATAATAAAAAAACACATAAGCCGGATGAGGCTTGAGATTGCTTAATGTATCTACGGATAGCTTCTTCAAAGCTGTCACTAAATCGGCACCTGAAGAGGTTTCTCTTGCATAAGCATCCGCTTCAAATTCATTTTTTCTGGAGAAGATATTCATCAACAAGCCCGTAATGGTAGAAAGTGGACTATAAAGAATTGAAAAGGCCACCATTCCCAGGGTGATTCTGCTTTCATCGGCCCCTAAGGCCATGGACAGTGCCGGATTATCGATTAGCAGGTTTAGAATATATAAGGTGAGTAGCATTGTGAAAGCTGAAATAAACAAGCCTTGCAAGGTGTGTTTCTTTTTATAATGCCCTACTTCATGAGCCAATACCGCTACCAGTTCTTCTGTGCTATGCTTTTCAATCAGTGTATCGTACAATACAATGTTTTTCGCATTGCCCAAGCCACTGAAATAGGCATTGGCTTTTGTGCTTCGTTTGGAACCGTCCACCACAAAGACATTTTTGAGCGGAAAGTTTACTTTGCTTGCATAGTTTTCAATGGCAGTTCTTAACTCCCCGTCTTCCAGCGGAGTGAGTTTATTGAATAAAGGTACAATCAGGTTGGTGTAAAACATGGTAATACCGATGGAAAATACCAAGAAAATGCCCCAGGCATACAGCCAGAAGTATTCTCTGAAAGTGCTGTAAAACCATACAAATACGGCCAGCAACAGCCCCCCAATAAGGGCACCCAGTATCCAACCTTTGATTTTGTCCATGATGAAAATTTTAGGAGTCATTTTATTGAAGCCGAATTTTTCCTCAATTACAAATGTATTGTAGATCCCAAAAGGAGTGCTCATCAAGTCTGAACCCAAACCGATCACCGCAAAAAACAAGAGGGTGGAGAGGATAGAGTTTTCCGTGACAGACAAGGCCCATTGATCGATGAGGGCAAAACCACCCGTGAACAAAATTGTGAGGATTACTGCAAAACTCAACAAGCTTGACCACAAGGATAACTTGCTTTTAGCAAAAGCATAATCCTGTGATTTTTGGTACTTATCCTGATCGATGATGCCTTGTAAGCCTTTGGGTAACTGGTTGTCCCAGTGTTTTTGATTTAAATAATCCAACAGCCTTTCCAAGATAAACTCAAAGGCTACAATGGCGATAATTATATACAGAATTGTTTTTTCCATAGCACTCTTAACTAAAAATTTCCAGCAAAGCTATAAAAATTAACTTATTAGTCCTTGAAAATTGAGGGGAGAAAGTGCCGTGGAGGCAAGACAATAAAGAGCCCTATTGTGGAAATGGAGTTCCGCCATAGGGTTGGAGATAAGGTTGATACTTGTATTCAATCAGTTATAACACCGAAGCCATCTGGTTGGCATGTAATAGTACTTGTTCTCTCAGAAAGGCTTGCTCTGCTTTGTCAAAGTTTAATTTTTCTGTGTTGCGAAGGTAGGAAGTCGCATTTTGATAGATAAACAAACAAGTGTTTCCCTGAATCGTCTTGATGATTTGTTTATGTTTTTCGTAAGGGATGGCAGGACATCCAAAGCTACGGCCCAGGCGTTGGTTGTCCCGGATGAATTGGTAGTTAACATAATCAGCCGGATGCATGACCACGGCCCTTTTGCGGGCATTGTCATTGATGCGGGTTTCTAGTCCATCCAATTTTAAGGACAAACCGTATTTCCCGATATAAGCTTCTGAAGCCTTATAAAAACCTAGACTACTCTGTAGGGAGCCCACGCGGTTGCTAAAGTGGGTAGCGTAGATATCCCCTGTGTTTTTTCCATGTGCCACCAAGCTGCGGTGAAGTAGTTTCTGGTTTTGTAAATCGATAATATACAGCCTTTCTTCCGAAGAAGGTTGTGTAAAATCGATAATGGTGAGCAGTTCTTTTTCGGTAAACAGGCCTTCGGCTTTGAGGTTATAAAAGCCCACTACCGCTTTTTCAAATACATCGTAAGAGAGGTGTTGTTTGTAGAGTTGGGACTGATGGTACAAATTGTAGATATGCGATTGAAGAGAGCTTTCGGGAGGGGGAGGGGGATCGAGTGTTTTCCGGGCGTTTTGTTTTACCGGCTGGTGATACGCTAGATCTTGGCCAAAAGTAGTGTAAGAAAAAAAGAGTAAGAATAATCCTACCAGAACAACTTGATTCTTCATTTAAAAAAACAGATTCGCTTGGGAATAAAAAAATCAAAAAAAGAAACACCTAACAAATACATACAAGGGTGCTTCAACCACATCATTTTTAAAAATCGGGTGGTTTACCCTGTGCATGTCCGGAAGCGGATTGTACCTGGGACTGCACCGGGTGGCTAAAAATCGAAAAAAAGTATTACAATTTCTATGCATTTTTCAAAAAAAAGACCTTTCATTTTCTTTGCCTTCGGTGTATTCTTTTAAATGTATAATTTTATGAAAGAAAAACCATATGGAAAAAGCTTCGAAAAAATTTTACAGAAAGTTTATATGGAAAGGCTGTAGAATTATGTGCTTTCCATTCACCTTTGCGATTTAAACGGGAATCTGAATTCAGGTTCCGGAAGGGAGGAGAAGCTGCCCTTTTATTTTTATCTTTGAGAGAATACAGTGTCAAAGAGCTTGAGTCTATTTTGGGTATTGCACCTTGAATAGAAGCATTTCCGGATCATAAAACCCTACTTTCCCATGTCGATGATTTATAGTGATAAAGTAAATGCCCTGATTCAAAGCAGTAATTTAATTAGCCGGGATTTAAGTTGGTTGCAATTTAACTACCGCGTACTCGATCAGGTAAATAATAAAACAAGGACCATTTTTGAGCGCTTGAAGTTTTTAGCCATTACGGCTTCCAACTTGGATGAGTTTTTTATGATCCGAGTAGGGAGTTTGTATAATTATTTGGATTATAATAAACAAAGAGTCGATTACTCCGGCTTGAGGGAAGGGGACTTTCGTATCAAATTGCTGAGTGATGTACATGAATTTGTGAAGGAGCAATATCAGGTGTATGCAAAAGAATTACTTCCTCAGTTTTCCAAAAATCATTTTAAGATTTGCGGGATCAAAGAGCTGAATACGGATGAACGGAAAAAAGCGGCTCAATTTTTTAAAAAGACGCTTTTCCCAATGCTCACCCCTATGGTGTATGATAGTTACCATACCTTTCCGATCTTGATGAACAACCTGCAGATTTTTAGCATTGTTACACGGGAAGGCTCCGGTAAGTCAGACGACTTGAAAAAACTCTCTTTTGTACAGATTCCTCAAAACTTACCTCGCTTCTTTGAAATGGAGCGGGATAATGAACTGTTATTTATCCCCATCGCGGAAGTTATCCGGGAGAATATCCGCAAATTGTTCCGGAATGTTGAAATTCTCTCTTGCGATTTGATGCGCATCACCCGGAACGGAGATTTTACTTTGGAAGAAAGTGAGGATTTGGAAACAGACTTTATTGAAGAGATTAAGCGGAAATTAAAAACCAGGCGTACCGGTAGAGTGGTGAGGGTAGAAGTGCAAACTGGCTACTCAAAATGGATGATGAAGCAGTTGATTAAACGCTGGGATATTGATGAATACAATATCTTTGAGGTAGGGGGGCTGATTGATTTAACCTGCCTGTGGCATGTGATTAAACACAAAAACTTTAAATACGAGGTGCCTACCCGTAGAGCTAGTGTGCCGCCTTTGGCGTTAAGGGAAGTTGATTCCGACAATATTTTTCAAAAGATTAAGAAAAAGGATATTGTATTGCACCATCCTTACAATAGTCCCGAGCATTTTTTGGAATTTCTGGAGAAAGCAGCTGAAGATCCTCAGGTATTGGCTATTAAGTTGACTATTTATCGCTTAGCCAAAGATTCCCGGGTGACTTCCGCATTATTAAAAGCGGCCGAAAATGGAAAACATGTCTCGGCATTGTTTGAGCTGAAAGCGCGTTTTGACGAGGAAAATAATATCCGGGAAGCACAACAACTGCAAAAGGCAGGCTGTTTCGTCATTCACGGGATCGGTTTGTTAAAAACGCATACCAAAATATTACTGGTGGTACGCAAAGAGGGAGACAAGGTAACCCGTTATGTGCATATGTCCAGTGGAAACTACAATGAAGATACAGCCCGTTTGTATACGGACATCAGTTTAATGACCACCCGCAATGAGTACGGGCAAGATGTATCGGAGTTTTTCAACGCGATTACCGGGCATTCAAAACCCAGCTATTACGATGTGTTGTTGACCGCTCCTGATGAGATGCGTGATAAGTTAATTGAGTTGATTTATCATGAAACGGAGAATGCCCGTAAGGGTTTGCAAAGTGGTATTGTAATTAAAATCAATTCATTACAGGACGATAAGTTTATTCACGCCTTGTACGAAGCCTCGAATGCCGGTGTGCCGGTGAAGTTAATTGTACGGGGGATATGTTGTTTGCGTCCGGGGCGGGCCAAGTTGAGTGAGAATATTGAAGTGTATTCTATTGTAGGAGATTTTTTAGAACATTCCCGTATATTTTATTATCATAATAACGGAGATCCTAAAGTATACTGCGGGAGTGCGGATGCAATGGTACGTAGTTTTGATCGTAGAGTGGAGTCCATGTTCTTATTTGTGGATGAACAAGCCAAAAAGGAGGCGATTAGCATTTTGGACTTTAATTTAAAAGACAATGTCAATTCCTACAAAATGCAAGAGGATGGCAGTTATGTTAAATTGAAAGCAAAGGAGGGGCAAGAATTTAATGTGCATGAAGAGTTTTTTAATTTAACTAATGATATGATTGAAAATATCTCTTTATTTTGAGATATTGGTAATATAAAGAATGTTTTGTTGAAAATTTCTTATTCGATTAAAAATGGATTTAAGAGAATTTAAATTTTCGAACGAGAAACTTATATTTGCACGGTTCTAAGTATTAATAAAAACAAATGCCCTTGAAAACGATAGCAGTTTTAACATCGGGAGGAGATGCACCAGGCATGAATGCTTGTATCCGGTCTGTAGTAAGAGGAGCGATTTATCATAACCTGAATATATATGGGATTATCCGAGGGTATAAAGGGGTGATCGAAGGGGATATGATAAAGATGGAATCCAGGTCGGTAAGTAATATTATTCAACAAGGCGGTACGATATTGAAATCGGCCCGTTCGGATGAGTTCAGAACCAAAATCGGCCGGCAGAAAGCTTATGAGCAAATGAAAAAGCACGGGATTGAAGGTTTAGTGGTCATCGGTGGAAATGGTTCGTTTACAGGTGCGGAGATTTTTTATAAAGAATATGGCATACCTACCATTGGCGTGCCTGGTACGATTGATAACGATTTATACGGAACCGATTATACCATAGGATTTGATACCGCAGTAAATACAGCTTTGGATGCCGTTGATAAAATCAGGGATACGGCAGATTCACACGACCGTGTGTTTTTTGTCGAGGTCATGGGCCGCGATTCCGGATATATAGCCATCCAAACAGGGATAGGCGGAGGCGCCGAAATTGTAATGGTTCCTGAAAACCCTGACAGCATTGAAGGAGTGATTGAGAGCTTGCGTAGCGGACGTAACAACCAAAAGTCTTCTTCTATTGTGATCGTAGCGGAAGGTGAAGAGGTAGGGAATGCGCACTATGTAGCCATCAAAGCCAAAGAGAAATTGACCAATATGGATATCCGGGTGACGAACCTGGGACATATCCAAAGAGGGGGGGCACCGACTGCAATGGACCGGATTTTGGGAAGTAGATTAGGTTTGGCCGCGGTAGAAGGTTTGATTGCCGGACGGAAAAATGAGATGGTAGGAATAGTAGACGATAAAGTTGTGTATACTACCTTTCAAGATGCCATTAATAAGAAGAAACCATTGAACAAAGATTTGATTAAAATGGTGAATATCTTAAGCATTTAAGTATTTACTTTTAAAACTAATTTTTAAATCAAAAAAGGTTACTGAGATCCTGAAAATGGAAAACAGTAACCTTTTTTAGGTTACAGCTGAATCTGTTACTACTTATTCCCCAGTGTAATACAAGGGATGATCATTTCCTCCATTGAAATTCCCCCATGTTGAAAGGTATCTTTATAATAATTTACATAATAATTATAGTTGTTCGGGTAGGCAAAGAAGTAGTCTTCAGTTGCAAATGCATAACTGGTAGATACATTTACCTTTGGAAGAAAGAAACTCTCAGGGTCAGAGACGGCAAACGCATACTTTTTGTCATAGCTCAGGTTTTTCCCCTGTTTGTATCTTAGGTTGGTATTCGTATTTCTATCCCCAATGATCTTATAAGGGCGTTTTGTACGGATAGTACCATGATCCGTAGTCAGTACAATAGAGACGTCTTTTTCCGAAAGAATCCGCAGCGTATCCAATAAGGCCGAATGCTGGAACCATGATTTTGTCAAAGAGCGGTAAGCCGATTCATCGGGGGCCAGTTCCCGGATCATTTCCTGGTCGGTTCTCGCATGAGAAAGCATGTCTACAAAATTGTAAACAATAGTGTTCAAGTCATTGGTTAGCAGGTTATTCAAATTATCTAAAACTTGTTTTCCCTGATTGACATGAATGACTTTATTGTAACTGGATTTGATATTTAATCGGAGCCTTTGTATTTGGGCTTCCAAGAAGTCATGCTCGTGGTTGTTTTTACCACCTTCTTCGTCTTCGTTTACCCATAAGTCAGGGTGTTTTTTAGCCATCTCCAGAGGGAGTAAGCCTGAGAAAATAGAGTTCCGCGCAAAGGCTGTGGTAGTCGGTAATATAGAAAAATAGGTGTCTTCTTCTTCAATTTTAAAATATTCGGCCACGGTTGACTCCAGAATTTTCCATTGGTCTAATCTTAAATTGTCGATAACGATAAAGAAGACGGGTTTTTTCTTTTGTAGGAGGGGAAAGACCTTTTTTTGCATTAGTTCATGTGATAACATGGGGCGGTGAGCATCCGGGTCATTCAGCCAGTCTTGGTAATTTTCTTTGATAAATTTAGTGAAATTAACATTGGCTTCCGCCTTTTGCATGTCCAACACATCGGTCATGCTTTTGTTTTCGGTTTCGTTGATTTCTATATCCCAAAATACTAGTTTACGATAGATGTCTATCCAATCTTCATATTCCAGGTGGTCATTAAATGCCATGGAAATATTTTGAAAATCCCGTTGGTAGCTGAAGTTTGTCTTCTCCGAAACAATCCGTTTTTTATCCAGAATTTTCTTGACCGCCAATAAAATTTGGTTCGGGTTGATGGGTTTGATCAGATAATCTTCAATTTTAGACCCGATCGCCTCCTCCATAATTTGCTCCTCTTCGTTTTTGGTGATCATTACCACCGGTATGTTCGGGTTGATCGTTTTAATTTGAGCGAGTGTTTCCAGGCCGGTCATACCAGGCATATGCTCATCCAAAAAAATGATATCAAAATTGGTGTTTTCGCATTTATCAATTGCATCAGCCCCACTATTTACAGGAGTAATGTCATAGCCTTTGTTTGTCAGAAATAAGATGTGTGGTTTTAATAGATCAATTTCATCATCAGCCCACAGGATACTATATCTTTGCATATTAATTGAGTTTATAATTCGAAGTTCACTGTTAATTACGGAATAGTTTTACGTTTTGATGATAACTAGTAAAAGGTTTAACATTTTTTATAATTCAGGCACCTTTTAAAGGTCTTTGGTGAAAGGTGAGTGATTACCACTATCACAACACTTTCTACTAATCTATAATTTTGAGTGATCAAGTTATTTTTAATTTGAGAGAAGGAGTGAGTTCAGCTTTTCAAGTAACATGGGATATAGCCAGTGAAAGTTTGATGTGATTCTGATAAAAGTTGTGAAAATGAAATCCTTCCCAGGTACCCCCATTGAAGACTTTGATAAGTTGTATTAGGGTTAAAAAAAATGCCCGAAACCAATTACTTGATTCCGGGCAAAAGTAATCTTTTTGTGAAAGAGATTATTTTAATTAAGTTTTAAATCAGAGATGATGTTATCAATTTTTTGATTTAATTTTTGCTCTATTTCTTCGTACTCTCCTTTGTCAGAGAGGGTTTCATTTACACTGAAGTAAAACTTTATTTTGGGTTCTGTTCCTGAAGGACGGGCTGATATTTTACTTCCATCTTCTGTAATGAACTGTAAAACATTAGAAGTCGGTAATTCAATACGCACTTTTTCACCCGAAACTACATCCACCGACTCAGAAGATAAATAGTCTTTGATGGTTACCAAGGGCGATTCATTAATACTCGTTGGAGGATTTTCCCTAAGGTTTTTCATCATTTCAGAGATTTCTTCCGCTCCTTTTTTTCCTTTTTTGGTGATAGAAATTAGCTTCTCTTTATAGAAGCCATAAGTTGTATAAATATCGAGTAACATGTCAAAGAGCGATTGCCCTTTGTCCTTGGCATATGCAGCCATTTCACAAATTAATGCAACAGAACTTATGGCATCTTTATCTCGTACAAAATCTCCGATTAAATAACCGTAACTTTCTTCCCCCCCAACAATGAAGTTTTGTTCTCCTTCATTATCACGGATTACCTGAGCGATAAATTTAAACCCGGTAAGAGTATTGAAACATTGCATCTGATTGGCAGCGGCAAATGTGTCAATTAAATCTGAGGTGACGATTGTTTTGGCGACAAAGTCATTGTCTTTTGCCAAACCTTTTTCTTTTCGGGTACTAATGATATAGTTAAATAAAAGAGCTGCGGTTTGGTTGCCGTTTAGTAATTGGAATTCGCCATGATTGTTTTTGACAGCAATTCCCACCCGGTCAGAATCCGGGTCTGTCCCCAGTAGAATATCCGCATCAATTTCCTGTGCCTTTTTTAACGCGATGCTTAGAGCTTCCGGTTCTTCAGGATTTGGATAAACAACAGTGGGAAAATTACCATCTGCTTTGGCTTGCTCTTCTACAACGGTTACGTTTGAGAATCCAAACTTTTCTAAAATTTGAGGGACGAGTGTAATACCAGTCCCATGTATAGGAGTAAAAACAATTTTTAGGTCCTTTTGCGCTTGGATAGCATCAGGAGAAAGGGAAAGTTTGTGGATGGCTTCTAAATATGCTTGGTCTACTTCATTGCCAATGTATTGAATATTGTCATCATTTCCTTCGAATTTCACATGGTCGATGGATTGAATTTTTGCGACTTCATTCATGACATTTTTATCATGGGGAGCCACCAATTGGCTGCCATCGGCCCAGTAGGCTTTGTATCCATTGTACTCTTTAGGGTTATGAGATGCTGTGATGACAACCCCACTATCGCAGTTTAAATGCCGGATAGCAAACGACAGTTCAGGAGTAGGGCGTAGTTGCTCAAATAAGTATACTTTGATACCATTTGCAGCAAACACCTTGGCCGTGATATTTGCAAAATAATCACTGTTATTTCGACTGTCATGAGCTATAGCAACCTTAATTTCCTTCTGGTTAATTGTTTTCAGTAAGTAGTTTGCTAGCCCTTGAGTGGCAATCCCAACCGTATATTTATTGATTCTATTAGAGCCCACACCCATAATACCTCTAAGACCACCCGTACCAAATTCAAGATCTTTGTAAAAAGCATCGATGAGTTCTTCCTCATTGTTGTTCAAAAGGTGTTGAATTTCATCTTTGACAGTCTGATCATAGTTACCTTCCAGCCATTGATTCACTTTTTCTTTGACAAATTGATCCATTGTGATAGTAAGGTTGAGATTTAACGAAATATTACCTAGTTCAAAGGTAGTTGAATGTACATAATAAACAACAAAAGCGGCAATTAACAATTTGTAACTGCCGCTTTTGAACCGAATGAAATATTATTTATTTGATCAAATAATCTTCTTTGAGTTTTTGTAATTTGGTTTCATGTTCTTCCACCCATTTGGTTTTGTTGTATTTGCCATCGGGGTGTTTTTCGTCATAAAACAGGTAGTCAATTTCATATACATTGAATTGAGCGTCAAAATACTCTTCAATCATCGGAAAGTTTTTCGCTATATTTTGGACTAATTCTCTGTAATCCAGTTTTTGTTTTTCTCCATATCGTTGTTGAACATATTCTTCTCTGAATTTTTGGAGGGCTTCCTCCCTTTTGCGCTGTTTGGCTAAATTTTTTTGCAATAACCCATTCCGGCAAGAAGTATATAATTCATATTCCTTGGAATTAAGGTTAAAAAGGTCCTTGTCAAAATATTTCATCCAAAGATCATCATTATAAGGATCGTCAGATAGTTGTTGCCAAATATTGGGTTTTAATAGAGGGTCTTCTTCAAAGGTGTTTTCGGCAGTTTGAGCCTGTACACTGATGGTCATTAAAAACACCCAAACCCAAAGACAGCATTTTATGTATTCCTTTTTCATTATCATTCAATGCGTTTTTTTAGTTAACGTTACATTGAAAGGGATCATTATATAATTTGTGAGAGAGATGGATCTCTCCTATTAAATAGGAACTTAATAGGATTGTTTTGTAATTATTAAAGGTCTTATGCATAATTAATCTTGCGCATCGTTACGGAGTCAAAGAATTTGTTAATAAAGATTTGTATAACTTTCTTTATAGAAAGCTGGTGTGAAGTATAATGTCACAGGGGCTATATAGTTATACCTAAGTAATATTTATATTAAGGAACTCAATTATTGAATTAAAATCAGGGGCGATGCCTGAAAATAATTATTTTTCTGCGACTAAAACGATGCACGAAATAGAGATAAATGAAATCAGAAGGCTAACCAAAATTATCCAAGATAATTATGGTTTCGATTTTAAAGATTATGCAATTTCTTCGTTCCGAAGACGCATTAGTCGTATTATTGATTTATATAAATTTAAATCAGTAGATGCTTTAATCAATCGCTTGAATAGCCAACCAGAGTTTTTTGAAGAGTTTTTATCTGAAATTACAGTCAATGTCACCGAAATGTATCGTGACCCTTCTTTCTGGAAAGAAATTCGAGATCATGTGATTCCCCAAATTTTATTGAATAATAATAAACTAAGTATTTGGCATGCAGGCTGCTCGTCTGGTGAAGAAGTTTATTCCATGTGCATTTTGTTGGAAGAAATGGGATTACTTGATAAAGCCAATGTGATTGCAACGGATATAGATACAGCTATTATTTCCCGGGCAAAACAAGGTAAGATCAGTAAGAAAAATATGGTGTTAAACGATAAAAACTACCACCGTTTTGGAGGGAATAGTTCTTTGGATAAATACTTTGATGAGGACCGGGAATCTTATACTTTGAAGAGTGATTTGCTTAACAAGGTTTCCTTTAGGAAACATGATTTGGTAAAGGGGTTTGTATTTTCAAAATTCGACTTGGTTTTATGCCGTAACGTGATGATATATTTTAACCAGACTTTACAAAATAATGTATTGTATAAATTGCATGAAAGTTTGTTTAAATATGGTTATTTAGCCATAGGTTCCAAAGAATCATTAATATGGTGTGATATTGCAAACAAGTTTTTAGTGGTGAATAATGAAGAAAAAATTTACCGGAAAATAAAAGAGTAAAAGTAGATCTGTAGAAGTAGGTCATAGTTGAAAATAATAGTAAAGGTATTTGATGCTCTAGCAGTATGAATGGCGTTCGATTGTCAGATAAATATAAAGCTGTAGTAATAGGAGGGTCAGCAGGAAGTTTTAAGCCTGTGACACAAATTCTCAGTAGTGTACCTGAGGACTTTCCTTTACCAATATTTCTGTGTTTACATCGTTTGAAGCATGTCAGACATGGTTTTGTAGAGGCTCTTTCGATAAAAAGCAATAAAAAAATCATAGAACCATATGATAAAGAACCAATCAAACGAGGGTTGGTCTATTTAGCTCCGGCAAATTATCATATGTCTATTGAGCTAGGGAATACCTTTGCTTTGTCTACTGAAGAATTAGTGAATAACTCTAGACCTGCCATAGATATTACTTTAGAAACGGCAGCATATAATTATAAGGACAAGCTGATAGGAATTCTCCTTTCCGGAGCAAATAAAGATGGGGCATACGGGATGAAAAAGATCAAAGAGCGGGGAGGAATGACAGTAGTGCAAGATTTAGAAGATAGTATGATTACTACCATGCCTGCTGCGGCCCTTGCCATTACCGAAATTGATCATGTCTTTAAAGTTGAACAACTAATCCAGTTTTTTCTTCAATTGAGTGAACTATATAAAAGTAAAGTATAATGGCTAGAAAAATCAGTCTTATTGGTGTTATATTTTTTATTGTTACTACCAGTTATGCTGTAACTCAGTTATACCTGCTTCCTCAAGAAATGCTGACGGTTGTGGGAGTTACCGATCATAAGTTGGTTGAGGAAGCTGCAAACGCGATGAACCATGTGAATTGGGTTTTGTCTATTGACTTATGCATTGTGTTAGTCTTAATTGTTGCATTATCTTTTGATAATTTGAAAAGCAGGGATGGAAATATAGTTTATGTTGAAAAATCTTCATTCGTCAAAGAAAAAAGCTCTCAAAACGATGAGGAAGGTGCTGAGAACAGTAATTTGAATTTGCTGGTATTAAAAAATGAAATTGAAAGCGAAGGCGATATAAAAGAAAAGCTTGAGAATTCTTTTCAATTGCTTTGTAAGCAATTACATGTAGGGGTGGGAGCCTTGTACCAGGCGCAAGTTAAGGGTGATTTCCGTTGCCTAGAGTTGAAAAGTAGTTATGCCTTTTGTTTGCCGGATGGCGATGCTCTGGAGTATAAATTCGGAGAAGGTCTTGTCGGACAAGCGGCAAAATCGAATAGAGAGTTTATAATAGACGAGGTACCCGAAAATTATATGCAAGTGACTTCTGGGCTTGGAAGTAAACAACCTTCTTTTTTGACTATTTTGCCTATTGTATATGAAAATGATGTTTTAGGGGTTATAGAGTTAGGATCTTTTAGAAAATATAATGCCAAGGAGTTGGAATATATTAGAGAAGCAAATGCATTACTTGCAATACATATCCCCCAACTTCAATATGCTTAATTTTTTATGCTAGCCTGTTATTTTTTTAGTTGTTTCCGGTCAAAATAATCTTCAACGATGTTCAAACAAATCAAGATAGGTACTAAAATAACTATATTACTATTAACTGTTGTTGTAGTATCAGTCATATCTGTAAGTTATTTATCCTATATTCAATCAAGAAATTATATTGAGAAAACTACAGCAGGAAACTTCAAAGTGATCAGCGATGCCAAGGTTGATCAGATTGGGTCTTTCTTTAAGGAGTTGCAACAAAACATTGCTCTTGTTCAGAACTCGCCACTTGCAATTCAATCCTTTCGAAAGTCAAATTTTGCCGATATTAATGAGCCCGTCCTTATCAAGGAGATCAATACTGACCTTAATAGCTTTATTCCTGCAATCCAAAGAATTTATAATTATAATAACATCGTCTTAACGAATAAGGAAGGGGTTGTTTTTTACAAAAGTAATTCAACACTAAAAGTACCTGTTTTGGGAGAAAGGTATGAAGGGTATAATGAATTATTGGAGAAAGGAAAAGAAGAATTATATTTCGGGAAAGTTTTTTTGGCTGGTAAACAGGCTTTTATGTATGTGGTGTCCCCGATTAAAAGTCAATATGGGGGAGTGATAGGGTATATGGTCTTGTCATTTAATGTATCTGAGAACATTTACAAAAAATTGAATGAAGAAGATGCTCTTGGGGAGTCAGGTGAAATAATTCTATGTAAACAGGAAGAGTCAAAAATAAATATCATTAGCCCTTTAAAAGGCGTCACGACCGGGCTTTTAACAGAGTTTGTACTGAATAATGATCCAACCAATATTGCAGTTCAGAAATCGGCCCTTGGTGAGAAACCTGATTTTATTTATGATATTGATTTTAGAGGGGTAACCACATTAAGTTATTGGAATCATATTCCGGTAGTAGATTGGGGCTTGGTGGTGAAAATGGATAAAGAGGAAGTAAATCAACCTATTTATGATTTAGTTTGGACTTTTGTAAAGTCAAGCTTGTTAATAATATTTTTAGCATTGACAGCCGCATTAGTTTATTCTAAGTTGTTAGTTCGACCAATTATTTATATAAATGATAAGCTGAATTTAATTTCAAAGGGAGTCTTACCTGAAAATATTGAAGTTAGATCTCAAGATGAAATTGGGGAGATGGGCTCTGCAGTAAAAGACTTAGTAATTGCCTTAAAACGAACGGTCAATTTCGCTCATCAAATTGGTGAAGGTAACTATGCTGCCGAGTTCACACCTATGAGTAAAGATGATAATCTTGGGAACGCATTATTGTCAATGAGGGATAGCATCCAAGAAGCAGATGAAAGAGATAACAAGCGAAACTGGATCGTTACAGGCGTTGCTGAAATTAGCCAAATATTAAGATTACATAATGATTTAGAAGGGTTGGGTAATGAAGTGATAGCATTCGTTACAGAAAAAATTAATGCGATTCAAGGTGCTTTTTATACCATTAATGAATTGGATAATGAGAGTGAAGCGCTTTTCGAAATGGTAGCTTGCTATGCCTACCAAAAGAAGAAATATTATAAAAAGGATTTTAAGTTTGCAGAGGGGTTAGTGGGGCAGTGTGCTGCTGAGCAAGATATTATCCTTAGGACTGAAATACCGGAAGACTATGTAACCATTACTTCTGGTATTTTAGGAGACCAGAAGCCTTCTTGTATTGTTTTAATACCTTTACTAATAGATGAAAAAGTTTATGGTATACTAGAATTTGCTGGTTTTACCAAATTCAGTCCTACTCATATTGAGTTTGTTAAAGAAATTTCGGTCATTATTGCCCGCACTATCTTTAATATTAAAGTCAATGAGAGAACGGTTAAGCTTCTAGAAGAGTCTCAAAAAATGAGTGAGGAATTGAAAATGCAGCAAGAAATCCTCCGTCAAAATGCAGAGGAAATGGAGGCTACACAAGAAGAACTGAAGAGGACAAATCATCGTTTGGAAGAGCAAATTGAAGAAGTGAATATGACTCAGAAGAGAATGCAAGTATTCTTGGAAAATGCTTCTGAAGTTATCGCAATTTATGAGAAAAATGGGGAGATCCGATATATTAGTCCGTCTGTAGAACCGATCCTTGGGTATAGCCAAGAAGAGATGACTGGAATCAGTGATTTGCAAAATATCCATCCGGATAGTAGGGAAGTATTTGATGAATTCTTTTCTAAGTTATTAGAAGATGTTGATAATCCTTATTCAATACAAGTAGAATACATCACAAAAGACAATCATGCAATTTGGCTTGAAGCAACAGGAACAAATTTATTGTCGGATCCGGCAATTAAAGGAATTGTTGTAAACTCAAGAGATATTACAGAAAGAAGAAGAGCAGAGCAAGAAGAAAGGATGAGAAGTCAAATGCAGGCTCTTTCGGAGAATTCGCCCGATTTGATTACAAGGGTAAATAAAGAAGGGACAGTATATTATATTAACCCTATAATTGAAAATTTGACAGGCAGGCATCCTGATATGATTTTAGCGAAGCCTATCAATGAAATTGATCTGGATACAAAAATTAAGTCATCTTGGATTGCATTGCTTGAACAAGTAGTTGATAAAGGTCAAAAAATTGAAGTGGAGATGGAGTTCCCAACTTTTGATGGAGAGAGAGTTATGCAAGTTAATGCGATCCCTGAATTTAATGACTTGGATGAAGTAGAATCTGCATTGATTGTGTACCATGATATCACAGAGAGAAAGAAAGCTGAAATTGAAATCCGAGACACGCATAAGAAAATTACAGAAAGTATTAATTACTCTCAAAGAATTCAAAGTGCAATCTTACCTGATGATGATGTAATACAGAGGGCCTTCCCTGATTCATTTATGTTATACCTCCCAAGAGATGTTGTCAGTGGTGATTTTCCTTGGTTTTTGGAAAAGGGAGACGATGTGTACATAGCTGCGGTGGATTGTACTGGTCATGGAGTGCCTGGAGCTCTTATTTCACTCATAGGATTTTTTATTTTGAATGATGTGGTCAATTCTCAAGGGGTATCAGATGTTGGGCAAATACTAGATGCGCTTAATGCTGGTGTCACAAGAACATTAAAGCAAAGTGGAGATAGCTCTGATACAAAAGACGGAATGGATATTTCCTTATGTAAAGTGAATAAAAAGCAAAATGAACTTGAATATGCCGGAGCGCATCGTCCACTGTATTTCTATTCTTCAGGAGAGTTGACACAAATCAGAGGAGATAAGTTTCCAATTGGTGGAGGACAGTATAGAAATAGAACAAATTTCAAAACCAATAAAATAGAAATCCAAAAAGGAGACGAAATTTACATGTTTTCAGATGGAATGCCAGACCAATTTGGAGGACCTAATAACCGAAAGTTTGCACCAAGACGGTTACGGGAGCTGATCAGTCAGCAAAAGCATTCGGATATGCAAGAAATGAAGCAGATTGTATATGAGGAGTTTATCAATTGGAAAGGGGATAGGAGGCAAACTGATGATATATTATTAATTGGAGTAAAATTTTGACGAAATGATATTTTTTAACCTGTAAGTATGTTTTTTCCTTAAAATAAGCGTTTCAAATTTAGGTTTTTAATTAAGAATATAGATTTTTTAAAATTGTCAGCCAACATGAAATATATTTATGATTTACATAACATAATGCTAGACCGCAGTCTGATATTGGTTTATGAAGGGGAGTTTACTCAAGAGATTACAAAATCGGTCTTAGCAATGGCAGAGAGAAATTTGGACTCTTTTGGTGAGGAATCTAGCATTAAAAGAAAAGTCTTTAATATTATGGTTGAGTGTTTGCAAAATATTTGTAAACATGCTGAAGCTGCGAATAATAGTCAAAAAAGCAACGCCATATTTATGATTGGAAAGCATGATAAAGAGTACTTTATCACTTCTGGTAATCCAATTGCAAATGATAAGGTGGAAGAAATGAAAAGACAATTAAAGACTATAAATAGCCTGGACAAAACAGGGTTAAAGTCTTTATATAAGGAGGTGATTAAGAGCGGGGACTTATCAGATAAAGGTGGAGCTGGTTTAGGCTTTATTGATATGGCCAGAAAATCAGGAGAAAAGTTAATGTTTGACTTTGTTCCTATCAATGATAGGCTGACATTTTTTTCTTTGCAAACTATAATTCCGAGAGGTTAATTTTTTTCTTCTTAATTAAGAATTGAAATAAATAATTAAATAACATGAAGGCACTAAACTTAGAGGGAACAGAAGATACCCCCAGAATTATTTTAGATAAGTCAACTAATTCTTTTGAATTATCGGGAAGAGCTCTTCCTGAAGATGCAGCTGAGTTTTTTCAACCTGTTTTAGACTGGTTAGATGAGTATAATAATGATGCTAATCCCCAGACACCTTTCATATTTAAGCTTGAATACTTCAATACCGCATCGTCAAAGTTAATTTTGGATATTTTATCAAAATTAGAAGACATTGAAGGATCAAGTGTTGACTGGTACTTTCATGAAGATGATGAAGATATGGAGGAAGCCGGAGAGGAGTTTTCCGAATTAGTGGATGTTCCTTTTGAATTTAAGACTTACTAAATTTTTTTAGTGAATTAGAAAACAATAGTTGATCTAATTCTCAACTATTGTTTCTTTTTAAATAAATTTTTTTCTCCTGCATATACTGTTTTTAGCAAAAACAGATTTTTTCAAATCCTGAATGGATTCCTGATAATTCAGTATCATGAGTGAAGAAATATTAAAAGCTCTTACCCAACTTTTTGCAATTATATCAAAACAAGATGGTGGAGTAACTAATGCGGAAAGGGATTTTGTAATTGAATATTTTCGCTTAGAACTCGATACCAAGACTGTAGAGGAATATATTGCTCTATTTGATCAATTTGCAGAGTATGGAATTGCTACAAAAGAGGTTAGTGATAAGGAAAAGAGGAAGAATAAAAGGAAGTTGACGAATGTCAGGGATTCTGTTCGTACATTAGCGATTTGTAAAAAAATTAATAAAACACTTAATCAACAACAAAAAGTAATTGTATTGATTAAGTTATTAGAACTAGTAGCTTCTGACCGATCTTTCACATCTCAAAGAATGGAAATCATTAATACTGTTTCAACAGTATTTAATATTCCGACAGAAGAGTACAAGTTGATAGAAAGTTTTGTATTTGAAGCCCACTCTTCACAAATTGATCATGAAGATATTTTAATTTTTGATAATGATAAACCTTCAGAAGGAAGTAAATTAAAATATATTGATTCAGGTCAATTGGATGGGGAAATTATTTTTATACGCGTTAAGAGTGTCGGAGCTTACTTTACAAAATACACTGGAAAGGATGAAATTTATTTAAATGGGCAATTAGTAAAACACGAAAGTGTAATTCAGTTTGCCCCGGGAAGTGTATTTAAAACCCCCAAAGGAGCCCCTCTTTATTATAGCGATTTGGTTAGTACTTATAATACAGACCAAGAAGTTGACAATATATCTTTTAATGTACATGATTTAGAATTTAAATTTCCAAATGGAACAATTGGGTTTCAAAACATTAATTTATCAGAAAGTAATGGAAATCTAATTGGAATAATGGGGGCGAGTGGGGCTGGAAAAACAACATTATTGAATGTTTTGGCCGGTCTGGAATCCCCTTCCAAAGGAAATGTGTTGATAAATGGGTATAATGTTCATAGCCAGCAAGACACGGATAAGATTGAGGGAGTGATTGGCTATGTGTCTCAAGATGATTTATTAATTGAGGAATTAACTGTATACCAAAATTTATTCTATAATGCCAAGCTCTGTTTTGGAGACATAAGTGATGAAGAAATTGACAAAAGAGTGATGGCAGTACTTACAAGTTTGGGTTTGGAAAAAAGAGCCCACTTGAAAGTAGGAAGTCCTTTGAATAAAAAAATTAGTGGAGGGCAAAGAAAGCGACTGAACATTGCACTTGAACTCATCCGTGAACCGGCAATTATGTTTGTGGATGAACCCACTTCCGGGCTTTCTTCAAGGGATTCGGAAAATGTAATAGATTTATTAAAAGAGCTTTCGTTAAGAGGTAAGCTCATATTTGTAGTTATCCACCAACCTTCTTCGGACATCTTTAAGATGTTTGATAAAATGTTAATTATGGATACAGGCGGGTTCCCTATTTTTATGGGTAACCCAATAGAAGCCGTTACCTATTTTAAGAGTGCCAGTCGTCAAGTAGGAAGTGATCGTGGACAGTGTGCAACTTGTGGGAACGTAAACCCTGAGCAAATATTCAATATCATTGAATCAAGGGTGGTAGACGAATATGGGGAATTTACGAATAAAAGAAAAGTACAACCAGAAGAATGGTATAAAATGTATTTAGACCATTTTTCTTTAGAACGTTTGGAGAACGTAAAAGAAGATCCCCCTTCAACTCTTAAAATCCCATCAAGAATAAAACAAACATTAATCTTTTCTGTAAGAGATTTTCTTTCTAAAATCAGTAACCTCCAATACTTAACAATTAACTTATTAGAAGCCCCTTTTTTAGCTTTATTAATATCATGGGTGATTAGGTATAGAGGATCAAGTGATGGAGAGTATATTTTTAGGCACAATGATAATATTCCTGCTTATATTCTGATATGTGTAGTTGCTGCTTTATTTATGGGGATGTCAGTGAGTGCGGAAGAAATTATCAGAGACCGGAAAATATTAAAAAGGGAAACCTTTTTGAATTTAAGCCGCTTCAGTTACTTGACTTCAAAAGTTCTGATATTATTTGCTTTTTCTGCTATCCAAACTGTCAGTTTTGTTTTAATAGGCAATTTAGTACTTGGAATTGATGGGTTACATTTTATGTATTGGTTGGCGTTATTTACGGCATCATGTCATGCAAATGTAATAGGTTTAAATATCTCTTCTGCGTTTAACTCTGCTGTTACAGTTTATATATTAATTCCATTATTACTTATTCCTCAGCTTATTGCTAGTGGAGTTATATTCGATTACGATAAATTAAATAATTCGATAAGTGATAAAGGAAAAGTTCCGTTAGTGGCAGATTTTATGGCTTCTCGCTGGACTTATGAAGGTATTGCTGTAGAACATTTTAAGAGTAATAAGTATGAGGAAAATTTGTTTGAATTTGAAGTACTGGAGAAAAGTAACAGCTTTAAATCCAGTTACTGGAAACCAAAACTGGATGAAATTATCAACCAAACCTCATCGTTATTATCCAATAAAAATGATTCGACAGCTCCAATTATTCAGAGCAATATTCTATTGTTAAAGAGGGAGTTGAGGAATGATTTCTATACAAAATCTCAAAAAGTAAACATTGATAGTTTAGTAAATGAGGATAGATTTAGCAGTGAAGAGAACACTCAAGCTTTAAGAGAATATTTTAATCAAGTTGCTCAATTTTATACTTTAGGCTTTATTAGAGCAAGTGAGTCTAAGGATTCCGTTTTGTATAAAATGAAAGACGATCTTCCTGAAGGAATTGATCAAAGTCAATTTAAGGATAAATATTACAATGACTGTTTGGAGGAAATTGTAAGGAATACTACGGTTGAAGATCGAGTAGTTGTGAGTGACGGAAAGGTTGTTCAATTAATGGACCCTATATTCAATATTCCTTCCTTAAACCGTTCACTATTAGATTATAGAGTCCATTTTTATGCCCCGGTGAAGCCCTTTTTGGGAAAGTTATTCAACACGTATACATTCAATTTAATGTTTATTTGGGCAATGACTTTTATCTTGTTCATGACTTTATATTTTGATGTATTATCACGAATTATTACATGGTTTGGGAGCATTACGCAAAATGTGGGCAAGAAATCGAAATAAATACAGTTCTAATTGAAAAGTCCCTTTTAACTGAAGTTAGTTTATAATATTTCTAAGCTATAGAAAGTATGAAGAAATTTTATTTAGGAATTTCGGCACTAGTGTACATCTTAATATTAAGTAACACTGCTCTTGCATCAAAAATGAATGATAATCCTAAGGTGGTAGTACTATCGCAACCTTATTCAGTGTCGGATGATGCCATTATGCAAATTCTACAAGCAATTCCATCACCTTTGGAAATATCCATGCTAATCAAAGAACTTGGTACTGTTTACAATAAGACGGATTTAAACAATTCTGATTTTGTTTCCAAGTACAACACAAGTTTTAAAAAAGCTTTGAATCTAGGTGTTTATGGTACTGATTTAGGGTTTGCTAATATTTACAGCAAAAATCAAGATGCGTTAAATTATTTGAGTTCTGTAAAAAAATTGGCGGATGGATTAAGTATTGGACAGTTTTTTGATTATCAAACTATCAAAAAATTAGCAGAAAGTGCAAATAATTTTGATGAGTTGTTAATGACAACAACCTCAAATTTTGAAAAAATTAATTATCACTTATCTCAACAAGGACGTGATCATTTAAGTATACTGCTTTTAACTGGAGGGTGGATTGAAGCATTACACATTACAACCATAGTTCAACAGCGAAGTAAACATGAAGATCTTAAAGTCAAAATAGCAGAGCAGAAGATTGTATTAGATCAAATACTTAAAGTTTTACAAATGTTCAAAACGAAACCGGAGTTTCCTGGTTTAATCTCGGATTTGAACGAGTTGAAAAAAGTGTATAACGAAATTTCAATTGAAACAACATATGGGCAACCTACCACACAAGAAGTAAATGGTATGTTAGTAGTTATGGATAACAATTCAAGTACTGTGAAAGTGACAGATGCTCAAATTGACAAAATAACTAGCCTAATTAGATCTGTGAGAAATAAAATTATTCGCTAAAAATTTCTCTCTTATCCGGTCTTCTGATTGATATATACTTTTTGTCTATTTCAGTACTTTATTTTTTGTTGCAGATTTAAAATAATTAGCAATATGAAAAAAATATTTTTAGCTCTACTATTTTTTAGTGGAATTTTGTTTACATGTGCCTCTACCTATGCTCAATGTAATGCTGAATTATATATTAATAAAAGCATGAGGTCATTGGCGAATGGATATCAATTTTCTAAAAGTTTTAGAATCGATGGGAGAGGGGGAGCTCGTAAGAAAATAGAATACACTTGTGTATTCAGTAAAGATACTAACTACCAAATCAATATTAGTGGTAAAGATGGTGGGGCTCATGGTATTATTGGTACATTATATGACTCTAGAAGAAATAAAATTGTAACTAGTTATTACAATAATAAATTTTCTCCAGGATGGATTTATAAATGCCGTGCAACCGGTATTTACTATTTGAGTTTTACATTCAAAGATTCTAAAAGTTTTTGTGGTGCGGCAGTATTAGGATTTAGGAGATAATTATGGATTAAATTTTTTACTGTAAGATATTAGTGAAAAAGCCCAGAAGGTAGATCTATTACCTTTTGGGCTTTTTGGCATTTAAGTGTAAAGAGTATCAAGTACATGAGCAATTGCACTTATTTTGATTATGTGATTTCAGATAAGCTAACCTTCTTATCAATAAAATGTAATTGATATAGCTACCAAATGCCAGACAGAAACTCAAAAAACATAGATTAATCTGTAATATTTGAAAATAAAGCATCTGCACTTTGAATGAATTCTCTTTGGTGTTGTTTGCTTGTTTTATGTTATTGAATTAATAAAATAAATGCCTACCATTCTCTTAGTATTTTTTTGCCTCAATCCTTGTGATTTCTGAATAACTTATATCACCTTAAAAAGATCTTAAGGGGTACTCTGTATTTTTTATAAACAATAACCTATCTCTTTCGTTTTCAGGATATAATCATAAAGTGATTAAGCTTTTTTATTAATAGCATTGAACGTCATAGTTGAGTATCTCCATACTGACAAAGCTGTTCATCCTATTTTCACAATTATTTTTTTATCAAAGAAAATAGTAATGTGGCCTGATTCTGAAAAGCCCTTTACTTATTATAACGGACACTCCTTCCTAAATAGACATCCTACAAAGTTTATTGAATACAATGTTTACCCTTTACTTAGAATCAAACTATTATGAGTACCAATAGCTCTCAATCTTCTCCAGAGAATACTTCAAAAAAAGTGAATACACCTGTTTTAGAAGCTCAGTATAAAGCGTTAAATGAGCTGTTTGCTTGTATAGAATTTGATGAGTTGGGAAACATCCTACTGGCAAATGCGCGTTTCTGTGAGCTATTTGGTTATTCGGAAGAGGAATTATTAGCCAAATCGCATAAGCTACTTTTAACTTCTGAATATTCAGAGAGTATGGAGCTTCAATTGTTTTGGGATGCACTCAAAACAGGAGACCCTCAATCTGGAGAATTTAGAAGGATCACAAAAGATAAAAAAGAAATAAATTTATCCGGAAGCTATTTTCCGGTATTTGATAAACAAAATAAGTTATTAAAAATCGTTCTTTTTGGGCATTCAACGAATGCCAACGATACTGGTGTGTCTGGGCAAGTATCAGATGTTCTGAATGAGAGTCATGTGCTTTTAGAGCTCGACCTCTCCGGAAATATTATTTCAGCCAATACAAACTTTTGTCAGGTCATTGGTCAGGATGACGTAACTGACAAAACATTTTCGGACTTTCTTGAACCGAAGTTGGCCAACAGTTCTGAATTTCGATTCATGTGGGAAGGTCTAAAAAAAGGTGAAGAGGCCTCAGTAGAGCTTGAATTAGTAGGATCGGGAGCAAAGTCGGTTTGGCTGGATTGTACATTCCATTTGATAGAAGAAACTCAAAAAATAGTAGCTGTGGCTTGGGATATTTCTCATAAACAGGAACTTTTGGAAGAACTGGGTTATTTCAAGTCGGCATATGAAAGAATGGAAAATGAATTAGGGCAGAATGACGAAATGAAACAGGAGTTAGCTGCCCGAGTCGAATTACTGAACAAAACAGCATTGGTGTCTGAGTCCGACTTATACGGTACTATTACTTATGTCAATGAAAAGTTTTGTGAAATATCCAAATACACAGAGGATGAATGCCTTGGTAAACCCCACAGTATTTTGCGTCACCCTGAGACACCAAAGGCGGTATTTAAAGAAATGTGGGAAACGATACAGGCTGGGAAAATTTTTCAAGGCCGTTATAAAAACAAAGCAAAAGATGGCTCTTACTATTGGGTAGATGCCAGTATTGCCCCTGTGTTAGATGAAGAAGGGAAGCCTATAAAGTATTTGGGAATTCGTTTTGATATTACCGAGCAGATGAACAAACAAGAAGAGGTAGAAAAGTTACTGGAACAGTCCACAGAACAACAAGAAAGTATTGCTGCGCAGGAGGAAGAGTTGAGACAACATATGGGGGAGATGAAAAATGCCCAAGAAGAAATGGCTAAAAGGCAAATGGAACTTGATGGAACGTTGGCTGCGATTAACTCGAACTCTGCTTTTATTGAGTTTGACAAAAATGGGGATGTAACCGGTGCAAATAATCTTTTCCTAAAAGCATTCAAATACAAACTGGAAGAAATTATCGGAAAACACCACCGGATTTTTTGTGATGACGCATTTACCCAATCCGCTAAATATAAGTTGTTTTGGGAAAAACTTCGGGAAGGAACTCCTCAGACGGGAGAATTCAAGCGCTTGGATAAACATGGAAATGAAGTATGGCTAATGGCTAACTATACTCCTGTCGTAGACGAAAACGGAGACGTAGTGAAGATCATTAAATTAGCCACTGACATCACTGTAGACAAACTACGGAACCTGGATACGTCCGGGCAATTGGATGCCGTTAACAAGGCCAGTTGTGTGATTGAATATGATTTAGAGGGCAATGTCCTACAGGTAAATGACAATTTTCTGTCACTTTTGGGATATACCCTAGAGGAAATAAAAGGAAAACATCACCGGACATTATGTGAACCTGAATATGTAGCATCTTCGGAGTATCAGGCTTTCTGGAAAAAATTAAAACGAGGGGAATTTGATCAGGGTACTTACAAACAAGTTGGTAAAAATGAGAAGGATGTATACCTTCAGGCAACCTATAACCCTATTTTTGATATGGATGGCAAGCCGGTAAAGGTGGTGATGATTGCTACGGACATCACCCGGTTTACCATTGCATTAAGCCAAGTGAGTAATTTTGTGAACGAACTAAGTCAAGGAAATTTTGATGCGGAACTCTCTGTACATGCCGAGGGGGATTTGGGTAGAATGATTCAAGGTAATTTGGCCCTAAGGGACAACTTAAAAAATATTATCAATGAAATTTATAAAGTGATTAAATCTGCGGGTGAAGACGGCAACTTAAATGCTCGTTTGGCCCTAGAGGATGCAAAAGGTATGTGGAAGGAGCTGATTGATGCCCTTAACTTACTCTTGCAGTCCATTGCAGACCCCATCTTGGAAATGAATGCCATCATATCGGAACTGGCCGATGGTAATTTAACTCAGCGCTTTGCCATGAAGGCAAACGGGGACATACTTAATATGGCACAGGCCTTGAACACCGCAATGGATAATTTAAATGAATTGTTAAGCGCAATTGGTGAGCATTCGGATGTGATCGCCGATTCTTCTGTGAGTTTGTTGGAGAAGTCCGAAAGTATGAAAAATAACACCACAGAAGTGGCTTCAGCTATAAGTCAAATGGCTCAAGGGGCACAAGACCAAGCACAACGTACGGATGAATCTTCTAAATTGGTAGAAAATGTTATGGAGTCGGCTGGCTCTGTAGCAGATAAAGCGGAAAGCATCAATATTGCTGCCGAAACCGGGCAAAAAAGTTGTAAAACAGGCTTGGGGAGTATCCAAAAGCTGGTGGAAAGTATGAGTGGAATCGGAGACTCGGCTTCTAAAACGTCAAGCTCTATAGGCATTTTAACCCGGAGGGCGGAAGAAATCGGAAGAACGCTAAATGTGATTACGGATATTGCCGCTCAAACCAATCTCTTAGCCTTAAATGCAGCCATTGAAGCTGCCCGGGCCGGGGATGCCGGAAGAGGGTTTGCCGTAGTTGCGGAAGAAATTCGAAAATTGGCTGAGGACTCTCGTAAATCAGCGATCGAAATAGAAAAGATCATAGGGGATGTGCAGAAAGATACCCAGTCTGCCAGCAAAGCCATTGATATCATGGAAACGACAGTGGATCAAGGTAAAAAAGCAACACAAGATGCCGAAGAGGTCTTCAAAGATATTGCGAAATCCAGTGAAGAAACATTCACTTACTCCAAAGCCATCAAAGATGCTTCGGTAGGGCAAAAAGCTGCGATCGAATCAGTCGTCAAAAACATTGAGCAAATTGTAGTCGTTGCCGAAGAAACAGCTGCCGGTACCCAACAGGTAGCTAATTCTTCCCAAGAGCTAAATGCTAGTATGGAACTAGTAGCGAGTTCTAGTAACCAACTTTCCGAAGTGGCTAAAGCACTGAAAGAAGGTATTAACAAGTTTACCCTTGCCGCAAGCAAATAAATTTCCAGCACTTTAGATATCAAGATTATGGAAAAGATAAAGCAAGCTATTCTGCAAGCCAATGGAAGTAATCAAAAGGAAAATAGGTCCACTTTTCAGTTGATCGTTTTTAAACAAAAAGGAGAAGAATATGCCATTAACATCGACCAGATTAAGGAAGTAGTCATTACGCCTCCTATCACGAAAATGCCTCAAACCCTACCTTATATCAAAGGTGTAGCGAATATCCGGGGCAATGTGATTTCTGTGATCGATTTGGAAGAACTTTTCGAACTAAAGAAAAATACAAAGCTGGATACCCATCAACAGAATTACACGTTGGTGGTCGACAGTGATGAATATAAGTTCGGTGTATTGGTACAGGAAGTACCTAATACACTAACCGTTACAAGTGACGAAATTGAAAAATCTCCCAATATCATCCATTCAGGTAACCAGTCTGATTATATCAAAGGCGTGATTACCTTGGAAAACCGGATGATTATCCTAATTGATATTATTCAAGTCATTGGAGGAGAAAGTACTAACAACGTATTTACCGGCACCTAACAAATGCTGATTTTTTTACCTGTTACTTTCAATTTACTCCAAATCTAATACATCATTTTTATGTCAAAAAAAGTGCTCATAGTTGATGACTCGCTTTATATGCGTACGGTCATTAAAGATGCCCTGGAAGATAGCGGGCATGCAGTAGTTGGTCAGGCGGCTAACGGTGAAGAAGCAATCGATTTAGCGCTAGAGTTACAACCGGATATTATCACCTTGGATAATATCTTACCCGACATGATAGGTACGGATATTTTGAAGGTGTATAAAGAAGAAAAGCTGTCCTCCAAAGTCATCATGATCAGTGCTGTTGGACAAGAGTCGGTCATCCAGGAAGGCTTGGGGTTAGGGGCTTCCGCCTATATTGTGAAGCCATTTACTTCTGAACAATTAAACGAAGCAATCGACAAATTGTAAACACAAGTTATGTCCAAGTCAACAATGTATTCTCCAATCAACGTCTTATTGATTGAAGACTCCGGTTTCATGAGAATACTTATATCGGACGTATTGCGAAAAGACCCTGCCATTCGTCTTATGGCCACGGCAAACAATGGCAAAGAGGGGGTGGACAAAGTGAAAAAATTGCGCCCGGATGTCATCATCACGGATATTATGATGCCTGACTTTGATGGGCTGTATGTGGTGGGCGAGGTGATGAAACACTGCCCTAC
The DNA here is from genome assembly GCF_039710355.1 of Rapidithrix thailandica. Taxonomy (NCBI): domain Bacteria; kingdom Pseudomonadati; phylum Bacteroidota; class Cytophagia; order Cytophagales; family Flammeovirgaceae; genus Rapidithrix; species Rapidithrix thailandica. Next base: position 76,702 of record NZ_JBDKWZ010000012.1, on the reverse strand, counting down.
ACCGGTAATTTTGTTAAGTTCCTTGGACCGGACCGATAAACAGGTGTTTGATGCCTTGGATTTAGGGGCTTTTGATTTTATCGATAAACCTAAAAACATCCAGGAAGAGAAGGGGACGTTTGTACTGACAGAGTTGGTAAAAGCGGCTGCCGCTGTGGATACGGACAAACTTCTCTACCACGACAGTAAAAGAAACACCCATCAACATACCTTTGATCAAAAACTTAATTATCAAATTATTGTAATAGGAGCCTCTACGGGAGGCCCGGCAGCTATAGAAATATTTATAGAAAAGCTGCCTGAAAACCTTCCGGTTCCCATAATCATTGCCCAACATATGCCCGAGCGGTTTATCGACTCTTTTGCTGCAAGATTAAATCAACGTTCTTCCCTTCCGGTAAGGATTCCTAAGAATGGTGAAGCCATTCAAGGGGGAGTGATTTATTTGGCTCCGGGGCATGCTAACCTGGAAATTATTTCGGATGTACAATCAAAAAAGCCCATTGCCCATTTTTCCAAAAAGAAGTTCAAAGAGTTTAATCACCCTTCAGTGGATTGTTTGTTTAAATCCGTGAGTAAAACCTTTGGTGGAAAAGCCATAGGAGTACTCCTGACAGGAATGGGTAGAGATGGCACCCAGGGAGCCGTGGAATTAAAAAAGCAGGGAAGTTTTATGATTGCCCAGGATGCACAAACAGCCGTGATTTACGGCATGCCTCAGAGTGCCATCAAGGAAGGTTGTATCGACCGGGTTGTGAAATTACATGAAATGCCAAACTTTATCGTCACCAGTCTTTAATACTGTATATGAGTGCAAAATCAGATGAATACAAAGAGCTTTTTTTAAGCGAAGCCCTTGAGTACTACGAGGAGGTCAACCAGTTACTCACCGCTTTGGAAAAAAATCCTACCGATTCCAAAATCATTAATAGCATTTTCAGAATAGTGCATACTTTAAAAGGAAATGCGGCAGGGTTAGGCTTTGATGATATCGCTGAGTTTGCTCATACAATCGAAGATTTGTTCGGGGAAGTCAAAGAAAACAAACTTATATTGGGTGAGCAAACATTCTCACTTGTTTTTAGGGCCGTAGATGTGTTGGGAAATTTGATCGAGGCGCTTAAAATTGATAAACAGGTGAGGTATAAGGGAATCCGAACCAAATTACAGTTGATTATAAATCAGTCGAAAGGCAATGAAAAAAGTAACCCGGCACCGGAAAAAACTAAAGTTGCGACAGATACTGTACTGACGGAGTCTTCGTCAAAAGACCCTGTCAAAGAAGAAGGTCAAGCTGCTCATACAGAAAGCAATATAAAGGAAAAACCCAAAGAAATTACAAGAGAAAAATCCCGAGAAAGCAATCGGGAAGAACCGCTGCAAAACGGAATTAAGTTCTCCGAAATCATCCAGGTACCAGTAAAAAAACTGGATGAAATGCTCAATTTGGTTGGAGAACTCGTCATCGAACGCGACCGGATGATAGCCACTCACCTTGACGATCATACAGACAATTCCTATTCCCGTCTTAACAGAATCTCTTCGGACTTACAGTATTCGGTCATGAACGCCCGCTTGGTACAAGTAGGCTTTTTGTTCAAAAAATTCCACCGGGTAGTACGGGATGTTGCTGCCTTGGAACATAAGAAAGTGGAGTTGCTGTTAAAAGGAACCGAAACGGAGATCGACCGGAATATCTTACAAGCCATCAGTGACTCTCTTATCCATTTGATTAGAAATGCGGTAAGTCACGGAATAGAAACAACAGAGGAAAGGCATAAATCAGGAAAAACAGAATTTGGAACCATTACTTTGGAAGCCAAAAACCTGAACGACTCTGTGGTGATTGAAGTAAGGGATGACGGGAAAGGTATTGATTTGAAAAAGGTATGTGAAAAAGCCATCAACCGGAAGCTTATCACTCAGGAGGTTGTCAACAAACTAACAGACCAGGAAGTCCTTCGCTTTATCTTTGAAGCAGGCTTTTCTACGGCCGAAACAATCAGCACGGTTTCGGGAAGAGGTGTAGGGATGGACGTGGTGAAGCGCTCTATCGAATCCGTTGGTGGGAATATCTCTGTGGAAACCACCCAAGGTAAGGGCTCGGTTTTTAAACTTTTGCTCCCGGCATCCATGGCTGTACGAGGCACCTTGCTATTTGAATTATCAAAAAGTGTCTATGCCATTCCACTGTCTTATACCGAAGCAGTGATTTCTATCAAGAAAAAGGAAATTCATAAAGTGGGAAAAGGCTTGATGACAAAACACCTGGATAAAACCGTATCGGTGGTCTTCTTAAAAGATTTGTTTGGGGCTTCTTCTGACGACCTGGCAAAAGGAAAAAGCTACTTACATCATAGTTTTGATAACATTGCAGACAATGCCAACTTGGAGATTGTGGTGGTCACCTATCATGATTGGACCATGGGTTTGGTAGTGGATAAATTACAACAACAAAAAGAAATTGTAGAAAAACCTCTTAAAAAGCCGGCAGACACCAGCTCTTTTATCAGTGGTGTGACCATATTAGGCGATGGCAATGTCTGCCTGGTGGTAAATATCTCAGCCATCGCAAACTTTATTTTCAGATCAACTTATTTATCAGACCGGGAATTATCGGGCTAATCTCTATATCAAATCATTATGATGCACCAAAACGAGATGCAATATCAACAAAAGCTGGATTTGCTTTTTCAGAGAGCTTTTGCCAATGCTTCCGAAGCATTTCGGCTGTTTACAGGTAAGCCAGTTCAAGGGGGGACTCCTCAATATTTTTTTGATAAACGCTCATACATAGAGGAGGCAAATCAAAAGACTTTTCATAAACACTGCTTGTTGGTGACAAAACTTATAGGCGAAATCGAGGGGAGAAGCTTCTTGTTAATCCCAAAACAGGGATGCAGGGAGTTGTATACACCTCTGAGCGACTTCAAAAAAGAACATGTAATGCTGGAATTTGCCAAAGAGTTGGATAATATCTTATCCGCTGCGGTGATCACTGAAATTACCAATATTTTGCAACTGAATTTGCATGGAGGGGTGCCGGACTTGAATATTCTGAGTAAACTGGTGATAGAGACCTTTATCGAGGGTTTTTCAAGCGGAAATCAGGATTTTTTTGTTTCCACAACTTTTTTAGTGGGAAACCCTTCACAACAATTTCAAACTCAGTTTTTATGGCAGTTTTCAGAAAATTTTCTTGCTAAAATAGCAAACACGCCACTGCTAAGTTTTAATTGAGGCCTATAGCCATTGTTCAGTCATCTGTATCACTATGAAAACTTTCTTATCAATACTAGGCAAAGCCAAGGGATGGGTATTTACACTGTTAGTGCTGAATGGAATAATTTTCCTTTCCACATTAAAAATCGTGGAGGGGTATATTCCCTTTTTAAAAGATAATCTGGTACATATTGCTTTAGTGATGAACCTGGCCATTGTGGGTAGGATTATTTGGCGGATTTCACGGCAGGTGGCACAGGTATTCAGTTCGTCCAATCAACTGTTAGCGGAGGTTTCTCATTGCTCCGCTCACAAGCAAAAGAAAAAACAGGATATTTATACAAGTATCACGGACAACCTGAACAATACAATATTCAAAATCAAAGAAGCTTCGCAACTAATCGATGAAATTTCCAAAGGAGAACAAATACATTTGGACAAGCTCAGTCATGAGGACCGCTTCGGAAAAGCTATTTTAAACCTCGAATCCGAACTACACACCTTCAAACAACGGGAAGCGGAGCGCCAGTGGGGCATTGAGTCAGTCGCGAAGTTTAGTGAGATCCTTCATCAGGAAGTGGATAAGATTGAAGAGATGTGTTTCAGTTGCCTGAAAAGCCTAATTAAAATGTTAGGGTGCAACCAAGGAATGTTTTACCTGGTAAAAACCGATCGAAGCTACCGGGAGTTTTTAGAGCTTGCTGCTGCTTATGCTTTCGACCGGAAAAAATACCTGTCCGGAAAGGTGTACCCGGGTGAAGGACTGGTAGGGCAGTGTTTACAAGAAAAAGACCTGATTTACTTAACAGACATTCCTCCCGAATACATTAAGATCACTTCCGGTTTGGGCGATGCTCCCCCTACCAATATCATCATTGCCCCCTTACTTTTTAACGATGCTATCTTTGGAGTCATCGAGTTGGCGTCCTTCAAAGTCTTACCTCAACATAAAGTGGATTTTATTCGCAAGGTTACCGAAAGCATTGCCTCCAGTATACACAACCTTGAAGCCAATCTGAAAACCAAGAAATTACTTGAGGAGTCTCAGTTGTTGACGGCGGAATTGCGGGAAAATGAGGAAGAGATGAGGCAGAACTTTGAAGAGCTGTCTGCGACTCAGGAAGAAATGAGCCGAAAACAATTGGAATTGGACAGTATTGTTTCCGCCATTGACACAACACTGTGTATGGTAGAAGTGGACCCTCGAGGGAGAATCCTGAAGGCTAACAAAAATACGTTGAGCTTGTTGGCTTATACAAGCGAACAGCTTTACAAAGTACATTATAAAGAAGTTTTTAAAAATTACTCCCATATTCAAAAGATCATTAACCAAACACAACAAGCCTATTCGGATGACTTATTGGTCAAAACGCGTCAGGGCAAAGATGTTTGGTTGCATACTACTTATAATCCGGTAAAAGACCAGAATGGTGACGTCCACAGTGTTTTGATGTTAGCGCAAGATATTACCCGGAAAAAAACCGAAGAAATAGAATTTGAACGCCTGTCGTTGGTGGCCGATAATACGGATACTGCCGTAGTCATCACTGACCATTTGGGCTATGTTGAATATGTAAACCGGGGGTTTACCCGTATCTCTGGTTTTACCCTTAAAGAGATGCTAGGTAAAAAACCGGGGAACATCCTTCAAGGTCCGGAAACATGTGCCGAAACACAAAAGCGGATTAGTTGGAAGCTCAAACAAGGGGAATCCATTTACGAAGAAATATTAAACTATAATAAGCAAGGCGAAAAATACTGGATTTCTTTGTCCATTAATCCGGTGAAAGATGACCATGGAACGGTAGTAAAGTATATTGCAGTGCAAGCCGAAATTACGGAAACCAAAACTAACGCACTCAACTACAAATCCAAATTAGAAGCGATCAGTCGCTCTTCGTTGATCATCGAAGTCAAAAAGGATAAGACGATTACTGAGGTGAATGATAACTTTTTAGAAGTATTCGGCTATTCCTTACGCGAAATTCAAGGGCAGGCCATTGACCTGTTGCAAACTACTATCGCGGATGAAGAGCAGCAAACTACTTGGTGGGAGAAAATCATGGAGGGTCAGTTTATCCGCTGTGATTTTAATATGAAAAATAAATATGACCATGAAATCTGTTTAAGAGGGGTGTTCAATCCCATCTTTGATTTGCAAGGCGGAGTGGAAAGTGTGGTGATTTATGCCAATAATATTACGGTAGAAAAGCACCTGGAAATCAAAAACAGGCAAAATAAAGTAGAATTAAACTACTACCTGGAAGCCATAAACAAAACCATTGCTTCGGTGGAGTTTGATATGAAAGGCCGGATCAAGGAAGTGAACCCGATCTACCTGAGTGTGATGGGGTATACACGGGAAGAATTGGTAGGGCATTCTTATGAAATCCTCTTGGATGTTGAGGAAAATGAAAAGCCGCAAATCAAAATGATGTGGGAAAACTTAAAAAACGGTCAATTTTTTTCCGGTGAATTTAAGCACAAAAGCAAGTCCGGGAAAGACTTATGGCTCAACGGAACGTTTAATCCTATTTTGGACATCGCAGGAGTGCCCAGAAAAATCATGCTCCTGGCACAGTTTACCACTGCTGAAAAAGAAAAACAACACGACCTGAGCAATACGCTAGCTGCGTACAAATCGGTTGTACCTACTTTGGAATTAAAAGAAGGCTTTATCATCAAATCATTTAACCAGGGCTTTCTTGAGCTACTAGGGTATACGAGAATGGATTTGCGAAACAAGTCACTTGAGGACATTTTAGCCGAGCGGGCAGCTGGTTTTGAAAGTCTGTTGAAAAAAGTTTCCGAAGGAAAAAATGAAACAATGTCCCTGAAATTCTTAACCAAAAAGGGAAAAACACTACAGAAGCAAGTGCGCTTTTTCCCTATTTTGAATTTAGAACATACCATTGGAAAAACGGTGCTGATTGTACAATAAGCGAAAAACCAATTCACTGCCTATCCGCTACTTACCTTTTGTATGAGGCATAACTTGAAACCCCTTGAGTGAATGGAAAAAAATTTACAAGAGCAAGCAATTTCAGATTTCGAGTTAGTCTCTTTTTGTGAGGCCATCTATAAGAGGTATGGAATTGATTTTTCCTGCTATGAGCCTACTCCTTTCAAAAGAAGGTTAAAAAACTGTTTGCTTAAATTTAAGTTCAATTCTTTGATCGATTTATGGTCAACGTTATTGCGCGACAGAGGGTTTATCTATCCTTTTATGAATGAAATTACAGTAGGGCTTACCACGCTGTTTCGCGATCCCAAAATGTGGTTGTGTGTTAAGGACTTGCTATTACAATTGACTCGTACCAATAAGCAGGTTTCCATATTGCATACAGGCTGCTCCACAGGTGAGGAGCTGTTTTCAATGGCAATTTTAGCAAAAGAGTTGGGAGTGTATCATAAATGCCGTTTTGTCGCTACGGATATCAATGAAGATTCCCTGCAAAAGGCCCGGATGGGAGAGTACTGCAATACCAAATGGGCTGATTTTGAGTCGAATTACCGGCAATATAACCCCAAAGGAAAGCTGGTCCTGTATTGTCTGCAAAACGGGAATACGTTTCAATTCGACCCCTTGCTTTTAAAGAATGTGGAGTTTAAAAAACACAATTTGATTGCAGATGGGTTTAGACAAAAATTTCATCTGATTTTTTGCCGGAATGTACTGATCTATTTCGATAAAGTTACCCAAATTAATATTGTAAACCGGCTGCATGATACGCTAGAGAGTGAGGGCTTTGTAGTAATGGGATATTTTGATAGTGTGATGCCCATAATTCGAGATATCCAATTGAATATCTATGATTTGAATATGAAAATTTTCAATAAAGCCTCAAGTCCCACTTGAACCCTCAAATGGCTGAATTTTAAACGTTAATAGGACTTTTAGCGGTAAAATATTACCATTCATAAAATAAAATAAGATCTGATCACAGGAATATTTTGCTAGAATACAATGCTTCGTTAACTTACGGATGAGTTTCAAGCCACCTGTGATAGTCGAATGAACAAGTATAAATTTTTCAGAATAAGTATTGTATGGCTTTCAACCGTATTACTTTTCGCTTGTGAGCCAGAAGAAGAGAGTATTTCCACAAGCCCGGATATCAAACTTTCCTTTTCTCAAGATACCATCTTTTTTGATACGGTTTTTACAACTGTGGGAAGCGTAACCAAGCGCCTTTCGGTAACCAACCCTAGCAATAAAGCCGTAAATATTGCTAACATCAGTTTGGGAAACACCCAAAGCTCTGCTTATGCTGTTCATATCAATGGCATTTCCGATACAAAGGTGGAAAATGTAAAGCTTCTGGGGGGGGATAGTTTATTGGTATTGGTAGAAGTATTTATTGACCCTCAGGACAATGACCTGCCATTTATCGTACAAGATTCCCTGGTTTTTGAAACAAACGGCAATGTACAGGATGTAAAACTGATTTCTTGGGGGCAAGATGCCAACTTTTACCGCAGTGGCTTACAAGGTATCGATGGCAACACTACCTGGACCGCTAACCGGCCTTATGTGATTTTTGACTCTGTATTGGTGCAAAAGGATGCCACGCTTACAATCGAAGAAGGAACTCGTATTTATATGAATCCAGGGGCATATTTGTTTGTTAACGGCACGCTTAAAATTCAGGGAGTTGCTGAAAAACCGGTAACTTTTCAAGGGGTAAGGCAGGAAAAAGCATATGCCAAAGCTCCGGGACAATGGGGGGGGATCTTTTTCTTGGAACAAAGCCATCAAAACGAAATCTATTCGGCCATTATTAAAAATGCTACGGTGGGGATTCACTTAGGAACCCCTGACGAAGACGAGGAACCGGACCTGGTTTTGGCAAATTCTATCATCGAAAACATGGCAGCAACCGGCATACAGTGCTTTACCTCGGATTTGTTGATGTACAATACCTTGATTGACAATTGTATTCAAAGTGGCTTGGCCTGCTGGGCCGGGGGCAATTATGTCTTGTACCATAATACCATTGCCAATTACCAATTTGACTTCTTTAGAGAGACTCCCTCTCTGATCTTGAGTAATTACTTTAATACAGGAGAAGATATCCTTCGGGAAGATTTGTATGTGGATATGCGCAATACGATTGTATGGGGGGTGCTAAATGACGAAGTGCAGTTTTTTGCAGATGCGGAAAGCGAAACCAAAATGGAGTTGAACTTGAGAAATAATATTTTCAAAACCCAACTGACGGATTTCTTAAAAGGGAATGATAATCAATTAAATACAGACCCGAAGTTTACCAGCCCGATCGAACAGCTCTTTACCTTGGATACACTCAGCCCGGCCAAAGACAAAGGACAAAAATTGTTCGTTTCCCATGACCTTTTGGACAATGCCCGGGATGAAAACCCGGATATCGGAGCCTATGAAAGAATAGAATAAATCCTGAATGCAAACCCAGGATTATTCCAACACCTTAGGCACCCGGATAAACTGTTTGTCTTTTCGAGGGGCATTTTTTAAGCCGGCCTCACGGGAAAGGTGGTTTTTTACCTCGTCTTCCCGAAGCACGTTTTGCTCTTCGGACATATGGGTTAAGGGTTCCACTCCTTCGGTGTCCACTTCTTCGAGTTTACCTACCCATTCTACAATTTCATTTATGCTTTGCAGCATTTTCCCCTCATCCTCCTCATTAAAATTCAGCCTTGCCAAATGGGCTATTTTTTCTAAATCTGCTTTTTCTATTTTCATTTTAATTGATTTCAAATTCTATCCTTCTGGACTTTCACAAAAATAAGAACACCTTCAAAGTTTTCAGCTTATTTATTCACGGTTTCTTTTTCAAAATACTTTGGAAAGCGACTCTTCATTTCATTGTAGATGACAGAATATACCTGTTCTTTTAAGTCATCGGCTTGGTCTATCGTCATTCCCGTGGTTGCTATCGGTTCATGAAAGATCACTTCAATTTTGCTCCAATGCAAATAGGGAGAGATATCATGCATTACCAACCAGTGTTGAGGAATGGTGACCGGGACAATCGGAACCTGCTTTTCAATGGCAATACGAAAGGCCCCGTCTTTAAAGCGTTTGGGTACCGGTGGGTTTTGATTGGTTCCCCCTTCCGGGAAAATGATCAAACTGTTCCCCTGGTCAATTTCGTTTTTAGCCAATTCAAAAGATTGATAACGGTCTCTCAGGCTGTTGCGGTCAACGGAGATATATAATTTCTTAAACATATAGCCAAACAAGGGCACTTTACTCAGCTGGCTTTTTCCTACATATACACCAAACTGCCGCATGGCATATCCTAAAATGGGAATGTCCAGATAGGAATTATGATTGGGACAGAATACATAATTTCCCTTTTTGTCAAAGGGAAAGCGGTATTGTACTTTTACAGGCAAACCAACCAAAAAATACACCGTATACGCCCATATATTATTGACTTTGTAAGAATAAGGTCTCCATTTTTTTACGAAAATGGTCAGGAGAAAAAGCGGGTAAATCAAAATAAAAATAACCCAAAACCAAAGCAAATACCAGAGGGCATATAATAGGTTGAAAAAGTTCTTTTTTGGCATAGTTTACAGTCGTTTGCTCAGAGATTCAGTGAACACCCCGGCTTTATTTAAACTTGAAAAAATACCTTTCCATCAAAAGGAAAGAAATGCAAAGATAATAATTAATTCAAGTTGCCGGATACATTAAGTTTGTTGAAATTATCTGATAAACCCCAAAAGTACAATTATCTTCCCGCAACCCTCAATCCTCCATTCCTTCAATCCTCCACTCCTTCTATCCCTCATTCCCTAATCACACCCCTGACCCGGTCTTTTTTGCCAGTGGGAATAAAGTAAAGCTCAATTTCTTTTGTGTGTTGAGGGTTATCTAATTGAAAAGGCCAGAGTTGGTTGTTTTTAAGATAATAAGCAGTATATGACAACGGGCTGAGCAGGTTGATGATTTCAGCTTTGTTTTCTTTAGGCCCGATTTCAATTTCCAGAATGGGCTGGTGTTGTTCAAAAAGAGATAAAAATTGTGGAATAATATGCGTTTCGTACCCTTCCACATCACATTTGACAAATTGCAATTCCTTCAATCCTCCGAATAAGGTTTGAGGCGACATCATCTCGGTTTCATGAGTAAAGGCAATGCCTTGTTGGGGCCGGGCTTCCAGTATTTCCGTCCGTCCGTGCCGGATCACCCCGTCTACGGTAGGTGTTCCCATTTGCACTTTCTTATGATCTTCCTCTCCCAAAGCATAGGGTAGGATTTCAAAATTCTTGAGGCCAAAACGGCTCAGGTTTTTTTGTAATACCTTGCGAAACATGGGAACAGGCTCTATAGAGTAGAGTTTTCCTTTTTCTCCGGTCAAATGCGATAAGGGTATGGAAAAATAGCCTAAATTTGCGCCAATATCCAAACAGGTATCACCTTGCCGGACGAGCTGCCGGAGAAACCGGACTTGAAAATGTTCGGACAGGTAAAGTTTTGAACGATAGGTTTTAAGAAAAAAATAACTGATAAATTGCAAATAATTTTTGAAACCTAATAAACGGATCAGAAGCCTTCGGATGAGCATGTGTGTTTGCTAACGTATCGGTGAAACTACGAAATTTTCAAGGAGTATGTCATCATTCGTAATGAAAGGAGGAATCCCTTCAATAACATACTCTAAAAAAACAGCCATGAAAATATGGCGAATATTTTAAATTATTGCACTTTTGTGGCAACTTTTGGCAAAGGGCCTGCCATATAAAATTGACAAACTACTATGAGCATATCAGTTGACCAGCTTGACCCTAAGCAATATATCATTGTAAAAGGTGCGAAGGTAAACAATTTAAAAAATATAGATGTAGCCATCCCCCGAAATAAATTAGTGGTGATTACCGGAGTATCGGGCTCTGGCAAGTCCTCACTGGCTTTTGATACGCTTTTTGCCGAAGGACAACGGATGTATGTGGAGAGCTTGAGTTCGTATGCCCGTCAGTTTCTGGGACGAATGGAAAAGCCGGAAGTCGAGTATATCCGGGGAGTATGTCCGGCCATTGCCGTAGAGCAAAAAGTGAATACCCGGAACCCTCGTTCCACAGTGGGAACCACTACAGAAATCTACGATTACCTGAAATTGCTATTTGCCCGGGTTGGAAAAACCTACTCGCCTGTTTCCGGAAACCTGGTGACCAAAGACAGTGTGACCAGTGTGGTAAATTTTATCCAATCGTTTGAAGAGGGCGTGAGGGTAATGACCCTTTGTCCTTTAAAGATGAAAGAGGGGAGAAGCCTTGCCGAGGAATTAAAAATCCTTTTGCAAAAAGGATTTACCCGTATCCTGTTTAACGAGGAGTTGACCTTTATTGAAGACTTACCGGACAATGGAAACTTTGAAGAGGTGTACGACTTGGCAAAGAAAGGCTTACAAGTGGATATCCTGATTGACCGTAACACCGTCAAACAGAACGATGAAGACAATCAATACCGGATTGCCGATTCCATTCAAACGGCCTTTTTTGAAGGGGAAGGAGATTGTACCATTGAAATCATCCAAAAAAATAAAGAGACCATACGAAAAAACTTTTCCGATCGCTTTGAGGCGGATGGGATACGGTTTGAAGAACCCTCAGTCAATTTATTTAGCTTTAACAATCCCTATGGAGCTTGTAAACGCTGCGAAGGTTTTGGAAATATTCTGGGGATTGACGAAGACCTGGTGATACCGGATAAAAGCTTGTCTGTATATGAGGGAGCCATAGCCCCTTGGCGTAGTGAGTCCATGAAAAAGTGGCAAGTCCCCTTGTTAAAAAACGGGATCAAGTTTGATTTCCCTATCCACAGAGCTTATAGCGATTTGTCAGACGAAGAGAAACAAGTCCTCTGGACAGGTAATGAATATTTTGAAGGCTTAAATGCTTTCTTTAAACATCTGGAAACGCAGACGCATAAAATACAATACCGTGTATTATTATCCCGGTACCGGGGGCGTACGGTTTGCCCGGATTGTAAAGGAACCCGTTTGCGCAAAGATGCCGGTTATGTGAAAATCGGAGGCAAGTCCATCATCGAACTGGTGCTATTGCCGGTATCGGAAGTCGTAACCTTTTTTGAAGCGCTCGAACTTACCGACTATGAGAAGGCCATTGCTAAAAGAATACTGGTAGAAATAGAAAACCGCCTGATGTACCTCACTCGGGTAGGCTTGGGCTATTTGACTTTAAACCGATTGACGGCAACGTTGTCCGGGGGAGAGTATCAAAGGATCAAACTGGCCACTTCTTTAGGAAGTGCCTTAGTAGGGTCGATGTATATTTTGGATGAGCCGTCTATTGGTTTACATCCCCGGGACACCCATAACTTGATTTCCGTACTGGAAGAGTTGAGAGATCTTGGAAACACGGTGATTGTCGTGGAACACGAAGAAGAAGTGATGCGGGCGGCCGATCAAATCATTGATATCGGACCTGATGCAGGGATTTACGGAGGAGAATTGAGCTTCCAGGGAGATATATTCAACATGGACAACCCGGATATCAGCCATACGGCCCGCTATTTACACAATGTGGAAAAAATAGATGTTCCTTCTTACCGGAGAAAATGGAAAAAATCCATCCGGGTATTGGGGGCTAAAGAAAATAACCTGAAAAATCTGGATGTAGAATTTCCCCTGAACATCATCACGGTGATTACCGGGGTGAGTGGTTCGGGTAAATCTACGTTGATCCGGAAAATCTTTTATCCGGCATTAACCAAGCAACTTGGCGGATACAGTGACGAATCGGGGAAGATGGCAGGTATGGAAGGTGATATTAAAGCCATTAGCCATATCGAGTTTGTCGATCAGAACCCTATTGGCAAATCTTCCCGTTCCAACCCGGTGACCTATGTGAAGGCCTACGATGTGGTACGTCAGTTGTTTGCCGATCAACCCTTGTCCAAACAAAGGGGGTATAAACCCGCCCACTTTTCGTTTAATGTGGATGGCGGGCGTTGTGAGGCCTGCCAGGGGGAAGGGGAGATCAAAGTGGAAATGCAATTTATGGCCGATATTTATCTGAAATGTGAGAGTTGCAAAGGCCATCGTTTCAAAGACGAAGTACTGGAAGTAAAATATCATGAGAAAAACATTGCGGAAATACTTGAATTGAGTATTGATGAAAGTATTGAGTTTTTCAAAGAGCAAAAAAAGATTGTCAACAAACTGAAGCCATTGCAAGAAGTAGGCTTGGGATATGTAAAACTCGGGCAATCATCCAATACGCTGAGTGGGGGCGAAGCCCAACGCGTGAAGTTGGCTTCCTTTCTGGTAAAGGGCAATGTGAAAGCCACCGAAAAAGTCTTGTTTATTTTTGATGAACCTACTACCGGCTTGCACTTTCACGACATCAATAAATTAATGCGGTCTATCAGTGCTTTGGTGGAACAAGGGCACTCGGTGATTATCATCGAACACAATATGGAGGTGATCAAACTGGCCGATTGGATCATTGACCTGGGGCCAGAAGGAGGAAAAGATGGAGGCAATGTGTGTTTTGCCGGAACTCCTGAGGAGATGGTGAAGTTGAAAGACAATTATACGGCAAAGTACCTCAGCGAAAAAATCCCCGCTAAAAAAGGATAAAACCATCAGGTAAACTGTAATCAATATTTAAAAAGCATTGTGAAGGTTGTTGACTTTCACAGTGCTTTTGCGCTTTTGGGTAGATGGTCGGAGTTTAATTATTTCCCCCTCCATACCATTCCTTAAAATATCCTTAGTAATTTTGTTAGCTAGTAACGAAAGATAGACAAATTTGCTCATGCCTCAATCATTTTCAGATAAATACGAAGTAGTGGTAGGCTTGGAAGTTCACGCACAGCTGCTTACCCAAAGTAAAATTTTTACCTCAGATGCCACAGCCTTTGGGCAATCGCCCAATACACATATCTCTGTGATTACATTAGGGCATCCGGGTACCTTACCCAAGATCAATAAAAAAGTGGCTGAATTGGCCATCCGGATGGGCTTGGCCTGCCGGTGTGAAATCAGCCGTTACAACGTGTTTGACCGCAAAAACTATTTTTATCCCGATTTGCCGAAAGGCTTTCAAATTACCCAGGATAAAACCCCGATTTGTTTGGGGGGTGAAGTGCCGGTGAAATTGAGTTCCGGTGAAACCCGGACACTCCGGCTCCATCATATTCACTTGGAAGAAGATGCCGGGAAATCTTTGCATTTGGAAGGAGAGTCCGAAACATTTGTGGATTTGAACCGGGCGGGAATGCCTCTGATTGAAATCGTGACGGAACCGGATATCCGCTCGGCAGAAGAGGCCGGTCTTTTATTAACCGAATTGCGAAAGTTGGTTCGTTACCTGGACATTTGCGATGGCAATATGGAAGAAGGCTCTATGCGATGTGATGCAAATATCTCAGTGCGGCTCAAGGGGGATACAAAGTTGGGAGAGAAAGTGGAAGTGAAAAATATGAACTCAATCCGCAATGTACAAAGAGCTATTGAACATGAGTTTGAGCGCCAGGTGAAGTTGGTAGAAGAAGGTGTGGAAATTATTTCCGAAACCCGCACTTTTGATGCAAATACAGGAACCACGGCCGGAATGCGTACCAAAGAAACCTTGAACGACTACCGCTACTTTCCGGAGCCGGATTTGCCTCCTTTGATCATCACAGAAGAAATGTTGGCACAAATCAAAGCCGATATGCCTGCTTTGCCTCAGGAGTTATTCGATAAATTTACCCAAGAATACCAATTGCCCGAATACGATGCCAGTGTGCTGACCGATACCAAGGAAATGGCTTTGTATTTTGAAGGGGTTTGTCAATATTCTCGTAATTATAAAGCCATCGCCAATTGGTTGATGGGCTCTGTAAAGAAAGTGTTGAACGAGCAAAACAGTAGCCTGGATGCGTTGATGCTACCAGCCCAACGCATTGCAGAAATTATCCAATTGGTAGACGATGGCAAAATCAGTGCTTCTAAGGCTTCGCAAAACTTGTTTCCTAAAGTATTGGAAAATCCAAGAATGGAAGTCGTAAAAGTAGCCGAACAGTTCGACCTGATTCACGAAGACAAGGAGGATTTTATCCAGCCGATTATTCAAGAAGTACTGGCCAAATATCCGGACAAAGTAAAAGCGTATAAAAACGGAAAGAAAAACCTGGTGGGGATGTTTATGGGCGAAGTGATGAAACTCAGCAAAGGAAAAGTGGATCCGAAAAAAGCCAACCAATTGATCCGGGAAGCGTTGGAGTCCGCCTGAATGAATTGAAGTTTTATACTGTTTGGATAAGTGACAGTCCGTGATGGTTCTGACGATTATTTTTTACTATTTAATACTAAAAACTCGAATGAAGAAATTGTTGTATTTTTTATTGGTTGTCGGTTTTTTTTCAGCTTGCCAACCAGCGGGAACAGTAGCCAAAAACCCGGGTGAAGTCATCATTTCCGGTAAAGTGCTAAACCCTGAAGAGGAGGGAAAAGTCTCTTTGCAGAAAATTGAAAAAGGTGCCCCGGTAGATGTGGGACAAATCGAAGTGGCAAAAGACGGAACATTTAGTTATACCTTACAAAATACCCAGCCTAACTTCTATTTGGTGAACTTTTATGACACGAAGGAAGTAACCTTGGTGGTAGAAGACCAGGATATTCAATTGGAAGTGGATGCTTCAAGCCCTGAAGGAAAAGTGGATGTGAAAAATTCGAAGGCAACTGTCGCTTTTGAAAAATTCAGACAATTGAATATAGAAATCCAGCAGGACTTTAACGTGTTGCGTTCCGAGCTCATGAGCGGAGAACTTCCGGAGGAAGAAGCCATGAAGAAGCACGAAGCCGCAATGGAGCAGTTTAAGCAAAAGTTCAAGTCCTTTATCGAACAACAGGAAATATCCTTGGTAACCTTGTTGGCTATTCAACAATTAAGTATTGACGATGATATAGAGTATATCGATGGAGTGTTGGCTAAGTTAGAAGCAAAGTACCCTGAGTCGGAATACGTCAACCAATACAAAGAGGCAATCAATAAAGCCAAGCAAACTAAAATCGGAGCAAAGGCCCCTGAAATCAACCTGACTACTCCGGAAGGGGAAAAAATAGCCTTGTCTTCTTTAAAAGGAAAATATGTGTTGATTGATTTTTGGGCTTCTTGGTGCGGACCTTGCCGTAAAGAAAACCCTAATGTGGTAAAAATGTACGAACGCTTCAAAGACAAAGATTTTGAAATTTACGGAGTTTCACTGGATCGTGATAAAGACCAGTGGGTAAAAGCCATTGAGAAAGACGGCTTGAAATGGGTACATGTATCGGATTTGCAGTACTGGCAATCAGAAGCAGCCAGGACCTATAACGTAACGGCCATTCCGATGACCGTGTTGATTGACAAAGAGGGTGTGATCGTAGCTAAAAACCTGAGAGGAAAAGCATTGGAAGATAAACTGGAAGAATTGCTTTAAGCCAAAACCCGCCAATAAAAAATCCTGGTAAGCGGATACAGGTGCTTTAGGTTATTAAAAATAAATTGTATTTTCATAACCCTATAAGAAGATAATACTTCTTATAGGGTGTTTTTTTGATCAAAAATATGTTCACTTATGCTAAAACAAACTTTTTTGGCTTGCTTGCTGATATGGGCAGGGGCCGTTCATCTGTTCGCACAGACTCCGGTAGGGAAATGGAAAACCGTGGACGATGAAACCGGAGAGACTAAATCCATCGTGGAAATTTATGAGCAACAGGGAAAGCTCTATGGAAAAATTGTCAAGTTAATCGATCCTCCAGAGCCCAATCCGGTATGTGAGGAATGTACTGACCACCGGAAAGGACAGAAAATTTTGGGAATGGTCATCCTGGAAAATATGGAAAAAGAGGAGAACGAATGGAATGGGGGAAAAATCCTTGATCCGGAAAACGGGAAAACATATCGTTGTAAAATCTGGCTGGAAAATAAAGATCAGTTAAATGTAAGGGGGTATGTGGCTTTTTTGTACCGTACACAATCATGGTATAGGGTGGAAGGAGAATAATGCATATAAAAACCCGCGAAAACGATTAATGCAATCCGTTCTCGCGGGTAGTAGTATGGCATTTCTTTTTTACTTAAACCGTACGACCTGTCCAGTTGTTGATCCCTCCTTTCAGGTTATAAACCTTTTCAAACCCCTGACTTACCATAATTTTACAGGCTTTTGCACTCCTTTTTCCACTTTGGCAGTATACAAAGTATGTTTTGTCTTTGTCATAGTGGGAAATTTTATCTTTAAAATCCGGGTGCATAATGTCCAAATTCAGAGCATTGGAAAGCTTGTAATCCACAAATTCATGACGGCTCCGGACATCGATAATCATTTTCCGGTCCGTAGTTTTCAAAGCTTCCTGAAATTCCTCATCCTCCAGTGTGGTATATCCTTGCGGCCCACCAAACATATTTTTTAAGAATCCTAACATGACATTTTCAATTGATTCGCTCAAGTTTCAAAGTTACTTTAAAATTCTTAAAACTATCAAGCTCATTCCGGTTTTCAATGCCGTAATTCCCAAAGGTTTTTTTATTCCAGAATATCTGAAAATGTCAATATAAAACCATTGGGGTCTTCAATGGCAAATTCATTGGCTCCGTAAAAAGTCTTATGTAGGGGTTTGACAAAGGTTACCTTGTCCTTGAGTTTCTCATGCCAAGCCGTTAAGTCTTCCACTTTAATGTAAAGTGTTAACGCACCACCTCTCGTATAGGATTGAAGTTCCGGATATTCCTCTTGGATGGAAGCCTCTTTCTGAAACATCAACCTTACATTGCCGGATTGTACAAATCCCCAGTCAAAACTTCCGGTTTCGGGAACGGTTTGTAAGAGTTCGAAACCTAAGGTATTAAGATAATAGTTTAAGGTTTCGTTGACATCTTTTACCATTAGGTTGGGGGTAAGTGATTGCAGTTTCATGATTGTATGATTTGAAATGGAAAATAGAATGAGCTACAAAGCTAAAGGGAGAAAGGCGGGAATGCTTTGTATAAATGCGACATTATCGAAATGTGCTGGGAGAAATCCCGGAAAATTTTTTGAACTCCCTTGTCAAGTGCGCATGGTCATAATAACCGTTTTCAAAGGCAATATGCAGTAAGCTTTTTTCAGGTTGTAGTGCAATTTGCCGTAATGTGCGTTTAAACCGGATAATAGAAGCAAATTCTTTGGCCGTTACTCCTACTTGGTTTTGAAAGACCCGTTCTAATTGACGTACACTGATACCGTGAACTTTGGCGGTTTCTTGGACTTTAACAGGAGAAGATGCTTCGAGGATAAAATCCGTGACAGAAGTAACCAAAGAGTTTTTGCCAGGGATATGTACTTGAAAAGTGTTGTAAAATTCCTGTTCTAAAAGCCGGATTTGTTGCCGGGGATCTGTTAGTTGAAAAAGCTGCTCGAATGGCAGGTTTTGTATTTTGGGAAGTATTTCATTTGCATTGATCAATTCGTTTCTGAAGTGCGACAGGGGGATTCCGGTGAGCTTGCTAAATTGCCCGGGCCGGAACCGGATGCCCAAAGCTTTGCCTTGGGGCTTCATCGAAATTTCGGAAAAACGCGTCATCATTCCGACTATGCTGACTCCGTATTTGGGAATGGAACTGACTTGTCCCAATGCCTCCGAATGAATTTCTTCGCCTAGATTAAAGAGGATGTCCATACAGCCATCCGGCAATATTTTATGTGCGTGTACACCTTCAAAAGTCTCGGATATCCAATAACTTTCTATCAAGTGTTGAAGTTGGGCAGAAGGTGTAAATTCCAGGTAAGGCATAAGTTTAAATAAACTGTGGTCATGTAAAGTAAGTTAGTAAACTTTTGACAATCCTGTGAAATCAAAAGACCTTCCGCTAAAAAACAGGGAAGGTCTTTTGATTTTAATTTCATATTGAAGAGAATAGCCAAAGCTCTTGTTGAAAAAAGTAACACAGAGGAGGCCTGTTTGAAATATTTTTCAGGAAAAAGAAAAAGTTTAATTCACTTCATTTATAAAGCCCGCTGAAACCAGGCTTTGATATCATCGTGTTGATGTTTGAGCATACTTCTGTGTGTAAACTCATTGGTATTGGGATCGTATTCATACTCTTTTGCCCAATCACCGAAATGTTCACTCAAGTTTTTAATGGCATCCAGGATATACGACAGGTCTTTGTCTGACATGGTAGGATGAATCGACATACGTACCCAGCCAGGCTTGGTAGAAAGGTTGCCTTTGTCGATGGCACAAGTAATGGTGTCCGAATATTGTTTCGATACGTGTAACAAGTAGTGTCCGTACGTGCCGGCACAAGAACAGCCGCCTCTTACCTGAATCCCATAGCGGTCGTTGAGTAACTTGACAGCCAGGTTATAATGCAAATCGTCAATATAAAAAGAAATAACACCCAAACGCTCTTCCAGATCACCTGCAAGGATATGCAAGTTCGGAAGGGGTTTCAATACTTTAAAAACCTTCTTGAGCATGGTTTTTTCCCGTTCCAGCATTTTATCAATTCCCATTTCTTCTTTGAGTTTTACACAAAGAGCTGTTTTGATGGTTTGCAAAAAGGCCGGGGTGCCTCCGTCTTCACGCACCTCAATATTATCGATATAGCGGTGTTTTTTCCAAGGATTTGTCCACATCACAGTCCCTCCTCCGGGATGATCGGGTACATTGCTCTGGTACAAAGCGGAGTCAAAGATCAAAATTCCGGGCGTACCGGGACCTCCCAAAAACTTGTGTGGTGAAAAGAGAATAGCATCCAGCTTTTCCTGTGGATCGGAGGGATGCATATCAATGGCTACATACGGAGCCGAACAGGCAAAGTCTACAAAGCACAAACCTCCGTGTTGATGGGTGATTTTGGCGATCTGGTGATAGGGAGTGGTGACTCCGGTGACATTGGAACAGGCCGTTACTGCAGCTATTTTTTGTTTTCTATGGGCATATTTTTTCAAAAGCGTTTCCAAATGTCCCAAATCCACCAGGCCCTCTTCCGTGGGGTTGATCAATTCGACATCGGCTATGGTTTCCAGCCAGGAAGTGTGGTTGGAATGGTGTTCCATATGAGTGAGGAAAACAACCGGCTTGTCTTCTTCTGGGAATTCAATTTTTTGTTTGAACTGTTCGGGAACTTTTAATCCCAACATTCGCTGAAACTTATTTATGACTCCGGTCATGCCCGATCCGAAGGCAATCAAGACGTCCTGATCAGAGGCATTGACATGTTTTTTAATAATTTCCTTCGCTTCGTGATAGGCTACAGTCATAGAAGTACCGGTCACCGAAGTTTCCGTATGCGTATTGCCTACAAACGGACCAAACGTTTCGATCAAGGCTTCTTCAATGGGGCGATACAGCCGGCCACTGGCTGTCCAATCCGCATAGAGGATGGCTTGCTCCCCATAAGGACTTTGAAAAACTTGCGTTTGTCCAATGATCTTTTTCGCGAAAGCCTGAAAGTACTCTTCCAAAACCTTGGATTGGGCTTCTTCTTGTAGTTGTTTTTCCATGGGTGTTATGCGAATGTGTTGAATATCAATTTGTTTTAAGTCTTAGCAACTGATTGAATGTACGTTCATTACCACTTTACCGGATTCATTCGGTGTACAAAAATAAAAAAAATGCCTGTACTCCATTTCCCCCTTGGAGGCCTCTCCGTATGAAGTGAATGAAGCGAGGGTTGAATCCGCAGATTTATGGGATTAGTTGAGAATTGGCTACGTGGTATTTTTATCAAAACTGTAAAGTACAGACTGTTTCTAACATTTGTGAATAGTTTGAAAATACTCTTTTCACAAACTTGATTTACAAGAAATTCTCTTTTATGTTTAGGGGGATTTTTGTAATCATATTAGTATAAACCCTATCAAACACATTATTTCTAAAATACACTAAAAATCACTATCATGCGAACCCTGCTCCTGGTAATATTCTGCCTGTTATGGTATGTTTCCTCCTCTTTTGCCCAATTTCAAGCCCATCGCAAACTCATCAAAAGAAAAAATTCCGGGAAAGACGCCTATTTTGGTATTCGGGCCGGTGGGGGGTACTCGGATTGGTACGGAGAATTAGTAGCCTATTCGGATACGGATAACCGGTACAGACCTTTATTAGTAGGGTCTGCGGGAATCGTGGGCGGATTTAACTTTCACCGGTATTTTGGTGTGTCGGCAGAGGTAAATTACCTGATGCACCGGATTGAATACCAAAGTGCCTCCGAATCGGACTTGCTGAAAATGCGCACGCAAAGGCAGTTTGTAGAGGTCCCTATCCTTTTTTACCTCACCATGTTTCAGCCCGATCGCAGAATACGGCCCTATTTTTACGGGGGGCCTTCTTTTTCTTATATGTTGGACGCTACACAAAGCATGGTTCACTATGACCTCGCCACTGCCCAGCCTAAAGGGGCAAGGATCGCAAGTGATGTATCCGGGCTGCATGAAACCTTGAACTATGGGGTATTGTCTGGAGTAGGAGTGAAGTTTGCCATATCCAGAGTCGTGGCTTTAAAAGTAGATGTGCGCCATTATTTGGGGCTTTCAAGAGTTTATAAAGAAAAAGAGCTGCAAACCCGGGATTATATGCTTTCGGGCAATATCGGCCTGGTCTTTACCAATCTGACAAACTTTGAGAAACAGCGGTATTTTCAGTGATTAGTACTGAACTTTAAGAAATACAAGCTCACACAGCACCAGGGGTTCAATAATCAGTAAGCTCAAGGTCAGCAAAATACGGATTGAACTGTAATTTATACGGCTAAATTGTATAGTCATCCGAAGGTTTTTAAGTTGAGAGGCCACCTCAAAAGCCATCGAATGACTGAAACCTCATTAAAACGTTAAGGCCTCACTTCTCCAAAAAATCCTGGATTTTCTGTACCAATACCCGGTTGATTTTTTCATACGATTCATACGTCCAACCGGCAACATGGGGAGTGAAAAGAACATTGGGTTGTTGGGCCAAGTATTCAAAGTGTTGGTTTTGCTCTTCGGTCATGGTGGCGAGCTTTTCGTTTTCCAATACGTCCAGCCCTGCTCCCAGTAACTTGCCCGTTTCCAGTCCGTAACGCAATACCCGTAGCGGAATCACTTCGCCCCGGGCAGTATTGATCAGGTAAAAGTTATGTTTGAATTGATCGAGAAAGGTCTCGTCTACCCAATAGCGGTTTTCATCATTTAATGGAATATGGAAACTCAATACTTCGGCTTCTGCCTGAATTTGTGCTAAGGTAGCTTCTTGGGCATGCTCGTTTCCGTAACGGGTTTTGTATTTGTCGTAGGCTAACACCCTACAACCAAAACCGGACAGCCGCTTGGCAAAGGCTTTTCCCATATTGCCATAGCCAATGATGCCTACGGTTTTAGAGCCCAGTTCCCAGCCTCGATTGGCTTCCCGCTGCCATTGTTTTTGCCTTACTTCCTGATTTCCGGTATGAAGCTTGTTCAACAGGCAGAGCAACATCCCCATAGCATGTTCTCCTACGGCATCGCGGTTGCCTTCGGGAGCATTAAGGAGCGTAACCCCGATTTCATCGAGAATGCTTTCATCAATTTGATCGACTCCGGCTCCGGCTCTGGCTATAAATTTTAAATTCCCGGCTTGTCTGAGAAAAGCTTCGTCCAGCTTCATTTTACTTCTCAAGATCAATCCATCGTATTGATGGATCAGGTTGAATACATCTTCTTTGAGGATATTAGGTTGGTAATCAGGGGTTACCCCGATGTTTGTAAGGAGTGACTCTATGTTGTGATACATAGGGTCTATAATCAGTACCTTGGTCATAGGCGTAAGCTTTTTAAATTTTAGGAGGGTAAATATAATGGATTTCTTCAAATCAAAAAGAGAAGATGCATTCGTAAAAAACGGCTGTGTTCTTATGTTTCTACTGTGGTTAAAAAAATAAGAAGCCATATAGTACATCGTAGAGCAGATAGTGATAGGCTAACTTCCCTTTGAAATCTGTATTTGTTTTGATTCTATTGTATTCTTATATTTCTACTGTGGTTAAAAAAATAAGAAACCACATAGCACACCGTAGAGCAGATAGTGATAGGCTAGCTTCCCTTTGAAATCTGTATTTGTTTTGATTCTATTGTATTCTTATGTTTCTACTGTGGTTAAAAAAAATAAGAAACCATAGAGCACATAGAGATCGATGTACTTCCTTCAGTTTGTTGAGAGGGTAAGTTAATAGAGGAAGGGGCAAAACAAGATTGGAGGAATACTTTTCTAAGTTCGAAAAGTCCTAAAATAATAAAGCTTGCCTTAATGAAAAGCAAGCTTTATGGTTTATTATTCCTAAAAAGTACACTATATATCTAATTACATATTTTTATGCAATTAAGTTCTCCTTTTCCTTCTTTTTGAGTACAAATGTCGGAGGTTTATACAGGGAGTCTGCCGGTGGCATTCATAGTGTATCTTTATATGTTTTTTATGAAAATAATATCTTATACATGCAAGGCCCGGTTGTCGGTTGCTGCCAAACAAGCTTCTTTGATTGCCTCGGTAAAGGTAGGGTGAGCGTGAGACATACGGGCAATGTCTTCCGCAGAAGCCCTGTATTCCATGGCTACCACCGCTTCGGCAATCATATCGGCTGCACGGGCACCGATCATGTGTACACCCAGTATTTCATCTGTTTCCGCATCGGCAATCACCTTAATGACCCCGTCAATGTCCATACTGGCCCGTGCCCGGCCTAATGCCCGCATCGGGAAGCTACCCACTTTGTATTTCCGCTTGCTTGCTTTTAACTCCTGCTCGGTATAGCCTACTCCTGCCACTTCCGGCCAGGTATACACTACACCCGGAATTAATTTATAGTTGATATGAGGCTTTTGCCCTGCCAAGGCTTCGGCCACAAAAACACCTTCTTCTTCCGCTTTATGGGCCAACATCGCTCCCTGAACCACGTCACCAATGGCATAGATGTTTGATACATTGGTTTGGAGATGGTCATTTACTTTTACTCTCCCTCTTTCGTCTGATTCCACCCCGGCCTTTTCAAGGCCTAAACCTTCCGTAAAAGGTTTACGTCCGACAGAAACCAAACAGTAATCTGCTTTCAGCTCGATTTCCTCACCCTTGCTGTTTTCAGCCTTGATGATTACCTCTTTTCCTTTGGTTTGAGCACTGGTCACTTTGGTTTTAAAGTGGTATTGGAAGCCCAATTGCTTTTTCAATACTCTTTGAAGTTCTTTGGCCAAGGTACTGTCCATTCCCGGTATTAACGAATCCAAGAATTCCACTACCGTCACTTTAGCGCCTAAGCGGGCATATACAGAACCTAATTCTACCCCAATGACACCACCTCCAATCACAACCATATGCTTGGGTACCTCGCTCAGGTTCAATGCTTCGGTAGACGTGATCACCCGTTTTTTATCGTAATCTATCCCGGGGATAATCATCGGTTTGGACCCTGTGGCGATAATCGTATTTTTAGAAGTGATTTGCTGCTCTTTTCCTTCTGCATCCGTGATT
This sequence comes from Rapidithrix thailandica, assembly GCF_039710355.1. Classification (NCBI taxonomy): domain Bacteria; kingdom Pseudomonadati; phylum Bacteroidota; class Cytophagia; order Cytophagales; family Flammeovirgaceae; genus Rapidithrix; species Rapidithrix thailandica. The sequence continues at coordinate 52,028 of NZ_JBDKWZ010000012.1, read as the reverse complement.
TTGATGGTGTTTTTGTCCACAAAAGAACCCAAACCGTGATAGGTATCGATTTTGTTCTTTTTCATCAAAAACTCCACGCCACCGGAGGTTTGGTCCACTACTTCCGATTTGCGTTGAATCATTTGCTTGAGGTTGATTTTGGGTTTGCCAATATCAATCCCATGTTCTTTGAATTCGTGAGTCGCTTTGAAATAATGTTCGGAGGAGTCCAATAAGGCTTTGGAAGGGATACAACCTACGTTCAGACATGTACCTCCCAGGCTATTATATTTTTCGATGATTGCTGTTTTCATACCCAGTTGAGCACAGCGGATGGCCGCAACATATCCTCCGGGACCTGAACCAATCACCGTTACATCGTAATTCATCTTCTAGCTTGTTTTAGATTATGGTTGATTTAGTAACAAGACAGCAAATGGACATTAGACGTAATTTCTTGTCATTAAGAAAGAATATCTAATGTCCAAAGGCTTGTTATTTTATACGCCTAATAATAATCGGATAGGATCTTCAAGCAGTTGTTTTACCCGGACAAGGAAACTTACTGACTCACGACCGTCAATGATCCGGTGATCATAAGACAGGGCGATATACATCATAGGGCGGATTTCCACCTGACCGTTGATGGCAACCGGGCGTTCCACTATGTTGTGCATACCAAGAATCGCGGACTGAGGAGCATTGATGATCGGAGTAGACATCATTGAGCCAAACACGCCACCGTTGGTGATCGTAAAGGTACCCCCGGTCATTTCCGGAATGGTCAATTTATTGTCCCGGGCTTTTTTAGCCAAACGGATTACTTCCGATTCCACTCCTTTGAAGTCTAATGTTTCGGCATTTCGGATTACCGGAACTACCAAGCCTTTCGGGGCCGATACCGCAATGGATATATCGCAAAAATCATTATAAACGATTTCTTCACCGTCAATCATGGCATTGACCGCCGGCCATTCCTGTAAGGCCACACAACAAGCTTTGGTAAAGAATGACATAAAGCCTAATCCTACTTCATGTTTTTCTTTAAACATCTCTTTGTATTTCTTACGGATGTCCATGATCGGCTTCATGTCCACTTCGTTGAAAGTGGTAAGCATGGCCGTTTCATTTTTTACCGATACCAGTCTTTTGGAAATAGTCTTTCTAAGGCTGGTCATCTTTTCTCTACGGCTGTTGCGACTGCCTGCCACCGGAGCGGTTGTGTCTTGTTGGCTCGGCTCTGCTTTTGTAGTTTTTTGTGCAGAAGGTTGTGATTGAACCTTCGCTTTTTGTGCATCCTCTTTCAAAATTCTGCCACCGGGGCCGGAACCCTGTACATCGTTGGGAGAAATGCCTTTTTCCGCCAGAATTTTAGAAGCGGCCGGAGATGGATGTCCGGATGCGTAATTTCCTTCGGCATTTGGGGCCGTTGCTACTTCAGCACTAGGCTGTTGACTTTGTTCGGCACCGGCAGGAGCTCCGCCTTCCGTTACTTTGATTTTGCAAATCAAGGCTCCGATTTCCAAAGTATCGCCTTCGGCAGCAACGATTTCAATGATTCCGTTGTGCTCTGCATTCAACTCAAAGGTAGCTTTATCGGACTCTATTTCACACAATAATTCATCTACTTCTACAAAGTCGCCTGATTGCTTGTTCCATGAAGCAATGGTTACCTCATTGATGCTTTCTCCTACTGTTGGTACCGTAACCTCCACCACTTGTCCGGTAGCCTGAGGAGTGCCGGACGTTTCCGCTACTTCCGTTTGAGAAGTTGCCTCTTGTTGAGGAGCAGCGCCATTCTCAGAGGACTCTATTTCGCAAATTAGTGTTCCGATTTCCACCGTTTCTCCTTCCTGCACTTTGATGCGTAAGATGCCCTCTGTTTCGGCATTTAACTCAAAGGTTGCTTTGTCAGATTCTAACTCACAAAGTACTTCATCCGCTTCTACGAAATCCCCGTCTTGCTTATTCCATTGGGCGATAGTGACCTCGGTGATCGATTCACCGACAGGAGGCACTTTGACTTCTAAACTCATCTTAAATATATTTTCTAGCTTATTGATTGTATGATTGTAGGTAGTTAGGTGTCTGTTGTAATTCCTGTTTGTCAAGCCAAAAACCAAACAAAGGAGTAATCAATACAGACGAATTCCAAAGGAATACTGCGTTTAACGGTTAAAAGCGGCATTCACAATTTTGGCTTGTTCTTCTTGATGAATTTTTGCAAATCCGGATGCCGGAGAAGCACTTGGCTTACGAGCGACCAGTTCAATATCTTTACGTTCGTAATATGTCCGTAAGATAAAGGTCCAGTATCCCATATTTACCGGTTCTTCTTGTACCCAGATAAGCTTTTTCATATTTTTATATTTGGATAAAAGCTTGTCTACCTGTTCCTCAGGGAAAGGATGTAACTGTTCGATACGGATGATGGCTACATCTTTGCGCTTTTCCTCCCTTTGCTTTTCTAGCAAGTCATAGTAGATTTTTCCGGTACACAGCAATACCTTCTCTACCTTATCAAAAGGTTTGGCGTAGTTATCTGCAAATACCTCCTGGAAGCCTCCTTGTGTAAATTCACTGATCGGAGAAATTACTTGTGGATGACGTAAGAGGGATTTCGGTGTCATCACTACACAAGGCTTTCTGAAGTCCCAAGTCAATTGTCTTCGCAATAAGTGGAAAAAGTTAGCCGGAGTAGTAATGTTCGCAACTACCAAATTATATTCTGCTGAGAGTTGTAAGAAACGCTCCGGACGGGCATTGGAGTGCTCGGGGCCTTGTCCTTCATATCCGTGTGGTAATAACATGACCAAGCCGCTCATCTTATTCCATTTGGATTCGGCACTTGAAATAAATTGATCGATCATTACCTGGGCTCCGTTGGCAAAGTCACCAAATTGGGCTTCCCAGATGACCAATGAATTAGGAGTAGCCATGGCATATCCACATTCAAAACCCAGTACGGCATACTCTGAAAGCAGTGAGTTGTAAATCATAAACCTTCCCTGTTTTTGCTCGTCCAGGTGTACCAGGTTGATGTATTTTTCATTGCTCTCCGCATCGTTGAGTACGGCATGACGATGCGAGAACGTACCACGTTGTACGTCTTGTCCACTAATTCTTACGTCTTTGCCATCCAAGAGCAATGAACCGTAAGCCAATAATTCCGCAGCCGCCCAGTTTAATTCCTTGGTTTCGAAGAAAGCTTGTTTCCGCTCTTTTAACAGCTTTTCAATTTGTCGCAAAGGTTTGAAACCTTTGGGAATCGTTGTCAGGCTTTTACCCACCTTGTCAACTACTTCTTGTGAAATGCTGGTGTCCGGAGACGATAAAAAATCTTCAGGCGCTCCTCTGCGCAAGGCTTGCCATTGTTTTTCAAACTCCTGAGGTTTGTAAGGGAGAGGGTTTTGACGAACTTCGTTTAACCGGTCAGTCAGCAACTTCCGGAACTCCTTGTCCATGGTTTTGGCTAACTGAGCATCTACATCCCCTTTCTCCAATAACCTGTTGTTATAAACCTCCCTTGGGTTAGGGTGTTTGGAAATAATATTATACAAGGTAGGTTGGGTAAACTTCGGTTCATCACTTTCGTTGTGTCCGTGTCTCCGGTAGCATACCATATCTACAAAGATGTCGCGTTGGAATTTCTGCCGGAACTCTACCGCCAGTTTTACGGCAAAGATCACTGCCTCCGGATCATCTCCATTGACATGCAATTCGGGGGCTTCAATGATTTGAGAAATGTCCGTACTGTAGATACTGGAACGGGCGTCATCAAAGTCTGTGGTAAAACCCACTTGGTTGTTGATGACAAAGTGAATAGTCCCTCCTACATGATATCCGGGTAAGTGAGACATTTGCACGGTCTCATACACAACACCTTGCCCGGCTAAGGCCGCATCCCCGTGAATCAATATCGGGATGATTTTTTTATAATCGTTTTGATACAGGCTGTCTATCTTAGCTCTTGCCGATCCCACTACAATCGGATCCACCGCTTCTAAGTGGGAAGGGTTGGGCGACAGGTTGACGTTAATGGATTTCCCGGAAAGAGAGGTTGTCTGTGAGCGAAAGCCCAAGTGGTATTTCACATCACCGTCTCCCATGGTTTCGTCCGGGATGGCAGCTCCTTCAAATTCATTAAAAACTTGTTCGTAGGTTTTGCCTAATACGTTGGCTAATACGTTCAGCCGGCCCCGGTGAGCCATTCCGATGATCACTTCTTCAGCACCTAAGTCACTCCCGTAGTTGATAATGGCATCCAAAGCAGGGATGGTAGATTCCCCCCCTTCCAGAGAAAAGCGCTTTTGTCCGACATACTTCGTATGTAAGAAATTTTCAAAAACAACAGCTTCATTCAGTTTTTGTAAAATGCGCTTTTTTTGCTCTGAAGACAGGGTGAAGTTCAAAAACTCTTTTTCGACTTTGTTTTTAAACCAATCTAATACCTCGGGCTCACGAATAGACATGAACTCAAAACCGATCGGACCTTCATAGATTTTCTTTAAGGCCGCTACAATATCCCGTAGCTTGGCAGGGCCGATGCCGATTTCGTTTCCGGCTTCAAAAACGGTATCCAAGTCTTTGTCCGACAAGCCAAAATCACTTAATTCCAGGCGGGCCTTCCGGTCTTTCCGTTTTCGAACAGGGTTGGTTAACGATTGCAAGTGACCTCTGAGCCGGTAGGCGTCAATAAATCGACGAACGGCAATCTCTTTTTCTAAAATGGATTTGCTTACCGCTTCGGTAGGTGCACCATTCTCTCCATATTTTTCTAGTGAAAAATCAAATCCTTCAAAGAATCTCCTCCAGGATTCGTCTACTGAACCGGGATCATTTTTATAGGATTTATAAAGATCGTCAATATAAGCAGTATCTGCATTGCTTATGTATGAGTACTTATCCATTTGTTTTGTAAAAAAGTTATGTTTAGACGCAAATCTAGAATAATTAATTTATTCTAACAAATATAAATTCGCATAGGCGAATGTTGTTAATTATCAATGGTTTAGTGTAATTGCTGACGCAGTAAATTTTATGGAAAATTAGTGGATTTGATTGATAAAAAGGTTTTGAAAAAAGAGAAATTTATTATTTTTAAAGGAGGAAGGGGAATTGTTTTCATTTTTCAAATCATTTTTTATCTTTGCAGTTCCAAAAAAGATAGTTTACCCTGATTTTCAAAAAGAAGAAGAATAAATTGTATGATCGTAGTTAACGTAAAAGAAAACGAATCTATCGACAGAGCTTTGAAGAGATTCAAAAAGAAGTTTGAAAGAACTAAGGTTTTAAGAACCATCCGGTCGAGAGCTTATTACGAGAAGCCTTCAGTGGCAAAAAGAAATGCTAAAATTAAGGCGGCATACAAACAAAAAATGTACGCTGATAGCAACTACTAGAGTTAGTTGATTCAAAATATACAAAACCCTTCAAAATTCAGTTACTGAATTTTGAAGGGTTTTTTCATTTTATTTCTTCTGTCTTAGACGCTTTTGTTAGGCTTGCTGGTTTTTTAGGGATTTTTTCAGATCTTTCGGAAAGATTATTTACCGTATTCACCCGTTTTCAATATAAGAGAAACAATGGACATTGACCCGGAACCTATATGTTAGCATCCTATCTTAACTTTTTGAAATACGAAAGGCGTGCCAGCCAGCATACACTGCAATCGTATCAAAACGATCTCCAACAATTTGAAAAATTTTGTTTAGAACAAAATCCTGAATTTGCCCTCGAAAGAGCCGAGTATTATCACATCCGGGCCTGGGTAATTCAATTAATGGAAAAGCAGTATAACCCCCGGAGTGTCAATAGGAAAATCGCTTCTTTAAATGCTTTTTATAAGTTTCTGTTACAGAAAAAAATTATTGAAAAAAGCCCCACACAGAAATTGTTATCCTTAAAATACCATAAAAATTTACCGGTTTTTATTAAGAAAAATGAAACAGAACAGCTCTTTGATCCGTCCAATTTTAAAAAGGACTTATATGGTCAACGTGATCTGGTGGTGATGGAGTTGTTGTACGGTACCGGGATACGTTTATCGGAGTTGACCTCCTTAAAGATAAGTGCTATTGACTTTAACCAGAAGACCTTGAAAGTACTCGGAAAAAATAACAAAGAAAGGCTGATACCTATCCATAAAAATTTATTGAATCTCCTGAAAAATTATGTAGATTTAATAAACGGAACAACGGAAGGATATTTAATTACCACGAAAAATGGGAAAAAAGCCTATCCGATGATGATATACCGGATTGCCAACAAATATCTTGGTATGAACACCAGTGTAGAAAAACGTAGCCCCCACACTATGAGACATACATTTGCCACTCATTTGTTGAACGAAGGTGCGGATTTAAATGCCATTAAGGATTTATTGGGGCATGCTAATTTGGCGGCCACACAAATATATACCCACAATTCGCTGGAGCGAATTAAAAAGGTGTTCGAGCAAGCACACCCGAAGTCGAAGTGACTTTGTCATTTCGAACCTCTACAATTTTTTAAATAGATTTATTCAATTTTAAACCGTTACAAGCATGAAATTACAAGTTCATTCAATCCACTTTGACGCAGATCAGAAGTTGTTGGATTTCATTCAGAAGAAGGTTGATAAACTGGAAACTTTTTATGATCGCGTTGTGGATGGCGAGGTATTTCTGAAGCTGGAAAAAGGCGATCATAAACGGGAAAATAAAGCGGTTGAAATCAAACTCAATATTCCTGGGGGAAGTCTGTTTGCCAAAGAGCTCACCACTTCTTTTGAAGAGTCTACGGATGAGGCGGTAGAGTCATTACGAAGACAACTGAAAAAACATAAAGAAAAACTATATGCAAAGCATTAATTCATTTCTTTAAAAAAATAAGAAAGGAGGGTGGCACCCTCCTTTTTTTATGCATGAAATTTTCCCGCCTTGGATTTTTTGAACTGCATGATGGCGAAAGTCATGATAAATCCCGAAAAGGAACCTTCAATGATTAGCGTGACCGCGATGATATAAGGGTTTAGATACTGCCCGAAGGCTTCTTGTTCTTTAATTTGCATGAGAAAAGCCTGGTCGATAATCCTCAAATAGAAAAACATAAATATAGAAAACATGATGACCCCTGAAAATGCGGTAATAACTCCCACTCGAAAGCCATGGTAATAGTCAAATTTTGCCGAAGGGTGATGGATTAAATGGTTGATGGCTAACCAAATGCCAGAACCCAAAATGGCCCCGTTGAAAGCCCTGAGTTCTACAATATGCACCAGCCCAACCAATTTCATTAATAAAAAATAGGCGGTATACCCCAAAAAGGTATAGAAGCCATAGCGGAATCCTGTTTGAGTATTCATAGGTTTAAAAAGTTTATTTGATCAGTTGATTAAAGTGAATATTTATGAAGAATGAATGTATGATTCGCTAGAACCACAGGTATGAGGCCTGTCTATTAATGCATTAAACTCCGGCTGAAAGGAATAGGATTGTTAATCGTGTTAATAGCTGTTGAAGGATTTGGTCTTATAACATTTTCTTAAAAAGATTAATTTCTTTGGGCTTTGTAAAAAAATAAGCCCTTAAATGGTCTTTGACTGAAGGTTTTGCTTTCACATTATATGCAAAAAAGAAGGTGTAAAGAAGTGAAAATTGAATATTAGGAGTGTTCTGTATAAGAAAAAGAAGAATATACATGAGCAAGTGAAAAAATAGAAAATTTGGAGTTATATTCACTTCCTTTTGAAATTGAAAGTATAGGTCTGGAATAACAATTCGTTCTAATAACTACTTTTTTTAACTTTAAAAGCCCTTTCTTATGATGCAACCTGGAATTATTCCCGATCATCTGAAGGCCTTAGATCTTTATGAAAAGCTTCCGCTTGCTCTCCAGAATCAACTGAAAAAGCATGAGTTTGTGTTTCTTTTGATGAAGAAAGAGGAATATTTTCAAAAAAAACGAAGAGCTGATTTGCTGGGTTACCTGGTCAGAGAAGTTGGGGAAAGTGGTATGCAAATTTCAAAGCCTTTGCTTCAAGTTGTCATGAGTCATCTTACATGAATCATCCCGAATAAATCGAAGGAGAAAATACTTGACAATAACCCGCTTCTGTGATGCACCATCCGGAAGCTTTTTTCTTGATTACCGGTTTCTTGAAATTACTCTTCAAACGAGTCGGAAATACTGCTCACGAAAGGATGCTCGTCTTTAGGGCGGGGCAGGCTCCGGCTTAACTCTCCCGTATAAGCGTTTAAAAACAGAATTTCACCTGTTGCAGAGCCTAATACAACCTGTTGCCCGTCTTGAGAAATGGTTAATGCGGAAAGTTCTTTGTCAGGAAAGGAAAATTGATAGGCGGGCTTTCCTGTTTGCAGGTTCCATCCTTGAAAATGATGGCCTTCCAGAGCAAAGAGATACTGGCCTTTGGGGTGAAAAGTAATTGAAAGCAGCGGATTGGAATGGTGAAGGGTAAAAAGTAACTCTTGTTGCTGTGTATTCCATAGTTGAATGATTTTATCTGAGCCTGCTGTGGCTAACAGAGGCTGTGAGTCGGGGTGAAAGCTCACGGATATGACTTGGCCCGTATGTTTTGAATATTGAGCAACTTCTTGCTCGCTGGCCAAATCCATCAAAGAAGTAATTCCATCGTGAAATCCTACCAGGAGTTGTTGGTCATTGGTATCGAATTGCAAGCTATGAACCATGGCCGGGGCGCGCAAAGTTTTAACTTGCTGGCCGCTAGAGGTGTCATAAATCCGGATTCGCATAGATTTAGAGCCGGTTGCCAACCATTTACCGTCTGAGCTGTAAGCAATGGCTTGAATATCGTAGTCGCGCTGCCCCGGTTGGAAATTCTCTCCAAAGGCTTGCCGCTTTTGACCGGAAGGACATGTCCAGATTTTTGCAGTGTGATCCCGGCTGCTACTGGCAAATGTTTTCCCATCCGGACTGAAACGCAAGTCGTTAATCATGTCTTTGTGTGCCGGGATCAACCGGAGTAACTTGCCGGAAGGAATATCCCATAATCCGATGGTATGATTTTGATAAGCAGCTGCCAGGTACTGTCCGTTGGGGCTACTGGCCAATTGAAGGACTGTAGCTTGATCGGGGAGGGGTAGTTTTAGCCTATTTTGAGCGAAAGAAATTCCTGAAAAATGTAGGAATAAGAGAATGAAAATAGGAGCTTTCATGCTGATTTGGGTTCGTTGGTATTGCTTGAGTTTGAGAGGCGTATCACACGCTCATCAGTGATTGTTTTAGCTATTAATAACAAAACGCAGAGGGAGTTCACTGCGTACATGATCCGGGGATTAGTACAAAAAGATAGGAGATAAAAACCATTTCATAGGAATGTAATAGACATTTTAGGAAGAAATATGTACATTTAGAGAAAGAAGTACGATCTTAATTGTCCTTAGACTAACTCAGTGTTAAAGATAGATTATCACAAAACAAATTTTGTAAATTAATGTCTCAGCCGAAACACACGAAAGAAAAGATTGAGAATAACCAGCAACTAACCTCCACAACACATAAACATGTCTTTGAAAATCTGATCATTGGAATTATCGAAATTAATCAAGAAGGGAAGATTGTGTATTTCAATACTAAGGTTAATGAGTGGTTAGCGTCCAATCTTGAGTTATTATCACATTCTTATAAGCAACTTCCAGGAGAATTTCTAAATGCTCAACAGGTTTGTTTTGACCCTGTAGCATGGGCATGGAAACAACAAAAAGCGGTAAGTTTTACATGGAAGATACCCACATTATCGGCAACATTTCAGGGAGAAGCCGTCCCTGATATGCAGAATGATTGCCTTTTGTTGCAACTGTTGCCTGTGATCAAAGAGCCTGTTTTGTCCTCTTCTCAAACTTTTGTACTCAACAACAGCGATTTATTCAAAAAGGTATTTGCCAAGATGAATGATGGGCTGATTGTGGTGGATGCGCAACATTGTGTGTTACATGTCAATAAAAGTTTTTTGAAAATTCTCAGGATTAGTGATGCGGATGGGTTGCTTGGAAAGCCGCTTGGGGAGCTTTTGGTGGAAGTGGGAGAAGACATTGACAACAATGTATTGACGCAGTTGCATCAATATAAAGGAAGGGCCCTGGAATTTGTTATCAGGGATACAAGCGGCAAACGGCACTGGATCGATATCCGGCAATCGTATGTCCCCGTAAAAGAACTTTTTGGTTTTGAGAAAGTATACCTGGTAAAGGATATTACGCTGCAAAAAGAGTCCGAAGAACAAATTAAAAGCTTTTCGGAACGCCTGTACTTGGCTTGTCAGGCAGCTAAAATTGGTATTTGGGACTATCATGTCAAAGAAAATCAAGAATTTTGGGACGAACGGATGTTTGAAATCTACGGGATTCGGGAAGAAAATGTGAATAACCTTACCAATGTATTCCAACAAAGCTTGCATCCGGATGACCGGCATTTGGACGAAATAGCGGCACAAAAGGCTTTCCGTGGAATAAAAGACTACAATACGGAGTTTAGAATTATCCGGCCGGATGGCCGGCTGCGCTATATCAAGGCCTTAGCGAAGGTGCTTTTTGATGTCAACCAGGAGCCCTACCGGATGATTGGAGTGAACTGGGATATAACTGAACGCAAATTGGCGGAAAATAAAATCCTGGAAAAAAATGAAGAACTAAAAAAGATCAACAAAGAGTTGGATCAATTTGTCTACAGTGTTTCACATGATCTGAAAGCACCTCTTACCTCCATCATTGGTCTGATTCGTTTATGTAGGGACGATACTTCCAGTCCGACAATTCTGGAATACCTCCAGTTGATGGAACGCAGCGCAACCAAGTTGAATAATTTTATTCAGGATATCGCCCAGTTTTCGCGCAATGCCCGGTTGGAAGTAAAAAGAGAGCGTATTGATTTTGAACAATTGATGAATGATGTATTTGAAGGGCAGAAGTTCAATGAAAATGCCCAAAAAATACATAAAGAACTACAGTTGGACTTGCAAGAGCCGTTCTTTTCAGATCCTGGAAGATTGGAAATTATCTTGAATAACTTAGTGGCAAACGCCTTTCGTTATGCCAATTTGTACCATCCCAACCCTCAGGTGAAGGTACAAGTGATCGTATCAGGTAATGAAGCTTTGATGCGTGTAACAGATAATGGGGTAGGGATTGGTTCCAAGCATATTGATAAAATATTCGATATGTTTTATCGCGCTTCGCATGATTCCAAAGGCTCCGGTTTGGGTTTGTCCATTGTCAAAGAAACGGTGGAAAAACTCAATGGGAGTATTGAGGTGCAGTCTCAATTCGGGGAAGGGAGTACTTTCTCTGTAAAAATACCTAGCTTGGTTTAGATGGGGTGCCCTGTGTACCAGTAGTGCCATTCAATGCATTCTTTTAAAAGAGAATCACCCGGTTTCACTTTCCTTTTTCATAAGAGTTTTATATTTGTAAGTGGTATTATTTAATTTCTTGAAAAATATCAGGGGATTATTTCAGATTATGTTTGTATATGGAATTTGCAATGTTTTTCTTTAAAAATTGAATATTCTCATATAAAGAAGAAGGATTTACTACTCGAATAAGCAACTTGCAAATGGATAAGTTGGGGCTAGAACAAATTAATGATACAGACTTATGGGCAGCATTTCAGAGCGGAAGCCGGAAAGCCTTCATTGTAATTTATGAAAAATACATAAGGGTGCTGTATGAATATGGGAGTAAACTAAGCCCCAATCATGAATTGGTGGAAGATTGTATTCAAGAACTTTATATCGATTTGTGGCTCAAAAAAGATCAATTGGGTAGCACTCACAATATCAAAGCCTATCTTTTTACCTCTTTAAAAAGGCGTTTGACCCGTCAACTGTCCCGGATCAGCCAGCAAAAGCAAAAAATTGAAGAAAATTATGGAGTTGAGTTTGCCCTGGAAGTATCCCAGGAAACAAAAATGTTGGAAGAGCTACAAGAAAAACATTGGAAGAACCGCTTGAATGAGGCCCTTCAGGGGTTAACCCCCCGGCAACGTGAGTTTATTTTTTTAAAGTATTACCAAAAACTTTCCTATGACGAAGTGGCCCGGGTGATGGATTTGAAAAAGAAAGGAGTCTATAAGTTAGCGGACCGGGCGATCAAGGCTTTGAAGAGCAGTGTGTTGGTGACGACCGTCATCTTGCTATTGTTGACCGTATGGGAGGTCTTTACGAGTTGATTTTATTGTGAGCCCGGGAGGAAAGGAGCGTTTAGACTTTGATGATCAAGCATGTGTCAGGCTCGGAGAATTTGTCAGGCTCTTTTCAAGATTTCAAAAAAAGTTAAAAAAAAATTAAAATACATGGGGTAATTTTTCAAACTCTTGTGTTTACTGATAAATTTACCTGAATTAACCCACTATGCAAAATATTCCGGAAAGCTACTCCATTGAAGATTTACTGAAGGATGAGTCTTTCATAGTCTGGGTATATGAGGGTAGTCAAAATGAACAATGGGAAAAATGGTTGGCAGACTATCCCCATAAAACAGATGAGGTCAAACAGGCATCGACTATCCTGAAGAATCTTCAGTTCGAAGGAAATACGATTGAACAAAAACGGATAGACCATCTCAAAGAGCAAATACTTGCTCAAATAGATCAAGGAACTCAGCAAACGGTTTATCCGATTAATCAACAGGTCAATCGGTTTTCCTACGGTTGGGTAGCCGCTGCAGTACTATTATTATTGGTAGGTGGTCTGGTAGTGTTTCAAAACTTTAACAAATCAGAAGAAGAAACTGCTGAATCTACCGAAATAAAAATGCTGGAAAAGGTAACGACCAAAGGCCAAAAAATTTGGTTGACCTTGCATGATGGCACACAGGTAAAGCTTAATGCCGAAAGCAAACTTTCTTTTCCTTCTCATTTTTCGAAGGAATCACGTGTAGTCAGTCTGGAAGGAGAGGGATATTTTGTAGTGACAAAAGACGAATCCCGCCCTTTTATTATTAAGTCCGGCGGGTTGACCACCATGGTGTTGGGGACGACTTTTAATATCCGTTCCTATGGAGAAGAACAAGAAGTGAAGGTCGCCTTGAAAGAAGGGAAAGTAGCCGTGTACCGGGAAGAAGGCCAAACGGAAACAGAAAAAATGATATTGGAACCGGCAGAAATGTTGGTGTATAACAAAATAAATAACAACCTGCAGAAGGACGCTTTTGATCCTTCGGAAGTGCTTGCCTGGAAGGATGGTATTTTACGCTTTAAGGACGCGCAACTTCCGGAAATTATTACCCTTTTGGAGCGCTGGTACGGTGTGGATATTACGCTCAAGAAAACCGGGCCTTTTGAGAAAGATTTCACCGGAACCTATAAAAATAAATCACTGGATACTGTATTGGAAGGGGTTTGTTTCTCATTCGGTTTACAGTATACTTTGGAAGGAAAGCAAGTAGAATTATATTAACTATCAATTTCGTATTACGTCAGTTGTTCCAATTTTAGCAGAGTAATAAGTAAGAGTTGACATTGTGGATAGAAGTGATGGCACCTGAAACTTTAAACAGTTGACCTTTGTCAGGGGTATTAGTTAAATGATTGGTTACCAGTTTGGTAATATGAAATATATTGAGATTGAATTATCAAATTATCCTATATCTCTCAAGTAAAGTTCAGTCATAAAAAAACCGGTGCGTCACCACCGGTTTCAACATCTTTCTCCCTCTAAGCTGTGAAATAGCGCGCAACAGACTTAGGGGTTAGGATTCTATTGTTTTAAAGTTAACCTTTAAAGATCGTTAAAATATGAAAATGTTTTTACTCAGGCAAATTATTGCTATGACGAAACTTATGTTCTATGGCATTTTCGTCCAGGCCCTATGTTGCAGTCTGTTAGTTGCCAAGCCTGGCAATGCCCAAAAAGTCAGCCTTGAAGATGTTTACCTATCGATTAATGAACACAATGCCAAAGTGGAGCGTTTATTTGCGCTTATAGAAACTCAAACCGATTTTGATTTTGCCTATAATAAAAGTTTACTAAGAAAAGAAGAAAAACTGTCTGTTCACCTGAGCAACAAATCCCTGGCGGAAGTTCTCCGCTATATTTCCTATCGCACTCAGTTGGGCTTTAAGCGAGTTGATGAAACCATTCATGTTACCCGTAAACCCTCCCAACGTGCTGAGAACAGTGCGGAGGACGATTTGTTGGTAATGGATGATATCCGTGTGAAGGGAACCGTAACGGATGATCAAGGGGAGCCTTTGCCCGGTGTAAACGTATTGGTGAAAGGGACTACCCAAGGAACCATCACCGATATCAACGGTGCATACACCCTTAATGCACCAGAGCAGGGGACATTGGTCTATAGTTATATAGGTTACCAAAGCCAGGAAATAGCAGTGGATGGCCGTACACAGATCAACATCACATTGATGGTGGATTTGGAAGAATTGGAAGAGGTAGTGGTCATGGGATATTCTTCTAAAAAACAATCTCAACTGACCAGTTCGGTAGTCACCGTAAGCAGTGAAGAATTGAAAGGGGTAACCACTCCTAGCTTGCCGAATATGTTGCAAGGGAAAACAGCCGGTGTTTTTATTACCAATCCTTCCGGAGAGCCTGGCGAAACTTCAGATATTCGTGTCAGGGGTACGGGTTCCATCTCTGCAGGAGCGTCACCGCTTTATGTCGTGGATGGAGTAATCGGAGGAACCTTTGATCCCCGGGATGTAGAAAGTGTCACCGTTTTGAAAGATGCCGGAGCTACCGGATTGTATGGAGCACGTGCTGCTAATGGAGTTGTGGTCGTTACCACTAAGTCGGGGAAGGCCGGTAAAACGGTGTTATCATACAATGGTGCTGTCGGTATCAATACGGCCTCTATGGGTGAGTTCGAAGTCATGAACGGCCAGGAGTTATACGACTACCAGAAAACGTTTGTGGATGATTCCGAGCTGCCTACCGACCTGACGGATAAAAATACCGATTGGGTGGATTTGGCTTTCCGTACAGGGATCACGCATGACCACCAGGTAACCGCTTCCGGTGGAAACGAGAAAAACAAATTCTACATTAGTGGAGGATATTATCAGGAAGAAGGTACCTTGATTTCAACTGATTACGAGCGGTTTAGCAGTAGAATCAATTACACGCATCAAGCCAGTGATAAATTCTCGGTCACCGCCCGGTTAAATGGCCAATACTGGAACCGTACCTACAACCCTACCGGAGCATTGGGGCAAGCGTATTTGAACATGCCTTGGGACAGCCCTTACGATGCCGATGGAAATCCTATCCAAGTAGAAGATGAGGTGGATTGGTACGGAAGAGACCGGAGTAACTTTTTGTATCCATTGCAATATAACAACAGTACAGCCAAAGGACAATCATTTACCGGAGACCTGAAGTTGACCTATAATATCGCTTCTTGGTTATCTTTCTCCACCTCTAATCGTGCAGACCTTGATTTTTCAAGAAATGAAAGTTTTAACGATAAACGTACTAAGTCAGCGATGGCTGATGGAGGAAGACTGTATAACCAGTATTATTACAGTCAGGCTTTTTTGAGTTCGAATTTGCTGACCCTTAGCAAAAGTTCTGGAAAACATCAATTTGATGGGATTTTTGGGGTGGAGTTTCAAACGAATCATTGGGATAATGCATCGGTAACCGGTAAAGGAATTTTAGCCGGGCTGGATGCCTTGAATTCTACTGCAGAACCCAAAAATATTGGAGGAAATAAAGGGGAAAGTAATTTTAATTCTTACTTTTTTCAAGGGGATTATAATTATGATAACCGCTATTTTCTTACGGTTTCTTTCCGGAGAGATGGCTCTTCCCGCTTTGGCCCGGAGCAACGTTACGGTAACTTTTATTCGATTGGTGGTTCTTGGATCTTAAGTAACGAAGATTTTATCAGTAATATAGATTTTATCAGCAACTTAAAGTTGCGGGCTAGTTATGGTGTTTCCGGAAATGCCAATATTGGAGATTATGCCTGGAAAGGGCTTTATAAAGCAGATGTTCAGTACAATGGAGATGCTGCGGCCTATCCCCGGCAACCTGAAAACAGAGAGTTAACCTGGGAGTCTCCGGAAACTTATAATGTAGGGGTAGAGATCGGCTTCTGGGATAGAATTCGTCTGAACTTAGATTACTACAACCGTCATAATAAAGACTTGTTATTGGATGTGCCTTTGGCTCCTGCTACCGGTTATTACTGGCTTACTAAAAATGTTGGTACCGTACGGAACAGAGGGATTGATATAGAAGTGGAAACTCAGAATTTGAAAGGGGGAAGTTTCACCTGGACAACGAATTTCAATATTAACTTCAACCGCAATAAAGTGATGAAGTTGAATGAAGGAGAGGATGTATTGAGAGGGAAGCAACGCCTTATAGAGGGAGAAGATATGTACAGCTGGTACATTCGTAAGTGGGTTGGAGTAGACCCGGATAACGGAGATCCTTTATGGGAAAAATTAATCTACGATGAAGAGGGCAATGTGACCGGTTCGGAAACCACCAATGATTATAGCGAGGCCACTCAACAGAATGTTGGTAATGCCAGTCCTGATTTTTACGGGGGAATGATCAATACCTTTTCTTACAAAGGGTTAAGCCTTAGTGTCTTTTTCAATTTCTTATCCGGCAATAAGGTGTATCACAGTGCTAGAGAGTTGTTTGACAATGACGGAGCTTATTATACCTTCAATTCGATGAAGCTGGCAGACGGTTGGAACCGTTGGGAACAACCCGGTGATAATGCCACACATCCCAAACCTGTAATATCAGGAAATAAACAATCCAATAAGCCTTCTTCCCGCTATTTGGAGGATGGGAGTTATATCCGTTTGCGCAACGTTCGGTTGAGCTATCAGTTGCCTGAGGCGCTTATTAGTAAATTAAAACTTGGAAATGTAACCGTATATGCCAGTGGTGATAACTTGCTGACATTTACCAAGTTTTCAGGCATGGACCCGGAAGTAGGCTTGGGAGGACGTTCGGGAGGACCACAAGAGGCCGGAGTGTCTGGAACGAAATACCCGATTAGTAAAAAAGTAGTATTCGGAGTCAATGTTCAATTTTAATTTGCAACACTTAAAACGGATCAATACAATGAAGATATATAATTATAAAATACTCACGCTTATCATTGGCTTGGCCTTGAGTTTTAATGCCTGTAATCTGGAGTTAGAACCGGCCGATGCGATTAGCTTTGATAAAATGTTTTCTGATGAAGAAGGGGCCAGAGCCGCTACGTTAGGTAACTATAGTTACCTGAAGGATCCCTATTATATCAAATACTTGATGCAGATGGGGGAGTTTCCCGGGGATAACGTTTCTCTTAGCGGTACGACTACCGACCATTTGTTTTATGCTTATAATTACCAACATTTTCCAGGAATGGGTAATACCACGGGCTTCTGGAGAAAGTCCTACCAAACGATTTATGGGGCTAACCAGGTGATTGAAAATATCGAAAATGGAGTGTCGGATGAGTTAGATCAACTTAAAGGGGAGAATTACTTTATCCGGGCAATGGTACACTTTGATTTGGTACGCCTTTTTGGCCGCCCCTACGCACAAGACGGAGGGGCAAGTCTGGGAGTGATGATCAAAGATAATACGGATGTTGAGGATATCCCCGGAAGAAGTACGGTCAAAGAAGTATATGATTTTGTAGAAGGGGACTTATTGAGAGCTGTAGACCTGATGGGTTCTTCCAAAAGCAATGCTTATGCTTCCAAAGAAGTGGCTTATGCTTTATTGGCTCGTTTGTATTTATACAAAGAAGACAATGCCAAAGCCATTGAATATGCGGATAAGGTAATTAATTCCGGGCGCTATGAATTGGTAAGCACCTCAAACCTGCCAGGGTATTACCGGTTGGACCCTGAAGAAAACAGTGAGACGATCTTTGCCATCAAGCATATAGCCGTAGATGACAGAGAATGGGGAAGCATCGGTTCGATGTATTATCATGGTGACGGTGCCGGATGGGGAGAAATGTACGCTTCTCAAACAATCCGGGAGCTGCTTATTCCCGAAGATCAGCGAAATAGCTTTATCGAACCGCAATACCAATATGATGAAGATGACAATATTATAGTGGACGATGAGGGTAATCCGGTATTGTATGAGCGAGGCGGTTATCCGAAATATTACATTAATAAATTTTCTTATCAAGATGATATCGTAACATTAAGCTCTCCGGTAATACTTCGGTTGGCGGAAATGTACTTGACCCGTGCCGAAGCGAATGCCAAACTGGGGAATGATCAGGAGGCGATTGACGATGTGAATTTAATTAGAGAAAGAGCCGGATTGACCGGAGCAAATTTGTATACGGTAGGCGATTTGAAAGGACATGCATCCGTATTGGATGTAGTATTGGAAGAGCGAAGAATGGAGCTTATGTTTGAAGCACACCGTCCATTTGATGTGTATCGTAACAATCGTACCATGAACCGGGATTATCCGGGAACACACTTAAATGGTGACGGATTAAAGTCTATTTCACCGGACCATCCGCGAGTAATTTATTTCATTCCGGAAGAAGAAATAGGCTTGAATGACAAAATGAAACAAAATCCAACCTAAGTCTTAACAGTACTTGGTAGTAGTTGTTTGTAATTGTGTATATTAATAGATCGAAGGCCATCTCTCATCACTCGGGAGAATGGCCTTCGTTTGTTTTAGTCCAACGCTTGTCGTATCTCTTGAGGATCAATTTTTTGAAGGAGGGATTTCCAGGATTTCCATTGGTACTTTTTGTTGATGATGATAACATATAGTATTGCGGATATTAAAAACATCAGATACATGGTCAGCGGGGCTAACGTGTTGACGGTAAACAAAGAAGGGGTGGATAATGCACTGCCCTCATAACTCACCAATACAGCTCCGTAGATGTTGTTTGCTGCATGCATGCCTAAGGCCAATTCTAAGCGGTCATCCATGAGGGTAAGGATACCGGCAAATAATCCCACACTGATATAAAAGACCATCATAATTCCCCATCCGTATTTTTCTATTTCCGGATTGGCCCCATGTAAAAAACCGAACAAGAGGGAAGTGGCTAGCAAAGGAATCCAGCGAAACCGGGTCGCCAAACCAATGCCCTGCATCAGATAGCCTCGTATCAGAAGCTCTTCAAAGCTGGTTTGGATCGGTAGTATAAACAAAGCAATACATAGCAATATGGCAAAATTTTCCCACTGCAATTGAAAGGTGTATTGCTCGGGTTGATAAAGGTAAAAGAACAGCTCGGCTACGAAGGTTAATCCAAACCATAGGCCGAAAGAAAAGAAAAATCGCGACCCATCGAACCGTAAGGTAGGCGTGACCAAGCTTAGTATAGGACGGTGGTGAATCCACTTAACGACTAACAAGATTCCGCAGAATCCGGTAATAAAGGGGAATAACTGGATTAATAATTCACTATTGGGTGTCATATACCCGGTATTTGTAGTTCCGGAAGGGAGTAATAAATCTTCTTTGAACAAAGCTTGTATCAGTACGATTGGAAAGTTTGCAAGCACAACAAAAGCAATGACAAGGATTAATCCGAGTAAATACCTCCAAAGGCTATTTTTGCCTTGAATGGTTTGTTCAATAAACATAATTTAACTTTTTCACGATTGTAGAAAGGAGAGAAGAAACAAAGGGTGAAGTGTAGTCTTAGTTTTTTTTAGTATTCTAATTTCCAAATCGTATTTACACTCTCCATTTTAAAAATCCAAGTCTTGACTTCCCATACAAATTCCAACTTGGATGTAGAGGCGAATATACTTACCAAAAAGATTGATTACCGGAAAATTCATTGTTTGGAATATTTCACATCCACATCTTTTGAAAAAAAGAAAAGTGAATGTTTTCTGATAATAAAATATTAAAAATATTTTATTGATTCTCAAAATGTTGACTGTTGTATAGTCAGAAACTTAAAAAAAAGATTTGCACAGTTCAATTTCACTGCTATCTTTGCACTCGCAATTCAGACGGAACGGCAACACAAAACAAGGGATCTTAGCTCAGTTGGTTCAGAGCACCTGCCTTACAAGCAGGGGGTCACTGGTTCGAATCCAGTAGGTCCCACACTGATTATCAAGCAGTTATCTATTTATAGGTAACTGCTTTTTTGTTTTGGTTTAAACATAGTTTAAACAATCTCACCCATTATCTCACCTTAAATCACCATATCATGAACAAACAAACTGACAGTCCTTTGGACCAACTCTTCCATCAAGTGTATAACCAGGTAATAGACGAACTGGAAAAACAAGCTGCAGAAGTCGAACGGGAAGCTCCTCTAAACGATCGTACTTTGGAAGATCTAAGGGAGGAATTTCAAAGGGAAGTACAAAAAAGACTTATTCAGGTAAGGGATAACAAAAAAAAGAGCGAATCTAAACGTTTGACTACAATAGGTGACTGTTTACACGTTGCCTTTGATAGCAACCGCAAGAGATACAAAAGAAACATTGTCAAAAATACTCTTATTAAATTTGTCGTTCCCAAAGCAAAAGAATTGCTAGGAAAATACCAAAATGCGGAAACCCTCACAGCCACAGATCAAACTAATTTAGAAGTCCTTAAAAATTTAACAGAGGAAAAAATAGTAAAACTAATCGCTGAAATAGATGCTATTTATGATTTTCAAATGAGCTATGATCAAAGAATCAGATCTGTAATTAAAACAGCAGGAGATCTGGTGTATGAAACGAAAAACGGGCACTCCTGGAACTTCCAATTAAGGCTTTTTTCAATTTTATTGTATGGTTTAGGGGTTGATATCGCTCAAAAAGAGGATAAACTGGAAGAGGAGGAAACCTTAGACAGGCCTCATTATACGTATATCGCGAAACTGGCCTACAAGCTTTTTGGTGCCGAGCCGAGTTGTGAGCTTATTCGGGACTCTTCAATATATTCGAAGTTGAAAGGTGAGCAAAAGTGGGGAACAAAAGAGGAAGCTCTGAAGCACTTGCAATGGATTCAGGAACTTCTTCAACCCTTTGAGCCATATGGCAATTGCAAAAAAATGTTAGACTATATAGAGAAAGAGTTAAATTATTTGAATAATAACAAGCAAAACGGGTAGGTGGGGATATCCCCACCCCCTTCCTCACCCTCTCATCCCTGCTTATACTTGCTTTAAGTTTCACTACAAAACTTACTGGCAAGATGAAAAATAACAATCCTTATTCAGCTTTACATTCTTTTTTCAAGGGGCTTTTCAAAGCGGCATTTATTGAGCTGCTGCCCGACATCATTACCGCTTTGAAACAACAGGGTTTTCAAGTGGAAAGCCCAAGAGATGAATTTCTGGACGCCCCGGCTTCGGCCGATTTTATCGGGGAATCACTCTCCTCTTTTTACCATCGTACCTCCAAGCGGGAAATTCCTTTCTACAAACGGGGTAAGAAGATTTTCTGCAAACGCTCGGAACTGACCGAATGGCTGGAAGCCGGAAAGCATCCTTCGCGGTTTGAAATCCGCTCGGAACTTCAACATCGCAAACCTTCCTAAACCGCTTCTTTTAAAAGGGCACAAACAGCCTCACCTGTCTGTGCCTTCAAAAACCTATCATCATGAATCCTAAAAATAACGAACAACATATGGTAGCCGTTCCTCCCGGGCTTGATTTGAATGCCTTGCCTAGCCACCAACCCGTCCTTTTGTCGGAGGCTAAAATCGCCTGTGGTTTGTTTTACTTTGAGAAAAAAGGAAAACGCAAATGGGAGCTCAAAGGGCTTTACCGAACGGCCTTTATACAACTTTTGCTCAAATTAGGTTACGCTAAATTGTACAAAGACCCAAAGGGGTATCATTACGTCCACCGGGAAAATAACTTAATTGAGGAAGTGGAAATCAACAGGATGCTGGACAGGGTGCGGGAAATTGTCTTTGCTTACTATGCCAAGGGTTTGTGTTTTCCGTTCGAGGGACAGGAGATTACAGCCACCCGGGAACTGCTGAGAGAGACCTTTTTCAAACAAAGCAATTTGATCTTCAACGCTACCTTTTTGGAAAACCTGGAAAGCTTCAGCCTCCCTCTGTTGCGGGATACAAAGGACCGCGCTTTTCTCCCTTTTAAAAATGGATTTGTCACCGTTACGGCCGGGCAAGTCACCTTTTCGGGATATTGGGAATTAAAAGACCACTACCTTTGGAAGCTCCATGTATTGGCTAAAGAATACCGCCCGGTACAGGACTTTACCCAAGGTCATTTTTACCGTTTTATCAAGAATATTTCCAACTGGGAAAACGAGCGTTTTTGGGCCTTTGTCAGTGCCATTGGTTACCTCTTGCATAACTACCATACTCCGGCAACCAGTCAGGCCATTGTTTGTATTGACGAAGCCGTTACCGATCAAAACACCCCCCAGGGAGGCACGGGGCAAGGCCTTTTCCTGCAGGCCCTTCAACATGTCCGCAACACCCTCTGTAAAGACGGTAAAAAGTTCAATGAAAACGATCGTTTTGCGTTTCAGGGCATCCATTACCTGACGCAAATTTTTGCCTTGGATGATGTGAAAAAGCACTTTGATTTTGACCGTTTGCACTCCCTTTCAAACAATGGCTGGGCCGTAGAACAAAAGTACGAACCTGAAAAGTGGATTCCTCCGGAGTATTGCCCTAAAATGGTGATCACTTCCAATCATATTCCGAGCCTGGAAGGCACCACCCGCAAACGAAGGCTGTTTCCCCTGGAGTTTAGCGATTACTATTCGAAAATGATCAAATCCGGCATTGAACAACCGGTGGTCAAAGAACATGGGTGTACCTTCTTTTCCCATGAATGGAATGACACCGAGTGGGGGTTATTTTACAATTTTATCATCTACTGTATACAATATTACCTTCGAAATGGCTTGCAAAGCTACGAGCACAAAAACATTGCACTCAATACATTTAAACAAAAAGTGGATCCCTCTTTTTTCGAATGGGCTATGCAACAGGCTTTTCAAGCAGAAATAAAATACAAGACCCAGGAGTGGTACAAGTGTTTCGTACACCTTTGCGGTTTTACTAATAAAGACTACAGTCAACGCGCCTTTTCCAATAATGTAAAGCATTTTGCTGCTTATAAAGGATGGAAAACAGTATTCAAAGGTCCTGATTTCTATTTCATACCGAACCTTCAGGCTTAATTTTTTAGACACATACCCCCTTACAGTAGCAAATTCTTAATTTTCTAAATTGAAACCGGTTGAAACCGGCCTTAAAACGGCTTAAATAGCATTTAAGAGGTGGTTTTTGTTCATCAGTCTACTGTTTAATAATTTAATAAATCAGTGTTTCCTAATTGTTAGGGGGTGTATGTATGTTTTTTTTGACAGATCCTTTAAACTTCCCGGAATATGCTCCAAAACTGTCTGGATATTACCGTTTCTTGTTTTCAAAACTATTCCGTCTGTTACAACCCCCGGCCTGTAAACCTGTTGACCTGGTTACGTTGCGAAAAATACGCAAATAAGGTACTTGAAATTAGAGCGGTTGAAGCTCCCGAGGAACGCAGGCTATTGAAAGCACAACTCCCCCTTATCACCCCATCGGGTACCTTCCGGTATCGGTCGGAAGAAAATTTGCTTGCATACAGTGGGCTTATTCAGTTTGATATAGACAAAAAAGACAACCTGCACATAGCCAATTTTGACGAGTTAAAAACATTGCTTCAAAACCTGCAAAATGTAGCCTATTGCGGTCTTTCTGTTTCGGGAAGGGGGTATTGGGGTTTGGTTCCTGTCGCTTATCCCCACAAGCACCGGGCGCATTTTGAGGCCTTTGAAGAAGACTTTTTCCGGTTGGGGATCCGGTTAGACAGCATTCCCAAGAACATCTCCAGTGGCAGAGGCTATTCCTATGATCCCGAAGCGTATTTTAACCCCCGGGCCAGGGTGTATCAACGCCTGAAAACCCGTGTGAAGACCGCTTGGAAGCCGCCGGAAACCCGGCTGAACCAAGGGAGTTCTGACGAGGAATGTATCCGACAACTGGTTGAAAAAATATGCCTTCACCGGCGGGATATTACGGCCAGTTATGAGGCCTGGTTTCAAATAGGTTGTGCCTTGGCCAATACCTTGGGAGAAGCCGGCCGGGAATATTTTCACACCCTCAGCCAGTTCCACCCCGACTATACGGTGGCGGCCACCGACCGGCAATTCAATGCCTGCCTGCGCAACCAGTACAATTATGGCCTTGGGACTTTGTTGTACCGGGCAAAATAATCAGGCGGGTTTCCAAAAAATGAAGGGTTTTACCGCTTGTTGAGTCCCTAAATCTTCATCAATAAATGTAACCCCCCGGAGTTTTACACCCCTTAATTTAAGAGACCGGAACCCATCGGAAAAAAGGGGCGGAATTAGACGGGGTTTTAAGGGGTAATCAGCCTTACCCCCCCTTTAAATTCAAGCCAGTTTTCCACCTATCCTGACTGTTTTTAAGGAGTTGAGGGGGACCAATTGCATCCTTTTAGGCTGAGTGTTGTTAACGTTGGAAAAAATATTGGCCGGATAAAAACAAGACAAGGGGGTGAAAGGGTGTATCATCGGTGATGAAGCGTATTCTATTCATGACATGAGCTGCCACAGCGCCCTGACCGGTAATTGTTTGAAACCCACCGGATCAAGATGCTTGTAAGGGGTCGAATGCCGGTCAAAGCGAAACCAACCCTCACCTCCCCCTTAACAATCTCCCTACCCAAAGTTTCTTACTAAAAAAACACTTCAATCAGTTGTATTATTCAAAGATGTAACTATATTTGGGGAGATCGAATGCAAGTCTTTGGAATACCTTCCAAGACTTATTTATCCGAAATGTATTAAACCGAAGAAAGCTACAGGGCCATCTTTTTTTTGTCCCGGAGGGCTGTTTTGTATAATCCCTGATTTCAACCACTATGTTACTAGCCAGCAACCACTTTACCCCTATCATCGGGCTGGATATCCATTTTACGGCTACTCCGCCCAACAACCCTTTTCAACCTTTTATCGGCATCCTGATGGACCCCATGGATTACATCCCCTTTCTGGGTTCCAACGTCCAGATCAACGGTCTCAAACGGGGCAATACGGACACCATGGGCCTACTGGTTACTTTTCAGCATATCCCTTTGTTCAACCCGCCTTTTGTCATGGAGCCGGCCATCGGCCACGAAAGCCTCAACTTTTTCGGCAGCCAGACGGTCTTTGCCGAAGGCTCCCGGCTCAGCCCCAAAGGCCATATGGTGATGAGTTGCAACGACATCGGCATTCCCTTTTCGGTGACCCCCGGCAAGGACAAATTCCGGAAGCTGGTACCCACCCGGTATGCTCCCACGTCCTTCTCTTTGCCCATTCCCACCGGGCCTCCGGTCATCGTGGGCGGCCCCTATGTGCCGGACATCGAAGGCTTGATCACCGGATTGATCACCAGCTTCGGCCTGGGCGCTTTGATGAAAGGGGCCAAAAATGGAATGACCCGGCTCAACGGCCTGTTGAAAAATAAAAAAGCGCCCAAGAAACTCACCGATGCCCTCTGTTGGTTGGGTTTTGAACCGATCAACCTGATCACCGGAGCGGTGGTTTACGAAGGCAAGGACTTTGCATTGCCCGGACCGGTGCCTTTGTCCTGGGACCGGGCCTGGTATTCGGATACCGAATACGAAGGCTGGCTGGGGCACGGGGTGCATCATGCTCTGGACCGTTGCGTAGAGCTTTACCCGGAGGAGGGAAATTTAGGCTTGCGGATGGAAGACGGCCGTTTGGTGGGCTTTCCACTGTTGGACTACGGGGAGGAATTTTATTCCCGCCAGGAAAAACTCACCCTGAAGCGCCTGGGCAACGGCTGCTTCCAGTTGGTAGACCACAGTAGCTCGTTGACCTATCTCTTTGACTGCTACAACGGCTACGACCGCTACCGGCTGAGCCGGATCGAAACCCCGGCGGGCAAGGCGCTGCGTTTGCATTTGAACGGGGACCGCTTGACGGGCATCACCGACAGTGCGGGCCGGGAACTGGAAGTGGACAGCGATGCGAAAGGACGGATTACCGAAATCCGGCTGAATGAATCCACCTTGGTGGGCTACCGCTACGATGCGGAGGGGAATATGGCAGGTATTCTCGACTCCTTGGGACAGGAAACCGTCATGGAATACCAAGAGCATTTGCTGGTGAAAAAGACCGACCGGAACGGACAGGCCTTTTACTGGGAATACGATAACGAATCCCGCTGTGTACACACCTGGGGAGACGGAGGCTATCAAGAAGGTTGGTTTGAGTACCATACCGAAGAGGGCTATAACCTCATCACCGATGCCAACGGGGCCACTACTACCTATTACTATACCCCGGAAGGGTTGGTTACCCAGGTAAAAGACCCCTTGGGCAACAGCCGCTTTTTGCAGTATACGGAGTTTATGGAGCTGTACCGGGAGATTGACGAGGCGGGCAATTTGACGGGCTACACCTATGACGAGCGGGGCAACCGCACGGGCATAGTCTACCCGGACGGTACCGAAGAGGGCTTTGTCTACGATGAAGAAGACCGTTTGATCCTGGCCAGTGATGCCGAAGGCCAATGCCGTACCTACAGTTATGTGGACGGAAAGCCGCATTTGCTCGGCAGCGTGGTGGAGCCGGACAACAGCTATACGATGTTTGAATACGATGAAGAGGACTTGCTGGTAGAAGTGCGGCAGAACGGACAAAAGAGCCTCCTGGCCTATGATGAGCAACAGAACCTGGTACGCTTTACCGATGCGATGGGCCACTCGACCCGTTGGGTGTACGATGCCCAGGGCCGTGTGCGGGCGGTACAAGCCGAAGGGCAGAGCCAGCAACAGTTCAACTACGATGCCTTGGGCCGGGTCGTGGGCATCCGGGGAGCGGACCACAACCAGACCCAACTGCGGTACAACGCCTATGACGAGGTGATCGAAGCCCTGGACAAACACCATCATGTGCGCTTTGAATACACGCCTATGGGCAGCTTGAAGATGCGGGAGGAAAACGGCAAGAAGGTGTTTTTCGACTACGACAAGATGGAGCAATTGCTCAGGGTCGAGAACGAACGGCAAGAACGGTACCGCTTTACCCGGAACCTGAAGGGAGATATCATCGAGGAAGAGGGTTTTGACGGCTTGACCCGTAAGTACGACCGTGACAGTGCGGGCAAGGTGTTGAAAGTACAGCGGCCGGGCAAACGCTTTTCGGAATACGAATACGATGCCTTGGGCCGGATCAGCCGGGTGGACCATCAGGACGGCAGCTGGGAGACCTATGGCTACAACAAAAACGGGCAGCTGGTAGAGGCCCGCACGGAGAAGAACGCGATCTTGATCGAACGGGATGCCTTGGGCCGGGTGATCCGGGAGGTACAGACCTCGGGCTTGCCGGGAGAAGAGGGCTACGAAGTGCTCAGTACCTACAACCGGGACGGACAGCGCACCCGGATCACCTCCTCTTTAGGAGCCGATATTCAAAACAACTACGATGCCCTGGGCAGAAGAACCGGAACCACAGCCCGGGTCCAAACAGAGGAAGAAGGCGAGACTGAAAGCAAGACCTGGGAGGCAAAGTTACAACACAATGCCTTGGGGCAGGAAATAGAGCGGGAGCTGACCGGAGGAATCACCTCCACCTTTACCTATGACGAGGCGGGAAGACCGACCTCCCAACGGGTGAAACGGGGGTTTCACGACAACCGGCACTACCGTTACCATTGGGATGCCAACCACCGTTTGAAAGAGACACTGAATGCCTTGACCCAGGGCAAGATCCAATACGCCTACGATGCCTTTGGCAACCTGGCTTCGGCCAAGTACCAGGACGGCAGTTACGACTACAAGTTGCCCGATGAGGTGGGTAACCTCTACAAAGACCCGAAAAAGCAAGAGGTCTACGGCAAGGGTGGCAAGCTGCTCAAAGACCGGGACTGGTACTACCAATACGATGAAGAAGGCAACCTGATCCGCAAGACCAAAGAGGAAGTACCTTTGGAATCCCAAGATCCGGCTTCACAAAAAGAAGCGTCCCAACCGAAATTTAGTTTGTTTCTGGACGAAAAGGAATGGGGAGCGCCCGAAGAGATACGGAAAAAGCGCTATACCCGGGAGGAAAAAGAGGGCTATTTGCAGAACAAAGCCCGGCAAGGTTCCGGTGCACCCCGTTGGAAGCACGGGGACTGGTACTACACCTGGCAGGCCAACGGGATGTTGCAAAGCGTAAAGCGTCCGGACGGCACGGAGGTCTCTTTCGAATACGATGCCTTGGGTAGAAGAACGGCCAAACTCAACCATGCCACCGAAGAGATCACTAGGTTTGTATGGGACGGGAACGTACCTTTGCACGAGTGGCGTTATGCCTTAAAAGACCGGCCACAGACGGTGGCCGATGAGTTGGGAATGCTCAGTTTGGACAAAGCCGAACCGGTAGAAAACCTGATCACTTGGGTCTTTGACGAAGGGAGTTTTGTGCCCTCCACCAAAATCACCCAAGAGGATGTGTACAGCATTGTCACCGATTACATCGGCAAACCCATTGCCGCCTACAACGGAGTGGGGAACCTTGTTTGGGAGGTGGAATACGATATTTACGGCAATATCCGCAGCCAAACCAAAGGAGCAGCGCATTTTATTCCCTTCCGTTACCAAGGACAATACGAAGATACAGAGCTGGATGGCTTAATGTACAACCGCTTCCGATATTACGATGGAAATAGTGGGATGTATATTTCCCAAGATCCGATTGGCTTGGCAGGGAACAATCCGAATATTTATGCTTATGTCAGCGATAGCAATGTTTGGGTGGATGTTTTTGGATTAAATAAAACTTCTTGGTTTTTATATGGCTCTAATGGAGAGCTTTTAGAAAAAGGCAATATGAAACCTGACCCTAAAGCAAAAACCATTGCTGGTAGAACAGGAGATTCCGAACAGAAAATTTTGAGACATATAAATTCAACTCAGGGTAGCAAATTAGAAGGTTCAAAATTGGTAATTAACTCTGAGCCTACTTTTATAAGAGCAAAAGGAAAAACAATTCCCATTCAAGGGATAGCCCCTTGTGATTTCTGTGATATAAGAATGGATGAATTTGCAATTAAAAATAAAATGGAAATTGAATATAACTATAGAGGAAAAACAGTTAAGTATCCTAAAATAGGTTGTTCTTAATTATTGATCAAAAAATACGTGTTAGCACCTATAGTCCACGGTATGTAATGATTAAAAGTTGATAATAAGAAAAGCACAGCAAAAGAATTTATTAGTACAAATTGTATTTGTTTAAAGTTGTATGAAAATAGATTGGAAACTATATAATTATCCTTATAAACAAGCTTTTGAAGAGGTACCTGTCCAATTGGAATACCTTTTTACGACAAGTGATTCTATAGAGGATGTAGAGTTATTTCTCTATTCGGATTTGGCTGCGAATATCAAACATCAATACAGGATATACAATGTAATTTATCCCGTTATGGAATGTATAGATGATTATTTAGCTAAAAATTTGAATACAAAATATAAAATGGTCATTCTCTATTTTTTAGAATACATATTTTCAGAACATATAAGGGATACGGCTAATTTACTAGTTACTCCCATTCGTTACTCGTTAGCTTCTAAAGCGATAGAGACTTTTGATCAGGAAGAATATTTAGCATACCTAGAATTTAAGAAGCTATATTTCAAACATTTTTCAGACAACTTTCAGAAAGAGAATATAGGGTCAATAGCCTATTATGATAGTATTTTTGGAAAACCACTGCAAGTTTTACCTAAATTACTTGGTCTGATAGATGAAGAAGTAGTCAATCAGGGTTTTGTCCATGATATTTTAATTGGCATAGGATATTTAAAATACAAAAGTCAGATTGATATAACCTACAAAGACATCAGGTTACCAAGTATTACAGATGGGTTTATAGACACCTCTTTAGGCTTTTTAGGGAAGCAATGTGATGAAAACATTTTGTTATCCCTCATACAAAATAATAAAGAAACAAGTATCTCCTGGGCCAATGGCTATTCTTCTGTATTATCTGCTTGTTCTTATTTTATAGCCAATTCAGATAAAAGTATTAAGAGGAAGATTGAAGTGTTATCAAATATATTAGAAGGGTACACTGCTCTTAGGGACTCATATAATCCTGAATTTGAGATTGACTTCCCTCCTCATAAATATTTATTAGAAGACATTACAAGTATAGTTTACAAAGATTTTCTGGGAAAAGGAGAAATTGTCTCTGTAAATCAACTAAATCCTGTACAGATGTTTTTATATGATGCGCTTAATGAGTATAAAACCCATACTTACTCAATGCTTTATGCCGGGTTAATACCTAAGGGCATAAAAAAAGAGAAAATTAATGACATATATGATATACATAGTTACTTAGAGTAGTTATATCGTCTATTTGACAGAGTTATAAATTGATCAAAATAATTGGTTTCTTTTAATAAATGGTGGATGTCTTGGGTAAATAGCTCTGAGGCATCCACTTTTTGATGGAGGAAATATAAAGTAATAATTTTCTCTCACAGAAAACCTGATCACCTGGGTCTTTGACGAAGGGAGTTTTGTGCCAAGTGCCAAGATCGTAAAAGGAGAAACCTATTCCACCGTCTCAGACTATTTGGGTACTCCATGCCTGATGTACAACCATGTAGGCAACCTGGTTTGGCAAGCCGAATTGGACATCTATGGAAAGATCCGAACCCTGGAAAGAGGCTCAATTCAAGACTGTCCCTTCCGTTACCAAGGCCAGTACGAGGATGCAGAGACAGGCTTGTACTACAACCGCTTCCGGTACTATTCGCCTGAATCGGGAACGTATATTTCGCAGGATCCGATTGGGTTAGTAGGAAATAATCCGAATATTTATGCGTATGTCAGTGATAGTAATGTTTGGGTGGATGTATTGGGGCTCACAGAATTAAAGGCTCAATTAATAAAATTCTTTTATAAAAGAAATAATCAAGTTCATTATAAAGTTGCATTTCCTGGTACGGAAGAAGAGAATGTAACGCACCTTACTAAGAATAGTAATAATAAAATATTAATTAAGACAGACAAATATATTGGAAATGATAATGATATAGTTGACTCCATAGATGTAATAGTTAAAAAAGAAGGAGACGATGCGGTAAGTGCTGTAAGTGATATAAAGAATAAATATACAGGAAAAAAATACAAACTTAATAAAATGGACTGTTTTTCATATGCAGAAGAGGTACTTAGAAGATTGGGGGCAAATATAAATCCAAAAGGAAAAGATAATGCAGCAAAGTTTAAGAGTTTAAAGGGTTGTAACTAATGAGTGAATTTATCAAGAAACTAGAAAGAGATTTTAATATAGAATTAATAGAATCTAATCTACCTATAGAAGATAAACATACCTACAGTGTAGATATGTTTGGAAATATTGTAGCATTATATCTGGAAGAAGTTAAACTTCAACACTTACATAGGTTGTCACCTATTGCCAAACACCTGAGAGTCTTATCTCTAATAGAATGTGAGATTAAAAATATAGAAGGGATAAAAACATTCACACGACTTGAAGAATTAGACTTGTCTCGTAACCGTATCTCAAAACTAGAAGAAATAACAACATTATCTTGTCTTAAAAAATTAGTCTTAGGATGTATAGATATTAATTCTATTGAAGGGTTGGAATGTCTTAAGTGTCTGAAGGTGTTAGATTTGGATGGCAACAAAATTGATAATATTGACAATATTTGTGCTATTCCTTCCCTCAAAACATTACTATTAAATGGTTGTGGAATTAGTCAAATTACAGGGTTGGAAAGATTTCCTAGGTTAGAAGTATTAGATTTGGGTAACAATCCGATAGCAGGGATAAAGGGGTTTGAGAAGATGAATCAACTCAGAGAGCTTAGTCTAAGTTCATCCCAGATTACCAAGATTGAAGGTTTGAATCACTTAGAAACGTTAGAAACTTTAGATTTGAGTTCAAACCGAATTCTACAACTGCAAGGTTTAAATAACTTATCACAACTTAAGGAATTAAACCTCGCTTATAACCCAATTGAGCAAATCAAAGGCTTGGAAAATTTATTAAACTTGGAGGTTTTGATATTGCATTTTAATGAGATTAGAAAAATAGAAAATATCCCTTCACACAGTTTAAAATACTTGTACCTTTCTTGTAATTTGATTGAGGAGATTGATGAGGAGTTGATTTTTTTAGAAGAACTCCATCTAGCGGGAAATCAAATTAAGGAGTTTGATACAGAGTGGTTGTATAAAATAAAGGGAAAGTGTTTGATAACTTTAGCTCATAATCCCCTGAAAGAAATAAAAGGAAGGGTTCCCGATAATATCACCATACAATTGAAACCTTCAGAGTACACCCCTCCTTTTTTACCTTGAAGTCTCTTTTCTACAAAATACTTAGTTTTAGAGCATGTTTAAATTTCATCCTTTGGGTTAAAAATTCCCATTTCAGGAACTGATCTCCCCCCAATGTTTCAGACAGTTCTTGCTCATTTCTTAGTTTGCTATTTTTCTTTTAAGCCGCCCGGACTTGATTATTACGGGGTGGGTTACAAGAGAAATACCGATCCTTTGGTCTGTCATCTTCAATGCTGTTGTGCCTTCTTTTATGGTTGTATTCATCAAAAAAGCTGTGCAGTATGTGATAAAGGTGCACCCCATCGGTAGGGGGCTCCAAATATACCTTTTCATATTTTACCGTTCTCCATAGCCTTTCTATAAAGGCATTGTCGGTGGCCCTTCCTTTGCCGTCCATGGAAAGCTGGCTGTGTGCCAGCACTGCTTTGCTAAAAACCTCGCTGGTAAACTGGCTGCCCTGATCGGTATTTAAAATCTTGGGGGCTCCCTGTCTTTCCACAGCTTCCTTAAAGACCTTGGTGCACCATTCGGCCTCCATGCTGTTGGATACCGACCAGTGTACCACATAACGGCTGTACAGGTCGATGATGGCCATCAGGTACATAAATCCGTTTTTCATCGGTATATATGTAATGTCGGTGGCCCACACTTGATTGGGGTGACTGATTTCCAGGCCCCTCAAAAGGTAGGGGGTACACCGGGTTTTCCTGGCTCGGTTTGGAAGTATGGGGACCAGGCAGCAATGAACGCAACCCCATTTTTCTGTAATACAGGCGTTCTATACGGTTCAGGCTGACTTTATACCCGAGGTCTTTGGTCAGCCAGGTGTGCATGCGACCGGCTCCTTTGTAGGGGTGGTCCAGGTAGTGTGCATCCATCAAGCGCATCAACTCAAGGTTCAGCCCGGATTCCCCACAGGGCTTGTAATACAGGCTTGAGCGGCTTATCGACAATAAAACACATGTTGTACCAGGCTCAGGCTTGCATAATCCTTGTCTATCATGGACTTGCGTTCCGGTACTGTTTTTTTCACGACAAGGCTTTTTTTAAAAAATCAAGTTCCACTTTTTGCCGGCCGATGATTTTCAATAACTTTTCTTCTTTTTCTTCGGCTTCCGTCCTGGCGCTTTTCTTTTCACCATGGCTGAATACATTTTCTGCGCCTTTTAGAAATTCCCGTTTCCATGTCCTGATCTGCTGGGGGTGAACCTCATACTTTTGGGCAAGTTCCGATAAACTTTCCCGCTCTTTTAAGACTGCCAAAACTACCTTGGTCTTAAAAGCCGATGTGAATTTCCTTCTCGTCATATCAGTAAATTTAATTGTTTATTTTTAAACTTAATTTACTGTCCGAATTTTTGGGGAAACATCAGCTTAGGGGTTCCTCAAAATTTCCTCCTTGAAAAGGGCTTTTTTGAAACTCGTAAAGTTCATTTTGATAAGAAACCACTTGAACAACTTCTCCTAAAAATAAAAAGAGAGAAAAAAGTGTTTTTTGAGGAATTAAGTTTTTCAATATTGGACTTAAAAAGTAAGCAATTAATCGCTTTATCTTCTAAATACGAAGATGCCTGTCAGATATATAAAGTTCAGGAAAATTTATCATTGTTATTTGACACGCATGAGCATTACCAAGGATTTATTTTAGAAAATGCGATGGAGTTCATAAAGGGGTATCAACTTAAAAAAACAGATCCGGAATTTGAACGGCTTCTCATCGCTACCTTATCACTTATAAATAGTGAGACCTTTGAAAAAATGGAGCAAGAAGATGCAGGTGTTTTTCAAGAATTAAAAGCGCTCGAATCTCAGTGTGTAAAGATTAAAGATGACCGGGTTGATGGCTTGCTTACTTTAATTGATAACTGCTTTTATGCCTATTACTAAAAGCTAAACACTTAGGGTGGTTTGATGGGAATGCAACAGACAATAGTTTAATGAGCTAAAAATATCTTATTCTAAAGTTGATCAAAAAAGCCCATGAATAATGACTCATGGGCTTTTTTATATCTCCCTCTTCTACAAAGACCATCAAAATAGGGGCCCAGCAGCATTGTCACCGATTACATTGGCAAACCCATTGCCGCCTACAACGGAGTGGGGAATCTTGTTTGGGAGGTGGAATACAATATTTATGGCAATATCCGCAGCCAAACCAAAGGAGAGCAACACTTCATTCCTTTCCGGAACCAGGGGCAGTACGAAGATGCAGAGTTGGATGGCTTAATGTACAACCGCTTCCGGTATTACGATGGAAACAGTGGGATGTATATTTCCCAGGATCCGATTGGCTTGGCGGGGAACAATCCGAATATTTATGGGTATGTCAGTGGTAGTAACATGAGAATAGACCCACTTGGGCTAATGGATCCCTGGGATATTCAATTTACTCAGAATTCTATTAGTGATAAATTTAATGAGGGGCCTTGGAGGGGAAAAACATCGAAAGAAGCCATAGAGCAAACCGCAAAAGAGGGAAAATTACCTAATGGATTACAGCTAAATGTAATGGAATTAAATGGGGGGCAAAATATTGTAACTCTGAACAATCGAACATTGTATGTGGCACAAGAAGCTGGCTTAAACTATGTAAAAACTAATTTTGTAGATAATATCAATAAGCTAAATAAATTGTTAGACGGGGGAATGCCATTAGACTTGGATGAACAACCGATAATAAAATGCAAAAAATAACATGAAAAAAAAATTATATACTGGCGCATATCTTCTTGAAAGTAAGGATAATAAAAGCCAATTTGGGACCATAGACGCTTTATATATGGTTGAAAGTAAATTTGAAAAAGCAACTCTTCAATTAAGAGTACAAGATTTACAAAAAATAGAGTTTAATGAGGGTTTTGTTTCTATTGAACTTAGTCTTCATCAATTAGAAACTCTCAGCCAAACAGCTAAATCCGTTTTTGAGAATATACGAATACTTAAAATGCTCGATAAGAGGCAAAAGTTAAACAGTAATGCTTATATAGAGCACAAAGAATCATCTAGTTGATTATTAAGAATTTTCATTTCAAATAAAAACTACAACTGTAGGAGGAGTCTTGACGGTTTCAATTTAGCGAAAGAGGTGTATATAATTTCTTCGGCTAAATTTTTTTTAGGAGAAACCTATTCCATCGTATCGGATTATTTGGGTACTCCATGCCTGATGTACAACCACGTAGGCAACCTGGTTTGGCAAGCCGAATTGGACATCTATGGAAAGATCCGAACTTTAGAAAGAGGCTCGATTCAAGATTGTCCCTTTCAAGATTGTCCCTTCCGGAACCAAGGACAGTACGAGGATGTAGAGACGGGCTTGTACTACAACCGTTTTCGGTACTATTCGCCTGAATCAGGGACGTATATTTCCCAGGATCCGATTGGCTTGGCGGGGAATAATCCGAATATTTATGCTTATGTGCATGATAGTAATGCTTGGGTGGATGTTTTTGGGTTAAGTAGTTTTGATCCATTTTCTGTTGGAGAAGTAACAGAATTTCCAAAAGACATATATTTTGGGCAAGATAGGATAGCTCCAAATTTTAGTAGTATAGGTTCTCAAGCTGATGATGTAATAATTGGTCAATCAATAACTGATGTGTCTAGTGATATAAAGGCAGGAAAAATTGATCCAAATGTAATGGTTATTTCATATACTGTTGATCCCGCGACAGGTAAAAATGTTACACTAAATAATAGAGGGTTGGCGGCAATAGTGGAGTCAGGAAAAACTCCGGATATGACTATAAAAGTTCCTTATGATAGAGTCCCTCCACATCTAGTTGCCGATATTAAAAACAGACCTCCTTCAAAAACTATTAATATTACCAAAAATAAAGATGGATCTGGCTTTCTAAAAAAAGTTAATAGTAGTTGTAAGTAAACATTTGAAGTTTGAAGATACCTATGAAGATTTTGATCCCAGAGGAAGTAGATTTTAAAATATCTACTACAGATTTATTTGTAGAATATAAAGAAAGAAACAGTGCTAAAATAAAATTAGAATCATTCCTTTTGGAGGACTTTAAGCAAAAGGAAAAACGCACAACTATTCAAATAGAATTTAAGTTAGTCGCCGAGTTAAAGTGTATCTCATTAAATTTTCAAGAGAGCAATTATGAAAATTTTGAAATATTAGATATTAATGAAGAAAATGTATCGGAGTATGAGTTTTGGGTTATTAATGGGTATCATCCTTCATCTGGATTTTACCAAATAGATGATTCTCATTGGTTAAAAGAATCCAAAGAAAGGTATGATCCTAGAAATAGATTAAATTTAAAACATTATTTGATTGAAGGGTATGATAGCTATGTTGAGTTATTAGCGAGTAACTATGTTATAAACTAAATTTCCCCAATACTGTCGCAAGCATCTCGTTCGTGAACTAAGTGTAATAGATAAGAAAAAAATTGATCCAATATGCGCATCGCGATTTTTGCAGACCTTCATGGAAAACTATTACTCCCGTTTAAACTGGTGGATTTGTATCAACAGGAGACTGGGGAGAAAGTGGATTTGATTTTACAATGCGGGGATTTAGGAGCCTATCCCGATTTGAAGGCATTGGATAAGGCCACTCTGAAACATGCCCGGTACGACCGGGATGAATTGGGTTTCCATGAGGATTTTGTCCAAGAAAAGGCGACCATCAAGGCTTATCTCCAACAGCTCGATTTGCATATGATTTGTGTTCGGGGGAATCATGAAGACCACGACTATCTGGATGCCTTAGAACAAAAAAGTGGTAAGGCTTCACGGTTTCCCATAGATGTCTATCAAAGGGTATGGATCTGCAAAACAGGTCATATTCAAACCTTTCGAAAGGGGGATAAACGGTTGAGCTTTGTGGGGATCGGAAGGATTGGTGACCGAAAAGGACGGACGGCAAAACGCTTTATCCAGGAGTATGAACGGAAACAGTTAGCATCCCTGTTCCAAACAAACGAACACTTTGATATTTTGCTCTCGCATGACAAAGACGATGCAAGTCAACGGGGGTATGGAATGCCCGAAATCCGTCACACACTGGACCAGGTGATTTTTCATTATCATTTTTATGGACATACGGGCGAGCCCTTTCAATGCCAGATAGACAGCAACGGCATCACGACTTCGTGTAAAATTAAGGAATTGGAATTTTCAGAGGACGGCACTTTACCGAAAGGATGCATGATCATTCTCCACCAAACAAAGGAAGAGGACTGGGAGCTAACAGTGGTTCCACCATCCCTGACAGGTAAATTAACCAAAACTCATTGGAAAGACTGATGTTCGTTTTATTTTCAATTTATTCAATCGTTTAAACCCGAACCCGTAGAAAACCTGATCACCTGGGTCTTTGACGAAGGCAATTTTGTGCCATTGTAGAAGGAGAAACCTATTCCATCTTCTCAGACGGTTTGGGCACTCCATATTTATTGGAAAATGTGCCATACCCAAATACTTTTCTGAGAGATTTATTATCTTAGTTACTACAAAATAAATACAGTTTTATTGGTAATTATATAGTTGTTGCGCCCAATTAAATAAAGAACGTTATAATACTTGATTTGGACGGTGTTTTGATAACGACACCAAGTTGGAAGCCAGATGAAATCCATATTGATGGATATTCCGAGTTTAACAGGAATGCTGTTCGAAATTTAAATAAACTGTTGGAAGAAGTTGATGCTGAACTATGGTTAAGCTCCACCAAACGAATGAACCAATCGCTTGAGAAGTTTAAGGAGATCTTTGCAAGTCGAAACATCAATAAAGAATTGAATGAGGCTCGAAAGCGTTTTTGGATGCGAACCGACCCGATGATTGGATTTAATTCTGAAAAGCTGATTGAAAACAAGAAAAAAATAAAAACCTGGGACAACAAAACCAATAAGCAATAGTACCCTGTGGGATGCTACTGCTCATAACCCAAACCGTTGTACGGCATAAAGAAGTTGGAATTGATCCAACGGGCAATTTACTCACTGAGGCATTAATTTTTTACTATGGATAAAAACAAGTAATGAAATACCTTGCTCATTTAGAAAATAATCCTGATAGTAAGATAATTTCCATATATGATGTTATTCAAGGATTGAATGGTGAGACTCCTTCAGCTTGGGAAGGAAGAACCTACTTTTCATTATGGCATCATATACCAATGATCGCGAAAGTTAATTCCACAAAACAAAAGCCTCATTTTGCATTTAAACCTGGTCATGGGGGAAATAAAAACTCTGGAGGAGGAGAAAGCATTGAGCATCAACTCTCGAAAAAAATAATCTCTGATTTAAAATCACTAAATATCAAAATTGGAGAAATAGAGGATTCAATTTTTTTTTCAGAGGTAATTATTGAGCAACCATTTGAAGATGGAAAGTATAAGGCAGATTTATACTGTCGTATTTGCAAGGAAAATAAATTCGGTTTTCCTGTA
Organism: Rapidithrix thailandica; assembly: GCF_039710355.1. NCBI lineage: Bacteria > Pseudomonadati > Bacteroidota > Cytophagia > Cytophagales > Flammeovirgaceae > Rapidithrix > Rapidithrix thailandica. Next base: position 13,318 of record NZ_JBDKWZ010000012.1, on the reverse strand, counting down.
AACTCAATGATCATCATTGAACTGCATCTTTCTAATCGGGTTAAAAATTCAAAGAAAAAATTCTATCGGAATAATAATCTTACAGCAATAGAAGTTGACATTTGGCATAAAATAAAGTTTCAAGGTGATGTTCAGAAATTACAAAAGCAATTAAGTGGATATTTTAGAAAACAAAGGTTTGCAAAAAGATTACATGATCCAAATTGGGAAACCATAATTAATGGTAGAGAGTGTAGCAATGAACTTCCTAAACAAGAAGAAATTGAAGCCAAAAAGCCAGAACTACCATCGTTTGAGAGAGAAAGAGCAAAAATCACTCATGTTGAGCAAAAAAGTTTGCCAGTTGAAACAAGTCCAAATATTGATTTGAAACCGTCCGAATTGCATACAAAACCTAAGAAAACATTTTGGGAGCGGTTATTGGGATTATTCTCCAAATGAAAAGCGCTGTACAATATGAGGTATAATTTCCATGTCGTATCATATGCTATCCCAATGGAATACGCATAAAACTTGCAGCCAATCGCACAAGTTACCTATGCGCAGAAGAGGTTCCAAAAGAGAGGCCTGGCCACAAGGTCACAATTCCCCCCCCAGTTGACCCGCTACACCCAAAATGACCACTCAGTATCAACGCCCTTTTTAGGATGAAAATTTGACATTTTTAGGAGGATACAGTGAACTGTATGAGGTAGTAGCAACGCTCTGCTATATCCGGAGCTTGAACAAGATGGATGTAGCTCGCCAAAGGAATATAGTGACCGATAATTATGACCTGTCAGATCAAGTGGTGGCTAGTACACCTAACCTTATGATGTGAAAGGCTTAGTGAGTGAGGCTCATCTTCTACCTACTCGACTTTTTTCTTTTGTAACCGTGTGTTGACTCAGACATACTCTTTAACAAGCTTTAGCTTGTGTGTCTGCCTTGAGCGTTGGTATTTATCAGTCAGTTGTTAGTTCTTTTGCAATCATCTCTGCCTGTTTCAGCACGGTTTCAGTAGCCAGCTTTTGCATATCAGGCGGGTAGCCGTATTGTCTTAGGGTTCTTTTAATGATTACTTTCAGTTTCGCTCGGACACTTTCTTTTATTGTCCAGTCGATCGATGCATTTTGCTTCACTTGTTCTGTTAATATCACGGCAAGCTCTCTCAACTTGTCTTGCTGCATGAGTTGTTTTGCAGAATCGTTGTTGGCTACTGCCGTATAGAATGCGTACTCAAAGTCAGAAAGTCCAAGTTTTTGAGCTTCACTGTCTATGTTGACGATTTCCTTACTCAACTTAATGAGCTCATCCATCACTTCAGCAGCCGTCAAAATCTTGTTGTGATATTTCTTAATAGAATTTTCCAACATTTCTTTCAGTGACTGACTCTTTACCAGGTTCTTTTTGGAACGTGCTTTTATTTCATCATTGAGCAGCTTTTTCAAGACTTCAAGTGCCACATTCTTATGCTTCATGCCTTTTAGTTCCATCAAGAAGTCTTCTGAAAGAATGGAAATATCCGGTTTCTTGATTCCTGCCGCATCAAAAACATCAATCACTTGTTCTGAAACCAACGCTTGGTCAATGACTTGACGAATGGTCGATTCAATTTCTTCGTCCGTTCTTCCAGAACCTGTTCCGTCAAACTTAACTAATCTTGCTTTAACCGCTTGAAAAAAAGAAACTTCATCCTTCACATCCATGGCTTGTTCATGGGGAACGGCAATGGCAAAAGCTTTAGACAAGGCGGTTACTTCATTAATGTATCTTTTCTTACCATCTTCTAAACCGAGAATGTGTTCTTCGGCTGCTAGAATCATGGAAAGCTTCTGACCAGTTTCCGCTTGGAAATAATCTTCATATGGGAAACCGCTGAACATCTGCGAAACTACTTCCAGTTTCTCTAACATCAATTCAACCGCTTGTTCTTGGACAATGGTTGGGTCTCCTTTTCCTCCGGCATCTGAGTAGAAGGAAAGTGCTTTTTTCAAGTCGGAAGCAATGCCCAAATAATCCACTACCAATCCACCGGGTTTGTCTTTATACACCCGGTTAACTCGTGCAATCGCTTGCATCAAATTGTGGCCTTTCATCGGTTTGTCAATGTAAAGCGAGTGCATGCTTGGGGCATCAAAACCTGTGAGCCACATATCCCGAACGATGACCAATTTCAATTCGTCATCAGGGTCTTTCATCCGTTCGGCAAGGGTTCTACGCTGTTGTTTGGTGGTATGATGTTTGGCGATTTTCGGTCCATCGGAAGATGATGAAGTCATTACCACTTTAATCGCACCTTTGTCCAAATCGGCTGAATGCCATTCGGGTTTGAGCTTGACGATTTCTTCATACAAATCAGCGGCAATCCTTCTGGACATGGTCACAATCATTCCTTTGCCTTCAAACACTTCTTGCCGCTGCCCAAAGTGTTGAATAATGTCGTTGGCTATATTCTTTATTCTGTTTTCACTTCCAATTAAGGCTTCCAGCCTTGTCCATTTAGCCTTAGCTCTTTGGGTGGCATTAGAAAATTCAGGATTTTCCCATTCTATCAACTTTTCAAAATCCTCATGCTCTTCTATTATTTTTTTTCCCTCTTCTGTGAGCTTAACCTTAGCTAGGCGACTTTCATAGTAAATACGAACCGTTGCCCCGTCTTCCACCGCCTGAGCGATGTCGTAAACGTCAATGTAATTTCCGAAAACAGCAGGTGTGTTGACATCTGTGCTTTCAATGGGAGTTCCTGTAAAACCGATGTAAGTGGCATTGGGCAAAGCATCACGCATGTATTTGGCAAAACCGTACACGGTTTTCTTTCCTATCACATTGCCTTGTTCGTCTTTGTCATCTACCGTTTTGGCTTTAAAACCGTATTGTGTTCGGTGAGCTTCATCGGCAATCACCACAATGTTTTCTCTTTCCGAAAGGGTTTCATATACATTACCTTCTTCGGGTGAGAACTTTTGAATGGTGGTGAAAATCACACCACCCGAAGCTACTTTCAGTTTTTCTTTTAAATCGTTTCGGTTTTCAATTTGCTTGGGTTCTTGACGTAAGAGCTGGGTGGATGCAACAAAAGTATCAAAGAGTTGGTCGTCCAAATCGTTACGGTCGGTGATGACCACAACGGTGGGATTGTCCAAAGCCAACACAATTTTACCAGTAAAGAAAACCATGGAAAGAGATTTTCCACTTCCTTGGGTATGCCAAACCACACCACCTTTTCTATCTCCTGAAGGTTGTGATTTTACACCAGCCACACCATAATTTTCTGGCGATTCCATCACCATGCTGGTTGGCGTTTCTTTCTCAACGTTGTAGCCAGTGGCTCTCATGGCAGATTCAACTGCACGGTTCACCGCATAGAATTGATGATAAGCCGCTAATTTCTTTATAGTTGAAATGGTCGTTACCCCTGTTTCCGTATCTTCCTTTTTCGATTTTTCAAAAACGATGAAATGCCGTATCAAATCGAGCAAGGTTTCTTTGTTCAGCATGCCTTTGATAAGCGTTTCCATTTGGCTTACCAAGTGCGATGCTTCTTCTTTTCCGTCTGCCGATTTCCAGGCCATAAAGCGGCTCATACCCGATGAAAGGGTTCCGGATCGGGCTTCCAATCCGTCTGAAATAACGGTGAAAGCATTATATGTAAAAAGGCTAGGAATAACTGCTTTGTAGGTTTCTATCTGGCGGAAAGCAGATCTGATGGTGGCGTTTTCATCGACTGCATTTTTCAGTTCGATCACCACCAAAGGAATGCCGTTGACAAACAAAATCACATCCGGGCGTTTGTTTACGCCATCTTCTACCACCGTAAATTGATTGGCAACAATAAAGTCGTTGTTTTCAGGTGTGTTGAAATCTATCAACCACACCAAATCGCCTCTTTGTTGACCATCTTTCTGATAACTAACTTGGATGCCTTCTGTTAATAGGCGATGAAAGTTCTCGTTGTTGGTCAATAACTCGGGCGAATGGATGCGCTGAATTTCTTTGATGGCTTCTTCCTGTGCTGCAAGTGGAACATTTGGATTGATTCTCCGCACCGCTTCTACCATGCGATTAGTTAGCAATATTTCTTCGTAAGAACTACGTTCCGGGTTTTCGCCATCATGAGCAATGCTTGGGGCGTAGATGTATTCATAACCTAACCCTTCTAACAATTTGATGGCAAAATCTTCTATGGTGTTTTCGGTTATTCTTGTCATTCTTCAGTTTCGGTGTATGCTTTGTATTCGTTTACATAGGCTTGTTTGTCAACATTGAACAGAATTTCACTTGCAGGATATGAGTAATCGCCCATTTTAAATTCGCCAAAAGAATCATCCCAAAATTCGTTGAAGTCGTCAGCTTCCCAATAGTCCAAAGTATCTTCAAGTTGCTCAGCCGCTTTCTTTTCTTTTTTGCTTTCGTAGTTTCTGATAATGAAAACGCAAACTGTTTCAACCGTATCAATTAAAAACTCTCTGGTAATTACATCAACTTTGCTGTTCCGCTGTTTGATTTCTTCTAAAGATTTACCGTGAGAAGTCAATCCTATATCGTTTCTTAATTCACCAACTTGTTGTGCAATGGTCGCCAAAGCTGATGAAACTTGATTGACCAAAGTTCCATTTGCGTAACCCATAGAAGAAAAGCATTTCTTTAAAACACTATTCACAGAAGGTTTTATGCCTAACTCAACGCCATTTTTATCACAGATTTCTTTTCCAACACTTTCCAATAGAGCTTTTGCATTTTCAAGTGAGTGACTGAAATCAATTTCAATATGAGTTTCTATGCGGTCAATGTAAGTCGATAAACCAGCCCAATTGCGATATTCTTCTATGACAGTTTTGAGTTTATTCATCTGTGTCAATGCTTATTTCACCACTCATGAGTTTTGGAAGAAGGGTATCCCTAAAGGCAACTAGCTTACTTATTTGTCGATTATTGACAGTGATTTTATCAATGACAGGCTCAAAATGAGCACTCATTTCATTGATTTCATCCTCAGAAGGTGTCAATACCATTGCTTCATCTAAATCTCCTCTTTTGATGTGCCCCATTGTTGTTGCATGTGCTCTCGCTATTGCAATAAATTGGTCAAGATGGAACTTACTCCACAAGTAGAAATACCATTTTGGAAATTCATCTGATGTTACCTTGAAAAGATGTTGATTCAAAATGCAGGTTTCACCATCCCATATCTTGACCATCAATGACGCTGACCATGAGAAAATTACATCGCCATTTTCTACTATGTACTTTTCATCAACTTCTGTAGTACACCAATCGCAATCTTCGGTAATACCATTTCTCAATTCTTTGATTTTCAAAACTGGCAACTTGTCCACATCATTTTGTGGTAGATATTTTTGGCAAGCCAATCCATTTAAAAATGTGGCTATTGAACTCAAAGGCCTTTCTTCCCATTCAGGATTAGAATTCTCCACAAACCACTGCCGAAACAGCGTCTCCGCCATTAGCTCCAGGGTTTGGTTTTGGCGGTGCAGCAGGTCTATTTTGTCGTCTAAGCTGGAAAGGACTTCTGCGATTGAGTTTTGAGTGACTAAAGGGATTAATGGAACAGGAACATTTTTAAAATCTTTTAGAATTACTCTGGGTATAGCTGACCCTGAAACGTAGTTGTTTTTCATTAAGTCTTGAACCTGTGGGGAAAGCAGATAATACCGATAGAAATCTGGGTTATATCCTTTTTCAAGTCTTGCAATTGCAATGGACGAGAGCAGAACAATCTTTTCGCTTTGCTTGTAGACGAATATGATATCTAAACAATTAGCACCATCTTTTGATAAAAGAATATCGCCATATTCTGGACTACACTTCCCCTTGACTAATTTTTCAAAATCATCATCTGAAATGGTTTTACAATCTGAAAAGTCAAAGTGATTGTACCGCATATCTTTCACGGAAGCCATTAGATTATCCGACTGACTTATTTTAGGAGAAGAATGCGATCCATCTGTTAGAAGACTGCTGATTTCCCCCAGTGTCCCCATTTTCCAGGATGCAGGGATTCTACCTACCTCGGTATCCTTCCACTCACTCATCAATTTTCACTTTTTGAAGGTTAGCGGCAATGCGTTCGTTGAGTTCGGCTTCTTCTTTGAGTTGGGCTTCAAACTCAGCTTTTAGGCTGGTAAAGCGTTCCGTAAAGTCAAAGTCATCTTCTTCCTCTGCCAAGCCTACATAGCGGCCTGGGGTGAGTACATAGTCCAATTCGGCTACTCGTTCTTTGGTGGCAGAAGCACAGAAGCCTTTTACGTCTTCGTAGTTCCCATCGGTGTTTCGCCAGTTATGGTAGGTGTCTGCAATGGTTTGGATATCATCTTCAGAAAGCACTTTGGTTCTGCGGTTGATCAAATGACCTAAGTTGCGGGCATCAATAAAGAGAATTTCGCCTGTTCGGTTTCTATAGGGGAAGGACAAACCGTTGCCCTTACCGCTGCGGTTACGGCTCATAAACCATAGCGAAGCAGGAATTTGAGTGTTCAAAAACAACTTGGCAGGTAGGTTGACGATGCAGTCAATCAAATCGGCTTCTACCAGTTCTTTTCTGATGTCACCTTCACCACCACTTTTAGAAGTTAATGCGCCTTTTGCCAAAACAAAACCTGCTTGTCCGCTCGGTGCTAAGTGATATAGGAAATGCTGAATCCAGGCGTAGTTGGCATTTCCTGTGGGTGGTGTACCGTATTTCCAGCGTCCGTCTTTGCGGAGCAAATCACCGCTCCAGTCACTTACGTTAAAGGGTGGATTGGCAATGATGTAATCGGCTTTCAAGTCTTTGTGGGCATCGTTCAAAAACGACCCTTCATTGTTCCATTTCACCTGTGAGCTGTCAATACCCCTAATGGCCAAGTTCATTTTTGCCAATCGCCAGGTGGTTTGATTGCTTTCCTGTCCGTAAATAGAAATATCGTTGATTTTCCCCTGATGCTCTGTTACAAATTCTTCTGACTGCACAAACATTCCACCCGAACCACAGCAAGGGTCAAACACTCTGCCTTTGTAGGGTTCTAGCATTTCTACCAAGAGTTCAACAACGCTCCTTGGCGTGTAGAACTGGCCGCCCTTTTTACCTTCTGCCAAGGCGAATTCACCAAGGAAGTATTCAAAAACATGCCCAAGCACATCAGCACTTCTGGCTTTGGCATCACCAAGGGCAATGTTACCGATCAAGTCAATGAGTTCACCCAAACTGGTCGGGTCAAGATTCTGCCGTGCATATACTTTTGGCAAAACGCTTTTTAGCGATACGTTTTCCTTTTCAATGAAGTCCATGGCTTCATCCACCGATTTTCCAATAGTGGGTTGTTTGGCTTGCGAGAGCAAATAAGACCAACGGGCTTTTTCCGGAACGAAGAAGACATTTTCGGCTTTGTATTCGTCTTTGTCCTCCGGGTCGGCTCCGGCATATTCGCCTTCTCCGGCTTTCAATTTGTCGTAGAGTTCTTCAAACGCATCCGAGATGTATTTCAAAAAAATCAGTCCGAGTACTACGTGTTTGTATTCCGCAGCATCAATGTTTTTTCTCAGCTTGTCTGCCGATTTCCAGAGTTGTTTTTCCAACGGTTCTTCCGTTCCGTTTCCGTTCTTTTTTGCCATCTATTTAAAGTTCTTTTTATCAGTTTCAAAGTTCATTTTTTCTGTCCTAGCGTTGGCCCAAAAAAACAGGCTCTTTTGCTTGCGAGGCATGAGCATTTAACTTTTGGGTAAGCAAATATGCCTGTTTACACGTTGGTTTTTTTGTATGCCACACAACATTGGAATAACCGGAACCACTCCCTATTTCCAATTGTATTATCCCTGTTATTTTTCGCTTATCTTTAACTCCCCAAATTTAGCTATACTGCCAAATTATCCAAGGGGTTATTCATATTTTCCAGTGCTTTTTGACTTATATTTAGGTATATATTTCTGTTGTTTTAGCGGAAGTATACCCCAATAAGTTTTGAATATATTGTAAGTTGGTTCCTAGCCCTAATAAATGTCAAGATGTAGAACTAGTAACAAAGCTATGTCTTAACATATGTTCCTGTAGTCAGTCTGATATCCTGCTCTACAGGTAGTTTCTTTGGTTTAATACCAAATTTAAACTTAACAGCTCTGATTCCCTTCACGATTTCTTTGATCTTTCGCCAACCCACATAGATTTCCAAAGGCATCTGGAAAAGTGGTAAAACCATACCGTATGGCATACGGCAAGCCATACGCCTGATTCAATAACTCAACCAAATTTTTTGGAACCGGGACGCACTTTTAATGAAAGTAACCGGTAGGAATAAGACGGATTCAGACGAAATTCCCGGTGGGAAAACCAGTCTGAATCTGTGTTATTATTTTGCCTGGTACGCCAAAGTTTCCAGATCATAATTATAGTGATTGCACAGACGGGCTTTGAATTGCCGATTGATGACGTCCCTATATAATAAGGATGGAATTGGTGGAAGGTGTGGAAATATTTCTCCCAAGGTATTGGCCAATGCACCACCTATTTGGAATCAGGCCTGATAACAGGTAGTATTATCCTGTTGGTTAAGGCAGGCTTTTCGACTGGTTAAGCATTCCTTATCTGATTTTAACAGCTTCCAAGCGGTTTTTCTTGGGACTGTGACAACTCCCAAAAATACCACAGATAATAATGCTCATGATATTAATTAAATTTTATCTGAATAAATTGAGGAGAAGTAAATAAGGCTTTACTTCTTTCCTGACCTCCGAAAGGCAACAATCATTTGATAGATGAGGTAGCCTGCGATGATTCGATTAAAAAAGTCTAACACTATCCAACCATTGGGATCATTACATAAAAAGTCTAATTTATGTGTTGGTAAAATAAACTCACTGTATTTGCCTATAAAATAAGTCCAATCAATAATTGATAGATATGATGGAAAAACAGAGAAAATGGAAATGATTATACAAACTGCTCCAAAACAGGCTAAAGGAATTGGAATTTCATGCCAATTTATTTTAGACTTAGACAAGCTAAAAAAGATTGAAAAAAAGAAAATAAATCCTATTGTCAAAAAACATATGGCACTTTGAATGTCATCATATAATAATCCAATGTAATAAGGATAAAAGCAAAATAGGCCAAAGGATAAAAGCCAGACAATTGGGATCATCCAATTTTGACTATAGTCTGAAGAATATTTGTGAGAGGACAATGAAATAATTTCCGGTAATTTTCCCCAGTATTTTTCTTGTTTATTTTCTTTTAAATACTTTCTTTTTGTTTCTAAGTGTGAAGCATAGTATAAGTTTTCTTGTGTACGGTTACCTTGCTTCTGCATTGCAAGCATCAGATTATTATAAAACTCGGACTGGCGCCTATACTCTTCGGAAATAGAGTTATTGTTATTTAGCTCAGATATTGAAGTCTTGATTTTATTATTCCCATCTAAACCAGGGAAATGCATTTCATAGGTTTCAATCTCATTCAAGTTGCTATGTACAATCCGTAATTTCTCAAATGAATTAAAATCAAAGTTTTCAAAAGTGGTATTGCCCAAACGAGAACTTTCAATAATTACCTCACTTTTTGAAGCTTGTCCTTTACAATTTCTTAGATAAAGCCTTCCATTATTGACGAGCTTTTCCATTTTTAGAGTGTTAATCTGTAAATCTGCACATTCAAGGGTTGCGTCTGAGGAAATTTTACCTTTTAAGATGAGTTGAGTTATAGGACTGTTATCATTTAAATCGGCCCCTTTTATACTAATGTCGTTGGAAACGCTACAATCCACTTTAATTTGCTCCTCTTCATTAAAAGGGCCAATGACTAATTCATTTATAGTACCTCCACTAACTATAATCATTATTTGATCTTCTTTGATTCTTTTTTAATAATTAGCTTTTCTTTAAAATTGCCACCAGTTATTTTTAAATCTTTATAGAAAGTCCCTCCTTCAAACACTACAGACTTTTCAAATTCTCCTTTAGAGATTTTAAAGTCACCTTTAAATTTTCCTCCTGTAATCTTTACTTCATCCTCAAAAGAACCTCCATTGATTACAAAACCTTTTTCAAGTTCATTTGGAGAAATAAATACCTTACCCTTAAATATCCCATTGGAAATTTCAAAATTACCTTCAGTATCTCCCTCCTCTGTAATTTTTATTTCATCCTCAAAAGAACCTCCATTGATTACAAAATCTTTTCCAAATTCATTTCTAGAAATAAATACCTTACCCTTAAATGTCCCATTGGAAATATAAAATTTCTTTAATAACTCACAACTATAAATACTAAGGGTATTATGATTTCCATTAATAAAAGATAGACATTCAGCAAAAACGGATGATTTATTCTTAAAAAAACTATTTGCTAAAGTAATTTTTTTTGTACTTGCCTTTTCTATTAAAAGACCATGATCAAATTGACACTTATTCTGAACAGTCAATTGGTTTATACAACTATTTTCAAGTATTTTACAATAACCTGTATAGTGACAATTATTAATTGAAAAGTCATTTTTGATTTTTGCGTTCTGAATTTCTGTACATTTTAGCTCTGATTCCTCAAAGCAAATACTTTCGAATTCTCCTCCTTTAATATATACTTTGACATTATTAGACTCATTTACTTTTTTAATAGTAAACTGATCAAATTTAGGATCCCCTTTGATGGATAATTTATTAGGAAAAATCCCCCCTGAAATGTCTAAAAAACGAAATTCAGTATTTCCACTAATATTAAATCGATCAAATTCACCATTTAAAATCGAAGCATAACCAAGTTTTCCTCCTTCAATTGAGAAATCACTAAATTTTCCTCCTTCAATTGAAAACCCAGGTACAGCTATTCTACTATGTTTAAAATTTCCTCCTTGAATTGAAAATTTCTTTAAAAATTCCCCTTTTTTAATAATAAATTGACTCTGAAATTCCACTTTTTTTATCTGAATCTCTAAATTGTATGTAATTTCATTCTGTACTATAATATTTTCCTCTACAGTTACCTCATCAATTACTATAGTATTCTCTTTTATAAAGCCCATCTTAAAAGCGAGTACATCACCCCTTAATATTTTAATAAAATTCTCAGCTGAAACTTTTTTCATAATGCTTATTTAGGAAAGTAATGTTTTCAAGGCTATGAAAATAGAAATTTTTTACCTAAATACTCTTAAATTTTCATTCTAAAAAACATCACCCATATTTGTGATATAACAAGGCGACTTCCACATTTTGAAAGGCTGTTTGATAGCGGAGCAGGCTAGTTGTATGGCTTTCCGGCCCATTTTGGCGGAGAGGTAATCCACACTCTTCATTAGGGATGAGAGCTTCTTCGGGTCGTATCCAGGGTAAAGAGATAGTTGTAATTCCGGTTCCGTGCAAAAATCGGAAAGGAGTACCCCATTCGCTTGTATTTGTATCCTTCCTTAAAGACCATTTTCAACAGATTTCGGACACTTCTAGCCAAAACGAAAGCGCTGTTTCCCGGATAGGTGAGTTGCATGGAGATGGAGCCTGCTATAGTTTTTCGAGGTCTTGTTTGTCAGTGCTGACACGGATATAGGCGAGGGTTTGCACAAAAAAGGTACTTTCAGGTATTTTTTTGCACAAATACAGACAAAAAAATCCGACCGTTTTTTCTGCAAAATACTTGCAAATAAAACGGTCGTTTAATTTGCAATTTTACTATTTTCAGATATGCTATAAAGCCGTATAATTTAAACCATTTATCTCCTATGGAAGAATTTAGTATTGAAACCCCTAGAAAAAGGTTTGAAGAACATCTTAGTAGTGATGAAAACAAACGAATTTTATTTTCCGGAAAGTTTGGCAGTGGTAAGACTTACTTTTTAAAAAAGTTTTTTGAAGAAAATGACGACTACAAAGCCATACACCTCTATCCAGTAAATTATAGTGTAGCCTCCAATGAGGATATTTTTGAATTGGTGAAGTATGATATTTTATTCTCTCTTCTTGAAAATAAAGATAAAGTATTTGAGTTCGACAAATTAGATATTCCTCATATTCAAACTTTACACTTCTTCGCGACTAATAATGTACTAAATATTCTCACCCCTTTTGTAAACCTCATTCCCAAATTGGGTAAAACCCTTTATCCAATTGCCGACAAACTTAAGGAGTTATATGATCAATATTTGAAACATCATGAAGAAGCCCAACTTGATGAGAAAAAAACAGTGATAAACTTTCTAGAACAGTTTACACAAAAACAGGGAAGTGTTTATGAAGAAGATTTCTTTACCCAACTCATCTGTAATTTAGTAGATCAACTAAAAGAAACTGAGGAAGATAATCAGGGAGAAACAGATACAGAAGGGGAGTCAGAGGTGAGGAATAAAAAAGAGACTGTATTAATTATTGATGACCTGGACAGAATAGACCCGGAACATATATTCAGAGTGCTTAATGTATTTGCAGCACATACAGATCACCGTGATGATGAAAATAAATTTGATTTTGATAAAATCATTCTTGTGTGTGATATAGAAAATATCCGAAATATTTTCAAAAACCGATATGGGGCAGATGTGGACTTCTATGGATATATGGATAAATTCTATTCAAATGAGGTGTATTCTTTCAGCAATATTGATGGAATTAAGCAAAAAGTATATAATCAACTTAAAAGATTAAAACAGGATGAGTATCAATTATACAAGGGTGTTTCTTCTCCTACTTCAGCAAACATTTGTTATATACTTGACGAAATGATCAATGCAAACCTACTTACCCCTCGAATGTTAAAGAGGTTCCTTAAAAAGGATCAATACACCCCTAATAAAAATAGGTTAAATTTAGCTTTAAAGGATAGCATTCTTCACCCTGCTCATATACCTTGCATTCAAATAATCGACTTCTTTCTATGGTTATTTGAAGGCTATGATGAATTTATTAATATTGTTAGACGATGCAAAGACTTAAAAAGTGAAATCGATAAAACTCACTATAGCGCAAGTCTATTAACAATTTTAGGTTATGAAGATCACAATTTTACACCAAAAGATATTGGGTATAATTTCACATGTACTGAAACTAGCCAATCATTTACGTACTTAGTAGGTAAACAAGATCATACACATGTTCAAATTCACTCCATTCAGAATATAGAACAAAAATCTAGGAATAAAAACAAGGTTAAATATATAGATGGGAACCATATAAACTATTTCGGCTTATTACTGGAAACCCTTATAAAATGCCGGGATGAAAAAATAATAGTATACAATTAGTGTTAAGTAAAATTTAAAATAACGTAATAATTCAGTACCTTTAGAAAAAAGATGAAAAGGTACAGGGTCAAATTACTGCAAGAAGAAGTATCCGAGCTTAGAGCGATAATTGATAAAGGT
>NZ_JBDKWZ010000011.1:162451-243089 GCF_039710355.1 Rapidithrix thailandica | reverse complement strand
AACTTGATTTTTAGTATCAATATATAAACTGCTTGTTGCCTTACTTTCATTGGTTTTACTTAAAAGTGCAACACAATGAAAATAAGGTAATCCCTTATTCTTCTAATACACTACTATAAGTAAGTCTGATTTGATAATGTGCTTTTTGTGCCCGATTTAAGCATAGGCTTTATTAGTGTCAAAGACCATATAGATACTTCCAGCCCTATCGGGAAAGCCATGTTTGTCTTGATTGGGGCAATGGCAGAATTGGAAGGTGACCTGATTACTGAAAGGATCAAAGCTGGTATGGAAGCAGCAAAAGCAAGAGGAAAACCTATTGGCAGGCCTAAGACCCCTGAACATATTATTAAAAAAGTACAAAAGTTAGCCGCTGAAACGGATTTGAGTATTAACCAGATTAAAAAGAAAATTGCTCAAAATGTAAGCAGGGCGGTAATTGGCAAAATTGTCCAAAAAACACGCTCAAGGCAATAATACTACCATGTGGCTCCTTTTAGCATTATCCCGAACATACCCGATGTTCTATACCGTTTTTGACTCAGATCGAAGTGTAGAATAGAGATGTGATACAGAGTAAAAAAATAAGAATTCTAGTAGAAATGCCGGACTTTTTGTTTTTATAGAGTTCTCAATTTTGCCGCTTTGATCAAATTATCGAGCGTATAGAAAATGTTCGTTTGTTGAACGCTTCCAACCCAACTTTACTTTCCTAATATTTTGCCGGCTTTATAGTTTATAAATTGCATCTATAATTCAAAATACATAAACTTGTATGCATTGATGAGTAAATATACTTTTTAGCAAATCATATGAAGATAGGTTATGCAAGGGTTTCCACCAAAGCCCAAAAATTAGATGCACAAATAGATGCTTTGAAAGCTACCGGAGTAGAAAATATTTTTTGCGACATTGCCAGTTGAGCAAAATCAGAGCGGCCGGAGCTGGAGCGGATGCGGGAACAGTTACGAAAAGGGGACACCTTGATCATTCAACGCCTGGATCGCCTGGGCCGCTCGATGAAAGACCTGGTCAGCTGGGTGCAGTGGCTGGAAGACCATGAGGTGAAATTTCAAAGCCTGCATGAAAATATCGACACTGGATCCCCTACCGGAAAACTGATCTTCCATATTTTCGGAGCGTTGGCTGAGTTCGAACGCAACCTCATCCGGGAACGGACCAAAGCGGCCTGGAAGCAGCCAGGCTGAGAGGAAGAAAGGGAGGTAGAAAACGGGTATTAAGTGAACAACAACAATTGGCCTTAAAAACCTTATATGAAGCCAAAGGGCATACCATAGAGGAGTTGTTGGAGCAATTTAATATCAGCCGAGGGACTTTGTACAAAGTAGTACAGGGGGAGTATTGAGTTAAAGTAGTCCCAACTTAATCCTGTTTACTTATTTTTAGGTGTCCTCCGTTTTCTCTATACTCTAATGTATCCGTCTTAATCCTTCTTATAGTGGGGGAAGGTAAAACTAATGTAGTATTGTGTGGATGTGCTTTAAAAAAATGTGTCGACTCTATTTTTTAACATGGTAGAAAACATATTACAAAAGGGTATTTGTACCACTTTGTAGGAATATGGTCTACAAAACCTTTCCATCCATTTTAAATCAATTATTTGATCAAGCGTTTCAACCGGGTCAGATAAGCTTGCCAATAATTGCGTTTGGCACTTTCATTCAGGAAGGAGGCGGCTACCAGCTTTTCTACTTTTTCTGAGCCTGAGGCGAGCATATTCAATGCATTATTTGCTTGCTTTTCATTTAATCCCGCCTGTTCGGCCAAAAGAAAGAATTGTTGGCTGATTTTACCTTGGGCTAAATTTCTGGGTAATAGCCCGTCATCCAGCGCAAAGTCTTTATCTTCTATATGTATTCTGCTATTTAACAAGTCATATGCAGGACTTAGACGATAGTCCCCCATTGGGGTTTCCAAGAGTGAAAAATTCTTTAAATGGGCATCGCCATTTGAAAACAAGTAGTTAAAAAGCAAAACCTTATATAGCTTAATAGCTTCTATTTTATAGGCAGGTACATAGGTTTTCATCAACTGAAAAAGCTCCAGGTAGTTACCCAGGTATTTATAATGTTCCCCATGCGTTTGAGGGGTTCTTTTAGCCAAAGAACAGAAATCCTCCTGGGCCCATTTGCTCCCGTCTTCTCTGACGTCAAACCGTTTGGTAATGTAGGCAGGAGCTCCGTTCTTAAAGAAAATAAGGGCGTTTTCAGCGGTTTCTATACCGTACACCTGACGGGCTATTTGCATGGTCAAATGTTCATTGGCCGGCATCTGATCCGCTTTTTTTCCTGCACTTGGAATCGGCTTCAGAATATAGGTTCCCCTTTCGCCTTCCTTGACTAATCTGAGTCTGTTTTTTTCCAACAATACGGAAAATTTTTCCTGCACTCCTGAAATAGAGATACGTTTTCTATTTTCTTCAAATAATTCATCCGTCTCCGAATTGGCTGTGGGTGAGTCATAGGAAAGTATATGATGGACCTTTCTTCCGTTGAATACTCTCTTCAGGCAAGTGCTGCTGTAGGTATTAAAGCCATCGGCCAAGGTGCCGGGACAATGGTTGATTTCCGGTAAAAGCATGCTTATAATTCTCGTTTAATTACCCTAACGGCTCCTATGGTATCCGTTTTTGCCGTGGTCATTAATATGCCGAAATAATCATCCGGATCAATCCGCATATGCCGGCAAACCACTTGCTTGTTAGAGCCCTCCGGCAGCATATTGAAGAAAAAAGGAAAGAGGTATTTGGAATGATATTCCTTTTGTGTTTTGGACAGGGTGAGGCTTATGCCTGGCTTACTGCTGTCAGCCATCCAATTGTCATCATAGCGGAATGTAAACGTCCCGTCATCATGCTGGGTTAAAACACCGGCTTCTTCATTTTTGTATAAGATCTTGGCTGCTCTCATTTACCTATTGCGTTTTTTTCACTTGCAAACAAATTTCCATCCCCAAAACTTCTGTCAAGCTCTGTAAGGTTTGGAGGGTAGGATTTCCTTTTCCGCTTTCCAATTGTTTGATGGTTCGCAAACCTACACCGGAAAGTTCTGCCAGTGTTTCCTGGGTTACCTGCAGCATTTCTCTACGCTCTTTAATGGTTTGGATAATCTCCTCAAGGTGCATTATAAAGCTCTTTTAAAGTAAAAATATATACTTTTTTTTATAAAAGCAATGAAAAGAGCATTAAAAAGCACTATTTAGCATTATTCCAAGTAACATACATCGGTGGAATACTAATAGAAGCAAATTATACATGTTACGGGTATCGACTTTATGAGATTGTTTTTTCGGTTAATTTATGCTTTTAAATGAAGCTAGTAACATCTTTCATTTCGACTTTTCTATAAATGACACTGTAGTAGCAGGTAATAACAAGTCAATAACTTGATTTTTATAAGTAAAAAATAGTATATTTAAGAATAAATTATATGGAAGCAAATAGGTAACCATAGAATAAATACAAATGGATAAGTAATTGATAATCAATATTTAAGGGTATTATTGCAATCATCCTGCCACCCCGACAAGTTTAAGTCGAAAGAATTGCTAAAGCCCTTAAATCACACGATTTGAGGGCTTTTTCTTTTTTTTCAGCCCACCAATTCCTACTATACAACTACTTTTGTCTTGATCATTTGGGTGGCTTTTCGAAAAAAATCTACAAAATGTTTGAAGAACTTCAGACGGACCTGGATCAGTGGATAACGTGGTATAACCACCAGAGAACACACACCAGCAAATACTGTTATGGAAAAACCCCTTTGCAAACCTTCAAAGATTCCATACCTTTAGCCAAAGAAAAGCTCATCCAATATAAAGAGCTTAAAAGTTCTTTTCATAGTGACCGATAATTATCACATGTCAGATCAAGTGGTGGCTAGTACAAATAACTTCGGGCTCGGCTACGAGCAGTTGAGGTTTTTAAGTTCTAACTTTTCGACTCAGCTCTGACCTTTGTTTATATTCATATTTTCGTTTTATCACTCCCCCCGCATTACACTTTTACAGTGTTGTGCATAGTGCTTTATTCTTTAGTCCTTTCCAAAATCAAAGATGAAAAGGACTTCACTCCAACTTTTATACACTCTTCGTCAACTCCAAAATTAGGTGCGTGATTCATAGCATTAATTCCTTTTTCACGATTTGAACCACCCAACAAAAAATACACTCCAGGTATTTTTTGTTGAAAGTAACAGAAGTCATCGTTGAAATATGGAATTTGCCCATAATCCATCGCAACAGATTTACTACCATAAATATTGGTCAGCGTGTTAATTGCATTTTTCGTTAATAGCATATCATTCAATACGGTTGGATTTTCCTGAATAAAGGATGTCGAGATGAATTTATCCTTGTATTCAGATTCGCCAATTATCTGCTCAATTTTCGGTAAAACATTAGACAAATTCGACTTGTTGGTTTCATAAGCATACGCTTTTACGTCAAGTTGATTGTTGTTTTCCTCGATTACGAAATTTTCCTCCATAAAAAGATAGTCCTTGAAAATAGTATTTGGATTAGTTAATCCAACTATAGAATCAAAAGCCATTGGAATTTCCCAGGGATTTGCCCCATCTTTTTTTCGTAGGGTTTCAGTTCGTATTTGATTGTATAGAATTCCTGCATCTTCTTTTGACAGTTCATCATTGAATGTAATTTGTATTCGCTTTTGATAAGCATATAGTTCATTGGGTTTGACCATTATTTGACCTACTGGTAACCCAGTTACGTGTAATGCGTATATTTCATCAATTTTCAATTCTGAAAACAGACTGCTATTAGCCATATTTTTTGCACCTACAAAAGTTTCCTCTTCCGGTTGAAATATGAAATATATGGTGCCTTTAATAGCTTCTTTGTTTTTAGCTAATATCTCAGCTATTCCAAGTCCGATTGCCATATGAACATCGTGACCACAACCATGCTGTATTCCTTTAATTTTTGATTTAAATGGAACTTCGTCGGGAAAATCATTGGGTAGAGCATCCATATCAGCTCTCCAAGCTATATTTTTTCCCTCTTTTCCGCTTTTTAGAATTCCAATAACGCCATGACCTGCGACATCTGTTTTAACCTCCAATCCTAACTTCGATAAATATTCAGCAATAATTTTGGAAGTTCTTTTTTCATCTCCAGCGAGCTCAGGGTTTTGGTGAAAGTCTCTTCTAATTTCAACTAAATTATCGAATATTTCTTCGGTGTCATTTTCAATTTTTTGGTGGATGTTTTTTTCTTCGGATGATTTACAAGAGATTAGAATACTTAATAATAGAAATATTAGGTTCTTTTTTAATTTCATATTTCGATTCAGTTTTTTCGTATTATGCACAACGGTGAAGTGCATGAGAAGTAGCGGATTTTTATACGCTAACTTTTCAGTTTTGCACTGGCATTTGTTGTATGTTTATACTTCCGTTTTTTCTTAAACCGCTATTACCTATACACCCTGTTAGCGTACGTTTTTACTCTGTTTGATTTACCCAATTTAGAAAATCTTGAAAAACATCATCCCAATGTTCTTCAAACTTTCCGTTTTCTATTTCTTTTCCAAATCCATGATCTAAATCCGGATAAACTTTGAAGGTAAGATTGTCTTTTCGGTGTCTTATAAATTCAATTGGGATTAGATACGCCGATTCTAAAGCCACAGCTTGATCCTTTGTTCCAATGGCAGCAAATATTGGTTTCTCTATTTGTAACAAATTTTCAACTGGAGGTTCGGAAAAGTGGCTCCATCGGTTATAGCTATTATTTTCTCCTTGCCAAAATTTATCAGTGGCATTTGGATCGGACATGATATTTTTTAAATCGTTAAACAACGTATCAATTTTGTTTTGAGCCTGTTGTTCAGTTAGGTGTCCCTTGTCAACATCTTTTCTAATAAAAGTCACAAAATCAATAAATTGCGTATTGCCACCTCCAGACAAATATCCAAAGTGGGTTATTTTATCGTTTATAGTTCCTAGTTTGGCTGTAACATCACTGCCTTCGGAATGCCCAAGTACAATTATTTTATCAAACTTCTTATTGTACTTATTACACAAATCGTTAATAACTAAGTCGGCTTGATTTGCCCTATACTGAAGAGTTTGATGCTCAAAGTATGATTTTGGAGTGGAAAAAGATTTGGCTGTTTTCATCAGAAAAGGAAACCCTTTACGTGAAATAACAACAAATAAATAGTTAGTTGGAATTGTAGTTAAAGTAAACGGCAGAACTGTTTTTATTGATGTTTTTCCATTGCGTTCTCTTAGTTGATATAAGGACCTGGCCCTTGAACCTTGAATATATAAGAATAAAGTATTAATTGAATCAATACTTTGTTTGGCGTGCGTATGGTAATTTATCGTATCATTTTCTGTGATTACAGAAGAATGCTTATAGATTTTGTCTAAAACAGTGTTGTTTTGTCCAAATAATATCAGATTACTTGCCAGGAGTATTATAGAAAAAAGTAAGGTTTGTTTCATGTTCAATAATTTCTGTTAAATGTATGCTAACGGTTTCGTATAAGAATAGTAGCGGATTTCTACTCACTATCGTTTCAGTTTAACACCGACCTTTCTTTTGTGTTTATGCTTTCGATTTAGCACTTATTAGCTATGTTTTATACACGTTTTTGGCAACCGTTATTTTTTCATTAATGCGAGTTTTATTCCAAGTGCTATAAATATTCCTCCAGTTATTTTGTCCAACCACATTTTTATTTTATAATTTTTTCTAATTCGGTCAGATAGTTTTGAAGCAAACAATGCTAAAATTAAACACCAAATTGTTCCTGTTAGTAAAAATGTAATTCCAAGAATTAAAAATGGAAGTGGGCTTTGTACATAATTTGGGTCAATAAATTGAGGCAAAAACGCGAGAAAGAATAATGCTACTTTTGGATTCAGAATATTGGTTAGAACCCCAGAAAAGTAAATCTTTCTATAATTTCATTTTCATTACTCAATTCAAATTTTCCATCTGTTTTTTTGAATATTGTTTTTAGTCCTAAAAATATCAAATATGCTGCTCCCAAATATTTGACTATTTCAAAAGCTGTTGCAGATTTGGCTAGTATGATTGATAATCCTAACGTTGCAAAAATGATATGAAAAATAGCACCTGTCGATATTCCCAACGCTGATAAAATCCCAGCTTTTTTTCCTTGAGCAATACTTCTCCCAAGAATATACATTGTATCAGCACCTGGTGTCAGGTTCAAAATTAATCCAGCTATTAAAAATGCCTCAAAGTTTATTATTCCGAACATAATTTTCTTGGTTTATACTTAACGTTGGTAGTTTTTAATTCATTTCGACTTTAAGTTTCGATTCAATCTGATTGTCAATAATTAATTCTATTTCGAATTCATTTTCAATCTTCATATAAGCGAAATTTGTCCGTCCGTATTCACAAATTCGTTTTATTATCTTTCCAATTATCAGAAGTAGTGCTTTCCGAATCTCTTTCGGATATTCAAAGTAGTTCGGAAATATCAAATCAACACACCATTGAGTAGATTCTGTTTTTCCCGCATTAGGTTTGTATTTAATATTTTCAGGTCTTCTTAATTCAGACTTGAATAGAACTGAGGCTTCAAAGTCCTTCAAGTCTGTTCGTGATTCAATTTTTATTTTCTCAATAGGTTCTGGAACCTTTATAAATAGTATTCCACCACTAAATGTGTTGAGCACTGCAAACCTTCCTTTTTCTAAAAACCTATTAAAGTCAGTCTTCAAATGTTCTTTTTGAGTTGGTTCAGAATTAGAAGCAATAAGTTCGAATTCTCTATCCAAGTCGTAACTGAAGTTCGCCTCTGTAGTGAATTCAACCTTTTCAATATCTTCTAATAGTTTTTCCATTTTAATTACCTACAACGGTCTGGTGTATGAGTAGTAGCGGATTTCTACATACAAACCTTTCGGTTTTGCACCGACCTTTGTTTTTTGCTTGTACTTTCGTTTTATCACTTAAACCGCTATTACTTATACACATTGTTAGCTTTCCGTTTTCATTTTTTCTTTTGGAAAGTCAATAAATTCAAGTGCCCTAAGTGCGTCATTTACCACAAAACTTTGTTTAGAAAATTTAGGATTCCAACCATTAAATAGATAATAGTCAATCAACTTTATAATTACTGCTGGTCTATTTAGGTTTATCTGCTTGCAATCCGAGTTTTCTCCTTGAATTACTGTTTTTCCTGTATTTGAAAACCAAATAACCCCAGAATCAGGATAACCGACCATCCATTTACCCTTTTCATCTCTTGAATTTATCAATACATTATCTTCTTCTCGAAAATGTAATTTAATAGGTGAGTTTTTAAAGTTCTCTAGATAAATAACAATCTGCTCCACACATTCTGAGAATTCATAGTTGTCAAGATGGTAGTGAGCCCTTTTCCATAGATAAGTTTCCTTTCTATGAATAATCTTCCTCATTTTTATTTTATTTATCCATTTCATTTAATGAAAGCTAACGCCAAGCTATGATGAGTGGGGATTAGAAAGCACTAACCTCCCGTCTCGCACATAGCCACGCCTTGATTTAAATTTAATACCTGTGGCGGACTTTCCAATTCTCACAAAAATACCCTGACCGATGAAATCCCATTCATAGCATTTGTTATGCTCATTTCTTCGGTTTAAAGTTCTCCTGATTTATTATTCGTATAAACCTTGAAAGTTCGTTGGACAATTCTGTCACGTTGTTCATTCGATGGTTTTTGACGGATATCCTTTTTGATACACCTTGAAAGTCCAGATTGATATCATCCGTTGAAAATTTTCGAGTTAAACGTTTCACTTCATCTTTTCCGATCACTTCTACTTCGGTTAAAGCTTGAAACTTAATAATATCAGGTTCATGCTGTGTGTCCACCTCCGCTATTATCTTAAAGTTATCTATCTGGCCTGTTAAAATCGGTTCGGTAAATTGCCACCTCTTGTTGTCGTTTTTTAGTTGTTCCATAAACCCGTAATTCAATAGCTCTGAAAATGGGTAAGTGCTAAATGCCTTTCTTCGTTTATGTAAATCCCAAGTTCCTCTCAGTGTTCCTATAAGAAGAATAAAAATTGGCATTCCAATTCCTGCACCAAAAATCACTACCAGAAAAAGGCTTAGTTCAGGTACTTGTCCGTTCAAATAGCCAATTCCGAAAGCTATCAGCACTAGTGCTAGGAAAAGTACTGATGTAAATTTGAATGCAAATACAAGTTTTGGTTTGTTGAGTTGGAAGAATTCTTTCATGTAGTCGATTGAGCATAATGGTTTTGTGTATGGTCTGTTGCGGAAATTCAGTTATGATTTTCCGCTTAGAAATCAGCCGTTGATTTTTATTTTGGTGTGGCAGAAAACCACAATGAATTATAGCCATTGTTGGGCTTAGTTATTTTTTTATTCTCCTTCAAAGAAATCGTTGTCAATTTCTTTCACTTCATAGATGGTCTTTACTTGAACACCAACATTGTATTGATGCATTAAGTCGACCAGTTTAGGTCCATCAATTAGGATAATCGAATGATGCGCTTCTCTTGCTTTCTTAATTGCTGAATCGTCAAATGTTGATGTCGTTATAAATACTCCTTTTGAAGTATCTCCACTCATTGCTCCAATGAAATTCCTAATATCCTTTTCACGTACTTTATTTTCATTGTATCGTTTTGCTTGAGTGTAAATTTTTTCAAGACCAAGTTTGTCCTCGTTTATGATTCCGTCAATTCCACCATCTCCGGATTTCGAAGTTTCAATAAAATCTCCGTAACCCATTTTTTTGAGTAAAATCAATATTACTTTTTCAAAGAAGTAAGGGTCAAGTTCTTTAAGCTTTTCAAGAAGTTCCGTTTTAACTTCTGTTTCAATTGTCTCAAATCCAGTATCGATTAGGTCTTGAGGTGAAGCATTCTCAACATCAACCGTTTCCAATTCGGTTTTGTCCTCTTTTTTACTTTTAACGGAAGA
Source organism: Rapidithrix thailandica (assembly GCF_039710355.1). Classification (NCBI taxonomy): domain Bacteria; kingdom Pseudomonadati; phylum Bacteroidota; class Cytophagia; order Cytophagales; family Flammeovirgaceae; genus Rapidithrix; species Rapidithrix thailandica. The sequence continues at coordinate 233,123 of NZ_JBDKWZ010000011.1, read as the reverse complement.
GCGATATTGAATAAAATCAGGATCATTTTGTAAGTCCGATAACAATAATTGCCCACTTACTAAAGCCTGTTTTCCTTTATCTCCGATTTGTACCATTCCTCTTTTAGGATAGAATACAAACTTTCCCATTTTCAGATACGATTTCCCCCAAAGTATTCGGTCAATCAAAGTATTTGCTCCAGTACCTGTTTTTTTATCTAAAAGTTCCTTCGGTAAGCCTGAATAATATTTGTCACGAACTCTAATTGCTAATTCTCGACTGCTTATTGATTCAATCGAATTCAGCGTTTCCAAAATCGGCATAAAAGTTTCGTGATATTTAGGTAATTCCATTTATTAATTCGGTTGTTTTCTAATTAAGCCCAACGGTCTCGGCTATGAGTAGCTGTGTGGTAAAGTTATAAAGTTAACAAGTACACACCAAACTGAAAATCCTCTCGGATTTTCAGAAATAGGCGAGAACAAGCAATTACTTATAGCCATTGTTGGCAATTGTATTTTATTTAGAGCTGTTTCCATTTAATATATCTTCGACTGTTGGGTTATAATCATTTTGCCTTGCTCCAAATAATTTAGGGTCTGGATTTTGTTAAAAAAAATTACCCAACGAAGTTGTCTAAAGTAAAAAATGCTCAAAATGAGTAACTTAGGAAATTCTGACAATCTTAAGTTGAGCATCAAATATGAGCATTTTATCCAAAGATATAATAAAAAACAAGATATTGCCACATTTAACACAAATCAAAAAAGGGCCTAAACTAACTGAAGATAAGCTAGTTAACATTGTAGAACTCATCCTTTACCGTTTGAAAACAGGGGCCCAATGGCGGGAACTGCCCATACGGCATTTTATGGAAGGGCCTTACAGTTGGCAAAGTGTCTTCCACCACTTTAACCGTTGGTGCAAGCAGGGCTGTTGGCAAAAAAACTGGGAAGCTTACATTGGCAAAAAGTGAAAGATCTGCTGCCGGCAGGGGTCTTGAAGCAGCCGGCAGTAAGCCTTTATTGTCTGGAAGCGGATGAGATGTGGAGCTTTGTAGGGGCGAAAGATTGTCCGGAATAGCTGTGGTTGGCTGTAGATAGGCGGACAGGCTTGGGGATTTCCATTTGGGCAGTCGGGATGAGGCTGGGGCATGGTGCTTATGGCTGAGTCTTCCGGAAGAGCTACGCGAAAAGGCCCTGGTGTTCACCGATGGTTTGGCGGCTTATGAAGCCATCTTTGCCCCAGGTCAACATCAAGTCCGAAGGAAAAAAACAAACCACCCGGATCGAACGCCTGAACAATACCCTGCGGCAACACTGCGCAAGGTTAAGTACGGAAAAAACCTGGCTTTTTCCAAAACCTGGAAAAACCATTGGCTGGCTATCCGGTATTTCCTCTACCACTATAACCTTGACAAATTGACAAAAAATACATCCTTATTTTGAATCCACTACCGCCATTGTTATAAGCAGTTATTTTGTCAAATTAATAAATATCCCATTTCATTACAGGATTTCACAAAATCTGAACGAAACTTGATAGTATCAAAATTATCTAATTTTTTCTGATTATCTATTAAAACTTGAGTAGATTGATACATCAAGGTTAATATATAATCACAAACCAAATCGTCTGGAAATACTTTTAATTTATCGAAGTCAGGCGCTACACTAAAATGTCCAACATTGTAATAATAATCTTTACCTCCTACAGAGGACGCAATATTTACCTTTTTTTGAAAACGGAATAAGTAAGGTTTTCTATTTACTAAATAACTTTCAACCAATTCCAAATCTATCCATAAATGCTCCATATTTCCTGCATAGTCATTGCTTAATTTCTTACCTAATTGTTCAAGAGGTTCTTGTACAGCCTTAGCAACTCGTTGTGTACTTGCATCATACATATTTGCGTGGAATGCTACTTTCAAAGGTATTCTGTCTTTTCTTGTTCGGCTTTTTGGGTAGTCTATAACAACACCTTTTTTGTATGTTCCATAAGAATTAAAAAACACAAGTTTTGTAAAGGACTTATCCATTACTCCAATTTCTTTTTTGCCAATAAATTTCTCAATTCTATCAACAATTTCTGATTTTGAAACTAAGGAACTATTACCAGACGTAATAATCAAATATATTTTGTCATCAGAATAATATTTTTCAATTTCTTGATAAACAAACTCTTTTCTAAAATCCTCTTTTGTTCCACAATATTGGTACTCGACTTCATTTTCATCAACCAATTCATTTTTTTCATTGAACCATTTAGCCAAATCAAATTTGTTGTAAAACTTTCTATGTAATTGTTTTGAGTCCATTTTTTAGTTTTAATTGGTTACAACAGTCTCGGCTATGATTTCGGCCCGGGAAGTCCGGTAGGATTATCCTGTTCGGAATCGAGCCAGGTTAAAAGTAATGAATTTTATTTTTTGGATAACGGCAGGACTGAATTATAGCCATTGTTGTACATCGTTTTTGTTGTTGTATAACATAATTTTTGTGATTGTCAAGTCCGTTCTTTTCAGGATTTCCCAAGTCAATCATTCCGTCAATTCCAGAGTCATAAATTTGCCAATTATGCTTTTTAGCTATTTCGATTAACTCATAAAGTCCATTTTCTCCATACAATGAAAGCATAAAAAATTGCTTGACTGCTCGTTGTCCTCAAAAAAGTCAATCGTAAAATTCGTTCCGATTATTTCTCTATGATTATCGTTTTTTTGATTTGGTCAAATGAGTTTTCCAAAATCCCGCAAAAATCAGTCAGTTCGAGTTGGTTTTCATCCAATTCAGCAACTGATTTTATTTTTTGTATTGAATTAAAAAGTACAATATCCCAACTCATTTTCTAAAAACTAAATTCACAGATATTTTGATTATTATTTACTCTTTTCAAACATTCAGTTAGCAATTCCGAAACTCTTAAAGTTGGAATTAAAGTGTAATTATATACAGTTCCTATTTCATTTTTTTTTGAAGAATCCCATTCGTATTCAGTTCCGTTTTTGTCAATAATTATTGATTTTCCTTCATAAATATCTTGCCATTCAACTCGTTGAGTTAAATCAGTAATGTTTTCGTAAACACTTACTTGGTGTTCAGAATCTACTTTGTCAATTAGAAATATCATTGGTTTGTCAAATGGTGTACAACGGTCTCGGCTATGAGTAGTTGCGTGGGTTAGTACTTAACGTTGCAAGTACACACCAAACTGAAAATCCTCGCGGATTTTCAGAAGTAGGCGAGAAGAAGCGATTACTTATAGCCAATGTTGTGCTTTTATTTCTTTTTAATTTCGTAATGACCTTCATTCGGATGTTTTCCACTACAATCGCAACTTGAAAATTCATTACTTGAAATCCAAACTAAATCCTTTTTATTTTTATTATACCATTGTTTAACAGCAAGCTTAAAATTCAGTCTGTTTTGATAATCCTTTCTTAAAAAATTCCAATACTCACAATATCCGCAACCATCTTGGTCAAATTCAGTACCGAGTAATTCAAAAGTTGGAATTCCTTGAATTATTTCCTCAAGTGCGACATAAGCAATATCTGCAACAGAATGATTTCCGCCAAAGAGTACAACTCCAGCTTTAGTTTCTGTAGAGTCATTCAGCTTTTCGATAAGATATGGTATGCCTTTTTCTTTTAGTTTTACAACATTCCAAAATAATTCGTCTCCACATTTAGTAAATCCTTCACAGATATATGGCATATTCTCAACATATTTTAGACTGTCTATTTTTTCCTTTATTCCGTTCTGACCAAATGATGAAATTGGTAAAATCGATAGGATTAAAAATACTATTTTAAAATATCTATTCATTTTTTCAGTTTGAAGCACAACGGTCTCGGCTATACGTAGTGCGGGATTTGAAAGCTGAAAGTTTCAAATCGGCACGGAGTAGAGCAGAATCGTTGGATATTTTAAATTTTTCACTTAAACCTGCATTACGTATAGCCATTGTTGGTGGTAGTTACTTATTCTGTTTTATAAATTTAATCGTATTCTCTGATTCTGTTGAAATACAATATATCCCGAGATTAAAATTCAATTTAATTAGTTTACTTTCACAATCTCCTTCCTGTGAATAACCTTTTACCAATAACTTAATCTTGTTATTGGTAATTAGTTCAAACGTCCCGTCTGAAGAAGGAAAGCAATCATTTCCACAAGGAGCAAAATATGTGCATGTAAAACTATAATCCTCATTAAAAGTAATTATATTACCATATACGTATTCTTTTTTTTCGTTTGGTTTAATTTCGGTTAAAATAAACTCATCAGAATCATTCAAATTACGCCCGATAATTTTATTAATGTAATATTTCCCTATAATACTTTGCGCATTTAAGTCTTGAAAACACATCAAAACAGCTATTATTACTACACTTTTTAATATAAAATTTAAATTCATTTTAGAAATTTAAAAAGTTAATATACCAATCACAAAAACCTTCACAACAACCGCCCATTTGACAATGAATGTATATAATAGGAATCAGAAAAACCAATAAAAATGGTATGTCAATTAGGGCAATATCGTAATGCTTTTTGTAAAGATTTTTTATAAAATCAATTACAAAGCCAACAGTTAAAATTATGAAGATAAAAAATAGCAAGATCGCAAAACCCAAGCCTACATCAGTTTTGTGTTCCTTTTGATTATTCGCTTCAACTCCTGCCTCAAATGCAAAATACAAAACAACTAATGGGAGTATAACGATAAGTAACCTTACTAAAAAAAATTTGATAATATTATTCCCACTCATTTACTCTATGATATAATATTTATTTGCATAATAGTTTGTAAAAACCCTTGTCTTTTTTAATCTATTGCTCTTGTAAATTTCCGTTTTGGTAGGCGTGCCTGAATCTTTGTCTCTATACAAAACTTTCTTGAGTTTGTTCTTTCCATTTTTTAGGTCTCTTCCATCTTCTCGAAAAAGGCTCCAAACTTCTACTATAATTACCACCAATTTCCCAGTTGTAATAATGTCTTCCAGAACCTGCAAATATTGCATCAAGTCTTAAAGACCAAGTCGAATCGAACTTTTTAGGATAAGCATAGTGCGGGATTAGAAGTACATTACTTTGGTTTTGCTCTATATTTGTTACTATTTAATTCGCTTAAATTTAGCACTTTTGCCCGCATTACACTTATACAATGTTGTGCATAGTAATTCATTTTACCAATCTCTATTTTCCTCAATTATATTCTCAGCAAGCTTTTCATCAAGTTCTTTTGCAATCGAAATTTCAATTAGTTTCTCAACCAAATCTTCCCGTTCTATAGTTCCTATGTGAGAAAACCTCTCGTCAACCTTATTAATAGCTTCAATACATTTTTTCAAAGCATTTTCTTTAGCTTTTTGTTGACCTTCTTTTTCTTCATATTTAAGAATAGCTTTTTCTGTCTTTATCAAAGCATCGGCATTAATGTAATCAAGCCATTCTTTAAAATAATGAGATTCAACCTTTTTAGCTTTTGAATTTCTTAATTTTTCTTCCTCCTCCAGTCCTTTTAGGATAGCTTGTATTGACATTGGTTGGTGAGTGTTTTGTATTCCATTATGAAAATCACACTTACTCGGCATTGAGAATTGAGGCACCAAAGATGGTTTAAATTCACTAATTTTTTTTACTTGTTTATTGTCAAACTTTGAGAATTTGTACTTGTCTTTCAGCTCGTAATCCATCAATTTTTCATCAAATTGGATCTGTGGTTCTTTATTCCATATGCTGAAGTAACAAGCTGTATTCTTTCTATAATATTTGTGTATGTAAACAGTCGATAAATCCAAATCTTCAACTTTTGGAATGCTTTTAAATGTTTTTTGAAAAACAGCTAGATAGTAGCCGAATTTAAAATCAACATCATAAGGTGCAGGTAGCCCTGTCACTATTTTTAGTATTTGAAGAAAGAAATATTTGCCATTTAATTTAAAGTTGTAAATATCACCTTCCTCAATTTTTTCAATGGCTATTTCTGATTTTTTCGTCATTCTTATTATATACAACAATTATATATAGTTACTAAGGTAACTATATTTCTATTATGGGAACTAAGATAATAAATCTTTCACGTTCATAAAGGTATTGGTAGCCACATGCGTATATATCTCTGTGGTCTTAGTTGAATTATGTCCCAATAATACGTAAGTTTGTTCCATTTTCCAATAAATGGGTTGCAAAGCTGTGGCGTAGCATATGGGGGCTAACCTTTTCTTTTATTCCCGCCCTTTTGCCTGCTTCACATACAATTTTTAACACACTTGAAGGATTGTATCTTTTACCAGATGGTCCTTCAAATAAATATTTCTTTGGTAAATAGGCTTTGTAATATACCCTGAGATCATCCAAGACGCTTTTACTGTCGATGTCGGATAGTTTAAGGTTTAACAATTCACTTCTTCTAAGTCCTGATGCATATAATAAGCCTAGGATACAACGGTGCTTAATATTGTTCGTAATGATATAAATTTCATAATCCAAGGTTTCCAATTTTCGGTAACGTGTTCGGATCAACAACCTTTCCTCCTGCATGATTCGATCCATCTCTAGTCGGTATTCCCAAAGTTCTTCTTATCAAATTATCTGTCCTAATAGCATGGGTGGTACTTGTGCGATTTTGCATCAATCGCACTCCACCGTCCCAAAGCCACATCATACATCCTGGCCCCGTAATCCATCCAGTTCAACCCAAACTTTTCCTGTTTTTCCTTACCGTTGTACCGTGACGCGTAGTCTGGAATTTGTGATCCGGAGCCCCTTGCTTCTCAAGCCCGGCCAGGTTGAGGCCGAAAGGATAGTAGACTAGCCGTCTGCAACTGGCCGTCTGCATAATTCTCCGGCACTATTACTTCCGGGGTGTGGGTGATTTTCAGGTCATCTAACGGGGACGCCTAGTCGGGGGCGCCCAGTTCAAACGTCCACATCACTTTCGCTCGCCACGAAGATTTTGACAAAACCGTTTTGGGTCAGGGTGATCTCCAGCAGGCTCAGTTTGTACCAGCCGTTGGTGCTGGCCGTTACATAGTGCACCTGGTTTTGAGTGATGGGTTGTTCGTTGCCCTCTGCATTGTACACCACCATCCATAAACCGTATACCAGCACTCCAAAAGCTTCCCATAGAAGTAAAAAACCAAGCACTACTACTTTATCGATATGTCCATCAGAGTTTTAAGACTAAACCGGCCCCTCCCCCAACCAATTGCCTGATGGGGGGGGGTAATAGAGGGCTTTTTTAGTAGTATTTATACTTGTATACTATAGAGTAATTATTCCTTCTTGTCGAATCCAAAAGGCCATCATCATTATAATAATGCTCTATAAACAACTCTGATTCCTTAAAACACTCTATCTTAATTAATTTACTATCACCACTATATTTATAAATCCAATTCAATCTAGGATTATCAAAATCTTCGTCTGAATATACTTTTCTGGAGATCAGCTTTGTATTATCATACTCATACCTTGTTAAAACGCCATAATCCAGATCTTTCCCCTCTGTTACCTTGCCTGAAGCATCTAACTTAAACTCTACCGTTCTTTCAAGTACATCAAGGTCTTTCTCCTCAAAATCCCATCTTAAGTGATTAATTAAATACCATTTTTGAAGTACCTTATTATCTTCCTTTTGGTATTCAATAAAATAATTTGATGGCACATCATTTACGGAGAGTAACCTTACCAAATTGCCTGAACTATCATACTCATACCTCTTCGTTGATGCATACTCTTTCTCTAAAGTAATCTGACCTTGTTTATTCAAATAAGTCGTATCAACTATATCAGTCGTATATGGCTCATAAGAAGTAATCATTCTTATACCTTGATTTTGAAAGGCTTTTTTAAATGGGTCAGGGTCTATAATTACACTAGACTCATTTTGACAACTAGTAATCATAAACGGAATAAAACTGATAGCAATTAATATCCTGTCCATCTCTTAATTACTTTTATTTTTTCGATAATTACCTTTAACCTTATTCGTCCCATACCTCTCCATCATACCTTTGATAAAAGTATTATTGTTACCCTTATCTGAGACACTACTCTTACCATTCTCATTAATATCTTTTATTAGATCATTACCCCCTTACATAATTCCTGAACCTGTATGTCCGTATTCTCCACTTCTAGATTGATTACGGATTCTTCTTTTAGAACTATGCCAAGAAAAGACAGCTTACTGATTACCATTAACCACTTTATCAAAGCTTCCAAAATTAATATGATATGAAAAAAATCCTCGATTTCCCGAAGGCTCTTCGTTCCTTTCAATCGCTTTTTCAACGTTCCCGATCTGAGAGATAAAGGGATTCAAACTCCCGCTTATAGCAAGCATTTTCTGTTTCAAATATACCTTTCTCGAAAGCTTGTTTATGTATCTCAGGAAGCTTTTTATATCTTTTTTTCCTCTTCCTATCAACACGCCTTGGAGATATAAAATCGTATGTACTGCTTAACATTAATACGACTTCAATATTACAGTCATCTACAAGCTCTATAGTTGTGGGTTCCACTCCCAAGAAACGGAAGGTTATTCTTTTCTTAGAAATAGGAATATCTATTTGAAAGAAACCATTCATGTCTACCCTTCCAACTTCAACTGTATCATTGATCATAATTGATGTTCCGGTCAAAATATCCAAATGCTCTGAGAGTACTCTGCCTTTAATGGTTTTATTCTGAGAATAAAGGCTACATACTGAAGCAGTAAATACAATAAATAGAATTAATAATCTCTTCATTTCAATGTTATCTTTTTCTTATACGAGGTTGTCTATACTGATGAGTATAGTCGTATTCTGTATTTGCCGTCAGGATGAATATGAAATACTTGGACAACATTAGCTGGAGAATAATCAGCTCCATATTTTTTGGACACTATCCCGCAAAGTGTGTAAACTAAAATTTTCATTAGTTAGGTCAGGCTCAGTTTAGCCTGACCCTTTTTCCAACTATAAGCAGAAAACTGTTAAGGAGTACCCCCCAGTTCCTGATTGGCATTGTCCATTTCCTGGTAGCCTCACGCAGGGCAAGGAAAACCGATTTCATTACCGCCTCATCCGTCGGGAAGGACAGTTTGTTTTTGGTGTATTTTCTGACCTTTCCATTGAGGTTTTCTATCAGGTTGGTGGTATAGATAATTTTTCTGATTTCTACGGGATAGTCAAAGAAAACGGTCAGTTCCTCCCGGTTGTCCCTCCAACTTCTTATGGCGTAGGAGTATTTGTCTTCCAATTCCGTCCATCCGCCAAAATCCCCTGTTCGATTCCTCCCATAACAACTTTCGCTTCACCATTCTTCTTGTACTTAACTTCCCCCTTATTATTGGTTTTCAGTATTCGATCTGGTTCGTCATTTGCTTCACCCACCTGAGTAACTTCCCCAGTCTTCCTGTTGAATGTAAAGGTCAGTCACAGTTGGGGCAATCCTTAGCAAGAGTCTTGCTGGGATGTTCTTTCCAATGCAGGATCGTACATTCTGACATGGAAGTCATAGATCGTTAGTTCCGGTTGCAATTCTTTCCCCTGATAGAGATACTTATGATCCGGAGCCCCTTGCTTCTCAAGCCCGGCCAGGTTGAGGCCGAAAGGATAGTAGACTAGCCGTCCGCAACTGGCCATCTGCAACTGACCGTCCGCATGATTCTCCTGCACTATTACTTCCGGGGTGTGGGTGATTTTCAGGTCATCTAACGGGGACGCCTAGTCGGGGGCGCCCAGTTCAAACGTCCACATCACTTTCGCTCGCCACGAAGATTTTGACAAAACCGTTTTGGGTCAGGGTAACAACAAAGGCTTACATTTTTACACAATGCAACATCTTGGTTGAATACTATAAATGCGCCTAACATTTAATATGGGTAAGGAACCCATGTATGAATCTTTTTACTAAAAATATATTTTAACTCCATTTTCTCTTCCTTTTTAACAGGGCAACATTCTCTGTGTTTACTATCTTCTTCTCCTTTACAAAAGGATTGTTTATGACCTAAAAAATATAAATCCAGATAATTATCATGATTAATATCTATATTTTGCAATGTTAAATTGCCATCTCTATAAGATACACAATCTAAAGAAGTATTGGTTGTGTAAGTAGATGATTCAAATATTGGCTTTATTTTTTCATTTTCATAACCATATACATAGAAATTGCCATAACCTCTGAAGGTAAAAGTTCCTCCAATATAAAAAAAATTAGCTCCTTTTCGGTGTTGTATTAAAACCGGCTCATCTATTATTTATAGATGAGCCTTCTCTTTTTTATAATCAATTAAAATCACCCATGATTTATATATAACTTCTGGTAAACTTTCATCTAATTTAGCAATAACCATATTTAAAGTATCAGAGCCATTTAGGTTTATATTTGTTTGTTTAATAAACTGAAGTTTTGCAATATCTATTTTCCCCATTTCATAGGTATCTAATATATCAGCCACAACTAGTGGCATATACTCAGATCGTTCAGCAATTTTTAAGGCCGTAATAAGTTTATCTGAAAAAAAGTATTGTCGCACATAATCTTTTTCTTGTGCAAATAGTCTGGAGTTCAATTGTAATATGACTCCAATGACAAATACAAAATGTATTATTTTCATATCTTAATTATCAGAAATTTTTTCAAGAAATTCGAATATGCCTTCCTTAGAATTATAATTTTCAGATGTACCTCTTTGAACAGAATTATAATATTTTTGGACCACTTGTTCATAATTTTTTACACCTCCACCATTGTACCGTTTGACAGCTTTAAACCAGTTATCTCCACCTGTCCAGCTTGTACCTCCTTTTGCATTTGTTGTTAAACCTTTTTGAAATAATATCCTTATTCCAGCAAAAACACTTTGAGAAGGAGTTGCACTTTGCCCTTTTATTAATCCAAATGCCTTTTTATAATCTCCCCAATCTGACTTACCATTATTTAAAGTAATATTTGCTTGCATAATATCACTTTTTCCTTTTTGCCCATAATATCCATCAAAAGTACCTGCACCTGTTTCCTTAAGGATTATAGCTTTTACTAGATTGGGATCCAAATCATTCGGACGTTTTCCATCTAGTGTTTTTCCATTTGTATTTGAAGGTAAACCATTACCTCTGGAGTTAAGGTGTGCCAAGGGCCCACATAGGTGGGGCCAGCTGTAGATACAAGTGCATCAAACTCCCCAACGGCTTCATACATTTTCTTAATATCATCTACTGAAGTGATATCAGCTTTTATATCTCCGGATTTCGTCCCTACCGTTATAAGTTCGTGCTCATTTTTCCAGGCATTTACCAACTGTGTACCCATCGTTCCAGAAGCACCTACAAGTACTATTTTCATTCAATTTCTATTTTAAAAGTTTTGTAAGACATATTCTTTGTTGAGCATCATTCCCGTTTTTGTTCCCATTGCTACAGCATTGGCCACGGTTCGTATTTTTGTGGTGTTATCACCACAAGCATAGACCCCTCCCACCGAGGTTTTCTGCATACCATCTATGGCAATGTAGCCCATATCATCCAAGGCACAACCTAACGCTTCAGGTACTGTGCAATGCTGTTTAAAGGGTAGACGGGCATAGAGTGCATCCACAGCCATTGTGGAGCCATCAGCAAACTGGATGTAATTGATATAGCCTTCATTATGTTCAAATGCGCTAATTTTTGTCTCTACAATTTTGATATCCCTACTTTTTAAAAAGTGGGTTTCATCTTCAGACAAGGTAGAGGTACCATTAGTGTATAGTGTTAAGTCATCCGTCCAGTTGGAAATCAATTGGGAAAACTCAAAACCAAAATCGCCATTCCCAAGGATACCGGTAACCTTGGAACGCACCTCATAACCGTGACAATACGGACAATGTAAAACGGAGATGCCCCAGCATTCCGAAAACCCTTTAATATCAGGCATTATGTCATAGATACCGGTAGCAAAAACCAAACGTGCCGCTTTAAAATACTCTCCATTTTTAGTGTGGATCTCAAAGGTATTGTTAAGTTTTTTTCCGTCAATGACCAGCCCGTCCAAAAAATGAATGGTAGGATACGCCATAACCTGTCGGGTCGCCAACTCACTAATGGATTCGGGTGTCTTACCATCTTGGGTTATGAAGTTATGGGAATGTGGTGTCTGCCTATTACAAGGTGTACCACTATCGATAATCAATACTTTTCTCAAGGCGCGTCCCAAGGCCATAGCAGCTGCTAAGCCAGAGTAGCTTCCACCAACTATAATCACGTCAAATTCTGTATCACTCATTGTATTCTGATTTATAAAGTTTACTTTTTGCCAAGGCAGCAGGCTTACACTAACAAGCGCCAACCCACTATTTTTAATGAAATCCCTTCGCTTAATGCCTTTGTTATCTTTTTTCATATCCTATTGATGTCGATCTCTTAAGTTATTTTGTTTCTATGCTCAATCATAAGTACAAGTCTTGCCGTACAGTAAAGCCCTATACCATAGATTATATGGATGATTGAAGTCTTAAATAAAAGCGGCACTTGTCTATCCAATTCCGAAAAGGCAAATCCAAAACCAAACAAGGGTTGAATGATAAATAAAGCAGGCAGGTATGACACGAGCCCTACCACTAGTGCCGGTAAAAACTTAGGCGTATACAACCATTCTTTTGTGAAAAACAGGAGCAATAAAAATGCAAAGGAGATACCGGCGATATAATGGACAATATAGCCGTATACGAGTTCGTTCGTAGCACTTCCGGTCTGAATAATCGTATTGTGTACATAAATACCATCAAGAGCATAAGCGATATACCTGCCCACAAACCGAAGACCATTGGTAGTCACTTTAAAAAAGCCCAGTACAGTTGTAAAAAGGTCGATGCATAAAGTTCCACCTAGACCAATGACAACAACTCTGAGAAAAAGAGTATACATATTATTCAATTTATACATCATTTGGGTTGCTCATTATTTTTAGGATTGATTCGCTGCAAGAACTTATTCAGGGATGGTAAACCAATAAAAACCAAAAAGGGTACAAGGATCAGGGTAATCAACAACGTACGTAAATAAGTGGGTATGCCATTCAGGGTTTCTTGAAAGAGATAAAGAAAAAGAGTCAACAACGGATATATCAAAACCCATATTTTGAGCGAAGCAATCAATTTTATTTTCATAGGTAAGAGAAATTAAAGGGTTGATAACAAAAATCTTACGCTACAAAAATATGGTGGCTGTTGGCTGTTGGGATAGGAGGAAAATAAAGTTGAATAGGATTTTTCTAAAAAAGCTAAAAGTAAGAGGGTTTATATAGCAGATATTTTAGATCGTCTGTACTCTTCAGGTGATTTCCCCGTATTGGTTTTGAAAAAGCGGATAAATCACCATAACCTAAATGGTACGCTATTTCTTTGATTTGAAATGCCAAGAATGTATCGTTTAGCTTCAAGTTAAATGAGAGCTTCATACTGCTTTGTAGGAGTCCGGGTTCAATTTAAAAAAGTTCTTTTCCCGCATGCCTTTTGGGTGTATGAATCGGTGAGCTTGTAGAAGTTATTGCCAAATTGAATCAAAAATCCTTCCGACCCAGGTTTTAAATGTAACTGATGTACTTGTCCCGGTCACAGCTTGTCGAAATAATCCAAGGCGCTGAGGACTTCGCTGGACCGGCTGTTGTCCTTGTATTTCACCAGGTCGGTGGTAGTCGCCAAGACATTGGTTTCACCCGAGGCTTCTCCCAAAGCTCCCGTACATATTGGTGGTTGTACCTACTCTCACCACCTTGGCCACCTTGCCGCACACCGTCCATTCGATCCGGTCAATGCCTTCGTTGGCGTCTCGGAGCAGATTGCTAATTTCATGTATCGTAAAAACAGACCAAAGCACTGGAGACTATCTAGGGAGAAGATCAAAAGGCCATTCAATAAAAAATAGCCCTGCAACTCATGCGGTGCCTTCACACCTATATTTCCTCTGGTAGTAACTTATCTGATAAGTCTACCTTCCAAAAAAACTTAAGCACATCTTGTGCTCAATGGATTAGTTATCACTTAAGATTGCTAATGCAAAAACCTCTCAATGCTATATACATTTAATTTTTCTCTTTTTCCTTTTAGTAACTTCTGGGCAATATAAGTTATGTTGATATCTACACTTGTCGTAAAACCGGAGTCAAATAGATGTTCAGATACTAGAAATGATTTTTTCATTTTATTGCATAAACCTTCAATACGTGCCGCTACATTAAGGACATCGCCATGATAAGCAATCATTTTCTTTATTTCACCCACCTCACTTATCATCACTAAACCAATGTCAGCACCAGCTTTAAAAGAAGGTTGTATATTGTATTTAGACATATAGTACATTTTTCTTTTTTTTAATTCATCCTCGAAATCAAAAAATAAAGCAATCATATGTGATTTGTTTTCGGGGGTGTTTTTCCAATGTAATACTACTTGATCTCCAACATACTGGTAAACTTCCGCTTTGTGGGAGATAATTAATGTAGTTAAATCCTTAAAACAATCTTGAATTAAAGAACTATATTGATAATGCCCCATTTCTTCGGCTAAGGTTGTAGAATCATTTAAATCTAAAAATAAAAATATACGATTGTCTTCAACTGGCTTTCTATATTTCCCAATTAAAAAAAATAATAAAGTCTTATGCCCTAATTGCTCATTAATTTGCCTTAAAAAGTTAATTAAAAAGCTTATTAAATAAGAATAAACAATAAGTAATATAAGCCCACTATTAGTGGTAAATACATAAGTAAATGCATTAATCGGTTTTATGCCATAGTATAAGGCAATATCCACAAAAAAATAAGCAACTTTATAAACAATAAATAAAAATATAGATACGTGTAAAATGCTTTTAATGAAAATTTTTGTGAAATAAGCATTTCTAAACAATTTATAATCCAGTATGATATAGTCTAAAGTTTCGATTAAAAACCCTGATAAGAAGGCAGAAGGAAAGCTAACAATAAGTAAAAAGAGAAGGGCGTCAGATAAATTATCAAAATCTTGCAGTATAAGTGATAAGGTAACCTGAAAAGATACAAAGAAAACCAACCATGTAGTAATGGTAAAAGATAAAAACTGAATATAACGCTTACCAATCATCAAAATAATAGAAGCTTATATTCAGTTTTTAGAAATTCGAAATCTACTTTTCTTAATGTTGCACTGGTTTTTTTCTTCAGTCGTTCAATATGAAAATCAACACTGCCGGAGCTTACATAAAAGGCTTCAATATTATCAGTTTTAGATAATGATTCTTTTTCAAAATTATCTACTAATAAAATAGTCATGCCGCCACATTTTTTGATGTATTATCTTTTTTGGATAGATAGATTTTAGTAGCAATAATTATAGGTGCAGCGCATAAAAAAACCATAGATATGGCAAAAAAAGTATTTTGAAAAGCCAATACTGCAGATTG
This sequence comes from Rapidithrix thailandica, assembly GCF_039710355.1. Lineage (NCBI taxonomy): Bacteria > Pseudomonadati > Bacteroidota > Cytophagia > Cytophagales > Flammeovirgaceae > Rapidithrix > Rapidithrix thailandica. The sequence continues at coordinate 217,719 of NZ_JBDKWZ010000011.1, read as the reverse complement.
TACATTCAATGCAATATTTACGGTGCCTAAAGCAGCCTTTTCAGCCTCAATAGGATTTAGCCCTCTAGAAATTAAGGCTTGAGTAACACCTTGTACCCTTTCATCCAAGAAAGGATTATAAGGGGTTAGATGACTAGATAAATTGTTTTTATGAAAGGCTATTTGATGCGCAAGATAGGTAGGTAAAAATGCCATGGCAAACGAACCCCCACATTGTCGGCCAAAATTAAATAAGCCAACACCAGTTAATAGTTGGTGTCCCTTTAATTCATTAAAGGCGATAAAAGTAATGGGTACAAATAATAACCCCAACCCTAAACCACGTAACATCATAGGCGGGTTAATGTCAGGAAAACCAGAATCTATAGTCACAGAAGAAACCAAAATCATAGATGTGATCACACAAACAACACCTGAAACAACACTGATAAAGGGAGGAATCTTTTTTGTATCAATAATAATAGCACTCATAATAAGCCCCACCAATACAGCAACACCACTAGGGAATAAGGTATAACCAACCGCGGCACTTTGATAACGCAATACATTTTGCACAAAGGCAGGGACAATGGTACCGCTACCAAACAAAGCAAAACCAGAAACAAAGCTTATTAAAAATGCAAAGGCAAAAGAAGGGTTTTGTAATACAGAAAAATCAATAAGTCTCTCTCTTTTTCTATCCCGGTTATTTTTAAAAAAGAAAACTAAAACGGAACCGATTCCCACAATGGTTAGTAAAATAATCTTCTTTTCTTCAAACCAATCATATCTAGAACCTTCTTCAAGAATAAACTGAAGCGAGCAAAGTCCAATAGCTAGAAAAAGAACACTAATCCAGCTAATTTTCCTTACAGAAGCTTTTGGGAGCACATCTTTTGGAATGTTTTGAAGGAAAGGAATGGCACATAACCCCATTACAACGGCAGCTAAAAATATCAATTGCCAGGTATAATGATACGTTAACCAACCACTAAATGCAGGGGTAATATTAGGCCCTAATACGATGGCAAGGCTAAAGATAGCCTGTATCATTCCTTGTTTTTTTATAGGAAAGATGGTAAATAATATAGTTTGCGAAACCGTATAAAAGGCGGCACTACCAGCACCTAAGAAAAAGCGTCCTGTAACAAATAAATTCATGGAGGTTGTAGTACCGCATATAAAAGCCCCTAACACAAAAATGGCAAGAGAGTATAAAACGATGTGCTTGGCACCATAGCGTTTTGTAAGGTGTATGGATAGTATTAGAAAAATCAGTTTAGCCATAAAATAGGCAATATTCATCCAAGCAATTTCATCAGAGGTAGCATTTAAAAAACCAGCAATTTCGTCAATAGCAACCGAAGACGATGTTGCAACCAAAATATCTAATCCTGCACAAAGTGTCAATCCTATTAAAATGAGCCACTTTTTACCAATACTCAAAGGAATACTTTTAGCCGTTTTTTTACTTTCTATAAGCCCTTCTATCGCTGTCATCTTTATATTATTTATTTAATTAGTTTAACTATAACGCTCATGCCAGCACGCAAAGAAATGTCTTTTAATTCAGTAGGTTCAAATACAATTTTAACGGGTATGCGTTGTGTAACCTTTGTGAAATTTCCCGTAGCATTATCTGCAGGAAAGAGTGAGAATTTTGCGCCAGTAGCTGCTGCTATAGATTCTATTTTTCCATCAAATATTTTTCCCGGAAAAGCGTCTATCGTCATCGTGACTTTTTGACCAATGGTCATTTCAGAAACTTGTACTTCTTTAAAATTTGCAACCACCCATAAGTCTGTTGAATTCGTAACCGCCATTAAGGGTTGGCCAGGTCTAACAACTTGACCGGGTTGTATCATTTTTCTTGAAATCCTACCACTTGAGGGAGCTTTAATTTCTGTATACGATAGCTTTAATTCGGCATTTCTAACATTTACTTTAGCAGCTTGTATTGCAGCATCAATACTACTTATTTTTTTTAGCGCTGCCTCATATTGACTGTTAGATGCCAAATATTGTTGTTGTGCAGCGGTAACTTGGGAGTTTACTACTTCAACATTTGTTTCTAAATCATCTAGTTTGGATTGTGGTATAATGTCATCCGCTTTAAGATTGGTAAACCTTACCAAATCAGTGTTCAACCGCTCTTTTTTAGCCTTTGTCACAGCGATGTTGGTATACGCTGCTTTAGAAGCAGCCATAGACGACTGCATAACCGAAAGCGCAGCAGCTTTTTCTGCTTCAATTTGAGCTAATCCAGCTCTCGCTTGTGCTACTGTCAATTCAATATCAGCCGGGTCTATTTTTGCTAATACTTGTTCCTTTTCTACATACTCATTATCATCAACTAGCACTTCCAGTATTTGTCCGCCTACTTTTGGATTTACCGGGTAAATATGCCCTTCCACTTGTGCATTATCGGTGGTCTCATATTTAAGAAAAGTGCCTATTAAATAGGTGCAATATACTAGTGTAGTAATGATAAGAGATATTAAAAGTATCTTCTTGGTTGCTTTTGTCTTCTTCTTTGGTGCCATGATGTTTTACGTTTATTTTATTCCCAGATTTTTATACCTTTAGCTTGTTGTAATTTGTAATGTGCCAGCGTGCATTTATATTCGGATTCTAATAGAACTAATTGTGCTTTGGAGTAGGCAACTTCAGTATCTAATAAATCCAAATTCGTTATTAATTGATTTTCGTACCGCTTTCTAGCTTGCTCTACGGCGGTCTCTGCTTGAACAATCAAAATTTTAGAGTTTTCATATTGGCTAATAGCGTTCTCTAGTGCAGTTTTCGCTATTGATAATTTAGTATCAATTTCAGTTTTCACTTCTTCTATATGCCAATTATTATTCGCTCTTTTAATAGCTGCAATCTCTTTTTCGTGTTTAACCTTAAAGCCTTGAAAAATAGGTAGGGTAACTTTTGCAAATACAGCATTGTTAAATCTAAATTCATCTAAATCAGGCATATAACCGTTCTGATACCCTGTAGTTCCACCAATAGTAACAATTGGCAGGTTTCCTTTATTAGCTAGTTTTTCAGATTGTCCTAATATAGAGTCTATGTATTTGGTAATAGCTAAAGCGTTTTGTTGGCCTTCTTCAAATGAAGTGGATTTTACCATAAGGTTTTCAATCTGAATTTCGCCAGTGATTTTTAAAACAACATTGGTGTCAATACCCATAAGGCCTTTTAGATGTTGCTTTAACTTGTGTAAAGAATTTTCTAAATGAGTCTTCCGGTTTTTAGCAGCGGTAATTTGAACGTTAGTATTTATTCTATCAAACCTAGTAGCGAGTCCATTAGCTATAAACCCATCCGTACGCAACAGATTTCTATTTAATGACGCTATAAGTTTATCTTGAACCGTAATGGCATTTTTAGTAAATAGTATTGAGTGATAGAGTTCTGTGGCAGCATAGGTTAGTTTTTTTTGAGCCGCTATCAAACCTTCGTCAGCTATTAATTTCTCAATTTTTGCAATGTTAATTATTGTGTTAGCTCTACCAAAATCATATAAGGTATACTGTATTCCAGCGTGTACATCCCAATTATCATTAGGAAACAGAGGCAGGGTTACAGGTGTTTTGCCTAAAGGTAAGCTAACTTCTGATATGGGATCAACGTAGGCAAAAGACCCCTCCAAAAATATTTTAGGGTATTTATGCTGTTTAGCCAAATCTATTTTAGAGGTATATAGATCCTGCTTACCTTTAGCCTGTTTTAACGTAGGGTTGTTTTCAATAATTTGTTGTAGTACGTCCTGTAGATTGTACGTTTTTGTAGCGTTCTGTGCCAATACCCCAAGGCAACCAGAAAAAAGAAATACAATTAAAGAGAACAGATGGCATCTTTTCATATCAATAATATTTTGGTACAATAGTATTTAGTAGCACAGTGTACTATTTGGGTAAAAAAAATTACGTTAAGTTTTTTTCTATTTGTTGCAATACCTCTTGAAAAATAATAAGATGCTCTTGAGGAATGTTTTTATGAGCTTCGTCCAAAGTCTTTTTCACTATAGGGGTAAGCTGCTTTTCAATGTTTTTTCCCATTGCGGTGAGCTGTATTAAATTAGAACGGCGGTCAGTCGGATGAGGAACTCTCTGTATTAAATGACGCTTTTCTAAACCATCAACCAGTTTTGTAACACTTGTTTTAAATTTTCCCACACTCTCACCTAGTTCATTCTGTGTTCTGTTATCTTCATTCCATAATACAACTAGCATTTTCAATTGCTCTGCTGTTATATCAAAACCTGCTTTTAAAAAGTTCTGGTTAATCTTATTGATAAGTAATAAGGAAACGGTACGTATCTGGTAACCTGTAGTTTCATGCAAATTAGAACTCATAATTTTTGCTAGTTTTTGAAATGTTCTGACAAATATATAAAAAATAGTAGCATAGTGTACTATTTTTTATAAAGATTTTCTTTTTATAAAATATCAGGAAAAAGATTAACAGTGAAGTGAATTAAACTTTTTCTTTTTCCTAAAAAATGTTTCAAAAACGCCTCCTCTGTGTTACTTTTTTCAACAAGAGCTTTGGCTATTCTCTTCAAAAAGTGCCTTGATGAACCGGTTTTGATTCTATTTTCGGTCAAAAACTATAAGTTTAAATCACTTCAGTGCCTGTTCTAAAATTTTAAAAATACTCGAAGGTGATTTGGAAGTTCCAGAAGAAGAAAACACAGATGTATTATTAAAAGCAGAAAGCTCTAAGCCGTTTTTTATCTAAATTGTTTTGGCCTCAAATTTTTACTCGCATTTTCTGCGATTTCTAGTATTCTCTTTTGCCTTGTCTCTGGTCTTTTAGCAGAAATCACCCAGTACAACAAAATCTTTTTAATGGACTTACTTAAACTATCAAAGTATTCCTTTGAACCTTTGTAATTTGCCAATTCTTCTTTTAAATCTTCCGGGACTACAAGTGCTTCCACTTCATTCAAAATTGACCAAGAACCATTTTGTTTGGCAGTGTCGATGCTGTCAAAACCTGCTTTGGTCATTAGGTTGTTTTGAATGAGTTTGGCAACTTTTTCTTTGTTTATTTTTGACCATGTGCTATTGGGTTTTCTTTTACTGAAATATTGCATATACCTTTCTTTGTCAATGGTCTTTTTAGTGCTATCTATCCACCCAAAGCAAAGTGCCTCATCAACCGCTTCACTCCAACTCATAGAAGCAACTTTGGTTGATGACCTAAAATAAACAAGCCAAACAGCCTGTTTCGACTGATGATTTTTTTCCAACCATTTTCGCCAGGCTGTCCGGCTTTCAGGGCAATATGTTTCTATTTCGTTTTTAGGCATTCTATTGTTCCAGCCATTTTAATATCACTTGATTGGTTTCTTCCGGCATTTCTTGTTGGATCCAATGACCGCAATCCAGACTGACCACTTCCACATTGGGCACGAAGGCGGGTAGTCTTTCAAACTTCGGGATCATATCCTGTTCGCCATAGATCATGAGTGCGGGCTGTTGGATGATTGGGTTCACGTCCGCTAATAAGTGCCAGTTGCGGTCAAGATTCCTGTACCAATTGATACTCCCGGTGAACCCTGATGCTTCGAAAGCGGAGACGAAAACAGCCAATTCGTCATCGGCCATTACAGGCTCACCGAATGGCTCTTCTGCTCTGGCAAGATTAATCATCCACATTCCAGGCTCAGGCGGTGCGGGAGGTACGTTCTTCCGGAACATATTGTGAAGGAACTGGGAGGCATTTTCATCCAATATAGCATCTGCGACTCCAGGTTGTCGATTGAAGTGAACAAAATAGAAGTCTCCGCCAAATATTTCTTCCATAAACTCAATCCAAGGCCTTTCTCCACGCTCTTGATAAGGCAAAGCCAAGTTTATCACTTTATTTACCCGCTCCGGATGCAATAGTGTCAAATTCCAAACGACATTTGCACCCCAATCATGACCGACAAAGGTAGCATCTTCGTAGCCGTAGTGATCGAGAAGTGCTACGAGGTCCCCTGTCAAGTGTTCAATATCATAATCAGTTACTTCAGTCGGACGAGAAGAGTTACCATAACCTCGCTGATTTGGGACAATGACATGGTAGCCTGCTTTGACAAGGACGGGAATTTGATGGCGCCAAGAAAACGCATGCTCCGGAAAGCCGTGACAGAGTACGATAGGTTTACCTGCATTTTGTCGGCCTGCTTCAAACACTTCGAGCTCTACATCATTGACTGAAATCATAGTCGGCTTTGGAAATTCGATTGGACTAAGCCTTGTGTCAATTACGTTTGTCATTCTTTTTATTGTTTAAAAATTGATGTGATGCAAACGTAAACCGAGTCGGTGACAGCCCTATGTCAAAGGTCAGCAAAAAATTAATGGTATTTGTCAAAATACTCTTGTAAAGTCAAATTGTGAGGTTCAAAGTTTTCTGATAGAATTTCCATTTGTTGAATTCTGTCCAATCGGAAAAACCGGAATTCCGTACGCAAACGACACCATGCGACCAAATACCAATTTTCGGCAGACAATATAGCAAATGGCTCTATCAATCTGTTTGTTGCAATTCCCTCCTTATTAATATAATGCATCTTGACGAGCTTGTAATTGGTAAGTGCATTTTGCAAATCTGACAAATAGTTACTGCTTCTTTCTTGGTTTATAACTTGGTTATATTGAGTTCTATTAGCCAGCAAATTTGCTTTGTCTTTGATGGTATATCCTAAAATTGATTTTATTTTATCAATGGCTTCCGAATAATCTTTTACAAATGAGGCATCCTTGTTTTTCAATACTAACTGCTCTGCAAGAATTAGGGCGTTTGCTTGACTTTCGGTAAACATTACAGGTGGAATTTTATAACCTTCCATTAACGTATACCCCTTCCCTTCTTCGGTTAAAATAGGGACTCCGGCTTTCTCCAAGGTTCTTATATCTCGGTAGATTGTTCTTTTACTAACTTGAAATTTTTCAGAGAGGCTTGTTGCTGTCAATCGTCTTTTAGTTTGCAATTGAGTCAAAATTGCAGTTAATCTTGAAATCCTCTTGATATCATCTCCTTCCATTCAGGATTTGTTGAATTTTTATTTGTTAATGGCTTACAATGTTCTGCAGCTATGCAACGCTGCTACTCCTAAAGATAAATGAAATTTAGCGAAGGGATGAATGAGCTAGAACGATTTATTGTTCGAAGTGAGATTCAGTAATGGGGCATAGGTGCTGTTAGCAACAGTCCTTTTAATCAACAAAGGTTTTTCGGATAACATCTTTACCTTCCCTTTCACTCCAACTAACAGAAGTTGATGCATTGAAATAAACAAGCCAAACAGACTGTTTTGACTGATGATTTTTTTTTCCAACCATTTTCGCCAGTCTGTTCGGCTTTCAGAACAAAATGTCTCTATTTCCTTTTTAGACATTCTTATTTCATTGCTACTAAAATAATCCCCACCATTAAAATCCCAACTAAATGATAGCTTCCACTAATTATGCCGTAAAGAATAGGTTGAGGAATATTTGGATTGATGGCTATATTGACGGTATTAGCGACTAAAAAACCTATGCCAGCAATCAAAGAAAACTCTATCACTGCTTCATAACTTGAAATATTCAAAGTATAAATCAAAATTGCAGAAGCGAGGGTTATTACCAAACAACACAAAGCCGGTCCGATTATAAAAATGGGCTTTTGTGGTAATTCTTCATTTTCTTTTCCTAATGAAATTTTGTACGGTTTACTAAAAATCAAAGTAAACCATAACGCCCCAAGTAGAAAGTACGGAACAAATGCGGCAATGATGCCAATCCAATTCAAGTTTGCAAATTGACTAATCATAATATTATTCTTTAATAAATTAGTTGATGCTGCAAACGTAAACCGGGTCGGTGACAGCCCTATGTCAAGGGTTACAAAAAAATTAATGGTATTGGTCAAAATACTCTTCTAAAGTCATATGATGAGGTTCAACGTTTTCTGATAGAATTTCCATTTGTTGAATTCTGTCCAATCGAAATTCCTTTCGCAAACGACACCATGCAATCAAGTACCAGTTTTCAGTACTCAATAGTGCAAATGGCTTTATTATTCTGCTCGTTGTAGTGCCCTCCCTGTTAATATACTGTATTTTGACAAGCTTGTAATTGGTAAGCGCATTTTGCAGGTCTGATAAGTTGTCACTATTTCTTTCTTGATTTAGGGTTTGGTCATATTGAGTTCTATCAGCAAGCAAATTTGCTTTGTTTTTGATGGTATATCTTAGAATCGATTTTATTTTATCAATGGCTTCCGAATAATCCTTTACAAATGAGGTATCCTTGTTTTTACTCGTCCTTTTTTGTTCTAAAACACACTTATACAACGCTAACTCAGAAGACCAACCGATCCTGTTTCGGAACGTTACGGGTGACATCACAAATCAAACAACCGGTTGGCTATCTTTCATAGTTTTTTTAAGTGCTTTACGTGCCTTTTTCTTGCCTTTGGGAGAATAGCCAAACTGTTGATCTTTTATTGACAATGCAGTGATAACTTTGGCGCAGTTGAAACCCTTATTTCCAGTCAGTGATCCAATTTTGGAAATCACTTTTTTTGCAAGGTTTTTTCTGCTTACAATCGCTTGTCTGCCATTTCAAAGTTGTCAAACAATTTACAAAGGCCCTATTGGGAATAAGCCCGTTTCTGTCTTTTTCAGGAACGGCTATTTAGTCTTGGAATTTAACTTTTGATATGTCTTCCCATCTCTATTATAAGTATTGTCGGTTCTTTTTTCTTCCACAAATGCAATTACTTCGCTTATAGTTTTTTTATCAATCTCCTGTTTTTTCTTTAAACCTTGATCATTGTAACTTAAAAACCCTTCTTGAATCTCAAAGGAGCCATTGGAAAATCCCCTCACCATATGGGCATAATAATTATGAAATATTCTTATCTCGTTTATATTATCCGTTAGTTGTATTGTAAGGTATTTTCCTCTTTCAGGAAGTCTATCATCTCCATATATAATTTTTAAAAATTTTGAATTCGGTCTTTGTAAGGTAATTGAGACTTTCGCTTTTCCTGGGGTAAATTCAGGGAATTTTATTTTTTTATGATTCAGAATTAAATTTTCAAACTCTCTTTCAAAAGGTCTTTTATAAATTAAAGTAATACTGTCATTTTGAATTTTATTTGTTGTCCCATACACATAAAATTCTTTCATTAACTCTTTATCCGGTTGGATTGTCAAGGTATTATTTTGAATTGTATAATTTCCAAAAACTTTTAGGTCAACATTCCCAAATGAAGCATAATAAAAAAAGGTTTTGTTTTCTAAAAGATAGATTCCCGAGGCGGTTTCGAAGCTTGATAAGTTATAGAATCCCTCTACCTCTTGGTACTCCTTTTGAGCAAAACTTTGATTCATAAATAAAACAATACAAATACCTACTAAAATAAATCGAGTCATAAATTTTATCGTGTTTTTTTAAATACAGCCAACGGCTCGGTGCATGAGCAGTAGCGGGTTTTAAATGTATTAACGGTTCGGTAAGTTAGTTAAAAACAGAAACTTTTTAGTTGCCACTTCACCCGCCAGTACTTATACACAATATTAACAGCCGTTTTTTAACTACATCCGCAGTTAGACTTTGTCAATTCACTTTCACTTAAATATTTGAGGACATATGAGGATACCCCCTTCTTCCCGTTCTCTTTTTTTGGTTCAAAATACCCTTTTAGCAAAACCTCTATCAAAATTTCTTTACTGGGCTCTGGCATAGTTAATCCATTCCATGTCCACTCTCTTTTTTCAGAGCCATTGGTCAGATGCTTAGGATAAAAGTCAAGATTACCAACTCTTATTGTCGGCGAGGCAGTTATTTGAGCTTTTTCAGCTTCTTCAATAGTTTTAACGGTTGTTGAAGTGAAAAAGATTTCACAACCCAGCTTATCAAAAAGCTTCTGAACATCTTGAATTGCTGAAATTAATTTATTTTGGACGGTATCGCAAGCAGAACAAGAGTTGTTGGCATTTGTAGTCATCTCTACTTGAAAAAACTCAACTCTTAACGCATTTTTTGTTGGTACTTCCATTGTCTTTATAGTTTTAAGATTAAAATTTAATCCTAAGACTGAGAAGACACTGAAAAGATGCAGAATTTCAGCTTTTTTTATCTCAGACAACAAGCTTTTGTTACGGTATAAGAGAGCCATTGATTTTCAGAAAATTCCACCATTCCACATTCATCAAATTTTTCTCTTAACTTCTTTCTGGCTCTTTGAATTCTTGATTTGGTTGCCGTTAATGTTAATCCAAGTTGTTCGGCAATTTTTTTCTGTGGTTTGCCCTCTATATCTGAAAGTTTTAATGGTACGGCATATTCAGTTGGAAGATTATCTATAAAGTTATGCAACCAAACGTAAATATTCTCATCATAGCCGTCTTGAGGGTCTTGTAATTGCAAATACTCCAAGTCAACATGGCTGATCCGTTTTGACTTTTTATAAAAGTCAATTATCGTATTTTGGGTTATTCTGTAAATCCAAGCCTTTATGTATTCCACATTGTTTTTTGTTTCACAATAATCCGTGATTTTAATAAGAACCGATTGCATAATATCATTCACATCGCTCTCATTAAACGCACGTTTTCTCACATAGCTTTTTAAGTTACTTTGGTAGTTTTCCCAAATTTTATATATATCACATTTCATACTTTCTATTTGGTTTTAATTATTACCAACGGCTCTGTGCATGAGTAATAGTGGGTTTTTACGCACTAATGTTCCGGTTTTAACTTGACTTAAAGTTATAAAATTCTATTTCGCTTTAGCACTCTTACCGTTATTTCTTATATACCATATCGTAGTGCGTTGGTTATCCGGCGTTCAGTTCGCCCCTTAATTTTTTCGGAAGTTTTGCGATCACTAAATTGCACGAAATATCCAGCCATTCGTAAAGTTATTGGTCTGAAACTGTGCCATCCATTACGACTCTACAGCAATGTTTTTTGCTAAAAAACACAGTTTAGACCTTTTGACCTGTATTTATGTTTTTAATCATATTCATCAAAACTTGCATATTGAGGGGTTAAAGACATCATCCATTCTTTAAATGGCTCTCCATATGTTTGAACAGCCTCTTTCACAATGGTATTTACTTCTTCACTATCATCAATGGCAAGCTTCTCTATTGGCCGTACATTCAACTCACTTATCATCCACTCTCTAAATTCGGTCGCATTTTCCGGGTCTTCAAAATCATCCAAATCCTTATAAAACTCTCCGTCCATCGTTTCCGGGCCAAAACTCAATAGTCTTAAAAGCTCTTTGAGATTCTTTGCCATAACCTGTATATGTCCTTCACTGCCAATAACAATTATTGGAGCTTCTTCTAGAGATATGCCCATTTCGTTTGCCCAAAAGGCGTACTTTGCTCCGGTCCCGTCTGCGTTTGCAAACACCATTAACCTCTCAAAATATTCGCCATCCAAAGAATATTGCCCCATATCTGGTGTTTTGTCTAAATCGACACACAAATAAAAACACTCGCTATAAGTTTCCCCTCCATACTGTTTTTCAAAATCCATCAACTTTTTTAACGTCTCCGGAATCGGATATTTCCCAAAAACTTCTTTGTATTTATTTGTTAATTCTTCCATATTAATCACGTTAAATTACAGATAACGTTTACGACTATGAGCAGTTACATGGGTTAGCACTTAACTTTGCAAATACACATTACTCTGAAAACTCCTGCGGAATTTCCAGAGTAATCGAGAAGAACAAGCATTTACTTATAGCCATTGTTGTACCTCATTTTTTTATTCAGTTTTATATTGTTCTCCAATATTTTCAGGTTTTTTTAAATCAATCCAAAATATATCAATAGGTTCATCCGGTTCTATTTGTCCGTTTTCATTTTTGTCCTTTTTGGCAAACACATACATAAAATCATTTGCCGGATCATATTCGGAACTCATAACAGAGTATTCTTTAGGAATAAGTGCTTTTTTATTCTGACCGTTAATATCAAAATGATAAAACCTTCTTAAATCTTTTACATTTATAAATCCATCCTTGTTTGAATCCTCATCATAAACTGAAACCATATAAAAATCTCTCTTTACTGGTTCATAATTCAAAGTATCTTTTGAGAAAGCCGGATAGTAAAGTGTTTTAATTAAAACAGGTTTATCAAAAAGTTTGTTTTCGATTTTGGTTGTGTTGTTGTAATGGGAAACATTTACAAAGTTATATCCATAAATTGCCTCAAAACCAGGCATAAAGTTACCATTCCAATTGTTCCAGTTTTCATACGCCCCATTCCAGTTAGTATGATAAGTATTTGAGCCTGTAAAAGGTTTTTTAGTTTTCTTGTTGTAATTCACTTTATAGATTGGTGTTAATCTATGTTCATCGTTGAAAGTCAAGAGAACATTCCTCGGCCTTGTTTCTAGTGCCAAAGAGTCAATTTGAAGTCCGACAATTCTTTGCCCACTTTCATCTTCTGTAATTTCACTCACTTGAAATCCTTTCTTTTCAATTTTGTTATCAGAGCAACTAATGATAAAAAAAACGGAGATGATTACTGTTAAAATTCTATTCATTTTTTTTTTTCTCAAATGTAGTACAACGGTCCGGATAAAACCAGTTTTAATTGGTTTTAGCTTTTGTATGTGCCTTGAATGGTGAAACCATATGCTGGGTGGTGTGTAACGGACGGCTATCCGGATCATCAAAATACAGACCGGGCTACTCGCTCGATTGCCTGTTGTTTTTTTAAATTCCCAACGTTATTTGATCTTTCACTTTATGATACCTTAAAGACGCTTTGATACATTCTTTTAATTCCAATTCAGGAATTTCCTGATTCAATTGAAAAACGATTGCCCGTTTTCCTTCAAATTGGAATTTCCGGTCAAAAACCCATCTAAAAGTATCGACCAACCTACTCGTACATTGGAAATACATTGCATACTGGCCTGGTGTTTTTTCTTTCCAATCCATACGCAATGTACTACCGTTTTTGGTTACAAAACTGGGCTCTCCCCATTTCAACGTTTCTTCCAAAGCCGTTACGCCTTCCGTTTCTTCTGCTGTTTCTATGACCAATTCCCGCAGACGCTGCATTTTATCCCGAACAAAGTCGGGATAATTCGCAAAAACGGCTTCTACTGTTGGATCTGTTTTCAATTTCAGCTTACCCATTCAATTGTTTTTTACTCCTACATAAAAATCTACTTCCGCCTCTGACGGATTTTGCGCCTTTTCCCCGAAGATCTCAAAATCGGCAATATACGTCCTGTCCCAATCCATTTCAAAGATTTTTGACCAATGATGAACGATCAAGCCTTGCGTCAAATCCCCTTTTGCAGATGTCTTGATATAGCCTCCACCTGTCAATGATTTCCCTACCATTCCGTTCGGAATATTGTCTAAACTTTCAACTTTACAACCAAGTATTGCCGTGTAAGGTTTTGTATGGTCGCTATCATAGTCCGTATAAAGCGAGTAAATTTCATTATCTACTTTGTTCGGAATTTTTGTCAGTATCTCCCCGGACATAAATTTTTGCCAAAGTTCAGCAATATCTTTATTTGCCTGTCCATTCTCGTTTGTCGTTCTTATCGAGATTCCGATAATGTTAAAAGGTTCAATGTTTACTGTTTGCATTTTTTTAAATTTTATGATTTAATGCAAAGCTAGTTTGATCTTGTGCCAAAGGTATGTCAGGGGTATTTTAATAGTTTTCGCTGCACTTTTCGAGATATTGTTGCAAGGTGATTTTATGAGGTTCAAAACGGTTTTCCAGAAGTTGCATTTTTTGGACACAATCAAGCCGGAATGCTCTAAAATCATTTCTTAATTTGCAAAATGCAACAAGTACCCAATTGTCTTGCGTGGTGTAAAGTGCAAACGGTTCTATTTCTCTTTGGCTTTGTTTGCTTTCCAAGGACAGATAAGCAATTTTTACCGTTTGGTAATTTGAAATGGCAGATTGCAATTGGATAAGATAATTGCTTGTTTTTTCATTTTCACGGTTATTCCGCACCTGTATTCTATTGGTCAGCAATTCCGCTTTTTCTTTTTGGGTGTATTTTAAGACCGATTTGATTTTTGTAATTGCATTTTCATAAAATTCGGTCAATGATTGGTCTTTATTCTTTTTAATTAACTGTTCCGCTGTGATTAAAGCATTCGCCTCTTCTTCGGTAAACATTACCGGTGGAATCTTATAACCGTCCATAACGGAATAGCCTTTTCCTTCTTCCGTTACGATTGGAATTCCTGATTTTTCAAGTGTCCGGATGTCCCGATAAACCGTTCTGATACTCACATGGTGTTTTTCGGCAATGTCCTTTGCGGTGACAATCCGTTTTGATTGTAATTGAGTCAGGATTGCTGTCAACCTTGCAAGTCTTGGTTTTTCTTTGTCCATTCGTTTTTTTAGCTTATGGCTAATGGTCAGATATGGCAAATGGCCATACCTCGCTAAACAACACTAAAGTAGTGAAACTGCCCAACCTCCGCAACGGTATCCACGAAGAAATGCGTTCCGAAAGCCAAAATCCAGAAAGGAGAAAATCGATAGAGGCTCAGATGCATCAGAATAGGCAGGTTCACAAGCAAATAGCACTAAGGTATCAAATAGTTCTCCGTTGGCCATTCGCCATATCGCTTGTTGTTCGGTGTTATATTTTCATCAATTCTAGTGATTCGGTTCCGACTTGATACTCATACATCCCACTTTCCTCATCCACCGTTCGCTCAAGTTCAGTCAGGATAAGATATTCACTTTTGATTTCCCATTTACGATATTCGGAGGTTCCATCCGGACGAATTAGTAAAATGGAGTCAAAGCCTTTTGGAAGATGCTCCCAAAAGTTGATTGTTAGCTTGAATCTTGAGAAGTTAGCGAGCCCTGTCAACTGTCCGTTAGGATGAAAAACAATTTCGGATCGTTTCAGTTTATACTTTCCTTCAACTAGTTGATTAAACACTGCCGTCAAATCAGAAACTGGCGGTTTCCGCTTAAAGATGTGAATTGTCGAATCGATGTAGATATTGGTTGTGGATTCCAACTTCCCTTCTTCAAATTTTAAGGTTTGTTCGTCCACTAATTCAAGGGTGAAAAACTGCTCCGAACTATATCCGACTTTCATCCAATTATCTCCTTGATCGATAATAGGAATAGAACCTCCTTCATGATACCCAATCAGGTCAATTTCGGTCTTTTTGGGTTCAATCGTTATTTGATAACAATAGCTAGCTGGATTGCCCGAAAATTCACATAGTTCCTTATGAATTAAAACAGAATCGATGTAACTACTAAGTTGCCACGTTCCTGTCAGTTGGTTCTGAGCAAATAAGCTCATTGTTAGAAAGTTAAGAAAAAGAGTTACAAGTATTTTCATGATGCAGTCAATGCTGTACAACTACTGGATAAACGGAATGCTCCTTATACCCATAGAATAATAACACTAATATAGTACTTTAAGAGAAAAAAATACCAAATCGGCATATTATGAGTATTCCCGGTTTTGTGAAAATAGTAGACGTAAAAAATACTATTGAAAGCTAAATTCTGTCGTAAAAATGGCACAGCAATATTTCAAGAAGGGTTCGGATTTGGTAAATAAAACAGAACTTCATAAGTAGTTTCACTTTATGGTTTATACCCAAAAAAAGTGTCTTACTCTTATCAGAAGCAGATAACATGAACTCTTAAGCTTTACTGTTGTGAAAGGTTTAAAATTAACCCCTTGTGTTAGTGAATACAGATTCAAAATAAAAATGCCCCTACTTGAAATTTAGTAAATTATAATATGACCAAAAATTCACTAAACCAAGCCGATGCACGATCTGATAAACTTTTCCTATTCGACTCACCAGGAAACATTCCAAGTTGCGGACCCTGTACTTGCTTCCCTGGTTTACAAGTTATTGTCTTATCGCTAACCTGTGAATACATGTCCCTGGACAGTGAAAACCGGCTTTTCCATAAAATCAACTCCGGTTATTCCCATACCTTCCTCCATATCAACACCCATGAGGAGCGGTATGTTAAGCAGAATTGGCTGTTTCGGAAAATCAGAAAAAGACCGGAAACACTGTTCTCCCAGCATTGCGACCAGTTCATGATTCGATGAAATTATGCCAAAACATTCCAAGGGTTCAAAACCAGAATCCCTGCCAAGATCACGGCACTTACATTAGTACGGTATATTAACAAATTTGATTTTGACAGATCCGTCAACAAGTTGAAAGTCGCTAATACTTACCTAGTACAACAGGCTAAATTATTGAATTGACCCACTTGGTAGAAAACCGTGTACCATTGATAATTATTTGTTATTTTCAAGTACTGAAATGAATTAAACTTTTTCTTTTTCCTGAAAAATGTTTCAAAAACGCCTCCTCTGTGTTACTTTTTTCAACAATAGCTTTGGCCATTCTCTTCAAAAAGTGCCTTGATGAGCCGATTTTGATTCCACTTTCGGTCAAAATCATACGTTTAAACCACTTCACTGTTAAAATTCTGATTGAAGGTATAAAATGAAGAAATTATACAAATCTCTTTTCATTGGCATATTTTGCCTGTATACATCCTTCGGGTGGACTCAGGTTACCTCTGTTTATCAACCCAGGCAAATGCAAGCAGACCTGGAAAAATTCAAAATGGCACTTATCAATATTCACCCGGGTACTTATACCCACCAAAAACCAGAAGAATTTGAACGGTTTGTGGATAAGCTCCTCTCAGAGGTATCCAAACCCATGGCAGCTACAAAATTTTACACGATTGTCCTTAAATTAATTGCCGGTATTCATGATGGGCATACCCAAGCCTATGCTTTTGGAGAACTTGGCAAACTAATATACCACCAGAAAAGACTTCCTTTTCAAGTAAGCATTCATAGTGAACGGATTTTTATCATTAAAAATCTAAGTACCAAGGAACTACCTGAAGGATCTGAAATACTATCCATTGATAACAAGTTAAGCAATGAAATCTTGATTGAAATGCGTCAACATTATACTTCCGATGGAAAAAGCTTTAACGGCATGTACCATTGGCTGGGAGGTCCTTATAGACCTTTTAATAGGCTTTATCCGGAAATATTTGGTGAACAACCAACTTACAGCCTTGTATATCGAGACTACAAAACTAAGGATATTGTCACCATGAAAATTGACGCAATACCGAAAGCTAGCTACGAAAAGAGGGATGCCGTCAAGTACCCGCCCGAAAAAATAAATGAAAAGGCCTTTAACTTTACAACACACGAGAAGGAGGGCTATGCTTATATGCAAATAAACCGTTTTGTCAAAGAAGGATTTAATGAACCGGAGAATATCTACCCCGATTTCTATAAACAGTGTTTTGAAAAAATCGCAAGTCAAAACATTCAAAATTTAATTATCGACCTGAGGGACAATGGAGGCGGTAAAGCAAGTAATGCCGCTTACCTAATGCAATACTTCATTCAAAAGCCTTTTATTCCCGCCAAAGAAATAACCACCTTGGGCGATGATTCATATTTTCTGGAATTAACAGGTGATACCCTGAGTCTTGATGAAGCTTTTGACTTGGTTTCTACCAATCAAAAAACGTTTAAGGTAACAAAAACAGAAGTACTGCGGGATTTGATGACATACACTCCTATTACCGAACATGCGTATTCAGGAAAATTGATTGTTCTAATCAATGGAGGTACGACCTCTGCAGGAGCTATTGCTGCAGGATTATTAAAAGAATATACAAATGCTGTCCTTGTTGGAGAAGAAACTTTTGGATATGCTGGAATCAGCAATGGCATTCGTCATATTTCGATTCGTGGAGATAGCACTGAAGTGGCTATTCATTTACCATTATTACACACCGAATACAATATAAACCCCGAAGTGAAACGAAGAAGCGTTGTTCCGGATTTCCAGCTTTCAAACTCTATGCAAAATATTTTGTCTAATAAAGATTATATATTGGAATATACAATTGAAGAATTATTGAGGCAATAATAAATGGAAATGAATTAAACTTTTTCTTTTTTCCTAAAAAATGTTTCAAAAACGCCTCCTCTGTGTTGCTTTTTTCAACAATAGCTTTGACCAATACGTAAAGCTCAAACGATACATTAAGAGAACATTTCTTAAATGAGAGAAGTTATAAAAAGTAGACACTATAAGAGCTTATTTTTGATCGGACATTCGAAAGCGGGTAAAACTCGCTTAATAAATGGAAAAAAGAAGGGGGACCGGTAAACCGTCCCCTTTTCCATGGTAAAAATAGCTTATTGTTGAATTTTGTATTTATTCATAGAAAAGCCCCGGAGGGATCCGGGGCTTTCATTCAACCAAATAATTTTGAATTATGAGCCCAATAGCTTCGCCTGCTATGTAGGACAAAGAAATATCAACAACTTAGCCGAGCCTTTTCATACACCAGTTTTTAAGGCCAAGTTGCTGGAAATTAGTGCGTTTCATAAAAAACAATTCCCCTAGTAGTAGGGTCTATGTCCTTTATAACACCTTGGGTGTAAAGACTTATGCAAATATAATAAAAATATACTTATTCCGGTATATAATATTACTTTTTCTATTCTTTATAATTCCGGATTTTATTTTTTCAACGCGCTGTATACGTTTAACACATACTCATAAAAACACGTAACTGCACAAGTTATAAAATTAAGTGTTTTTAGATGTTTAAATCAAGTAAATATTTCACTTATACGATGAGAAAACCATCGTTTCATCGAAAGAATAGATTTAGGAATCATTTTGGCCTTATTAGCGCTAACGTTGACATAAATAGGGGTTTGAACATCCCGAGAGCACTTTTGACTTCGCTGTGCTGAAATGGAACAGCCGTCTAAGATTACAGATCGGGCCAATCTTTGGGGAGCCATTACTCTTGTCCCTTTTCAATCGCTGCCGTAGCCACTCATATTTCTTTCGTTGCTCTAAAGCCTAATCAAAACGTGCTCTAAATTCTAAAGGCGATTGATTTGTTTTGGTCTTGAAAAGTTTGCTAAACGATTGGACGTGTTCAAAGCCTAATCCGTAGGCAATTTCACTTACAGATAAATTAGTGGTCGATAGTTTTTCTTTTGCTTTTTCAATCAATTTTAACTGTATGTGTTGACGAGTATTTAATCCTGTTAATGACTTTAGTAGTCCGCTTAAATAATTGGGTGTAACATTCAACGACCGGGCTACAAACTGAACAGTCGGTAAACCTTTATCTATCAAATCTTCACTACTGAAATATTCGTTTAGGAGTGTCTCTAACTGAGATAGAACTTGATGATTGCTTTTTTCCCGGGTAATAAATTGTCGTTTATAAAATCTATCTGAATAGTTGAGCAAGGTTTCAATCTGCGAAAGAACAATCTTCTGACTGAATTGGTCTATATTTTCGTTTGTTTCCCGGATAATATTTTCGATAATTCCATTTAATATACCTTCTTCTGTGTCCGACAGAAACAGCGCCTCACTTAGAGAATAATCAAAAAAGCCATATTGTTTTATGCTGTTGGCCAATGAGGAATTCCATAAAAAATCCGGATGGATAAGTAGCATCCATCCAGACCGTTTTTCTTCTGTATGTGATATTGGCTCTATACCAAATACCTGATTGGGAGCAAGGAAAAACATAACACCCTCATCAAAATCATACTGCTGCTGACCGTATTTCAGTTTTGCATTGATTCCTCTTTTGATAGAAATATTATAAAAATCAAAAACGAGATTTGTCGAATTAACTTCCGTGCTGCACTCCATAGTACCATAATCAATAATACTGATTAGGGGGTGCTTGGGCGGTTGCAAACCTTTAAATCTGTGAAACTCAGAAATGGTATTTATTTTTTTGATTTGATTTTTAGACATCCTATTATGAATTAAGGGCATGTTTAAATTTCACACTTTGGGTCAAAAATTCTCATTTCAGCAACCTCAGTGCGGTGTTTTTGAGAGCCCTAAACTGAAAGTTTTTACTACCAAAGAGGCGGCCTCTCAAAGGAGCATCTCCCGTAACGAATGTTAAACCTGCTTAAGATTTATAGGTTTCTGCAAACTTTTTGGCAAAGTCTTCAAATTTAGTTTTACCCATGGCAGGTTCATTTTTGTAATAGTCTTCATACAAAGAGCCATCGCCTTGTGCGGATTGCATATCAATAAATCCTTTGGCGATTTGTTGATTCATTCCCATTTTGACCATTCCATCCAATAACTCATCGCCGTTTACCACTACCCATTTTAAATCAGGCTTTCCAATGGCTTTACCTAATTGATAAGCAATTTCATTGGGTGAAATTTCTTCACTGGCTATGTAGCGAATGCTTCTGCCGACAAATGGTTTTTCTATTTCTTCGGAAATAGTGGACGCAATATCCAATGGCGAAACCCAAGGCTCTTTTTTATCACCACCATAGTTCATTACGATGGTTCCATTTGCTTTTATACTTTGCATAAACCTGAATATATTGGTATAAAAACCTACAGGTCGCATAAACTTGATAGAAACATTGCTTGGCAATTCAGTTAAAATTTGCTCTGCATAATAATGCATAGAAAGCACGCCATTTCCTTCTGTGGTATGTGCTCCAATACTGCTCAGGTGTACTACTTTTTTTACACCTGATTGTATTATGGCCTGCTTGTAGTTTTTGGCAATGTTTGAGTATGCTTCAATAATGTCAAAATTCGGGTCGAACATCTTACTTTGTTCGACGGCTTCCATCAGATATACTACTTCGGCATCCTTGAAAGTTTTTGTCAGAAAACCAATGTCTTCCATCCTTCCAATCGCAGCTTTAGCTCCAATTTCTTCTATTGTCTTTTTTCTTTCGGAACTACTACTGATGATTGTTATTTCGTGTCCTTTTTCCATTAAATCTTGTGCAAGTGATTTACTGATATTTCCGAGCGAACCTGTTGCTACGATTTTCATATTTTGTATTGTTTAAAATTTACAATACAAATATCCGTAGTTACTATGGTATGCGTTTATCCGAATCTATGGTTGTGTTAGCTGAAACATGTTTTTTTCTCTTGTGACTAACTTGTTTATGTAGATTCCTCTACATAATCAGTGCGGAGTGCTACCTGTATAAAGCCAATGTAAGAGCCCCGAAACTTGAGCAAAAAACAGGTTTCATTTTTCGCCTGTAGCAATTGGTGTATTCTTCATCAAAAGAACAGTCCGGCCATAGGGCAAGCATCAGTCGGCTGAGCGTTTCGATATTGTCTCGGGAGATTTGCTCAATATTCATTGACACGGGTAAGTTATCGGTTTTGAATGAAGTGCCACTGCTTTTTAAGGAACTTGCGAAAATCAAATTCGGGGATTTTTCTTCGCTGGCTAGCGAATGTTTTTTACCTTACGACAAATCGGACCGAAATGATTTGATAGTAGCCTCCGGGCGTTTTTGCGAAAGCTCCTGACAGGTGCCAATAGCACTGTGCCGTATTCGGGCAGCTTGAATTTATTATTTTTTTACGGATTTATTGGGCGTTTTGCTGTTTGTATTTATCTTCCGTGCAAAACTGTAAAATAACAGAATGAAATCCATACAAAATTACATTACGCATCCTCGGATTAGTGAAGAGGTAAGCAAATGGTCCTTGTCCGCAGAAGGTTTTACAATTTTGGAAGAATTAAAAAGTGACTCGGACCTTGAAATCCAAAAGCATACCCTCGTTCTTGGGAAGGTAAGCGTAAAGGGCACCATCCGCTTATCAAATGAATGCTTTTTTATCGTATGCGGGGCTTTAAAGGCGACCAACCTGCTGACAGGGCAGGCTTGCTCTTTGTTCTTAGATCGCTTTGAGTTGGAGAAGCTCCTGCATGTGGCTCAAAGTGATGCCGTGGCGGTTTGTTATGCCGACAGCAAGGCCAAGTATGTACTGAGTGGCAACTCGATGGGTTGCCTGACGCTGGACGGTGCAAAACTGACGGCCGAAGTGATTGACGACTATATCAAATGTGTCAACCAAGCCGAGTTGGATTTTAAGAGTGACGATTTGATCAAAACCCAGTTTCCTGATTTTATTTCGGAAATCGAATGGGAGAATGGAGACGAGAAGTTTTTCAGGGAAAAAGCCCCTTTGTTGGGGATTGAAGATGCCGATGAAATGGACGAAGACACCCTGTTCGAAGCGGGCTATGATTTGGTTTCGGAGTTAGCGGAAAAAATCACCGTATTTGCCGCTGCGGATAAAATTGTCGCGGAGTCCTAGGCAATTTAAGGAGGTCTATGGAAAGAATCCTTCATAAGAGCACTCCATTAGAGCATGCCTGAAATGAGAATTTTCAATTCAAAGGAATGAAATTTAGATATGTCCTAAGGCCTATATCCAGATATCATTCAACTAAATACAACAGAAGGTAGCCAAAGAAAAACACGTTGAAGTCCTATCTAAAACCGTTATTCCTCTACCAACATCTTTCTAAGAATGAGAGAAACTTAACGCTTTTAAGAAAAAGATAATGGTGAGTATAAAAAAATAGTAACTGATTGTGCTGTCAAGTTTTACAAGAATTGAAGCCGGCTACAACAAGGAGTATCAATACCCTTTATAGATGATGATAAGCTTTTTGATTCCTAAGTATTTTTACAATACGGCTATATACAATTTCCGATAAATTCCAATTGTATCCTTCAAAATCAGTTGTATTCATAAATTGAATTACAACTGCATCAATATCTTTGTGGTATTTTGCAATACTCTGATAGCCAGGAACCAATCCCGTATGTTCATACACGTAAATTGAGGAATAAATAACTTGTTCACTTTCATCAAACAATGAGCCATCGTTTAATGCCCTTAAGAAGGTACCCACATCCTCTGCCGAGGCTAGCATCCCCTGCTTGTCTTTCTTTAAATCGAACTCATAACCAACATGGTAGCCACTCATCACATCCTCTATATTCACTTCACTTAGCGAGCTGAAAGTATGGCTCAACCGGAGTGGTCTCAAAATTTCCTCCCTGATAAATTGCTGATGGCTATATCCCAACACCTTATCAATGAGTTCTCGAATCAACAAATAATTCGTATTACAATATTCATAGCCTTCGCCCGCTTCAAAGTTAGCCGGCAAATCAAGAACCAATTCAAGCTTTTCGTCATTGCTTTCTGGTGGGTTTACCCAATAATTATGAGTGTCGGTATAATTGGGAATTCCGCTCCGATGTTGTACCATCAATCTCAAGGTGATTTTCTCAGCATTTTCAATTCTTCCCACAAGCTCCGGAAAATACTCAGCCAACGTTTTATCCAAAGACAGACGCCCGTCATTTACCAATTTGGTGACTGCAACGGCATCATATAGCTTGCTGATACTGGCAATTTTGAATAATGCATTCGGTTTGGCAGGTATTTTATTTTTCCGGTCATGCCAACCAGCTGTATACAATGCCGGAGGCTTACCAGACTGATCCACATAGACAATGACTCCGTCAAATCCGTAATCAATGGCTTCGTTTACTTGTTCTTGAACCGTATCCGGTAGTGGCAATACCCAAGCCCATACCAAAATCCATGGAACAAAGAACAAAGAGGTTATCGTTCCGATGAACAATACTATTCTGAGTATTCGTTTTGTGGGTTTCTTCTTCATGCTATTTCAGGGCTGTTTGCTTTTAGTCAAAAGTTGACAAATGCAGCTAAAAAATACAAGTAATTCCCTTTTAAAGGGACTATTTCGATAAAACAATTCCCTATTCCTCCTGCCCTTGGCCCTGAAATAAGTTTGTTGTACTTCCATAATACACTATACTTTCTAGTTCTTATGTATTCCATCATTCATACAAACAATCTGGCCAATTTGCTTCCAATCCCTTTATGTAAAGGAAATGAAGCATTTGATTGCTGCCTACAGTATCGAAAACACAAAAAAGCGCTGGCAAATTAATGAAGCAGAAGTTTCCTTTTTAGAAAAAATTTATGGAAACCTGAGCGTAAAAGCTTTTTTTCGTGCAGATAGCGTTATGCTCAATTTTAAAGATGCCCTTAGTATAAAAGGTACTTTAATGGTGGATGCACAAGGAAAAATTAGCAGTAAAGATGGAACATTAGATGTTATGAAGCCATAAGTCATTTTTTATTTGCTCCTACTGCCCTTCTCCGTTATACCCGGAAAAAAGGCAGAAATTATCCGGCCCTTTACCTTTTGCACATAGACTTTCCGAATTGGCCCGATGGATAGCTTTTTTAAGCTCGATTGAAAGTCACAAGGGAAAATATAGTTCCCGAGCATAAAATTATAAAGTCCAGTTGAAAGCTTACCGGGACTTGGGGAATGGGGCACAATTTCCGATTCTATAGTATCTTTGTCCGGAAAAGGCAGTAGGGTTTTGAATGGCAAAAATACACTATCGTTTCTTTCCAAAATAAAGATTTAATCACTTCGATTCTATTAAAAAGCGATATGAAGAACCTTTTAATTTTAATCCTATGGATACTTATCACCTCATGCCATACAAAGAAAACGGAGCTCGTCCTTCTTGGAACTGTTCACCAACCGATCGATAATTTCACTCCGGACAGCCTTTATAATATCCTTCAAACTATTGCTCCCGAGCTAATTTTGTTTGAAGTGGACTCTTCCTTTTTTACTTCTGATTTTCAATTTAAAAAAAATTGGAACAGCAATGAAAACCTATCTACCGTAAGATATATGAATGATTATGATGTAGATATCAGACCCTACGATTTTACAGGAAGAAATGAATACCGGGTAAAAATAGGCGCCCGGCCAACGGACAGTAAAGCTATCAAGTTATTAGACAGCCTCTACAACGAGAATTTGCTGAACAGTTCGGAGCGAAAAACTTATGAAGAATATAGTATTCTAACTGACACTCTTATGGCATTTACTTATTTAGGAGCAAATGCATTTAATAATGTACAAACGGACAGCATCGCTGAAATCAGGCAACACTACCAATACGAAAAGCTGTTAACTATTCTCCGTAATAATCCCATTTTTTCATCTATGTTCCTCGTTAAAAATGATGGAGATAGCATTAGTTATGCTGAAGGATATAAACGGGCAGGTGAATTTTGGCACCTAAGAAATAAAACAATGGCGAATAATATTTTATCCTTCATAAAGAAGTACAAAGGAAAGAGAATCGTAGTTTTAAATGACTATTTTCACAGGTACTATCTACACGCTCTTTTAGCTACCCAACAGAGAGAACATAATTTCGTTATACGGAATTTTTACGATTATTAAATAACGGCTAAGAGCATTTTAAAATGCGTTGTAGGTGGGCCTCTTTCGAGAGAGGCCTCCCCCCTTGGCAGTAAAAAATTCTCAGTATGGAAGCTTTTGACTCAACGGGTACAATTTAGACATGCTCTAGAAAACACCGGTGCCAACGAAATTGCCACTCCCCCTCCAATGCACCCTGAAATACCTAGCTTTAAATACTAAAACTCCGGCCAAAACCTCTTAGTTTGATGTTGGTCTCCTCCTCTTCAAACGGCCAATGAACCTATACCATTCGCTTATTCCGGTCTTTTTACAAAGTCTTCACGTATGAGTCCGTCAGTTTCAGATCTGGCACCAATCACAAAATGCAACAGTATTGCATTTTTCGGTTAGATTAATATATTTGCAACATTATTGCATATAATACTATCTAACGCCCTAACACAGGGGCTCATCATTAATCAATACAACTAATGACAAAAAAGGATCGGTTACCCTATTGGCTTTCAAGTAAAGTATTGTTGACATCTTTGGTTTTATGGTGGATGAATGGGTTGCCTTTATATGCTCAGGTAAAGACAGTGGTACAAATTGTAGCAGAAAACAGTGCATCACCTTTGGCCGGAGTAACATTACATGCATTGGCTCCGGCAAAAAAATCCGGCTGGCTTACTGATACACAAGGAAAAGCTTATTTGAATATTTCCGAACCCGTAAATGTAAAAATTTCATACCTCGGTTATTTAACCATTGAAAGGCAAATCGTCCCGGGATCTTCCGTAGTCATCCAGTTGGAAGAAGATATCCTTGGTTTGGATGAAGTAGTGGTTACAGGCTCTTTTACCCCTACCACCAGTTCCCAAGCGCTTCATTCTGTTAAAAAGATTGGTGCCGCCACGATAGAAGCGAAGGGGGCGGTGAATTTGGCAGATGTACTTCAAACCCAACTCAATCTTAAAATTATTCAGGACGATGTACTGGGTTCTAGAGTGGTGATGCAAGGAATCTCCGGCCCAAATGTAAAAATTCTCATTGATGGCGTGCCTGTAGTAAACGGTTCGGGAGGAAATTTTGACCTCAGCCAGTTGAACATGAACAATGTAGAGCGGGTAGAGATCGTAGAAGGGCCATTATCTGTACAATATGGAACCAATGCGTTGGCAGGAACCATCAATATCATAACCAAGAGCTACCAGGAAAACGAAAGTTTAGTAAGCTCGAGTACTTATTACGAATCTGTTGGCCAATATAATGTAGATGTAGCATTAGCAAAAGGTTGGAAAAATTTGTCAGTAAGCGCAGGTGGAGGCAGAAATCGTTTTGATGGATTTTCTTCTTCTGGCGAACGAAATCAAGATTGGATACCCCGAACGCAGTACCTGGCCAATGCCAAAGTAAACTACCATTTCAAATCGCTGCATGTTACAGGTTCTTTTGATCATATGTGGCAAAAGGCTATCAGCCATGGAGATGCTTCCGGTGCATTCAATAGCAAAACGGGGAAGTTATCACTCATAGCGGATGATCATTATTTTAAGACTTACCGACTAAATAGTGCACTTATAGTAAATGGTCATTTATCAGACAAACAGTATATCAATATTGTCAATGGGGTATCGAGGTATACGCAGGCCAAACAAAAATATTTACAAGATATAGTAGCTGATATCAAATGGATAAGTACTGAGGAAGCAGACCATGATACAAGCAGTTTTATCACATGGACCTCTCGCGGAACTTATGTCTATGGAAATTCAAAAAAGAAAAAAGGGCTGTATCTCACGGTTGGCTACGAACTTTCCCGTAATTCGGCTCAAGGTGGTAAAATCCGCTCAGGGACAGGTGTAAATGTAAACGATTACGGTGTTTTTACCGCTCTGGAAATACCTGTAGGGAACAAACTAAAAATCCAGCCGGCACTCAGGTATACTTATAGCAACAAGTACGACAGCAAAGAAATTAATTTTCTAAATACCCATTTACCCTTACTACCTTCTTTTAACCTAAAATATCATATTGATCCACACTTAGATTTTCGTTTTTCCTATGGGCAAGGTTATAGAACCCCCTCCGTGCGTGAATTATATTATGAGTTTATAAATGCAAACCATTATATCGTTGGCAATGCCAAGCTGCAAGCTGAAATTGGCCATAATATTAACTTTTCCGGTTCTTGGAGAAGCACTTTTGGAAGTGGTATTTCTGTGGTGGTAACTCCTTCGGTTTTTCTTACATCTATCGATAACAAGATTGAACTGGTTCGAATTACAGACAGAACAAGCCTGCCAAAGGATGTACCCAAAAATGTACCCGTAGCCCGTACTTATGCCAATATTAAAAATTTTAAATCTTTTGGATTTAACCTCAATGCGAAGCTTGTATCCTCTGGGGGAATTCAGCTAAGCCCCGGCTTTGGCCTGTTGTCGCGATCAGGAAGCGAATCAGACTATGCGTTTTACACCAGCTACGAAATGAATCTGAATGCAAGCTATTTTCTAAAACCCTTTGATGTTAAATTTAATATCTTCTACAAGTACAATGGCCGCATAACTGAATTTGCTAAAAATGAAGAGGGAGCAATCGGTGTACTCACCTTGGAAGCATACAACACACTGGATTTTACGCTCTCCAAATCTTTATGGAAAGGAAGAGTATTCACTTCTATTGGCGCCAAAAATCTCTTTGATGTCACTGATATTTCTCTGATTGGCGATGGAAGTAAAGGACTGGTCTCACAAACCGGCAGGGAATCCTATTACCCTATAAGTTGGGGCCGCACATTCTTTATCAAATTTAATTACACAATACACTAACCTGTTTAAAATGAAAACTCCTATTACATTATTTCTTTATTTACTTAGTACGCTTTTTCTCTATGGTTGCAAAGACAAAGAGGTAGACCCTTCAGATAATTTTGAAACAGGAACAACCCTCACAGCCGCCATGGGAGATGACCTTGCCCGTCAGGTTTATATCGATCTCAGTGAAGGAAAAATGACCTCGATTGCCGTAAATACCTGGGAGTTAGCTTTCGAAAAGGAGGGTAATGCCATCAGAACAAACTCAGCGAAAAAAGTAGCCATCGCTATTCCAGCAACTACTAATTTTGATGAAGTAACAGATGATGAAGGTCTGGATTATGCTTATGATTCCTCCGATGGGGATTTAGGTACTACCGCACTTAATGGCTGGGAAACCAATCAACCTTATGTGATCAATCTGGGGATTGATGAAAATGGCAACAACCTGGGCACTAAAAAATTTAGGATCACGGCTAAAAACAGCACAAGCATTGCAATTCAGTTTGCTGAGCTAGACGGAAGCCAATCTCAAAATGTTAATATCGACTTTGACGAAGGAAATTTTACTTTCTATTCCCTCATAAATGCTCAAAAAGTAGTGGTTGAACCTGCCCGTTGGGATTTGGTACTCACAGCAGTGAGCCTGCGTACAGGCGCTCCTTGTGCTTCAATGGGTGCTGGCGCAAAACCTGGCGTAAATTGTGATATTTACCGGTTGGGCGCTTCAGCCATGACCAACACCTACCAAGGGGTACAGGTAGCGGTAGACGATCCTTTTGAAGAACTAAAAAAAGACGATGATCCGGAAGCTGAAAAAAACCAACAGACCATTGAAAGCAGCAATTTTGACGACTTGGGTATTTCCGATTTTAATACATTAGGGGCTTCTTCTTCTGCTGATGCCATCGGTAGAACATGGCTACAAATTTTGGAACCTCATAGCAGTGGCGTATATAAAGTCTATGATTTCATCACCTACATTGTAAAAGATACGGATGGTAATTATTACAAGCTGAGGTTTCTCGCTTATAAGGGCGGAGATAACGCGGAAAATGGATACCCTACTTTTGAATACGAGTTGTTAGCAGAATAAGAATATTGAGTTTACAATGAATCCCTGTCTGATGAGATAGGGATTAAATTGACATTGTCTTTTATGAAAATACCCAGAAAAGCCCTCTTTACACGCATGGGCCTTATGCTTTTGGTTCTCCTTCTGGCCGTATCCGGATACCGGTATTACCAAAAGGAAATAAGCACCACCAAAATAGCTTTTATCAATTATTCTGAATTTAAGCTTTCCAGAATCAGTAAGTCCAATGCCAATACCTGGATTGAAATGGAAATATTGGATTTAAATGACCTGGAAAACCTGCGTCAATATTCAGCGGTATTCATTTTTGGCCGGGGTTTCCAAATGTCTCCGGAACAAATGACAGCGCTCCAAAATGCAGGGTATGCAGGGATAAATCTTTTTGTAGAATCCGCCACTAACCCCAATGTAGATGTCACTAATTTAAAAGGTGAAACCTTGGATAAAGTGACCGATTATTTCCGTTTCGGAGGCACGGCCAACTACGGCAATCTGCTCGCTTATGTCCGCCACGATTTAGAAGGAAAAACTTGGTTTGCAAATAAGCCCGAAGAGCCGATTTCAGTACCAAATGATGTGTTTATTCATCTGGATGAAAAAGCTGTTTTTGAAGATTTTGAGGCCTGCCAAAAGTACATGGAAGAACATGGATTTTACAAGCCAAACCAACCTAAAATAGCGCTGCTTACTAGTGTTCCCGGACCTTTCAATGCGAATAGAGAGCATATAGATTCTTTGATTAGTATGTTGGAGAGCCGAAACCTGAATGTGTACACTATCAGTGCCGCCACCAAACGGCTGGATTTTCTCAAACAAGTCAACCCCGACTTGGCTATTTTAATGCCGCATGGCAGGCTTACCTTGGGCCAGGAAAAAGAAGCGGTTTCTTGGCTCAAAGAAAAAAATATTCCACTTCTCACGCCACTTAGCGTATTCCAACCCTACGAAGATTGGGTGGATGATCCGCAAGGTTTTGCAGGAGCTTTATTATCGATGAGTGTGGTGCTCCCCGAAATTGATGGCGGGATTAACCCCTATGCAGTGGTGGCGCAATATAAAGATGAAACAGGCTACTTGTCTTTTCAAACTATTCCCGATCGCTTGCAAAAATTTGGCGATATGGTTGAAAAATGGCTATTGCTTAAATCAAAATCCAACAAAGACAAAAAAATTGCCATCTACTATTTTAAAGGCCCCGGACTCAATGCCATGGTGGCAGCCAATATGGAAGTAGTGCCTTCTATTTACAACACATTGGTCAGGTTAAAAAATGAAGGGTATAAAGTGGAAAACTTACCTGCTTCGGCTGATGAACTGTGGGAGATGATTAAAGCACAAGGTGCGGTGTTAGGACCCTATGCCCAGGGTGCTTTTGATGAGTTTTTAGAAAATGGCCATCCGGCACTGGTTGAAAAATCAGTGTATGAAAACTGGGTGGCCAAAGATTTAGCGCAAGAAAGCTATGAAGCTGTAAAGAAAGAATTCGGGGAAGCTCCGGGCGAATATTTAAGCACTGTAAAAGAAGGAAAGGATTATTTGGCTGTGGCCAGGTTACAATTCGGAAATGTTGTTTTGCTGCCTCAGCCCCTTGCCGGACTTGGTGAAAACACTTTTCAGATTGTGCATGGTACAAAAGCAGCCCCACCACATCCCTACATCGCTTCCTATTTATGGACAAGGCATGAATTCCAGGCTGATGCCATCATCCATTGGGGTACACATGGAAGTTTGGAGTTTACGCTCGGCAAACAAGTTGCCCTTTCTGGCTACGATTGGGCCGATGCGCTGATTGGCATTACACCGCATTTCTATGTTTATACCATCAGCAATGTTGGTGAAGGGATTATTGCCAAACGCAGAAGTTATGCAACGACTTTAACCTATTTGACCCCTCCTTTTATGGAGGCTGATGTATCAGGTGACCTGAAACAACTCAGCGATAAACTTACCGCCTTTATAGGCACAAGTGGTGCGGTTCGTGAGCAATATCGCAAAAATATTGGCGAGCTGGTGATGAAACTAAATTTGGATACGGATTTGGGCTTGGACAGCACTGGCATTTACGATGATGAAACTATCATGCATATTTCTAACCATATTGAAGAAGTCAGAAACTCAAAAGTGACAGGTGGTTTATACACCATGGGAAATTTTTATAACCAGGAACAAATAGACCATACGGCTGAAATCATGGCTATGGACCCGATCGCTTACAGCCTGGCTTCACTCGATAAGTTGAAAGGAAAGGTGACGCAAAAGCAATTAGATAACCAGGTATATTTCGACAAAAATTACAGGGCCAAGTCGAAAAAAGCCATTAAGGAAATCACACAAAAAGGAACCTCAACGGAAGCGGTACTCACCAGTTTAATTGACAAAAAAGATCTTGAAGCAGCGTATGACTGGGCAAAGAAAAGCAAAGGTTTATCAGATGCAGATATCATTAAGGGGTTTATCAGTATGGGAAGCGCTCAGCCAAAGGATAAAGGCACTGGCCACAAGAAAACAAGAAATGCCTCAGAGCCAACAGAAGAAGAGCTTGTTGAGTTGAAAAGCTTAGTGATTGCCATTTCTCCATATCCCGAAAAAGTAGCGTTTATCGAAAAGTTAAAATCTGATAAACAGTTTAAGCAAAGCGCTGGTATTCTTGATCCACAAACATTAGAAAAGGCAAAAACGGTGGCTAAAGCGATTCCGGCAATGGCCAAAGCACTGGAAATAGGACAACAGCCGGATGTATTTGCCCTACTCAAAATGATGCAAAAAGAATCTTTAAGGCAATTGACTTTTGAATTGCTAGAAGATAAAAGTCTGGCGGCACAGGTAGCGGATGAAAGAAAACGGGCAGAACAGCAAACCATGGCCACATTAACCAATCCTGAATATCTGGAATCTATTCACTTGATTGAAAAAAGTACTGCGCTGACCCGTATGACAAAGGAGCAACTTCAACAGCACCTTCCGCATTTAAATGCATTTGTAGCAAATATAGGATTACTCAAGGAAAAAAAGCCGGATGAGCTTTCTTCTTTTCTGGCCAATGATGACTTGGAAATGGCACTCAAAACTTCAATAGAAAACATTGAACTGACCCTTTTGGCAAAAGAAAGCATAGAGAAGGAGTTTGCCGAATCTGTGTTGGCCATTGAAAAGGCAGTAAGTCTGGTCAATCAATATCGTGAGGACTTAAAAACCAGTACTGAATCGGAAGTGCAAGCCATACTTACCGGTTTAGAAGGTGGTTATATTGCACCCTCCTCAGGTGGTGACCCGATTACGAATCCGGCAACGATCCCTACCGGTAGAAACCTGTATGCTATTGATGCGGAAAAAACACCTTCACCCGAAGCTTGGACTGTAGGTGTAAATTTAGCCAAAAACCTCCTTAGCACGCATCAGAAAAAGCATGGAGCGTATCCTCAAAAAATAAGCTTTACCCTTTGGCCGGGCGATTTTATCGGAACAGAAGGAGCCATGATTGCCCAAATTTTTTACCTGTTGGGAGTGGAACCCGTTCGCGATCCTTTTAACAGAGTGGTAGACATCAAATTGATTCCACAGCAAGAATTGGCTAGGCCAAGAATAGATGTGGTAGTTCAAACCGCTGGGCAGTTTCGTGACCTGGCTGCTTCCAGAATGTTTTTGATCAATAAAGCAGTGAGAATGGCAGCATTGGCAGAAGATGCTCAGGATAATTTTGTAAAAGCAGGCGTTATGGCAGCGGAAGTTTTTATGAAGGAAAAAGGTTTATCTCCAAAACAAGCCAAAGAATGGGCAACCCAACGGGTATTTGGCGGGGTGAATGGTACCTACGGAACCAATATTATGGGCATGGTAGAGAAAGGAAATACCTGGGAAGATGAACGGGAAGTGGCCAATACCTACATCAATAATATGGGAGCGATTTATGACGAAGGAGAGTATTGGGGAGCATTTCAAAAAGGGGTTTTTGAGGCAGCCTTGCAAAATACTGAAGTGGTGGTTCAACCTCGGGAAAGTAATACTTGGGGTGGTTTGAGCTTAGACCATGTGTATGAGTTTATGGGCGGATTGAGCATGGCGGTAAGGTCGGTGACTGGTAAGGACCCCGATGCGTATTTCAATGATTTTAGAAACCCGAATAATGCCAAGGTCCAAGGTTTAAAAGAAGCCCTTTGGATAGAAGCACGTTCTACTTTGCTTAACCCTAAATACATCAGTGAATATATGAAAGGTGGGGCCACTTCGGCAGAGACATTTGCCGAAACTTTCCGCAATACTTATGGCTGGAATGTAATGAAACCCAATGAGATAGACAATGAGCTGTGGAATAACCTTCACGAGGTTTATATAAAAGATAAGCTCAACCTCAAATTGTACGATTTTTTTGAAAGAGAAAATCCCTATGCTTTGGAAGAGATGACGGCTGTGATGTTGGAGACAATACGCAAAGGCTATTGGAAGGCATCAGCAGCGCAAATACAGGAGCTTGCCAATTTACATACCAACTTGATAAAAGATCACAAAGCGGGTTGTAGCGAATTTGTTTGCAATAATGAAAAGCTGGAAGCCTTTATTGCCGAAAATTTAACAGAGCAAACACGCGCTGATTATGAAGCTGCCCTTAGAGCTGTACAAGAATCGCAAAGCACCGATGAAGCGGTTGTTTTAGAAAAAGAAACCATAAAAGAAAAACATCAAAAGGTTGATTATGAGGATGATATGTCGGTAATACTGTATGTTTTAGTTGGAGTGGTGGCATCACTTTTTGTATTCCTTTTCATAAAAAGAAGAAGGCAAGATTAAGATGGAGTTAGTAGTTCAATTGTTGTTGGTTTTCGCTTTGCTTAGCACATTTTTTCAAATAAGCCAGTGGAATTTTATTCCTCGGCTGGTTTTGGTGATTGTGTTGGTAACTGTTAGTTATTGGTTTTACCCATGGGTAATTGAGCAAAGCAATGATCAATTGAAACAATGGTTGGCTAACCCCATCAAAATGCAGCATTTGGCCACCGTTCAAATCATAGAAGCAGTGGTATTTACCGGGATTGATCTATCCAACCTGAAGCAATTTTTTGGACAGTCAGCAAAAAAAGGATTTCGGTATGCAAGTTATTTCCCGGGAATAATGGTATTGGTTGCCGTGCTGTATTTTCAGATGCGCTGCTTTTATGTGCTATCCCATCTGATTGATTTTAACCTCCTAGGTATTGGCTTTTCATTAGGGATTGGAATGTTATTTTTACTGATTCCTCAGCTCATTAAACGGCTCATTCCGGAAGGGTATCTCAGAATGGAATTGCGCTATATGCTGGGTTTTGGTCAAATTCTCGCTTGCGTGGTCATTACGGTTTTTTGCCAGAAACTCCCTTACCATCAGCAGCAAAACCATTTGGATATCAATTCTTTAGCCTATTTGTCTGGTTTGCTTATTATCATGTTTTTGCTGGGTTGGGTGGTGTCAATTATTAAAAGAAAAATGAAGTTTAAATGGAAGTATTGAATAAAATTTTGTATTGGATTTCCACAGGCTTGATGTTGCCTGTTGTGGTGGGGTTGCTGTTTTTATTTCTCAGGGCATTGGCCGCCTTGGGTAGTTTTTATGGTTTGTATGTCAACCGATTAAAAGCAGCAAAAAAGGTCACGCCATTTCTGGGAGAAGTAGCTAGTAGTGGCCTCACAGGCCAACAAGCTCCTACGGGGAAAGACCGTATTTTTGCATCACTGGAACACTTATTACAAGCGGTTCATTCCCCGGTAAATCGCGAAAAGATACTCAGCGATTTTGAACTAGCCATGAGCAAACAACTTTCTACTACGAAGAATATGTCGAAATTAGGCCCTGTGCTGGGTTTAATGGGAACGCTTATTCCTATGGGACCGGCTTTAGTGGGTTTGGCTTCCGGAGATATAACCTCTATGGCTGAAAATATGCAAGTGGCCTTTTCTACCACCGTAGTCGGGCTCATTGTGGGTGCTATTGGTTTTACCCTTACCGAAGTAAAACAAAGATGGTTTGCCAAAGACCTTTCATTACTCTATTATATCTCAGACTTAATTTCAGAAGAACATGCGAAGAAGGAAAAATAAATTTCTCAACCCGGCTGTGGATAACGATCCGGTTTCCGCTGTGGCCAACCTTTTTGATGTAGCTATGGTATTTGCGGTAGCACTTATGATCGCGCTGGTTACCCGTTTCAATATCGCGGAAATGTTTACCCAAGAAGATTTTACAATTGTAAAAAACCCGGGTAAGGAAAATATGGAAATCATCACGAAGAAAGGCGAAGAGATTATCCGGTATAAATCCAATAACAATGCAAAAGGAGATGGCAAAAAAGGAAAAAGAGTAGGCACTGCTTATGAGTTAGATAATGGAGAAATTATCTATGTGCCGGAGTAATTGAGAAGGTTAATGCCCTTGAAACCGCAGGATTCTACTTTATGAAAAAGCGGTTTAAGAGCTACTCTCTTAAACCGCTTTTGAAGTCAATGCCATTTATATATAGCAGCCAGTTATGTCGTTTTCAACATCGGACTCTAAACAAGCAAAACCTATTTTATCTTGAGGCATACCTCAAGATAATTGTCATTTTAAAACTAATAAGAAATTTGATGGCCAGACATCGGACTGGCAGTCATTTTCTTAAGAGGTGGTGCAAATTGTGTCAGTTTAATGCCTTTTACCGCCGTTTTATATTCTTCGATGGTAGGAGTTCTACCAAGAATAGCCGACAGCACCACAACCGGTGTAGAGGCTAGTAATGACTCTCCCTTTTTACGGTCTGAATCTTTTACAACACGCCCTTGAAACAAACGGGTAGAAGTAGCCATAACGGTATCTCCTTTTTCTGCCTTTTCTTGATTTCCCATACAAAGATTACAGCCAGGTCTTTCAAGATACAAGATGTTATCGTATTCTGTACGGGCGGAACTTTTAGGAGCAGCATCATCAAATTCAAACCCAGAATACTTTTGTAGTATTTCCCAGTCTCCTTCTGATTTCAGTTCGTCAATGATATTGTAGGTTGGAGCAGTGACTACCAAAGGAGCTTTAAACTCAACCTTGCCCTGTTGCTCCTCAAGGTTTCTCAACATCTTAGAAACTATTTTGATATCGCCTTTGTGCACCATACAAGAGCCGACAAAACCAAGATCAACGTGCTTTTCCCCTTCATAGTAAGAAAGCTCTCTAATGGTATCGTGTGTGTAGCGTTTTGATACATCTTCATTATGCACATCCGGGTCCGCAATCATTGGTTCGTCAATAATATCTAAATCAACCACAAATTCCGCATAATATTTAGCATTTTCATCTGGGGCTAATGGAGGTTTTTCTCCGGACCTAATCTCATCTATTCTTTTATTCGCTTTATCAATAAGGCCTTGAAGGACTTGTTTTTCATTATCCATCCCCTTATCAATCATAATCTGAATTCTACCTTTGGCAATCTCTAAAGATTCTATCAGCGTATCATCTTGAGAAATACAAATTGATGCTTTCGCTTTCATCTCTGCTGTCCAGTCTGTAAAGGTAAAAGCTTGGTCAGAAGGTAAGGTTCCTATATGTACTTCAATAATTCTCCCTTGAAAAACATTTTCCCCACCGAACTTTTTAAGCATTTGAGCTTGTGTTGCATGAACTACATCTCTAAAGTCCATGTAATCGTTCATTTCTCCTTTAAAAGTTACTTTCACAGATTCAGGGATTGGCATAGAGGCTTCTCCTGTTGCTAAAGCAAGAGCAACCGTTCCCGAATCGGCCCCAAAAGCAACTCCTTTTGACATTCTTGTATGCGAGTCTCCGCCAATAATTATAGCCCAATCATCAACTGTAATGTCATTAAGTACTTTATGAATTACATCGGTCATGGAGTGATACACCCCTTTAGGGTCGCGTGCAGTGATAAGACCAAAGTCGTTCATAAATCTCATTAACTTTGGAATATTTTCTTGTGCTTTTAAGTCCCAAACCGAAGCCGTATGGCATCCCGATTGATAGCCGCCATCCACTATCGGAGAAATCACAGTAGCCGCCATTGCTTCTAACTCTTGCGAAGTCATTAAACCGGTAGTATCTTGAGAACCTACGATATTTACCTCTACACGAACATCAGAGCCTGCATGTAATACTTTTCCGGGAGTGGTTCCTACTGCGTTTTTATTAAATATTTTCTCTACTGCGGTGAGCCCTTGTCCTTCATGAGAGATTTCTTTATTTGGGGCAAATACGGGAGGAAGGTTAATGCCTAAAGTTTTGGCGGCAAATGTTTGTAGTTTTTTACCAAACACAACTGCATATGATCCACCGGCTCTCATAAACTCCATTTTTTGAGGAGTAAATGCCGCAGAAATATCTTTTAATACTTTATCGCCTTGGTAAAGCTTTTTTTCTTTGGTATTTATTGTAAGTACAGTCCCGGTATCAATCGAATACGTTTGTTCTAATACCGGCTCTCCGTCTTCATCGACCACTGTATTTCCGTTAGCGTCTTTTTTCTTCACCCAATTTTGCAGGTCGAGACCTATTCCTCCAGTGACACCTACCGTGGTAAGGAAAATTGGTGAAATTCCGTTTGTACCGGCTACAATCGGAGCAATATTAATAAACGGCACATATGGGCTTGCTTGCTTACCTATCCATAACGCAACATTGTTAACACCAGACATTCTTGATGACCCCACCCCCATTGTTCCTTTCTCTGCTATTAGCATGACTCTTTTGTCCGGATGCTTTTCTTGTAATGCTAAAAGCTCGTTTTGTCGTTTGGTGTCATGTTCAAACATAGATTTACCGTGCAGTTCACGGTCTGACCTTGAATGAGCATCACTACCAGGCGAAAGTAAATCGGTAGAGATGTCTCCCACTCCGGCAATATAGGTAACTACCTCAATTTGTTCTTCTACTTCCGGTAGTTTCGTGAAAAACTCAGCTTGGGCATAGCTTTCAAGGATTTCTTTAGCGACTTCGTTCCCGCTTTTAAAGGCGACCTCCAAACGCTCCATATCGGCCTCATAAAGGAAAACTTGTGTCTTTAAGACCTCTGCCGCCTCTGTTGCAATTGATTTATTATCACCTAGGGCTAAATCCAATAATACATCAATTGATGGCCCTCCTTTCATATGTGATAATTGCTCAAAAGCAAAGGCAGGTGAAATTTCTTCTACTACAGAATCTCCAAGAATAATTTCTTTTAAAAAATCAGCTTTTACACCAGCTGCACTTGTAGTTCCTGGTAATACATTATAAATAAAGAAATTGAGAGAGTCTTTTCTGTGTTCATTGTTTAAATCTTTAATTTGCTCAATGATTTCAGCTAACAATTCAGCACTATCAATGGGCTTAGGGTGAAGACTTTGTGCTTTCCTTTCTTCAATTTCTTTTAGATATTCACTGTATTTACTCATATACTTTTTACGATTAGCTCAATTTGAGACAAAAGTAAGCAATTCTCCTCAATTTAGAATACTATATGTATTTATGCTTAATCAATTCGAGTTTAAGAGCATATCTGAAATTGATCCTTCAGGTCAAAAACTCCCATTTCAGGGATCTCGACATGGCATTTTAAGAATCCTAAACGGAGAGTTTTCGCTGCCAAAAGGGCCGCCTCCGTTTAGGATTTCAAACATGCTCTTATACAATGTTAGCGATTGTTTTTCATTCTGCCGATTGGTGCAAGGCGATTCGGTTTCCTTCGCAGTCTTCAAATTCCGCTACTAATCCAAGGTTGCCGATTGGTGTCTTCGGATACAGAAGTTGCCCACCATTTTCAACAACACGTTGTAAAGTACTGTCGATATCTAAAGTTTTGAAGTAAATAACAACTCCACCTTTTGTCGGCTTATAAATTTCCCCTTTCGCCAAGGAGCCCGAAACTCCTGTTTGGCCATCCGTGAACGGAAATAACGCCATTTCATTATGGTCTATAACCTGCTTTTCAAAGTGAAAGTCGAATACTGCTGTATAGAAATCTATTGCTCGATCAATGTCATTAACAGGTATTTCAAAATATACCACTGGGTTATAGGATGTTATATTTGATTCGTTCATAACCTTATCAGCCTTATTGGTTTGGCAAGAAAAAATTGTTGTTATCAAAAGAATTTTTAAGAAAAATAGGGTTCCTGAAATCTTCATTTACTATTTGGAAAGTTCGTTTTTTAAATGCTGATTAACACTTCTGGAAACCTTTGTTAAGCCAACAGCGATGAGCCATGGTTGTCAAACGTTTTTTATTCTTCATCGATTTCACTCATTCTTTCATAGGTGAATTCAAAAGATGCAATCTCTCCGGATATTTCCCAAACTTCGTGGTCCCGGTCAACAGTAGTGTTACTATTGCCTTTATGAAATGGTTTACACGTATAGTTTTTGACCGAAGGTGGAATCAAAATCGGGTTCATCATTTCAGCCATCAATTTTATATCTTCATTTGCCCTTACAAAATTTGCATCATAAATTTCTCCAAAGCCATTGTGGATTGTATAGAAAGTCTTTAAATCGGTCGGAATATCCCAATTAAAAGTTTTCAAATTTTTATTCGGCTCGGGGTTTAAAAGTGGCACTCCTCCTGTATATACCTTGAAATAATCTCGATCATCGTAAAGTTTCATATCGAGTAGATCGTGTAAATACCAGGTGCTTTCTTTCTTCTCTGTGTAGATAAATTCACACCGGCCTTTTAAGGCCGAAATCAGGTTCGGAATTTTACCGGCAATAAACTTTGATATAGGGTTATCATTTAAGCTTACCCAAGGACACCCTTTTGGAAACTCACCAAGTTGATAATAATTCGTGCTATTTCTCGATTCAAAAACAAGCTTAACTCCATTAAAACCATAATTATTTATGATTTCATTTTCCAAGTTTGTGGTTCGGATAAATTCGGGTTTAAACATCTCTTTTGAGTTTGTTGCGAAATTTATTCGTTAATTCAGAGGTCAAATTTTCGTAGTTCATTCTTTATTCTTCTAACGCCTAAAGATTTTCAGTTACTCTTCAGGCTAAATAATTTGTCGACTTTTATTACTCATAACGGCTTTGGCTATGAGTAGTTGCGTAAGAGCATGCTTAAAGCTTTTCATTGAGCCTGTTAAGACTTATTTGGCTGTTTCGTCTAATACATTGTAGTGAAGCCCTTTTCCCGAAGTGTAGAGAGACGGAATGCAGAGGAATGGACTTTACAGAATTTTCAATGAAAGCTTGTAGGTATTTAGGGAATTTCCTAAATTTGTAGCTATGGAATTATTGGCAATCATTAAGTCTTTATCAAACGAAACACGTTTAAATATTCTTAAATGGTTAAAAGACCCCTTTGCTCATTTTCCTGAGGAGGAACTGAGCGAATACACGCCAGCATTAGGTGTATGTGTATCCGATATTGCCAAAAAGGCCGGCATGTCCGTGCCTACCG
This sequence comes from Rapidithrix thailandica, assembly GCF_039710355.1. NCBI lineage: Bacteria > Pseudomonadati > Bacteroidota > Cytophagia > Cytophagales > Flammeovirgaceae > Rapidithrix > Rapidithrix thailandica. Next base: position 177,262 of record NZ_JBDKWZ010000011.1, on the reverse strand, counting down.
TTTCTGATTATTTAAAAACTATGTCGGCCGCGAATATTTTGATTGCCACAAGAAAGGGACAATGGACATATTATAAAAGAAATGAAAAATCTATCCAAGAGTTAGCAATATATATAAAAGAGAGACTTTAAAAATTTTTTAATTTACTATTTAGGTATTTACCTAATTTACTAAATATATTAATCATGAAAGCAGTAATGTTAAAAGAGTTCGGCCCTGTTGAAAATTTCGAAATGGTAGACATACCAATGCCGTAACCTAAGTTCAGGGAAGTTTTAGTCAAGGTCTTTGCCACTTCTGTGAATCCTTTGGACTACCAAGTGCGCCGGGGGGATTATAAAAATGAATTGGACTTGCCTGTCATTACGGGTCATGATGTCTCCGGTGAGATCGTAGAACTTGGCCCGGGAGTAGAAAACTTTAAAGTCGGTGATGAAGTGTACTACACCCCTGAGATTTTTAAGGGGCAAGGAAGTTATGCGCAATATCACTGTGCCCACGAGTCTATCATTGGCCTGAAGCCAAAAAGTCTTAGCCATCTGGAAGCCGCAACGCTTCCCTTAGCAGCAGGTACCGCTTGGGAGATGCTAGTTACCAGGGCACAACTCAAAATCAACCAGACTATTTTGATTCACGGGGGTGCCGGTGGTGTAGGCATACCAACCATTCAAATTGCCAAGGCTATGGGAGGAATTGTGTTTACTACAGCAAGAAAAGCCCATCATGACTTTCTTATGGAATTAGGTGCCGATTATGTGATTGACTACGAAAATGAAAATTACATCAATGCGATTCAACAAATGACAGGCAATAAAGGAGTGGATGTAATAATTGACACCATAGGAGGCACTACCCTTGCTGATAGTGGGAAAATACTCAGTCAGATGGGGCAGGTAGTTACATTGGTTGATATTGAGAAACCTCAGAACCTTATTGAGGCCTGGGGGAAAAATGCCACCTACCATTTTGTCTTTAATCGACAGAATAGAAAAAAATTGGATGAACTGACCCAATTGGTAGAAAGCTAAAAGCTAAAACCGATTTTAAACAAGGTCTTTTCATTGTCAGAGATCGGTAAAGCTCATCGCTTATTGGAACACAAAACAGGTGATGAAAATTTTTATGGCAAAATAGGAATAGAGATTGAAAAAGAAATATAAAAAGCTCCTTAACACGGTTGAGTCCATCGTTTAAAACGGGCTCAATCCCTGGTTTTGGTTCAGAAATGAAACGTCTCTTTCCAATGCACCGGGAAGGCTTAGCATAATGGACAGGTGAAATTTGGGATGAGGCCCAAGACTTTTACAAATAAGTCGGTGGCTGACTACCGTTAAGCTAGCCCGGAAACTTATTGAGCGCATGCCCAACACCAGCCTGTAAATATTACGGCTACCCTCCTAAAAGTAGCGGCAGTCGCAGCAGCGGCTGCCGCCAATGATCCACAGTTGGTAAGAAAGTGGAAATATTCTGCAACAAGTTTTCTTAAAAAAATTAAGAAAAATACTAGATTAGAGGTAGAATATAGTCCGGATAAACGTCAGTAGTGGTGTTTATTCGATTGTTAGTGTCATTATAGCAAAACCCAATATGAACAGACAACAAAACGACAATGGATAAAAGCAAAGAAAAGAAGAACTCAAATGCACAAGGAGCAACTCCCTTTGCTCAAACTTATTTTCACGGGACTAAAGCCGACTTGAAAATTGGAGACCTAATTGAACCTGGTTTCAACTCAAACTACGGTCAGAGAAAAAATGCAAAATACATTTTCTTATCTGCGACATTGGACGCTGCAGTTTGGGGCGCAGAACTTGCCTTTGGCGAAGGACAAGAAAGAATTTACTTAGTAGAGCCTACTGGGCAGATTGAAGACGATCCTGATTTGACAGACAAAAAGTTTCCCGGTAACCCCTCAAAATCTTATCGTTCTACTGAACCATTTCGAGTTGTTGGAGAAGTTTCCAACTGGCAGGGACACCCAACAGAACAGGTTAAAACAATGAAAGAACACCTTAGAAAACTTAAAGAACAAGGAATCAATTCATTAAATGACGAAGAGTAAAAACGAACCCCCAACATTGTATAAGCGTAAGGCAGGCTAAAAGGTTAAAATTGAACATTTTTGCTCCTAAGTAATTTTGGGGTGGGCGGACAGGGAATTGCTCCGAAATCCCGCACTACACTTACACTGGACCGTTATATGGCATATAGAAAAACGAAATGTAATGAACAAAACAAAACGAGAGTATCTCAAACGAATCTATTTCGTCTTGGATTTTATTGAGAAAAATCTTGATGCCGACCTATCACTCGAATATTTATCCGAGAAAGTCCATTATTCGCCTTACCACTTCCATAGAGTATTTTCAACAGTAGTTAACGAAAGGTTAAACGAATTCATCTCTAGAAAAAGGATTGAACGAATTGCTTCAATTCTGTTAGTAGAACCAAATTCCGCTTTAAAAGATTTAGCGTACCAGTATGGTTTCAATAGTGACAACTCGTTTTCGAGAGCCTTTAAAAAGTACTACGGTGTTAGCCCAAGTGTATTTAAATCGGAAGGAAAAAAAATACTTAGCAAGATTGGTATAGAACCTTTTTCATCTGAAAAATACATTTGTTCCATTGATAATTTAAAACAATGGATTAAAATGAATGCACAAATAACGATACAAGAAATTTCAGAACTGAAGCTTGCCTGTATATCGCACATTGGAGAATTTGATAAAGCAGGTAATATGTTTCAAAGATTGATGGAATGGGGACACCAAAGAAACGTATTGGATACTTCAAATTTCAAAGCTTTTACTATTTATCACGACAACCCGAATGTTACTCAAACCTCAAAAGTGAGATTCAGCACCTGTGTGACAATTACAGAGAGAATCAATTCTGATGGAGAAATCAGAGAACATATTCTAAAGAAAAGCATTTATGCCATTGGACATTTTGAAATCAAAGCAGAAGAAATTTCAAAAGCCTGGAAAAGTATGTGTGTCTGGGTTGTAGAGAATGGGTATGAATTTAGAGATGGAGACTATTTTGAAATGTATCATAATGACCATAAAACTCATCCCGAGCAAAAATTCATTTTAGACATTTGTATTCCGCTTGAAAAAACAGATAAGATGAAACTTGGGAAAATAAGCACGGTGAATTTTTCAAATGAAAAGGAACAAAACAACCGATGTGAAAAGAGCTTAGATTATCATCAATTGATACAGTATATGAAAGAATTGAGGATGTTTTTTCATAAAGAATATGACTCACAATTTAAACTTGGAAGCGTTTACCAAGGCAACCCTGATTTTTCCTATTTTTCGCTAACAACGGAAGAGTTGAAAAAACAAAAACTCAAATTTGTTATCATTCTAAACCATAAAAATTTGTATTTTTCCATATGTTTATCGGGTCAAAACAAAGATACTCGTAAGAAGTACTGGAACATCTTTAAAGGTAGTGATTGGAACAAATATCATTTGGCAGAGTCAATTAATGACAGTTTATCAATTATTGACCAAACCATAGTAGAAAAACCTGATTTTAATAATAAAGGAAAACTAACTGAGCAGATTGAAAAGAATTCATTAAAATTCATAAACGAGATTAAGGACATACTCGAATAATAAAAAAACAACCACACAACAATGGTGATAAGCAATTGGGGTGAAAGTGATAAAAACGAAAGTACAAACATAAAAACAAAGGTCGGTGCTATGCTGAAAAGTTAAGGCATCCCCCCCAACTGCTCATAGTCGATACCGTTGCGGACAATTAAAAAACAACGGAAATCCAAGTACATAACACGTTAAACACCTTCGAAAAAAAAACAAATACCTAGCTATGTCAGAATTTTGGGAATCCGCTTTTAATAGTAATGATAGAATGTGGGGTGAGAAACCCACTGACAATGCACATACAGTGCTTGAATTGATGCAGAAAAACAACATTAAAAGTATATTAATTCCTGGGTTCGGATATGGAAGAAATGCAAAAGTGTTTTATGATAAAGGATTTGATGTAACTGGAATTGAAATATCGAAAACAGCCATAAAAAGAGCTAGAAAGCATTTTGGAAGCGAGGTAATAATACACTATGGTTCTGTTACCGAGATGCCTTTTGATAAAAACCAATATCAATCAATCTACTGCTACTCACTTATTCATTTATTGAATAAAGCGGACAGAAAAAAATTAATTGATGATTGTTATACACAATTAAAGCATACAGGAATTATGGTTTTTGTAGCATTATCCATAAACGATAAGCGATTTGGTGTGGGAGAAGAGTTAGAAAAGAACACCTTCCATTCGCCTCACGGACTTAACCTGTACTTTTATGATGAAAAGTCCATAATAGAAGAGTTTGGAGATTATAACATTATCGAAGCAAAAGAAATTAATGAACCTGAAGAAAATCCTAATGAAAAGCATTGGATGGTAGTTTGTAAGAAAAAACTACCCACAACTATACGCAATGCAGGCTGAAAGAATGACCGGAAGGCCGGAGCTTTTATTCCGACTAAGACTAACTTCAATGTTGGTGGACCACTTCGCAATGACATTTATAATCATGTTTATCGTAATGCCAGGATTTGCGGTAAGTATGTTTGATGCATTTAACCTCGACCATAACCCCAGTTCGTCCGGATTCGGTGGAATGTCATTGCTATTTGTCTCGGTGGACAAGTACACAGCTGTGAAATGCCCTACGGTTTCTACCCGAAACCGCTATCTTTAAGCTAGCGACAGTACCGCAGGACAACCGAAAATGAAACAAAGTATAAATTATTTTGACAAGGAATTAGAAAATAGAATATATGAACAACCAACTTTTGACAAAAAAGGACATTGAGTTTGATAATCTGAATTTTTGGCACTTTTACATTTCTTACTGTTTTAGGGGATTTGATGAGCAAAAAGAACTAAATATTGATGAGGCTATCCGCGAAGTAGTGGACATTGAAAAACATATTCCTTTTTTTAAAGATTGGTATGATGAGTTTTGCTCTGATGAGGTAGGAACAGTGGAAAACCCTAAAGTCATTGCTGGAAAATTGACGGAAGATATCAGTTTTGCAATAGAATTTCATTCTTCAGAAACAACTTTTTTTCTTAATTCTAAATATATCGGAAATCAGGGCGGACATTTCGAAGCATGGTTTTTAACCCTTAAAGAACTGATCTCTTTTGATAAGTATGAAAAGTTATTTTTGTTATTACTTCCAATGACTGGAGTTGAGGAAAATAAAAGAGAACTAGCCGAATCCCTGGTAAGTAAAAAGTTGAAATCAATATCTATGTTTGCCAAACAATCCGATTATATTGCCAATATGTATTGTGAATGGCTTAATGGTAGATAGACCTTTCTATATAATTCAAAACATTGGGGTTGTTAGTGATACCAATCATAGTGTGAGAAATATTATCAAATATCCCCGATATAAAGAGGATGTCATTGAACTCAATAAAGCACTTGCAACTTTTGCCGGAGACTAAAAGCCTATTTTGAATAGGGTAACAACCATTCTAAATAAAAGAAAAATTATGCCCGAAATACATCATTTGAACTGTGTTAAAATTGTTTCGCCAGTTAACGACAATGTTTGCGGACATTGCTTGTTGCTAAAAGAAAACGACAGACTTATCCTAATAGATACGGGAATTGGGCTTTTGGACACTCTAAACCCAACGGAAAGAATAGGACAGCAACTTATTGAAATTGTCGGTTACCGCTTTGACGAAAATCAAACCGCTGTGCGACAAATTGAAAATTTGGGACTTGACCCTAAAAAGGTAACTGATTGCATCATTTCACATTTGGACAACGACCATATTGGCGGACTCCCAGATTTTCCGCAAGCCACAGTTCACCTAGGCATTGAAGAGCTTGATAACTTTAATTCGGACAATCCAAGATATTTGAAACTTCCTTTGGCACATAATCCTACCATTAAAACTTACGCAAAGTCGGATTTAGAGTGGTTTGGCTTTGAAGCAAGGAAAGTTATTGTCGATATTGAAACCGAGATTTTTCTTGTTCCACTTTTTGGACATACTTTCGGACATTGCGGAGTCGCATTAAAAGCAGCTAACAAATGGTTGTTTTATGTTGCAGACGCCTATTATATGAAAATAGAACTTGCAGATGAACAGCATCCTGTAAACGAGTTGGCTAAAATGCGTGCAGACGACAACAATTTAAGAGTGGCCACCATTGGCAAAATTCGCAAGTTTGTGAAGGACCACCCGGAAATTGAAATTTTCGGATACCACGACATCGAAGAATTTAAATTTTACAAAAACTAAAAGGGCATGCGATCTATAAGTGTAATGCAGGCGAAAGTGATAAAAGCATAGGCTTCATAAGCCTACTAGCCTGACAATGAAATACATATAAGAAAAATGGAAGGCGGTAATTTTAATTCATTTAATCGAAAAAAAAAGGTATAACGAATTGCGAAAAGAGCTCCCGGTAGTAACTGAGCGAACCTTGAGCCTGCAACTAAAACAATTAGAAGAGGATGGTTTGATTTCGAGAACGGTGTATACTGACAAACCTCCTTTAAAAGTAGATTATGAATTGACAGAATTCGGAAAAACACTTATCCCATTACTAAAAGCATTGCCCAATGGGGAAAAGAAACTGCAGAGATGAATGATCAAATTCGTGTGTTGGCATCATCACAAAAAAAAACAGTGGCTAACAACAGAGAAAGAAACGGGTGAATTAAATTTTACCATTCTAATTTTTCAAGACGACTTCCTGAATGAATTCTTCACCGAAAAATTATTCACAATACCGCCTGCTCTATTTTTAGCAATGAAGAGGTTTACACGTATAGTTTTTGACCGAAGATGGAATCAAAACCGGCTCATCAAGGCACTTTTTGAAGAGAATAGCCAAAGCTATTGTTGAAAAAAGGAACACAGAGGAGGCATGTTTGAAACCTTTTTCAGGAAAAAGAAAAAGGTTAATTCACTTCAATATGATAACTCCATTCTTCCTCAACGCTTCTTAAGGAACAGATTTTGGCATTAAGTGTCAATATCGTTCGAATTATCATATAAAAGATCTAATATTGATTGGTAAATTGAAAAACACAACACTGCTACATGAAATTACGAGAAAAAAATCCAGCTTTATTGTTAATTGATGTACAAAAAGCATTTTTAGATGAGGAGTATTGGGGAGGCAACAGAAATAACAAAAATGCGGAAATAATTTGTGGTAAAATTTTGAATCAATGGAGAGAATTAAACCTTCCTATTTTTCATATCAGACATAGTTCGGATAATGTGAATTCCAAATTACATCAAACTAACCAAGGGTTTGCGTTTAATAAACACGTCAATCCAATTGAAAATGAGCCAATCATTACAAAAAACGTAAACAGTGCTTTTATTGGCACCGATTTAAAAAGACAGTTAGATGAGTTAAAAATTGAAACCTTGGTCATCGTTGGGATTACTACGAATCATTGTGTGTCTACAACCACTCGAATGGCAGGTAACCTTGGCTACGAAACTTATTTAATTGCTGACGCAACCGCAGCATTCGATCGAATAGGAATTAACGGAGAAAAATACGATTCTGAAACAATACACCTTACCACGCTTGCTAATTTAAATGAGGAATTTGCGACCGTATGGACTCATGAAAAATTAATGACTGAAATATAAGTAACGCGACACGATACTACGCACAGCCCATTACGAAAACTCCGGTTAGAGATTCAATCGTGATGGGCTTATTGTAGCCCGATATCCGAACCAAAAGCCCAGACACTCCCCCCTCACCTATCTAGCCAGATTTACCGATACATACGAGACTACACCGTTATCTTTTTTCATAGACTCTATACCACATAAATTTTCCATACCTCGAGGCATTATGGCAGCATCAGTAGGTCAACCAGAATTCCTACCACAATCACCGCTTCTTCGGTAAAATTGATAATACAGGGAGAGGGTCACTATAAAAAACAAGTAGTCTTTTGGATAATTTACCGATCCGGTTATCTATATTTAAAGCCGTATAACGGATGAAAAAATAATTGCTATTGTGGAAACAGCCATTGCGGATTAGGCGTATATAACATGAACCATTCCTATAATACACCAATACACTAGCAATATACATGAACATTCCAAGCCTAAATGAAAAATACCCTTGTGGTAACAAATACCCTGCTTCCATCGAATTGTTTAGATTACTGGAGAAGAATAGTGTGTTTTTCATTCCGGAAGTCCTATCCGAATTCCCCCACTTTGTTATTTTCAATATAACTTATACCCACTCAATGAATTATGCTGATATGTTTTGTAAAAATGATAATATATTTAATATTTCAAGCATATCTTTGAACAGATACATAAGTCCCCAAAAACAACGAAGGCAACAACTTATACAAATACCATCAAGAAAAGAATATATTTTTTGAAGTTAATTAAGAAAACAGTTAAGAACCTATTTGGACAAACGAAGGGATTTGACACTTTACCAGGCTACCCGTACACGTCTCCAAAGAGCCATACATGGCATATCACCAATCCATTAGTCTAAATCATAACAATTATGAAAAAAACATCCTTAAAATTACTGTTGATACTCATCAACATTACCCTTTTGTTCTCCTGCAACAGCGGAAAGCAACAAGAACAACAAGAGGAAAAACAAGAGGAAGTAAGCGAAACACCCTCTCAAGTTAATCCTAAAGAGGAACAACACGAAAAGAAAGCCACATCCTTTGACATCGGCACCCTTCCCGTATCAGATCGAGAATTAGGTCAGTTTCCATTCTTCTCGCTTCCGGAAGATATAGCAATATTGGACAAACCTATTGAAAGAAAATTTGACAAATTATACTTTCTGATTGATGGAGTTATGACACCCTTAGAGGGAAGGGTATGGAAGGCTGACCTAAGGGCCAAATCGGGCAATTATGAAGATTGGTCATTGGCTTATTTTGAGAAAAGCTACGATGAAGCCATAAAGGCACTAGGCGGTGTTAAAGTGTTTGATGGAAAAATGGCATACTATGATGAGTACGAACATTTCAAAGAACAAGCAACCTACATGGGTGAAAGCGGGTCGATTGGTTATATCGGAGAAAATATAAAGGTGTATATAATTCGAAAGGCAGATAATAGCAACGTTTATATTCAACTTAGCAGCGAAAGTACCGGGGGAAAAATCAATATTTTGCAACAAGAACAATTTATACAAACCATTACTTATTTGGAAGCCGATCAGATTCAAAAGGACTTAACAGAAAAAGGGAAAGCCGTTTTGTATATTACTTTCGATACGGATAAAGCTACTTTAAAACCGGAGGGCACTAAAGCTGTGGCTGAAATCATCAAAGTTTTACAAACGGACAATAGCTTGAAAATTGCCATCAACGGCTACACGGATAACACGGGGAATGAAGCGCATAACCTACAACTATCCCAACAAAGAGCCGAAACCGTAAAAAACGAAATTGTAAAAGCAGGAGTTGATACAGAGCGATTAACGGCCGACGGCTTTGGACCAAACAACCCGATTGCCGACAATACCTCCGAAGATGGAAAAGCGAAGAACAGAAGGGTTGAATTAGTAAAAATTTAAATGCACCATATAATAAACCTTATTACGAATGATTGATTAAGGGGTGTTTGGGAGTATCTCATAAACTGTGTAAGTCCGCATAACGGGAAAGGATAAACCTCGAAAATATCAGTGTGATTAGTTAGAATCGCACTGATATTTTGAGGAGCCCGCGGCAGGCGCTAAACCGGTCAGTGTGTGAATAATTACTTAACTTTAGACACATATTGATAGATAATGAAAAAAGAAGATCTTTTCAACGACGATTTCTTCAAGCAGTTCAAGAACGGCGATGAGCTGAGCCGCTTTTTAAACGAACTCCAAAAACGGGCTGTAGAAAAAATGCTCGAAGGCGAGCTGGACGCCCATATGGGTTACCGTAAAAATGAACAGTCGGAAAACCCCAATTCACGCAACGGGCACACTACCAAAAAGATAAAGAACACCTTTGGGGAGTCATATATCAAAGTTCCCAGAGACAGGGACGGCAGTTTTGAGCCAAGTAGCTCCGCCCGGCCATTTGTTTTCCGAAGGGCGGACGGCACATTGCCTATTTCAACTCTTCAAGGTTTAGAGAACCAAGCCTGTGTTAAAACTAAACAGCACTTCATTAAGAAACCTTGAAGAGTTTTTACGTTCGTACTAGCGGTGACCCAAAGCCAGCTCTCAAAGGGGATCTGGGGCTTTTTTGGCCAGCTAAATGCTCTAACAGAACGAAAAAGCAGTACAGAGAGGTCTCCATACCACTTTAACAAACCCAAAATATCTTCCATTTCCTCTGGAAAGAAGTACCCTAAAATTCGGGTAAACTCATGCTTTACTCCTTATATTCAATAGTCATTCAACAATTACATTATTAGTCATCCTCCCATTCAGGAGCACCTACATACCGACCGTCTTTTACAGAAATTCCTATAGCCTTAAATTTTCTTAAAACTTGAAAAATCTCTTCTTCTAAAACCTCCAAAGAGAAATAACAATACTTTGTCTTATGTTTACTCATATAATTATAACGCACTACAAGATATGGAGAACTTTTAGATTTTGCCGGAGAATAACGTACTGAAATATATTCGATATTCTCATGGACTATTTTCCGGTTATAGGGTCTGAATAAATAGATTTCTTCTATCTTATCCGGGTACAAATAAATATTAGAATAAGTAAAGCAAAGTGCTATATAGATTAATACCAAACCAATTACTATACTAATAGGCATTGACAAGTCAAGAGTCTCATATAAAAGACCATAAGTAATAAAACTTACAGGAATCAATACTATCATTAACCTACTCCCTTCATAACCAAACCTATACAACAAAACCTCTTTAAAAGTATCATTCATCCTATAAACAGTACTATACACAACTTGATCTTCATAAGATAACTCTATCAACCCTGCCTTTTAATATTACTTTACTACCTTCTCTTCCTATAAATTCATTGCCAATACGTAAAAACTCAGATACAGCATTAGGGCGGAGTAACTTAAATCTAACTTTGCATACTTCTCCTGGGAATACTATTTCATTTTCACCTAAAATGTATAGTTCTCCATCTGTATTTCCTTTTCCTTCACTAAAAACTAAATTAGGAAGACACCCAGAAACAAATACTCTTTTACTTTTTCCTCGAGTACTATTGCTTCAATCATTTGTTTATCTACATCTATTTTACCTAAGCCCCTTAATCCAAGGCCTAAGTATTCGATACAATAATATCAATGCTGTTATAATAATAAATGGAACAAACATTCTCCATCTATTGGCATTACATTTATTATAATCTTCTAATTTTAATAAGAAATTGTGATTTGTGGACAAGGCAAAAACATCAACGGTTCTTCTATGAACATCACTATGTTTTATGCTAATAATTATCTGTTTTCCCGGATTCAATTTTAAAACTTCCGCGGCCTTGCATGCATCAAATGAGCAGTCTATAAGATCATAATTCTTATCATCTTCTTGAATCCTAACCCTAATAAACTGGCTCGGCATATCACCGCCGGACTCTCCAAGAAATGGCTTTTCCCGGAGAGTACCTATTATTGTTTTTAACTCATTTTTCTCAAGAGGATTTTTTATATAATATCCATACAAACAACTTATCAAGGATATTAGTAGTAAACCTATTACAGTGCTATTTTTATTAATTATTTTCATTTTAGCTCTCAATTCTCCGGAGTTGTTTCAGATTTCCCCAAATGCTCTTCTAAAATATCTTTTACCATCTTTCGTATAGCTTTTTTCAATAAATCAGTACCCATCTTCTCATTCCAGGCTTCTGAATTTGGCCGTTTATATTTATCAAACAATGCATCAGCAGCCGTTCTAATCACAAACTCTACTGTTGTTCCTTTAATATTTTTGGTGTGATAACCTTTTTCTATTGTAAGATCAAGAGCTGATACTATTAAATTTTTCAGGTGTTTCTCCTTTATCAAGCCAGAAGCTGCAACGTTTGCCCAATCAATCTTTTCATAGTCTCCTCCTTTCATTATATATTGGTTCAAAGCATCCATTGACATTTTTGCCGCAATATCTTTACCTTTGGTAATAAACAACTGTTCAGAAGCTTTTACTACTGCGCCACTCTCAAGTAGTACCAACCCTCCAACAACAACCCCTGCAGACCCAATAGAATACACTGCAAAATTAGTTGCTTCTTCAGCATTTAGCCCAATACTATTTGGATTAAACTCTACCCAACTTTTGAGCCCATTATCATAATAGTAAAAATTTTCTGAAGACTTACCATACTTCTGAGCAACATACATTTTATGAGCATTTTGAAAGAATTTATCGTTACTATGAATACCTACAGTTTGATAAATCACTGTTTTTTCTATGTCCTTTCCATAAAGTGCAAGCTCTATCTTTGGATTATTATTCCAGAATAGTTGTGGTTTTACAGGCTCCAACCCATCTAAATCAATAAATGCAATTGGATTATTTCCAGTAAATTGATACGGAGTATAAAATGGATAGCCAGCAGCCAACGGATCCACGGACAAAAACTTCCCAATCTCCGGGTTGTACAGGCGGAAACCGTAATCCTGAATCAGGTGCTGGTTGCCGAAGTCCTTGTCGTTTTCCTTCCCGTTGAACCCATAGCGGTAGTTCTCATCCGAGTAGTTCCGACCGGCCATTTGTTTGCCAAAGGGCGGATGGACAGTCGCGGACAGCTTGTCGAAATAGTCCGAAGCACTTAACACTTCGGAGGCCCGGCGGTTGTCTTTGCATTTCACCAGGTCGGTGATAGTCGCCATTACATTGCCCGAGCTTTCACCCGAGCTTTCACCCGAGCTTTCACCCGAGCTTTCACCCGAGGTTCATCCGAAGCATCCCGTACATAGTGGGTCATTTTGGTGGTAGTGCCTACTTTCACCCCCTAGGCCACTTTGCCTAAACTAAAAAATTTCACTACCAAAGGAGCCCTTCACAACGAACTTTAAACAGACTCTAATTGCTTTGCAACTTTAGTGATGTTTGCAACATTTTGATACATTTTTTACTATAAAATAAAAAACTAATCATTATACTAATGTTGTAAACTATTAGGATGATACAACCAAACCACAATTTAGACTTTAATTCTAAAGGAACAGCACTATGAATCCATATAAAAACCCACATGATGAGCTTCATCACAAAGGGGGATGAAATTATTCGCCCCCCTTTTTCTTTACAAGCAAAAAGTATGTTGTAAAGGTATGAAAAGAAGTATAGATTATCCGCTACTTATAGAACGCGGATGTGGACTGGATGTTCACAAATCGACCATTGTGGCGACCGTCATCGGGATAGGGATTCCTCTGCAAACCCGCAGCTTTTCCTGTTTCACCAAGGACCTGATTGAACTACGGGACTGGCTCCTCTCGCTGGAAATAACCCATGTGGCCATGGAGAGTACCGGGGTGTACTGGAAACCGGTCTTCAATATTCTGGAAGCCTATTTTGAAGTCTTGTTGGTCAATGCCCGTTACATCAAGAACGTGCCCGGCAAGAAGACCGACAAGAAAGACAGCGAGTGGATAGCCCAACTGCTGGTAAGTGGATTGCTGGAGAACAGTTTTGTGCCACCCCGCCTGATTCGCAACCTGCGGGACCTGAGCCGGTACCGTAAGAAAATCAAGGGCCAGCAGTCTTCCGAGAAGAACCGTATCCACAAGCAACTACAGGATGCCAACATCAAACTTTCCAGTGTGATCAGCGACTTGTTTGGGGCCAGTGGACTCAAGATCCTTGAGGCCATGGTCCGGGGGGAAACCTGTCCGCAAACACTGGCCGCCTACGCCAGCAAACGCCTGAGAGCCAGCCGGCAGGAACTCATCGAGGCCCTTGATGGCTGTATCGAAGAACACCACCGCTTCATGCTCACTGTCCACCTGGAAAATATCCGTGACTACGAGCGCCTGTTGGAAAAAATCGACCAACGGATGGAGGATTTGTTGCAAGACTATCAGCCGGAATGCCAACTCTTGGAATCGATTCCCGGGATCTCCCACCCCACAGCCAAAGCCCTGCTTGCCGAAATCGGCCCGGACATGTCGGTCTTTCCCGATCAGCACCACCTGTCCTCCTGGGCGGGGGTATGCCCCGGCAACCATATGAGTGCCGGTAAAAATTACCACAGTCGGGCTCGACCGGGCAACAAAGCCCTCAAAACCACTCTGATGGAAGCGGCCTGGGCAGCCACGGCTACCAAAGACTCTTGGTTCAGAACAAAGTATTACAAGATGAGCCCTCGGATGGGTGCCAAAAAAGCACTTTTTGCCATAGCCCATAAACTGTTGATAGTCGCCTATAAAGTTTTGCAAACCGGTAAACCCTATCAGCCTATGCAAATATAAGCCTACAAGAGAGGAATGGTCGATCGTTTTACTGACCGAAAGAAGCTGACATAAAAACTGATCTATGCGGTATGCACAAAGGAATGTTGCCCAAAGAGCACGTAGAAAAAATTATAAGGTAAACTTACCGCAGACTCTCTTACTTCGTGGAACTCTAAAACAACAGTAGTAGCCTTACTGAGAAAAATCCTATGCGACTCCCTGAAAAAAGCCGCCTAAAACCCTGACTCTATTTCAGAAAAAAAACCCACATGATGAGCTTCATCACAAAGGGGGATGAAATTATTCGCCCCCCTTTTTCTTTACAAGCAAAAAGTATGTTGTAAAGGTATGAAAAGAAGTATAGATTATCCGCTACTTATAG
>NZ_JBDKWZ010000011.1:0-162351 GCF_039710355.1 Rapidithrix thailandica | reverse complement strand
ACTTACCGCAGACTCTCTTACTTCGTGGAACTCTAAAACAACAGTAGTAGCCTTACTGAGAAAAATCCTATGCGACTCCCTGAAAAAAGCCGCCTAAAACCCTGACTCTATTTCAGAAAAAAACGGCTACTGAAAATAAATTTGCAAAAAAATGTGTCATTTTTTCAAAAAAAGACATCTGACTTTTAAGCGAAAGGTGAATACTTGACTTTTTTTCATCTAATGAAAGTAAAATCAATGGTCTAAATGGTGTCCACGTTGATTCAAATAATAAAAAGTCAGGAATCAATGTTATAGAGTTATTTTTGACTTTTAACTTAAAAGGCAACAATGTTAGAGTATTTAATATATACTCTTTGGAACTCAAAGTAATAAAGTCATATTTCATGTTTATCATCAACTACCATTAGTTACAGATTCAACTTTATCAGAAATGTTTATTAATGCTTTGTACATGATATCTATCAATTCTTTTCTTTTTTCACTTTCTCGTTGAACTTTTTCCCGTTCATTTTTTAATTTTTCATATAAATCAAACTTCAAATTAAAAACTTCTAGCTCTTTCTGCCCTTTATAACCACTTTTTCTATATAAATTATAAGCTTTCATTAGCATTCCTTCTTCTTCCTTTATTGCAGCATCATAATTAGCTTTTAATTTAACTAAATCAACATAAGAAGTTAAATGCTTGTGAAATAATGTACGAACATGGTGATATGACAAAGCTATTTCTTTTTGAGAAGTCAATTCTTTTTTCTTTCCATATGCATAAAACCCATTTGCTGAAAAAGGTATAGGACTAAGCCCCAAACCAAAGCCCGCAGAAGTTGCAATCCCTTCATGTATAAAATCTCCAGAATAGACTTTACTTATTCCTCCTGATAGAATTTTTTGAAAACCAACCGCTCCTCCAAAACTCCAACCTGAACCTGTTGCATCATCGGAATGCGTCATAGTAGGAAAATAAATAGCAGAAATAGATAGTGATACACTGATATCAGTCTCTATTCCAATAGCCCAATCGCCATAATGGAAAACCCCGTCAGGAGCTATTAAATAACCCCAATTTTTTTGTTCTTGAACAATTGGGCCTGCTTGTATGCCTCCAGTTAGTAGAAAAACTTCCAGCCCTTCTAATTCTACCCCATCAATTACTCTATTTTCACTAAAAGCATAAGGCGAGTTATGTGGGTACTTTGCTGCTAATGGGTCAACAGAAAAGAACCTACCAATCTTCGGATCATGAATTCGGTATTTATAAGATACGGCTCCATCCACAATATCATTGTCTACCTCTTGTCCCTGGAATCCAAAACGGTAGTTCTCATCCGAGTAGTTCCGACCGGCCATTTGCTTGCCGAATGGCGGACGGCCAGTCGCGGACGGCTAGTTGGAAATAGTCCGAGGCACTTAACACTTCGGAGGCCCGGCGGTTGCCCTTGTTTTTCACCCGGTCGGTGATCGTGGCTAAAACATTTGACTAGGCGTCTGCCCCAAGGTGGTTGCTCAGTTCGTACTGGCGATGGCCCAGGGTCAGCTCTCCGGCCTGGGGTTGGCTGGCTGCCGGCTGCCCTTCCGGTTGGATGGAGCGTTTGAACAACCCTACCCGGCTGCTGCCGTAGAGACCGTACAATAAAAATAATTAATAGGAATATATCCTGAACTATTTTTCAAGGACTGTAGAATAATAAAGATTCTGCTCAAATGCATCAAAAAAATTTAATCCCTTTTGTATATTAAATGTACAATGGGGATTACCAATAAACAGATTGGCTGCCAAATCGGTGTATGGAAAAATGGCAACTATAACTCCATTCTTATCAAGTAAAGCAACTGCCACAATAATTGGAGGGCTTTCATACTTATAATCATTCTGAAAGGTTTCACTAGTATAGATCTTATTTAAGATATTACCTTTAACATCAGTCTTTATTTCTTTTTTAATTTGTAGTTTGGTAATAGTTATAGCACCAACTTTGTCCATGATTGATGCAAATTCTTTAGGTGGTATTTCCTCTTGCAACTCAAAATCTGAATAGGGAAATAAAAATCTATGTTTAACACCATTAACAATCTCATCTATCAAATTGCTTTCCCTTTCATAAAATGGTTTATTCTCCGATAAAGTTAAGTCTATGATATGATAACTAATTTCAGTTTGTTGAGCTTTACAAGAAGTGTCAATTGTAACTACAATAAATATTATAAAAGAAACCAATTTAAAGGTTATTTTAAACTTCATCATTAAATCTATTTTTTAGATGGTATTTATTTAATCACTTCGACTTTAGGCCCTGTATTTTGACTTGACATTTCATCCTCAGAATATCCTTTTACCTTCGTATCAACTTCCATAGTAACATTCACTCCTCTTTGTTGTAGCTCTTTAATCAAGTTTTGTCCTAAATCATAAAGTTTATTGTCTAAATCAATAATAGCATTAGGGTCTATCCCTGAATCTTTATTATAAGGCATTATAATCTCAAATTTTATTTTTTTTATCCCTGATGTATTTAATATTTTTTCAGCCAATATATCAAGATCTTTTTGCTGATATTCATTACTCCAAGTAGATGTACCTCCAGTGTATCTGAGATTAATATCTCCTGACCTTAATGAAGGTACACTCTTTTTAATTTTATTCAAAAACAAGCTTGGCATATTAATATTAAATTGGTTCAATTTTGGTCCAAGAGTTCTTGCTTTAAAACTGTCATAATCTGGCTTGGCTTGTTTAGGAATCCAAGGTGACCAACTTTGTCTTCTTGATCCACTCTTGGGTTGTAAGCTTCCATCACGAATTAATGTCCAACTTTCAATATACCCTGTATACTTTTCATAAGGAGCCAAACCAAAATGATAAACAGTTTGTTCTTTGCCATCTTCTATAATTAAAAGTTTGGGGCCTTCTGAAGAAACTAAGCTTAACCTTGCTCTAACTGGCCCACTATTCGTATGATCAACAAGATATGCCTCAAGACCATCTAAATCTATTGCTGAAACTGGCATATTCGAAGCAAACTGGTAAGGTGTCAACATGGGATAAGAACTAGCCAACGGATCCACCGACAAAAACTTCCCAATCTCCGGGTTGTACAAGCGGAAACCGTAATCCTGGATCAGGTGCTGGTTGCCGAAGTCCCTGTCGTCTTCCTTGCCGTTAAAGCCATAACGGTAGTTCTCATCCGAGTAGTTCCGCCCGGCCATTTGTTTGCCAAAAGGAAAATAGTCGGAAGCACTTAACACTTCGGAGGCCCGGCTGTTGTCTTTGTATTTCACCCGGTCGGTGATAGTCGCCAAGACATTTGACTAGGCGTCTGCCCCAAGGTGGTTGCTTAACTCGTACTGGCGATGGCCCAGGGCCAGCTCTCCGGCCTGGGGTTGGCTCTCTTCTGCTTGTCCTTCCGGTTGGACGGAGCGTTTGAACAGCCCTACCCGGCTGCTGCCGTAGACCGGTTGCTCGCTTACTTGCTGGTCTTTATAAATCGCCATTACATTGCCCGAGGCATCGTAGCGGTATTCAGTAAAGTCCTCCCCCTTCACCACCTTGGCCACCTTGCCGTACACCGTCCAGTCGATGCCTTCTATCAAATTGCCGATTTCAACTCTTTAAGGTTTGAAAAACCAAGCCTGTGCTTAAAACTAAACAGCATTTTATTAAGAAACCTTGAAGAGTTTTTACATTCGTACTGACGGTGACCCAAAGCCAGCTCTCCGGCCTGGGGTTGGCTCTCTTCTGCTTGTCCTTCCGGTTGGATAGAGCGTCTAAATAGCCCTACCCGGCTGCTGCCGTACACGGGTTGCTCGCTTACTTGTAGGTCTTTGTAGTTTGACAGTTTTAGGGTTATACTTTAATTTCAACTCTTAAAGTTAATCCTAACTGTCAGTGTAAGTCATAACTATTACAGCTTCTATTTGGTGTACTCAAATTAATTAGTTGGAACCCATATGATGGTACCTTTTTTATTAATATACCCTTTCTTAACAACACTACCTATATTGAAAATATCAAAAGGCAACCAATTTTCATAAATAGCAGCAAGTCCATTTTTAAAATTTCTACAAAATTCAAACTTTGGTTCTATGACCACTCCTCCTTTTTTATTAACAAATCCAAACTTTTCATTTTTCCTAACCAAAACCAAATCACTGTCCTCACTAACATTAATTGCGTCATAAACCATCTCAATTAAGCTCTCACCTTTTCGATTGATAACACCTTTCTTATTATGTTTAGTTACAATAAAAACAGTCTTATTTCCTAGCCAACGACTTGTATACACTGATTCATAGTCAAACTCTTTTAAAACATTCCCTAATGAATCAATCATTAAATGACGAACTTTTGAAACCCAACTTGTATCTAATTTAACTATGGCTATTCCATTTTGGAAATTTTCAGCTTCTTGATAATTAGGAGGAATTACAACTTTTCCATTTATATTTATATAACCATATAAATTGTTTTGACGAACACTAGCAAGTCCTTCTGAAAAAGTTGCTGCATATTCATATAACAAAGGTATCATTAAATTTCCCTTTCGATTAATATAACCATATAAGTTGTTTTGACAAACACTAGCAAGTCCTTCTGAAAAGGCTCCAACAAAGTCATATTTTTCTTTCAATAAAAACTTTCCATCATTTGTAATATAATTCCAATAGCCCTTATACTTCACTTTGGCAAGACTATTATGGAAATCACTACATTCATCCAGCTTTAGAGGAATTTTTATTTTTCCATGTTTATCTATAAACCCCCATTTATTATCAAGTTTAACAGCTGCTAACCCTTCTGAAAAACTGTTTATGAAGTCGAACTGAGGGGCAATTATCATTTTTCCCTTTTTGTTAATAAAGCCATACTTATTGTTAGCTTTTATTACTGCTAGACCTTCAGAAAATTCGTAACTCTCATCAAATTCAAAATTTATAACTATTTTGCCCATTGAATTTATATACCCCCATTTATCGTTCCTTTTAACAGGAAATAAATACTCTTGCCCATAAACGTTCATTATAAACAAAATGCAGAATCCAGTAACTAAATATTTTTTTCTCATTATTATTATTTTTATTAATTACTAGGCGCACTCCAAGTTCCATCTACTTTATTTTCAATGTTGTTAGTAGTAGTTCTAAACTTGGTACTAACCTCACTCATACCTTTACTTCCACCAGAAGTAATACTAGTTTTTAATCTTGGTGCTAAACTAGGGTCAATTGCTAATATTGCATTTATGACACTGTTAGCTCTAGCCTGTTTAAACTCTCCCCAAGTTTGATTCCCACTTTTTATTGCATTATTATCATTTACTACAGTGCCATTAGAAAGTGCCATCCCTGCAGATCCTATAACTTCTAATTCTCTTGAGAGATCACTTTGAAGTTGATTTACAATTTCTTGGATTCTCACAGGATCATTTACCTCTGTACTTCCAACATTAAAATTTAATTGACCAGAACTGAATGTTTGTATATCAACTATACGTTTAACCTTCGGCAAACGCTCTCCAATTATAACATATTCTCTATAAGCACCAAGTACTCTAGTGTCAATCTGACCTTTAGATAAAATATCAAATCCTGACAATTCCCCATTATTATATGCGTTTCGTAACATTTGACTATCATTAACATTTGGTCTAAAATAACCTTCATTCGCACTAATTGGAAATTCTTTCCCTGTTTTATCTCTAATGTAGGTATATGGAGGCGCAGGATTAACGCCAATCACTTCAAAAGTTGCTCCATCCCCAAATGGATTATTTATTATTTGATTCAAAGTATAACTATTCGCAAGTTTTATTTCCGTTTTTATTCTAGGTGACCTTGTAGGAGAAATAAAGCCTGTAATTGTAGTTGTATTTCCATTAATTACAGTTGTTGGTGGAGAAGCCCAGGTCCCTCCTCCAATAGCTAAGGATGCTTCCAACCCGTCCAAATCGATCGCCATTATCGGAGTATTCGAAGCAAACTGATATGGAGTCAACATAGGAAAAGACTTGGTAAGCGGATCCACTGACAAAAACTTCCCAATCTCCGGGTTGTACAGGCGGAAACCGTAATCCTGGATCAGGTGCTGGTTGCCGAAGTCCTTGTCGTTTTCCTTCCCGTTGAACCCATAGCGGTAGTTCTCATCCGAGTAGTTCCGGCTTGGCATATCGGATCCAAAAGGATAGTAATCGGTGGCACTTACCACTTTGGAGAGGTACTGGTCGGCTGTGCCGTTTGCATCGGTATCCAAGGCTTTTTTGTTATCTGTGACTACCGCCAGTACATTGCCTAAGTGGTTACTCAACTCGTATTGCTTTCGCCCCAGTATTCGCTTGCCTTTTTCCACCTCTCCACGATAAAGTCCTACTCTTGAAGAGCCAAAAATGCCCTGTTCTTTTAATTGGGAATTCTCATATACTGCCATGGTATTCCCGGAGGCATCCCGCACATAGTGTGTGCTTTTTATTTCTCCTCCAACTGTTACGGCTTTATAGATCCGGTTACCGGCCGCATCATAACGGTACTCGGTCATGCCTCCGTTTTCTTTTAACACTTTGGTCACCTTACCGGATATATTCCATTCAATGGACCGGATGTTCTCGGATTGGTCTTGAATCAGGTTACCAACTTCATCATAGGTATAATTCCCTGCATTCTGGTTGGCTATTCCTCCTTTGCCGGCATGTATCGAGGTATTGTTTACATGCAACAAACGGTTCATATCCGCTTCATAATGGTAACTCAGCTCCTCCTTTAATTCTCCAAGCTCATTTCTTCTGTTGAGATTCAACAGGTTACCATTAGGATCATAACTGTAATCCGCATCGAAAGGCTTTTGATCAAACATGCTTCTTTGTTCCCATCCGTTTCCGGCCTGGTAGCTGGTCAGCCCCCGGGCTTTGGTAATCCGGTTGAGCTGGTCGTAATTGTACAACATGGTTTGCATGCCCTTTTGCGGGTCGTTGGCTCTTCTTCCCAACTCCGCCACATCCGTTACCATCCAGGCAATATTGCCATTGTAGAGTTCAGAGCCATATCCCCGTTTTGGTGAATCTTCCAGTAAGGTTTCGAAATCCCCACCGGGATCCACCGTAAAGCCGGGATTTAAGTCAATATATCCTCCGGCTTTGAAGGTCACCGTTTGCCCGTCTTGTACGGTGGTATTTCCTTCTGCACGGATATATTCCCGGGCTTCGGTAAGCTGTGGCAGCGGTTCACTGCCATCGTATAGTATATATGCCGGAGTATTATCCAGAGTATTGCGGTGCCAGAGCTCCTCGTCCACCAAAGCTATATCCACTTCGGTGCCAATAGGGCGGTAATCGCCCTCATAATACCCTAAGGTAAAGGCCATTTCGTCTCGGTTGACCGATTCAAAAGGTGAGGAGGCAGCTCCGTCTCTACCCGGGTCGGTAAAAGGTTCCTGTCCCGGCAAGTTCATTCCTTTTAGCCAGCCTTGTAAGGTATAAAAATAGTCTTGTCCCTGAATGGCATAATGACCGATTCCGGTTCGCGCCAAGGGCCCGTGCTGATAGTAATGATACTTCGCTTCCTGATTCCATACCCAACCGTCAATAGATGTTTCTACCGTTTTGATGCGATTATCGGAATCGTATTTATAGTGGTGGATTAACAAATCTTGATTATTCGCGCCTTTTTGATAAAATACATAGTTGATATTTCCACTCACCAGGTCAAGCCTACGACCAAACATCCCAGTAGTATCCAGTCGTTGACTGGAAGACCTAACACCCGGGATTTTTTCTCCAAAGACAAATACGTTTTCATCGCCCCCTTCCCTCCTACCAGTTTGGCAATATCGTCTTCCACCAGTTGGAAACCGCCCCAAAGGCCACAAGCGATGATGAGTTGAAACAGCGCTCCAATGGCATCCGGCTCTCCCTTGATAAATTTGGTTACGGTACGCACCAGGCCGATGACCACCACGATGGCAAACACGGCATTGCCCAAAGTGCTCACCCAGGTGCCGATATTCTTCAAGGCCCCGGCAGAGCCTTGGGCTCGCACAGCTTGAGAAAGCAGTAAAAGGCACAAGGTAAACAGGTCTTTGCAGGCATTTTTTTTGGAAAAAGGTAGTTTTCATGGTTTTTCTATCATGTAGTCGGTAAATAATCCTGTTACTGAAGGTTTGAATAAAGCGTCTCCCCGATGGCTTTGGATACCGGTTCCGGTTTGTTTTTCGAAACCGTATTTTCTCGGAGCAAAACCCGGTCGGCTTCTGTCAACACATGTTCCGGGAAAGCAAGGCTGGATGCTTGCCCCTCCCAGCCATTTTTTTCGGGTAAAAAGCCGGGAATAGGTAAGAACGATTCCTCCGGCAACTATCAGAAATAGGGCGATAACGATCATGGAAGATTGCTTTTTTGTTACAAGCATACCGGAAGAAAGGAAAAGAAAAAAGCTACCGGTTCCGGCTTGGGTGGAAAAGTAGGAAATGACCGGGTTTTCCTTAGGGAAGGTTTTTATCTTTATTTGGAAAACCGAACCCCAATACATCATGCATCGCAAACGCTTATGTATTTATCCCAAAGATGTACAGTTGATCACCCAGAAAAGTGAAAAGACCACCCGGAAGCTTTTGCATCAAATGAGGGATTACTTTCACAAAGAACCCCATCAGTTGGTGGCTGTTTCTGAATTCTGTGCCTACACCGGCCTGAAGGATGAGGAAGTCAAAAAAGCCATTGGCCTGTAAATAAGGTCAAATGAATGCTTTGAACGGAGCAGTTCCTGCGATGTCATAAAATTTAAAGGAATTTGGAGAGAATTGAGGGAGGGACTATCTTCAGAAAGCAAGAAAATTAGTTGGGTACTAACACCTTTTGGCGCTTCAAGCGTTTTCAAGAAAGAGGGGAGAAAGCTGACAATAAGAGTAACAGCAAGATGACAATGAGAAAGCGCTGTATATCAAAATTGGGAAGCTGCAAGTCGAAAAAATCTTGAAGACCATCTTGTTAAAAAGATAAAAGATATTTTATCTGGAACAGTCCAAACATTGAGAGAAGCTAACAATTTACAAAATTTGAACATTGAAAACTATAAAATTCAATAAAACGGAATGCGGTGTTGATTTTTTAATCAATGTAATAGATGGATCCCAATTAGCCTATAAATATCTATTGCCTAAAGTTCACAATGCTGATTATTTTGAAATTTTGATTTTTAGGAAGGGGAATGGACATATTTTAATCGGTCATAAAACAATCAAGGTACAAGATAACACTATATTGTTTATTTCTCCTTTTCAACATAAAAGGTGGAACGTAGACTACGCTCAATTAGATTTTACTATTCTAATTTTTCAAGAAGATTTCCTGAATGAATTCTTCACCGACAAATTATTCACTTCTCGCCTGCTCTATTTTTATCAATACGACAACTCCACCTTTCTCCAATCAAATACCGGCCAAATTCAAAGCATCTGTAATATTCTACAAGAAATCAAATCCGAACTTGTTACTCCTCATTTGGATAGTGCACATATTATCCGCTCTCTGATTTATTATTTGTTGCAACGTCTTAACAGGGAATATGCCAAAGCACATCGTTTGCCTTTTCAGATTGATACCACCAATCATGCATATGCATTTAAAAAATTAATGGAGTTGCACATTAAAGAAAAACAGCGTATTCACGAATATTGTGAATTACTTGGTATCAGCCGTATCACATTAAATAAAGCAGTAAAAAAACAATTTAACCTGACAGCCACGGAACTTCTAAAACAACGTCTACTTACCGAGATTAAAAATGAACTGATTTATTCTGAAAAAACCATTAGCGAAATCGCCTACGAATTTGGCTATTCGGAACCCAATCACTTAATGCGCTTTTTCAAAAATCAAACAGGCATGACCTCTTCAGAGTTTTTAGCCGATTATCAAAATGGTAGTAATTGAGAAAAAACGGGTACCCACAGCCTATCACCCATGAATCAACTTTGCATAGTTCATCTAAAACAAGAAAATTATGCAATCCAGTATTCATTTTATTAGAAATGCAACGTTGGTGTTAAACTATGCCGGCAAGAAATTCCTGGTAGACCCAATGTTTGCCGAAAAAGGGAGATACCCTGGCTTCCCGGGAACTAGGCACTCCCACCTAAGTAACCCACTGGTGGATATGCCTGTACAACCCGAGCAGTTATTTGAGGTCGATGCCGTATTGGTCTCCCACCTGCACATTGATCACTGGGACCAAGTGGCCAGAGAAAAGCTACCCAAAGATTTAAAGGTATATGCCCAAAACGAAGAGGATGCCAGTGCCATTGAAGCCGTAGGGTTTACCCATGTAACTGTCATGGCTACAGAAAATGAATTTGAGGGCTTGAAATTCACAAAGACCTATTGCCAACACGGTACGGACACTGTTTATTCCATTCCCCAACTAGCCGAAGTATTGGGCAAAGCCTCTGGGTTCTACTTTAATGCTCCGAATGAAAAATCAATTTATTTTTTAGGAGATACCATCTGGATAGATGAAGTAGAGAATAACTTAAAAAGCTGGCAACCCGATGTAGTGGTTGTAAACGCGGGGTATGCGAGTTTGGAAGAGGATCGCTTCGGTGCTATTATCATGGGAAAAGAGGACATTCTAAAAATTCATAATTTACTTCCTGAAGCTACCATCATTGCAGTGCATATGGAAGCGCTAAATCACTGTATACTTCATCGACAGGAACTCCGAGAGTTTGTCGAAGAAAAAGGCTTTATTGAAAAAGTGATCATACCAAATGATGGAGAGTCGATCCCTTTATAGAGGATTACTATTCACCATAACAAATCAATCAAAAAGTGGTTTTAGAATATTCTAAAACCACTTTTTGATGTGACTACATTATCTTCAAAGCCCTTGGGTTAAACCTACAAGTGGATATTATTACAAATCCCTTTAATGAGATATGCGGGTTTATTTCATTGAGAGTTGAAATCATAAACAGTTTGAATTTCCTCAAATCTTAAGGGACAGATTTTGGTGTAAATACCCCAAACCACTAACCTCAGAGGTAAAAAAAGTATACCAGCATGCCAAAGGAGTTAAGTATGTTGACTATGAGTATAAAAGAGAGGGGTAGTTGGTATGTATATGATCGTAGAACCGCTGGGAGGTTAAAGAGGGGTCTTGATAAAGGATAATCACAATCGTTTAAATGCGTTTCTTGTACGCTCGTTTAGCACAGTTATCACCACAGTATTTGGTGACAGTGGTCTTGGCAATAAATTCCTGACCACAGTGTTGACAAATCTTAGGTAATCGAATGTTACTACTCATAACGTTTCTTTGATGGGGGGAGATAATGTATCAGTACGTATCAGTATGTAACATAATCTCCCCCTGTTATTGAAAATTTGTTGCTAACAACAAGATTTGTTCCTTGCAGCAACGAATCAGTAACAAAAGATACGAAAAAACAGGCAAATCAGTAACAAATAAGAGAAAGAAAAACAGCTTAAAAGCCACTAAAAAAAGGGTTTAGCTAACAAAAGGAAAAGTAACTACTTTCCGATACAAAACTTGGAAAATATATTCGCCAATAAATCGTCTGTAGTGATTTCTCCGGTGATTTCTCCCAGGTGGTGCAGGGCATTGCGGATGTCCAGGGCCAGAAAATCTCCGGTCACACCTTCGTCTATGGCACTGAGCACATCGCTCAAAGCGGTTTGGGTATTGACCAGGCTTTCGTAATGGCGCACGTTGGTGACGATGGTGTTGCCGGTTTTGAAAGAATCCAGATTGACGATTTCTAACAATTTGGCTTTCAAAGGCTCCATATGGTTCAGGCTTGAAGCCGAAATCGGTAAGATATACGGATGGTTTTTTAAGTATTCCGGCAAGGCTCCCTCCGAAAACAAATCCACTTTATTAGCCACAGCTATATAAGGTATTTCAAGCTTTTCCAGTTGCGTAATTTGCTCTTGAAGCTCCTCTTCAGAGGTCTGATTGATATCAAACAGATAGATGATCAGAGAAGCTTTTTTCATTTTTTCATAGGTCCGCTGCACTCCGATCGCCTCTACCCTATCCTCCGTTTCCCGTAGCCCGGCCGTATCGATAAAGCGAAAGCCGATGCCTTCAATGATCAGTTCGTCTTCGATGAAATCGCGGGTAGTCCCGGGAATATCCGAAACGATGGCTTTTTCTTCATTGAGCAAGGTATTCAACAAGGTCGACTTTCCGGCGTTGGGCTTTCCGGCAATCACAGTGGGAACTCCGTTTTTGATCACATTCCCCACTTCGAAGGAAGCGATCAGTTTTTCAATGATAAGACTCAATTCATTGATTAGTGTTTGAAGAGCAGAGCGGTCGGCAAATTCCACATCTTCTTCACTAAAGTCCAATTCTAATTCGATCATGGAAGCGAAGTGAATCAGCTTTTCCCGCAATTCGGCTATCTGTCGAGAAAAACCACCCCGCATCTGGTTCATGGCTGCCTGATGGGCCGCTTCCGAATCGGCTGCAATCAAATCCGCTACCGCTTCTGCCTGAGCCAAGTCAAACTTACCATTGAGAAAAGCCCGCTTGGTAAACTCTCCGGCTTTGGCATAACGAACCCCCTGTTTTAAAAACAACTTCACCAGTTGTTGGATGATAAATCCTGAACCATGACAGGAAATTTCCACTACATTTTCTCCCGTATAAGAATTCGGTCCTTTAAACAGGGATACCAATACTTCATCAATGATTTCGCCCTCATCCCGGATAGTTCCGAAGTGAATGGTATGAGAGGCCTGTTGGGTCAAGTCTTTTCCGGTAAACACATTGTTGGTGAGTGTAATTGCTTCCGGACCGGACACTCGCAAAACGGCAATCGCTCCTTTTCCCGGTGCAGTAGCCAAAGCTATGATGGTATCGGTATTTTCTAATAGTTGATTCAAGATATATCGCTTATTACAGAAGGCCTAAAGGCTACTTCTAATTATTCAAACTAAGTGTATGGCAAAATTAATCCTTCAATACATTTTCGGACTCATCTGCCGTTTGGGTTTCTTTTTTCAAATCTTTATAAAAAACCCGTTGAATCCAACGAGGAATGGTAATGGCCCCTACTCCCAAATAGGCATAATAGGTGAAAAGACGCCAGAAAAGGGCAACAGCCAAAGCCAAACCGCTATATTCGAAAAACTCACCGAAAAACAACTCAAAGGTATATTCGGCTGTACCGGTGCTTCCCGGAGTAGGAGATATCAGCATGATCACCCACATAATGATTTGGCGGCTGAAGATCAACAAGTGATCCCAAACATCGACTCCGGAAAAAGCGGCTATCAGGCAGTTGAGCATAAAGTAGCGGGCACTCCAGATGAAAATGGTGGAAAGCCCCGCTTTCACCCAATAGTCCCAACGCTCCCCTTTGAGCACTGCCGAGGCGGTAATCACATCGTCACCACTTTGTGCGGCCAGACTTCTGAACCTGCGCAAAAACCGGTTATTAGTCGCTTTGATCAAGACCCATTTGAAGGCCCGGGGCTGAAAAAACAATCCGAAGGACATCAAAAAGGTATATACCGCCACCAAAGACACACTCAGTATAAAGATGCTTTTCAAGGGCAGGTCAAAACGCAAGGCGGTCATCTCCTTGAGGTTCGGAAAAATATCAAAAGGCAACGCCAGTAGCACAAATAACGAGGCAAATACAAAGAACAGGTTGTCCAGCACGGCCGTAAGCATTACATAGGCCAAAGACCTTCCAAAAGAAATATTCTCTTGGTTCATAATGATG
The DNA here is from genome assembly GCF_039710355.1 of Rapidithrix thailandica. Lineage (NCBI taxonomy): Bacteria > Pseudomonadati > Bacteroidota > Cytophagia > Cytophagales > Flammeovirgaceae > Rapidithrix > Rapidithrix thailandica. The sequence continues at coordinate 148,613 of NZ_JBDKWZ010000011.1, read as the reverse complement.
ACTGCAATGGCTGTTCCGCCCACTACCGAGGGCGTGACTGCAGAGGCAAACTCCCACAAGAGAATGACATACACGCTGGATACCCAGGAAAGGTTTTTATCTGTCAGGTGCCGGATACGGTAAATATAACCTAAGTCCCGGGCAAATAACACGACTAAAGCAAACAAAAACCAATAGATATTGGCTTTCTGGAAATGAACTTTTACTTCTTGAAAGTCAATTCCATCTCCACTGAAAATCATAAACATCACCACTACGACTCCTATCAGGATAGGGATGAGGATTTTCTTAGGGTTAAGAGACTGAATGATTTTTTTATTCTTATGATCCATCAAAATCTGTTTTTCCGGGGGCTATTTATTGGCTACAAAAGTAGGTAATATCTATCATCCAAAAAACTGAAAAGATACACAGAATTTTTACCGGAGTAAATCATCATCTGCAATTCACAAATCCTTAAAGTTTACCATCTGTAAATGAATACATTACTATATTTCGTGTACACTTGTTTTAAGATTCGTCTAAATCTTTTTCAAATTCCACATAGATACAATTTGCCAAGAAAAGTATTTTTTTCCTGCTTCGTTGGTTTTGCTTCTTATGCAACATCACAGGGCTTTGATTAAATCCGGCCCAACAATTTATATATTCCATACCCCATAATTTCACGACAAAGAATCGAAAAAGTCTGAAAAGCACCCGCTTCCGGAATGAGTGACATAAAGGGGTCAACAGGTCGCTCTTCGGGATAGTCAGGATCAGAGGTGTAAAACCCGGCACTAAAAGGCAGCACTTCCATTCCTGCTTGTTCAAAGCAAGCAATGGACCTGCGCATATGAAAGCCTGAGGTGATTATTATGGAAGGGCCTGTTTCCGGATATTGCCGATCCAGCAATGCTTTTGTCTTAACGGCACTTTCATACGTATTCCGCGACTCGCTTTCCAATACGATATCCTTTTCAGGAATCCCCCAGTCTATTAAGAAATGCTTGATCGAAGCCGCCTCATCCAGTTGTTTACCGAAAACAGGTTTGTACCCGCCTGTAATCAATAGTTTTTTCACAATTCCCTTCCGGTACAACAATGCAGCATGCAACACCCGGTCCGCATTTCTCCGAAAGTGCAAGCGGTCACCGGGACCTTTATAATTATTGGTAACCCCTGTGAGAATCAAGCCAAAATCATACGGCCCTTCAAGAGAAGAAATAGGAGTGGGAGGAACTTCCCAGACCAACATCATCCGGTTGACCAAGGGTGCATTTCCACCCAAAATCAAAACGAGCAACGACAAGCCTATAAATAATTTTCTCCGGAATGCTTTTTTGGTGAACAAAGCCAAGAGCAAAAAAATAATAGCCCAGGAAAATGGTAACAAGACAAAATCCAGGGTCTTGGATAGAAAGTACAACATAGTTGGTTGATCTTATTGAATTGCTTATAAATACCTTTTAGGAAAATCAAAAATAACTTGTTCGCCCTTTTTAGGCTCTATATGCCCCCATGAGTTTACGTTCAACTGAATACAGGAAAGTCCCGTTGTCGGGAGGTTGTCTATGTATTGGTTGGATAGAGCATTAGACATCAAGGTTAATTCCGGGTTATGCCCTACAAGCATAATAGACTCCCATTCATCATCTTGCCCTTGCAATAATCGGATTAAGCTGGTGGCACTGGTGGCATACAATTGTTTGTCAAAATGGATTTCTGACTCCGGGTAGCCCATTTCACGGGCTACGGTTTTGGCCGTTTTTTTTGCCCGTTTTGCCGGCGAAGCTAAAATCAAATCCGGCAGGATTCCCTGTTCTTTAAATTTTTTCCCCATAAAGGGTGCATCATGCTTCCCCCGCTTGTTTAAGGGACGGTCAAAATCGTCCAGATTGAGGTCCTTCCAACTGGACTTTGCGTGTCTCAATAGATAAAGTATTTTCATTTGCTCTTTATGAAAATTACAATTCATATGTTTGTACAACAAAATTTGTAAAAATCCGGGCATTTCTGTCAAAATACACATGCTTTTTTTCTAGAAATTGTCTGGGAATTTCATTAATTTAATTTTTTACAAAGGGTATGAAAGCCAAAATAAGCCGGATATGCGATAACCCCCTACCTGCAACCAATCTCCCGATGACAGGTAGTTCCCTCTCCATAAAAACAAGCATTCATCATTTTGGCAAGGCTTTATACAATTCAAAAACAGTTAATCACCCAAACATCACAGTTATGAAAAAATACTACCTGCTCTTTATCACCTTGTTGTCAGTTGCTTTTTCAAGTTTTGGTCAAAACAAAGATGTGGCTATGATTGCCTCCGAATTGGATCGTCAGACACAAGCCTGGAACGAGGGAAACCTTGAGAGCTTTATGGAAGGCTATTGGCATTCGGAGCAATTAAAGTTTATCGGAAAGAATGGAGTCACGATGGGCTGGAATAATATACTGGAGCGGTATAAAAAAGCTTATCCGGACCAAAAGGCAATGGGGGAATTGAAATTTGATATTTTACATCAAGAATATGTAGGTAAAAAGGCTATTTTTATGATTGGAAAATACCACTTAAGCCTTGAAGGGGGAAACAAGGAGGGGTACTTTTCAGTTATCTGGAAAAAAATTAAAGGCAAATGGCTAATTGTTGCCGACCATTCCAGTTAATATTATAAGGGAGCCTTAGAATGGCCTCCTAAAATCATATTTGAGTAGCCATAGATCTTTGCTTTTTTCAACATCCTAAGGACATAAGCATTTCAAATACTTGTGTCTACTATTTTTTAAACCGATAATCGTATTTTTTTAATTAGAAAATTTCAATGAAACACCCCTGGTTTTTCTTGTTGCTTTTGCTTCTTCCTACTTGGGCCTGGAGTCAGAATACGCCCAAATACAGCAATGAATTTTTGGCAATAGGTGTAGGAGCTAGAGCATTGGCCATGGCCAATGCCCAGGTGGCCATAACAGAGGATGCTACTGCCGGCTATTGGAACCCCGCAGGCTTACTCCATATCCAAGACGACTATGCCTTTTCCTTAATGCACGCCTCTTATTTTGCCGGAATGGCCAATTACGATTACGGAGGTTTTGCCCTAAAAATTGATTCCTTAAGCCGTTTGGGAGCCTCTATCATCCGTTTCGGCGTGGACGATATCCCCGATACCCGCTTTTTGTTTGATGCGGACGGAAACTTGAATTATAACAACATTCGCTCCTTTTCAGCAGCCGATTATGCTTTTATCCTTTCCTATGCCCGCTTGTTCCCCAACTTAAAAAACTTACAACTTGGGGCTAACTTCAAAGTCATTCATCGCTCTGTGGGCATCTTTGCTAATGCATGGGGCATTGGATTAGACGTAGGAGCACAATGGCAGCATAAAAACTGGCGCTTGGGACTGGTAGGCAGGGATATTACCGGTACGTACAATGCCTGGTATTTCAACCCGGAAACCTTTTACGATGTATTCAACCAAACGGGTAATACCATTCCCGATAATTCTGTGGAAATCACCTTGCCCCGTATGATTCTGGACGGGGCATATTACTGGGACTTCCTTAAGCAAAAAGGCCAAAAACCTATTGCAGGAGTGATGATTACGGCCGGGGCTGACATTACGTTTGATGGCAAACGAAATACACTGGCTCACTCAGATTTTGCCTCGATCGATCCACATGCCGGAATGGAATTGAACTATAAGAAAACGGTCTTTATCCGGGGGGGAATCGGCCAATTTCAAAAAATTAAGGACTTTAACGGAAGTACATCCACTTCTTTTCAACCCAACTTTGGACTGGGATTACAAATCAAAGCGTTCACCATTGATTATGCCTTAACTGACATCGGAGATCAAGCCGAAGGTCTCTACTCTCATGTATTCTCAGTGCAGTATTCATTTAGCAAAAAACAATAGAATAATCCAGTTATGACGGTTCGCTCTCTTATCAGGCCTTTGCTTTTATCACTAGCTTTTATAATTCCTTTAAAAGGATTTTGTCAAATATTTGGTAATGAATGGATTGATTTCAACAAAGAGTATTTTAAAATCAATGTCAAAAATGATGGAATTTACCGGGTCACTTATTCCCAACTACAGAATGCGGGATTCCCAGTGGAAAGCATTGACCCCAGACAATTGCAATTATTTTTCAGAGGAGAAGAGTTAGCTATTGCTGTAAAAGGAGAAGAAGACGGGCAATTCAACAGTGCGGATTACCTGGAATTTTATGGTTTGAAAAACGATGGTACGCTTGATGCCTTTATGTACAATGACCCGGCAAACCATACCAATCCTTACATTAACTATTACAGTAATACAACGGCTTATTTTCTCACTTTTACTTTGGATGGTTCCTTTGGCAAAAGGATACCTTCCCTTGGCACTGACAACCCCGGCTTAAGCCCGGAAGGGTACCATTTGGAAGAAACACTTATGCATTTCAATAACACCTTTTCTCAAGGCCGAATTTACCCTACCTATTTTAAGTCTATTGGAAACGGAGCGTTCTTATCCGATTTCACGGAGCCCAAAGGCTATACTGACAAGGTCTATGGTGGGACCAATAAAGTCAATTATACCCTAGCAGTCTCCAACTTAACTACGGCCGGCCCCAAACCTGTCTTGCGATTACGACTGGCCGGATGGTCCAACACCCCACATGATATTGATATCCTTGTAGGTCCGAATACGAGTAGTCAAAGAGTATTGACCAAACTGACATTCGAGAATTATGAGATGAAAGAATACACTGCCCAATTGGAGTTTTCCGATTTGGCTTCAAATCAGGTGGTGCTAAGCTATCAGATTAACCAGACGACTTCTGACAACGAGCGGGTAGCTATGGCCTCCGTACAACTTACCTATCCGCAACAATTCAATGCAAACAACCAAACATTCAAAACTTTTCGGCTTCGCAATAACCCGTCCGGTAACTCAAGGGTTGTGATCAACAATGTTCGAAACAACTCTACCCTTTATGATATCAGCGATTATTCCAATATAAAAATAATCAATAGCAACTTTGCCGGTAGCACCTTAACGGCCACAATTCCCGGTACGGCATCTTCAAGACAACTTTTACTCAATGCTTCCAGGCGTTCGGCAAACAGCATAGAAGCGGTGGACTTTAATCCCATCCCAACACACAACGATTATATTATTATCACCCATAAAGATCTGATGAAACCTGCCAACGGACATGATGATGTAATAGAGGCCTATGCGGAATACCGGAGGGCTCCGGAAGGAGGTAACCATAAAGTACTGATTGCAGAAGTAACGGATTTGTACAACCAGTTTAGCTATGGCGAAACCACCCCTCTCGCTTTCCGGAGATTTGCCGACTACTTGCTCAACCAAGGTAACCCCGAATACTTATTATTAATCGGTAAGGGCTTAGACTTGACCCTTCAATATGAAAACAGCAGACCGGAGAGCGAATCCTGGCCTTTTCGCAGTTTAGTTCCTTGTTACGGAAAGCCTTGTTCTGACAATGCCATTACCGCAGGACTGAACGGAACCCTTCATGATCCCGCCTTGGCCACAGGCCGGCTTTCTGTCAACCAACCGGAACAAGTAATTGATTACTTGAACAAAGTGATTGAATTTGAAAATGCTCCATTCGATAATCTACGGAGAAAACATCTTTTACATATCAGTGGGGGGAGAACAACTGCCGAACACAGAAAAATGCGGGCATTTGTAGATGCTTTAAAAGGGATAGCGGAGGCTGAATTTGTCGGGGGGCAAGTAAAAACCGTTTCTAAAACGACCTCGGAAGCGGTTGAATTCATCGATGTATCCGATGACATAAACCAAGGACTATTGATGGTTACCTTTTTCGGGCACTCCAGTACAACAGCCACCGATATCGATATTGGAAAAGCCAGTGATGAATTATTGGGATATAAGAACAAGGGCAAATACCCCATGTTTTTGATTAACGGATGTAATGCCGGGGATATCTATGCAAAGAATGTCTCGCTGGGAGAAGATTGGACCCTCACTCCGGAAAAAGGCGCCATCTTATTCTCCGCCCATAGCGACCTAGGCCTGGATGGATCTTTGTTTTCCTATAGCAGCAAAATTTATAGTACCTTATTAGCAGATGACGTATATCTGAATTATCCCGTCGGAAAAGCTTTTCAGGAAACCATCAAACGGTATATAGCGTTAAATCCTGGCAATCAATTATTCTGGGCAAACGCACAACAATTTGTATTGCAAGGCGACCCGGCTATCCGGCTTTTCGCAGCAACGCAACCGGACTACCAAATTGATGATGAGAGTTTGTTCATCCAGCCCTTTAACCCGGAAGAGGCCATTACAGTCCAAACAGATTCTTTTCAAATCGGCATTGTCACTTCCAATTTCGGCAAAGTTTCCCACAACCCTATGGACATTACGGTCAGGCGCATTTATGAAAACGGCACGGTAAAAGAGTATGCCCCCTTAATCGTACAACCTCCTTACTATCAGGACACCTTGTACTTTACGGTTCCCCGCTCCGCTGAAGATGCCATCATTGGCCATGGGACCAATACGTTTGAAGTGATTCTGGATAATAATGCCTCTATTGAAGAACTGAACGAAAACAATAATACAGGTCAAATACAACTGACACTACCGAGAGGAGCCATGAACCTCATCACTCCTCAAGAGTTCAGCATTGTCAGTACTCAACCCGTTAATTTATTTGCTCAAAACACCGATCCCTATTCCGAAGAGAGGTATTATACATTTCAATTGGATACCACCGATTCATTCAACAGCCCGGCTTTTCAGGAAACGGAAGTTTTAGCCAGTATCACACCTCAATGGGCTACCCATTTGTTATCGGATAATGATACAGACTCACTGGTATACTATGCCAGGGTCAGGTACCGGGATTTGGGTCCGGAAGACGATACCACCTGGGCTTCTACGTCTTTCATCTATATCAAAGACAGTCCTTCGGGCTGGTCGCAAAGCCATTTCCCTCAATTCAAAAAAGATGAGGTAAACCGGATCAGACGCCATGAACAAAGCAGGACATGGGCATTTATCCGGGATAAGATCGAAATCTTCGCCAAGACAACCGGAGGAGCACATGACAGCCCGCACACCTATTCACTGGATGTTAACGGAGTCCGGGTGATCGACCATGGGGAATGTAGCGAAGGCCGGCTCTTAATCATTCCCTTTGACAAAGACAACGGCATCATTTACAACTACCCATTTAACTGGTACAATACACCTTTAACCTGTGGTAGTGCCGTCCCCGGAAACCCTAACAATCACCGGGCTGCTACCTGGCAAGAGGAAAATATGCTTAACTCCGGTTGGCGTACTTTGCGCTCCATCTTCCGGAAAATCGAACAGGATGATTATGTACTTGTGATGACGATTGGAGATTTTCAAATGGAAACGCTAAAGAGTTGGAACTGGGAAGAATTGGTCAAAATCGGTATCGACACCGACCAACTACAAGCGAAAGTTAAAAATGGAGAGCCTTATATTGCCTTTGGCAAAATGGGAGCCCCGGCAAATTCGGCTACGGAGATTTTTGCCCAACCGGAAAACGTCAGTGGTACCCCTCCGAACGAACAGGTCATTACGGGAGATTTTGAAATAGTACTCGACAACCGGCAAGGCACCATCAGCTCGACCATCATTGGGCCGGCCCAGGCCTGGGGACATAGTTGGGCTAAATTCCACGACAAAGATTCGGAGCAAGACCTGGTAAAGGTAGACCTTTACGGAATTAACCTGAACGGTACTGAGACCCTTTTGCAAGAAGCCGTGAATCTGACGCACGAAGACCTCAGTAACATCAATGCCTCCGAATACCCTTACTTAAGATTAATGGCCGATATAGAAGACCTCACACAACAAACGCCCATGCAGTTGAAGGATTGGAAAGTCTTCTACGAACCCATGCCTGAAGGAATGCTTTTCTTTGCCGGAAAAGCCCCCGAGCAAGACCCTTTACCCTCTTTTCAAGAAGGTGACAGTATCCGGTACAAATTTAGTTTTGTCAACGTGTCGGAAGTAGATTTTGAAAAATCCCTGATCGTAAAATACAGCCTTCAAAATCTTGAAACCAACAAACAAGAGGTATTGTACGATACATTGGGTACATTAAAAGCCAACCAGTCCCTGGCATTTGAGAGCGCTATACCAAGCATAGGTTTCGGAGGCAAAAATGAATTAAACGTCCAGGTCAACCCTCGCCTTCAGCCTGAGCAGATTTATGAAAATAATGTATTAAAGGTAAACTACAAGGTATCTATAGACAACACCAACCCTATTCTGGATGTACTTTTTGACGGTAGGCATATCTTGGATGGCGAAATCGTCTCTCCATCTCCGTTGATCAGTATTACTCTTAAAGATGAAAACAAACACCTGATCCGAAAGGATACTACGGGTATGGAATTGTATATGAAAACCTGTGATGATTGTGAGTTTCAACGGATTTATTTTGCCACCCCTCAAGTCACATGGTTGGGTTCGGAAAACAATTCTTTTCAAGTAGATTATCAACCTGAACGGCTCGAAGACGGCATTTATACCTTGATGGTACAAGCCAGCGATATTTCGGGAAACAAGTCCGGTTTAAAACCTTATCAAACCCGTTTTGAAGTCATCAACGAGTCGAAAATCACTCATTTTTACCCCTACCCTAACCCCTTTTCGGACAAGGTCCGGTTTGTGTTCACCCTTACGGGAAATATTATTCCGGATCAAATTAAAATCCAAATCCTAACAGTATCCGGTCGGGTGGTCAGAGAAATTACCCAGGATGAATTAGGCCCAATCAAAATCGGACATAACATCTCAGAGTATGCTTGGGACGGCCGGGATGAATTTGGCGGGCAATTGGCAAATGGGCCGTACTTTTACCGGGTCATCACCCGTGCCAACGGCAATTCCATTGAACACCGGGAAACTTCGGCAGACCATATGTTTAAGAAAGGCTTTGGCAAATTGTACTTGTTAAGATAAAAGCTCCTTAATAAAAGAAGCCGATGAAAACATTTATTTTCATCGGCTTCTTTTATCTCTTCAGGCAAAACATTATTGCGAATTCGAAAACAAATGCCCTAAAGAGGAGCATTTCTTCCCTTCAATTATTTATTGATCGGTATTTCCACCATAGTATCGTCCCAGGCCATCAGCATTTTTCCTTTAGGGCCTTTTCCTTCAAACATAATAGTAAAAGCTTCTACCGCTGAAGGTGTCTTTTGGGTTTTCACTTCGATACGAGTTACATCCATGGCTTGATCATACGAATAGGCTCCCCATACATTCGTGTCTTTGCTCAGGATTACCGTCCAATGATCCGCAGTAGGAATTACATACAAGGTATAGGTACCTGCCTTGATATCTTTTCCACCCAATTTCACATCTTCAAAGAAAATCACTTCTGTCGCTTCATTCGCCCCGGCTCTCCATACTTTGTCATAAGCTTCCAAACCGCCGAATACCTTCCGCCCTTTTTTCTGAGGCCGGGAATACATAACCCTCATCACAGGTTTGACATCCTTTTTATAGCCTGAACTTTGGGGGAAATAAGCAAGATCCAAAGGGCTTTTATCCAAGCCTGTAAATTTTTGAGCAATACTGTTTGTGCTAGTCAGTCCCACAATTGCACAAATAAGCGCAACAAATGTCAATTTGAGTTTCATACTGTTGATTTTACTTTTCCTTTTTATTTTTGACGAAAGTTAGGTTTTAAAATTAAATATTCGAAAAGCTTTAGGCATTTTTAACATCTCTTAAACACTTACTCAATAGAGACATGAAAACTCCTCATCACGGCTGGCGCTGGTTGAGCAACAGAGGTGTCCATTCCTCTCAATCGCTTTCTTTGCAAAGGCAATTAAAACTCAGTAATCATATTTGCCTCAGTGTTTTTTTAACACTTCTGGTCATCAGTATTGCTTTATGGGTTTCGGGCTTAGGCAATTATGCCTGGCCTTCCATCGCTTTTATGTTTCTATGTACCGGAGCCCTTGCACTTAACCACCTAGGATCAACTATTTTAAACCGGTCATTCACCAGTATCTTATTACCGGGTTTTGTCTTTTTAATGACCATAGCAGTTTCCACTCCTGTCAATACCTATTTTTTCTTGCCCGGAATCGTATTGCATATACAATTAATCATTGTTAGTAGTATACTGCTTCCCCTCACTTTATTTTCCGGCAAAGAGCGTCTTTGGCCATGGCTTACTACCTTGTTGATTATGGTTGCTGCATTGTTTATCAAAGAAGCCATTCAATGGAACGACTCCAATATTTGGCTACCTCCTAACCATCTAGTAGAATGGAGTAGTATGCTCATCATTGCCGGTATAATTATCTCTTTGGCTTTTTACGTCCAAAAAAGCTTTCGCCAAGAGCTTGCTTCTCAAAAAGCGCAACTGGATCAAACGCAAGCAATATTGGAAAATCAATTACGGGAGAACGCTCAAAAAGAAAGTTTCTTAACAGCTTCCTCTCAGGAGGCCGACATCTTAAAAGATGAAATACTAAAACTAAAAACGGCCTTAAAAGAGAAGACTGAATTGTCTCCCGAACAACTGATGGCAGATGCCATCACCTCTACGCTTCCTGTCCCTGTCAAAGATATCCAACAAGATTTAACCTTACTGGAAGACAACCTGCAAGCGATTGCCGGCATCTACAAACTCTTGGAAGAGATAGACGAACAGCTTCCCATCACACAATATGCACAAGAGCAACAAGTGGATTTCAAATTACTGGAAACCAAAGCACTGACAGAAGGAATAAATGAAAAATGCCTGCAACTGAGAAAAAGCATTCATTTTTTACAAAAACAAGCTGCTTTATCCAAGGTCGAAAAAACGAATCGCAGTTACCCGGATTTAATTGACAGTGTATTACAGGAGTGTGGACCTCCGGAAAAGGTGCGGATCATTAAGGATTATGAAGAGATAGAAGAATTTGCTTGTTTGCCTCAGTTTGAAATTGCCTTGTACAACCTCTTTCGTTTTGCCTTGGAACGAATTGAAGATAAGGGGAAATTATACCTCCATTTGCAAATGGCTGAGGCTGACCCTGCCGAAGCGCCTACTACCGAACTAACCCTTCGCATAAACGGCAAACACCTGGAAGCAGGCGAACTGGAAGCATTGATCAACCCTTATACCGCCTTACTACAAAAAGATAAAGGTTTGGTAGTATGTTACAGTGTAGTACAACAACATCAAGGAAAATTAACGTTCGGCAGCCCATCAGAAGGAGTCCTGGAAATCTTTTTGCGTCTTCCTTTTCAACACTGTGTACTTTCTCCAATGCTCTAAACCCGTTTTGCATCAACCACCCGAGCCCAGTAATTATATACAAATGGGCCCGGGTGAGTAGAACATTTGCCTACTCTTCATGTTGCTCCTCTTTCTTCCCAATAGGTTCTTCAATGGTCAATAAAGGAGAAGCATCTATTTCTTCAATATGCAAGGCCTCAATAATTATTTCAAGCGCCTCCTTGATCATTTCTTTCTTTCCTTGGGGCAATTTATCAATTTTAGCAGAAAGTTGATCGTGCAAAATATTAGGCGTATCCTCAAGCAATTTAAAGCCCTTGGAGGTCAAGGCAATGTACGTAATCCGTTTATCTCCCATTTTAGGCAAACGCGCAACCAACCCCCTATTTTCCAAGCGATTGATAATCCCCGTCACCGTACTCGAGTTCAAACTGAGCAATTGCATCAACTCACTATGAGTCGATTGATAATTTTCGCATTGGGTCAAGTGCCCCAAACACAATAATTGCGGAATGCTAATTCCAAAATCCTTTTGAATACGTTTTGACTCCAAATTAATCGAGCGGACAATTTTTCGTATTTTAATGAGAATTTCTATTGAGTCCATCTTTCTCTACATCGTAATATGAAACTTCGTTTATATTGGGCGGTTGATAGCGTTTAAAGCGCTTCATTTCCCCGTAATTTCCAAAAATAGACAAGCCCCGGAAAATACTTCTCATCTTTTTTTCACTTTGCACTGTTTCTTTTAACACACTGAGGTGGTTGACACGAATAGTTTTTGACCGAACATAGAATCAAAACCGGCTCATCAAGGCACTTTTTGAAAAGAATAGCCAAAGCTATTGTTGAAAAAAGGCACACAGAGAAGGCCTGTTTGAAACATTTTTCAGGAAAAAGAAAAAGGTTAATTCACTTCACTTACAGCTTTGTACTCATTGACTTTTATTTCTCAAGAGAAAAGAAGCGGTTCGCAAAATATTAATTTGAGGGTTTTACATATTCCATGTATTTTCTTATCTTCCTGAAAAACACCCGAAAAGCACTATGGAAAATCTCACCGGTCATCATTTTGTCGCAATTATCGGAGGAGCCGTTTCCGGCTCGGAAGCTGCACATCAATTAGCCAAACGAGGCTTCAGAGTAGTCGTTTTTGATCAAAATTTACTTCCCTATGGTAAAATTGAAGATGGGTTGCCCAAATGGCATGTCAAGCTCAGAGACAAAGAGGAAAGGGCGATTGACAGCAAATTAAGCCAAGAGCATATTCGCTATGTACCCGGGGTAAAGTTGGGCAGAGATATTTTTTTCGATGACTTGGTAAACAACTGGGGCTTTTCAGCCATCTTACTGGCCACCGGAGCGTGGAAAGACCGCCCTTTGCCCGTTCCTGGTATTGATCAATACGTTAACAAAGGCTTAGTTTACCAAAACCCCTTTATTTATTGGTTCAATCACTTTCATGAACCCGATTACCAAGGACCCTATTACCCCATTCGTGATAATGCTATTGTGATTGGCGGAGGCTTGGCTTCCTTGGATGTGGTAAAAGTTCTGATGATCGAAACCGTACACCAAGCACTGGAAGACCGGGGAATTCAAACCGACATGTTTACCCTGGAAAAAAGCATCAAAAAAGTTCTGGACGACCATCACCTCACCTTGAAAGACCTTGGCCTGACAGGCTGCACTCTGTACTATCGTAGAAGAGCCATAGACATGCCCTTGTCTCCCATCGCCAAAGATACACCGGAAGCCGAAGCCAAAGCTCAAAAGGTTGCTCAAAAAATCATGGAAAACTTTCAAAATAAATACTTGTTTCATTTTGAACCCTGTGCCATGCCTGTTGACAAACTTGTGGAACAAGAGCAGTTAAAAGGGATGGTTTTTCAGAAAACAGAAATCCAAGATGGAAAAGTAGTCGCGGTACCTGGCAGTGAGTTTACAGCCCGTTCCCCCTTGGTAATATCTTCCATAGGCAGCATCCCTGAAAAGATAGAGGGCATTCCTTTTGACGGGCCTTTGTTCCGGTTTACTGATCCTAAAAGCTGCCAAGTGGAAGGCTATGAGCATGTATTTGCCTTAGGGAATGCCGTCACCGGCCGAGGCAATATCAAAGAATCGTTGGAGCATGGAAAGGAAGTTTCCCTGGAGGTGATGGATCATTTTTTTGATTGGCAGGAAAATGATTACGAAAAATGGTTACGCACCACAGAAAGCACCATTGAAAAGAAAATCAGTAGCATTGCAGAGCAAATTCAACAAAAGAAATTTATGCCGGACGAAGTGATTCAAAGCATTCTGGACAGAACAGAAGCATTGCAACGAAAAGTCGGTTACGATGGGGAATATGACGATTGGATCGATAAATTACTCCCTGACCGCCTGGAAAACATATAAAAATTAAAAGTACATCATCCTCTGAACCGATAATTTCAGGGGATTTTTTCATGCTAATCTTGTTTGAAGATAAAATTCAATTCACCGGCTATATTTGATAAGCCTAAACGATTGTCAAAAATAAATTCAACGATGAAAATTGAAAAAGTAACACTTGAAGATAAACTTTCCGGTTTTTCAGACTACTGGAACCCAAAGGTTGTAGGTGAATTGAATGGGCAACATGTCAAGTTGGTAAAACTGTACGGAACATTTGTATGGCACAAACATGACAAAGAGGATGAAATGTTCTATGTACTCAAAGGGAAGCTCCGTATGGAGTTTCGTGACAAAACCGTTGAAGTACATGAACATGAATTCATCATTGTCCCCAAAGGAGTAGAACACCGCCCCGTTGCAGAACAAGAAGTATCGGTCATGTTATTTGAACCCATCTCTACGGTAAATACAGGAAACAATCCCGGAAAATTCACAAAAGAGAACCTGGAGAAAATATAAACCTGCCTTTAATAAGCAAATCCTTTAAAGCATCCATCAACTACTTTACCAATGAATATATTCATTTTTGGAAATGGGAATATCCGTTTTTCTGACTTTTTGGAATTTTATGAAAAACCGTTGAGGAAATATAGTACTCAAGCGCATGTTTCTTTTTCAGTCTGCGATTTTAGAGGAGTGGACATTTTGATAATGGAGTTACTGAAATCTGTTACGCAAAATGTTACCCTTTACCATATTGGGGAGCGACCGAGGTATCTTCCAGATCAATATAAAACCACAGTGGGTCAGTGGCAACTTTGCGGAGGCTTTGCAGATGACCGGCAAAGAGACCTGACTGCCATTGAAAATTGTACGCATTTCCTTGCAAGGGATTTTAACTCTTCAAGCCAAAGAAAAAGCGGAACACTCTCCAATATCGAATTATGTGAAAAACTCGATAAGGTAAGAATTACATGAGCTGTACATATATCAAAGGCATATTTTGTCAAATATCCTTGATGAAAATACAATTAAACAGGTATTAAATTATAGAATTATGGGAAGTAACGGAAGACAATTCAAAACTAACCTCAAACCTGAAAACTCTACTAATGCCAGCAAATTCACTACAAAAAATCACTTTTTGTAGTTTTTTCTCATTTTAACAAAAAAATACAAATCACTCAATATCAGATAGTTAACAAATTAAGTGAAGAAAAAAATAAAATTTAAGCGCTAAAAATTGTCAGATAAAATGATATAACAATACCTTTGCCTCATTATATCATTATTATTTAATTTTCATCAATGAATAAAGGCACAGTAAAGTTCTTCAATGAATCAAAAGGGTTTGGGTTCATTATCGAAGAAGGTACAAACAAAGAATATTTTGTACACGTTTCAGGATTAATCGACAGCATTCAAGAAGGTGATGTTGTTGAGTTTGATTTACAAGAAGGTAGAAAAGGATTAAATGCCGTTAATGTTAAGGTAGTTTAATTGCTTCTACATTCCGTGAATTTCAATAAGAAAGCCTGTCATGCATGACAGGCTTTCTTATTGTCAAATTGTTTTACATGGGAGCATTCCCTGTTTAGAGCATGTCTAAATTTCGTTGTGGGAGAGGCTCCTTCGAGAGCCCGCTTCTTTGGTGGTTAAATTCTCAGTTGAGGGCTCTCAAAATACTGCACTGAGGCCCCTGAAATGGGAGTTTTTGAGCCAAAGGATGAAATTTAAACATACTCTTAAAAGAGTGAGCAAAAGCAACATATGCCATAGGCCAAGAAGAATTTAATTCAAACATGCTTTAGCCCACTTATAAAAAAAAGCTTATCTTTAAAGTATTCGGTGAATCATTGTATTGAGAATGCGGACCTCAACTATTTCGACTTTCGGAAATTAAGAACGTGGAGATCGTGTTACATAGATTCAATATTCGTCAAAATGTTTATTTAATCAATTAAAAATTAATTTATGGGTAGATCACAAGAAACATTTCACAAAAAAGAAGTAAGAAACAAAAAAGAAAAAAAGAAGCGAGAAAAAGAGGCCAAAAGGTTAGCCAAAAAGGAAAGGGAGAAATCGAGCAATCTGGATGACATGATTGCCTATGTAGATGAGTTTGGCATGATTACCTCCACTCCCCCTGACCCCAACCAGAAGCAGGAAGTCAAAAAAGAGAATATCGAAATTAGCATACCTAAACAAGATTCTGCTGAAGCCCCTGACCCTGTAAGAAAGGGAACTGTAACATTTTTTAACGAGTCGAAAGGTTTTGGGTTTATCAAGGATTCAGAAACAAAAGAAAGCGTTTTTGTGCATGTAAAAAATGTCCTGGATGAAGACGAATTGAGGGAAAATGATGTAGTGAGTTTTGAAGTAGAGATGGGTGAGAAAGGTCCTATTGCAACCCAAGTAAGGCTGGTTCGATAATGTAAGCAACCTTATCCATCCAAATCCCCACGATGGACAACTCAATTGAATGAACATAGGGGCTTATCTTACCATGGTTTGTTTCTCAGTAAGATAACCCCTTATTTATTGCCTTATATTGATCCCTCCTGCCTTCCGGTACTATTTTCTACGGCTCCTTATTGGTGCTTTCTTATTGATTGAGAACTTTTTCCTTTTGGGGGACATCAAGTGATCATTCGTTGGTTGATAAGCCGACTTGGATTTAACCACCGCATTGTTGGGTTCTTCCATAGACCGGGTACAAGCTACATTGTAGCATGATTGTATCTATATTCACTGTTGAGTTGATTGAAGTGAAAACACAGGAATGAACAAAAGATTGACGATGAAAAACAGGCCGACTCTCAGATAATTGAGATGCCTCCATTGAGCCGCTTTTACTACCAATTCCGGATCGATGGCATTGCTAAAAGGTAGGTGTTGAAATTCAATAATGGTTGGGACAAAATAAGCCAACGTCCAAACACGAATGGCCACATGTACGACAAACAATATTAACAAAGGCAACCTTCTCGCTCTGATCTTCCAGTTAAAAACAAGCGCCAGAAGAAAGATCACCTCATGACACGAATGCACGACAATCCAAAAAACTTTAAAATCCAAACCATAGGGAGCTTGAAAAAAGACCAAGGATGCCGGAGGAGCTGCTGTCCAGGCAGGTGTCATGATGACCGTTTCCCACAGCTGAGCACCATTCATTATAAAATACGTTGAGAGACATATAAACAGCCAAAGATCAGCCCTGCTAAGGCTTAAATGCATTTCAACATTCCTGTTTACTGCTATTTTTTCCATGGTTTTGAAGTGTCTTTAAGTGATTGAATGTTTACTTTCAGTGAAAGTATATTCGTACAAAATAGTTTTTACAAAAGGCTTGTCCTCATTCTCAAATGTACCCTCTACCCTATTATCTCTTCGATTGAAGCATCACTTCACACATTACTTTAAAATGACAGCCGGAGAGCTTGCTATTTTAACCGGCTTGACCACCGGAGCCATTACCGGTGTGATCGATCGTCTTGAAAAGCGAGGATTTGTAAACAGAGAAAAAGACCCAAAAGACAGACGAAAAGTACTGATTGTTCCGGATCAGGAAAAATCTTTCCAGGTGTTTGGTCCAATGTTTACCCGCCTGCAAGAAAAATTAACTGAAGTCTACCAGCAATTTTCGGAAGATGACTTGCAAATTATCGCAAGCTATTTTGACAAAACCAATAAGGCCATTCATGAGTTGGCTAAGGAATTAAAAAATCAACCTTAATTCCCCCCTCTTCCAAAGATAATGCATAAATCATATTTAAATTTTCAGACAGACTTGTCTGGATAAAAAATTCTCAATACCTTTGCTCACAAGTTGATCAACCTAATTCAATATCACCCTTATTTCTTAGTAAGGGTATTCTTTTAAATATAAATCATACAGACCTATCTGTATAAATCTGTTAAATCCATGAAAACTTTACTTTTAATTTGTTTAATGCAATTCACAAGTTGCACAAAATCAACCCATAAGACCCAACAAGACGATCAGATCATGACAAAAACTAAATTTAAATTCCAAAAAGTAGAAGGGCTCAACATCTTTTACCGGGAAGCCGGAGATCCTAAAAACAAAACCATCGTCCTATTACACGGGTTTCCTACGTCTTCACATATGTACCGAGAAGTGTTGGACAAACTATCGGATGAATACCATCTCATTGCTCCGGATTATCCCGGCTTTGGAGAAAGTGAATACCCTTCACCGGAACAATTCACATATTCCTTTGATCATTTGGCCTCCATTATGGATAAATTCCTGGAAAGCTTGTCATTGGATGAATACACCCTTATGGTGCAAGATTACGGGGCTCCTATCGGCTATCGCATCGCTACAGCCCATCCAGAGAGAGTAAAGGCCTTGATTGTACAAAACGGAAATGCTTATGAAGAAGGCTTGGGAACCGCTTGGGCAACGCTAAAACGACTTTGGAAAGACCGTTCACCGGAAAATGAAAGAGCAGCACTTGAAGCGTTCACACTTGAAGGAATTAAGTGGCAATATACGCATGGTACACAAAACCCTCAGGCTATCAATCCGGACAATTGGAACCTGGACTTTCTGAAAATATCACGCCCGGGCAACCACAAGGCTCAACTGGATCTTTTTTACGATTATAGAAACAATGTGGCTTTGTATCCTGAATGGCAAAAGTATTTGCGAGTCCACCAGCCCCCTTTGTTGATTACATGGGGAAAAAATGACGAATTCTTTCCGGAAGCAGGTGCGGAAGCCTACAAAAAGGATGTGAAAGAAATTGACTATCATATTTACGATACCGGACACTTTGCCTTGGAAGAATTCGGGGAGGAAATCATTGCAAACATTCGCTCATTTATGCGAAATGTGAAATAAATCCTGTATTAATACTAACTTTAACCGGGCGAATCCTACGATTTGCCCGGTTCTGTGATTTAACAAACATATTGTGAAAAAAGAAGACAAAGTATCCACCCGGGAAAAAATCTTACATATTGCCACTGCGCTATTTCACAAGCAAGGGTATAATGCTACCGGAATCAACCAAGTGATTGCGGAGGCAAAGGTGGCCAAAGCCAGTCTTTATTATCATTTTCCTACCAAAGACGACCTTTGCATTGCCTACCTGAAAGAACGCCACCGGAAATGGGAACAAGACTTCCGGGCATTTTTAAGGGACAAGCCCAATAAAGTCATTGCGGCCTTCGATGCGATCATTGACGACAATTTAAAAAACGATTTCAGAGGCTGCAGTTTTCTGAATATGCTCTCGGAAACCCCTCCGCAAAAGACGAAGATTTTTGAAGCCCTGCAATACCATAAATTGGAACTTCAAAAGTTTTTTGCTTCGGAACTGGAAGATTCCGAATTGGCTTACCAGGTGTATTCTTTATTTGAAAATGCCATCATGGAAAGCCAACTATTCAGAAGCCAGGCACCTGTACTTCGCCTCCAAAAGATTGTTGTATCATTGCTTGATAAGCATCAGGGTTAAGATGTTTATTTACGTATTCACTACCACTAACAACGGGTTATATCTAAGTTTCAGTTTGAACTACAAAATATCGTCATTGACTCCGCAATAATTACATCTCAAAAAAAACACACATAAATAGTTATTTTTATTAACTTAATCTTAGATACACTTTAAGAAGGTCATTATATGATTTTTTTAAGGAAGTAAAGCATCATTAGAAGCGAATGGACTAATAAAGGAAATCTCATTAAGTATAATATATAACCTTTAATTTTTTTATGACCATGGATTTCATTGACCGCTTGGAAGAACTAAAGGATCGTATTTTGAAAATGAAAGATCAAGTACAAACTGAAGAAGCTACTAAAAATGCATTTGTAATGCCTTTTATTTCTACACTTGGATATGATGTATTTAACCCTTTGGAAGTAGTGCCGGAATTTACGGCTGATTTAGGGATCAAAAAGGGTGAAAAGATTGATTACTGTATCTTGAAAGATGGAGAGCCTATAATGATCATTGAATGTAAACATTGTGATGAAGTACTGGATGTACATCATACACAGCTTCATCGATATTTCCATGTCTCGTCAACACGATTTGGAGTATTAACAAATGGAATTACCTACCGTTTCTTTACGGACTTGGATGAAAAAAACAAAATGGATGATCGGCCTTTTTTGGAATTTTCATTTGAAAATTTAAATGAAAACATTGTGAATGAGTTGAAAAAATTCCAAAAGAACCAGTTCGATTTAGAATACATTGTTAATTCTGCAAGTGATTTAAAATATTCGAAACAAATTCGAGAAATTTTATCAAAAGAACTGAAGGAACCATCTGAGGAATTTGTCAGATATTTTGCTACAAAAGTTTATACAGGTAGAGTCACACAAAAAATCCAAGAACAGTTTACTGAACTTGTACAAAAGGCAGCAAAATATCTAATCAGTGATATGATAAGCGCTCGCTTACAAAACGCTTTAGACAATGAAAAAGACATCGTTAAGGTAGAAACTGAAACAGATGATGAAGGACCTATCTTGACTAATGATAAAAAGGGTATTATTACGACTGACGAAGAAACTGAAGGGTTCAGGATAATCAAGGCAATTCTGAGAAAAGTAGTTTCCTTAGATAGGATCTTTTCCAGAGATACAAAAAGTTACTTTGGAGTATTGTTAGATGATAATAATAGAAAACCGATTTGTAGATTACACTTCAACGGAGGAAAAAAATATATTGGATTATTTGATGATCATAAAAAAGAAGAACGAATTTATATTGAAGACCTGGATAACATATATGATCATGCTGAAAGAATTACCAATATCATCTCTTTATATGATACAGTGGACGAAAAGCAAGATTGAATATCAAGTTATGACCTCATATGTGCCGGTCAGTTTTCTGCATTACTTCATGTAGCAAGCTGACCTCTATTTTTTTAGATCCTCTTTTAAAAAGGAATTCTCCCCTTTCGCTAATCCTACCCCCTTCAAAAGCAATACACTCGTAACGCGATCAAATTCAACACACCTTTTATGAATAAGGATGAATAACGGCCGACTGCAACCTGTATCACAGGGGTCAACAACTTTTTCAATTGTATTGAAAGCCCGTTAGCCATTTAAAACATGTCTTAAGTCATTACCGGATTAATCATCTTCATAAATCACAGCTGTCTTATTTTGGCTTTCACAAGGAATTAAATGAGCATTGACATCAAACATTTGCTTAATGGTTTGAGGCGTAATGACTTCTTCGGGGGTTCCTGTCATCAGAAGCCTTCCCTTAACCAGAACCAATATCCGATCAAAAAAATTATAGGCAAATGCTATATCATGAATACTCATGATTATCGTGATAGGTAGTTTTTTTAATTGTTTAAAAAGCTGCAGTTGATATTTAATATCCAAATGATTTGTAGGTTCATCTAAAATCAAGCACTTAGGCTGTTGTGTCAGAGCACGCGCCACAACAACTCTTTGTTTTTCCCCTCCTGATAAGCTTGATATCTTTCTATCCTGATAATCCCTTATCTCCAATAGGTTTAAAGTTTGCTCTACGATTGTATAATCCTCACGGTTCATCCGTTCATATCTTTTCTTATGAGGGTACCTGCCCATCACTACAAATTCTCTCACTGAAAAATCCAGGTCAGTCCTATTGAATTGCCCTACAACAGCAACGTGTTTAGCTAATTCCGCATGTGACATCCCGGAAATGTTTTTTTTGTTGAAAAGTATGCTCCCAGAAGAAGGTTCTAATATCTTATACAAACTTTTAATCAAAGTGGATTTCCCGCTTCCATTTGAACCTATGATCCCTACAAATTGCCCTGGTAAAACCTTAAAAGAAATATTTTCGAGAATCGTTTTTTCCTTAATTTTTATTGTTAAGTCCTCTACATTAATCATCATGACTCTATTTCCTTTTGATAAATATGAATAAAAAAACGGGTGCCCCTATGAGTGAGGTGACAATGCCTATCGGAACTTCTTGATGAACAAGAATACTTCGCGACAAGGCATCAACAAATAACATAAAGACACTCCCGCTCAGGAGTACTATAGGCAGTATGTGGCTACTAGAAGTCCTGCAAACTTTACGCACAGCATGAGGTACTACAAGACCGACAAACCCAATGATCCCGCATTGCGAGACAATAACCCCGGTAAGGAAGGTAACAGCAAGGATATATATATTTCTTTTCTTCCGTACATTAATCCCCAAACTAGCTGCCGCTTCGTCTCCCAGACTAATCAGATTTAGCGCGCGATACTGCGTCAAAAAGAAAATAACCGAGATCATGGTAGCTACTGTTAATAGATTGACTTGTGTCCAGGAAATGCCGGATAGGCTCCCCATAGTCCAAAAGGTTATATTCCTTACACTTTCGGCATCTTTGGCCAAATACATCATCAGGTTGGTTAAGGCGATACAAAGTGAATTGGCAATCACTCCCGACAAAATGATCCTTTCGGTTGTCGCATTTCCCTTATAATTAGAAGTCAGGTTTACCAATACCATGGTCATAAAGGAGCCAAGAAAAGCAAATATTGAAATGATCAAATGATCTCCGATAAGACTTCCTAAAGAAATATTGAGTACGATTGCTAATGAAGCGCCTAGTGAAGCACCCGAAGATATACCCAATACATAAGGGTCTGCAAGCGGGTTTTGAATAGAGGCTTGCATGATATATCCGCATAAAGCTAAACCTGCCCCTGATAAGATAGCAAAGATTACTCTTGGCAAACGCAGGTTTATAATAACATCAGTGATTAAATCGTAACCGCTCCGTATCCAGAAAGAATCCAGTATTTGTGTGATCGATATCTCTATTTGCCCCATCTTTAAAGTCACTACGGATAAGAATAGCAATATCACAAATAGTATTAAAATTGTTCGTACCCATTTCATCGCTTAAGAAAGTTTGATATTGAGAGATAAATAGCTTCCATTTCAGTAGTACCTCGAATGGCACGGGTATAATCCACCTCGATAATTTCTTGCTGCTTAACGGCCTTTACATATTTGAGGTGCGGATTTTTAATTATTTGGGCGATCACATCCTCATCTTTCCTTTTTCTGAACCGGGTAAGGATTATTTTATCCGGATTTACTTTCATAATCGTTTCTAAAGGCATAATAAAGTAGTTGATGCCAAGGTTTATATATTCCCCTCCGCAATTGTCAACGATCTCATCAAGCAAGCACATAGAAGGAGGATAATAATAGAATTGGCCGGACATCCCCGTATAGGATAAATGCAAGACTTTTTGCATCCGGATATTTTTTATTTGGGTATACTTTTCTGCGACTTTTTTTAGATTGTCAACGATGGAGTCTGACGTATGCTTGATGCCAAAGAGTGCTCCTACAGTTTCTAAATCTTTATAATAATTATTAAAGTTTTTGTCCGAATTATAGTTATCGACAACACAGATTTCCGCGCCTCTCTCCCTCCAAAATCCCTCATTACCAATCCGTTGATGCTTAAAAGCAGACTCCAAAGCAACGATCGCATCAGGCTGGAGAGACAAGACACTTTCCTTATTGGGCCATCCCAAAGACAGTACAGGTAATCCTGGGTAATGTTTAAAAACATTCTCATTATCCAGATAGGCGATACCGGCAATTTTGTCTTTTAACCCTAAATCCAGAAGTATCTCTAATGGGTTCTGACCGAGCACCATCACCCTGTTGTACTTTTCTTTAGGAGGTGTTTTAACTGATTGAGCGCAAGAAAAAGTGAGAAAGGAAACGAGTAGTATCATTAATTTAGAGTTCTTCATATTTTCTGGTGATGGGTAGTACTATCCTGAAACACCGTTGCTTTTACCATAAGTATGTTAAAAATTATAGGTAAGGTTTAACCTGATATTTCTTGGAGATTCAGGCCGCCAATAATACCAACCACTTGAATGGTGGCCTCCATTGTAGAGGTCTTTATTCAGGACATTGTATACGTTTAACGCTATCCGTGTTTTTTGAGAATTCCATGATACAGCAGCATCCAGGCGAAAGTAATCCGGTAAGTCTTCCCCTTTAAAATCACCATTCCACCAGGTCCTCCTGTCCAACATATACATCATACCGGCAGACACACTTATTTTTTTTAGACTCCCCTTTTGGATTCGGTAGTTAAGCCAGGTGTTGATCGTATGTTTTGTGTACCCAGGCACAAAAGTCCCCTTCTCGAATTGTGTCGTTGATTTTGTGATGACCGATTCGGTAAATGCATAATTGGCAAGGGCATTCAATCCGGTAAGAAGCTCCCCTTTTATATCGAATTCAACTCCCTGTGTTCTGGTTTGCCCAAATTGTAAAACATAGTTCTCACCCCCGATATTATCCGGATCATTGGACACCTGATTATTCTTTGTAATCCGGTAAAGAGAGAGAGTCGTGTTCCATTTTCGATTACGCCAATCTTTTTTGATTCCGAATTCGACATTATTACCCGTTAAGGGTTTTATTTCACCTCCATGCCGAAGCCTTCCGGTTTGGGGAACGAAGGACTGGTCATACAATGCATAGAGATTAGTACGGTCAGTAACAGCATAGTTTAGCCCAAACCTGGGAGTAATTTTTTTATTTTCAGACACCGTACCATAATTATTATTTTTTAGGTAGGTATACCGCCCGGCCAGGGTTATATGTAGTTTTTCTTTCAAAAAGGATAACCTGTCTTGTAAATAAACAGACATCAAATTTTCTTCTAAAAGAAAGCCTGCTCCTACACGCTCTTTAGTATCAATACTCCTATCAAATTGTCCCACACCAAAATAGGG
The DNA here is from genome assembly GCF_039710355.1 of Rapidithrix thailandica. Lineage (NCBI taxonomy): Bacteria > Pseudomonadati > Bacteroidota > Cytophagia > Cytophagales > Flammeovirgaceae > Rapidithrix > Rapidithrix thailandica. The sequence goes on along the minus strand of NZ_JBDKWZ010000011.1, from coordinate 124,210 downwards.
TTTTTGGTACTGGTCACTATGGATATTAAAGGTACCTACACTATCCAGTATATGACTTTGGCTAAAATCAGCCACATAACTCTTAGCGTTATAGTCCAGGCCTCCAAGCAGCTTATGCTTTACGATGCCCGTACTAAAGCTACCGTTTATATATGCCTGGCCGAATGTCATTTCATTTTTAGCATCCCATATATAACGTATTCTTTGTAAATAACCCTCATTATCAATATTTTGAATCCATAAAAAGGAGCCTTTTAGATCATAATCAAAATACGATAATTGCGTAGTAAGTTTCCAGTTGTCACTCAGTTTATGTTCAAGGTTTACTGTCATGTTTTGGTCTTTTATAACAGAGGGTTCTATTCCGGGGTCGGATATTGTTCGGGTCTTGGCCACGGTGCCATATCCCGTTTTGGAAAACAAATTACTTATCCCTAAGTCGGGCAATTGGGCATATTGTAAAATATATTCCAGCGTTAAAGTTGTTTTTTCATCAAATTGGTATTGAATCACCGGGGCAATGTTGAACCTTTTGCTGGTCTCGTATTCTCTGAATGAATGACCGTCTTGAGCCGAAAGGTTCACCCTGTATAACAGGGATTGGTCTTTATTTACGATCCCGTCTACATCTAAAGAAGCTCTGTATAAACCATAACTGCCCAGACTCAATGAAACACTCCCTTTATTATACCCGGAAGGTCGTTTGGTGACAATATTATACATACCGCTTGGCTCTCCACCGGAAAACAGAAATCCAGCCGGACCTTTTACAAATTCTATACGGTCCACAAAACTCATATCTTCCGATAATAAACCGTATTTCAAGGTGGTATTCATTCCGTTTCTCAAAGAGCCCGCTCTAGACCCTCTCATTGTGATATAAGTGTACAGATCTCCCCATTCTTCAATCCGATTGGCACCACTCACGTTGCGGGCTATTGCATCAGCCATTGTATATAGTTGTTGGTCGGAGATTACGTTTTCATTCAAGACCTGAACATTCTGAGGTACTTCCTTTATATGTTCCTCAAGCCGCAAAGAGGATGAGGTTTGATCGGTGTTATACGTTTTTTTTTGTACGGTAATAACTACTTCCTCGAGTAGTAAATGACTATCCGATACCGTATCCTTTTTAACAGTTTCCGTATTTTGCGCCCACGCCATAGACGATACCATCAGCAATATGAATAAGAGTATTTTATTGAACATTATATACTATTTGTATTGATTCTAAATAAGTTTTACTTTTGCGCAAAAGTGTGGTTTATGGCCTAAACTGGCTATACGCAAGAAGAAGTATTCATTACGCAAACGGATGAAATATGAAGTATAAAATGTCTATAGATAATACCAACTATCAATTCAAAAACAGAAATACGAAGACTTCTGAAGTGGATGAGCGAAAAGATACTTTATCCGACAACAATGGTTTTGACATAGATCTGACAAACGTTTTTCTGGAAGGGATTCATTTAAAATGGGGGAAGTATCAATCAAACCGTATCAAAACCTATTCAGTCTCTCCTGAAAAAGAAAGCGTGGTGGCACATTTTTGCCTTAGAGGCTCCTGTGTGAGTGAGCATAAAAGCTATCTTAATATTGAGCGGGGGGAATGCATGTTATTTAAAGAAGATAAAGACGATTACTTATTTCATATGGACGTAGATCAAGGAATCGGTGAATTCTTTGAGGTCTCTTTTTGCCCCGATCTATATGCTCTTCATTTTGCTGATCATGCCATTACGGATCGTGTTTTTAAAGGAAAAAGGCTATTTGCTTCTATTTCTAAAGACCCGGTTTTGCGAAAAATCATTACAGAAATATACCAACGAAAAGATAATTATTCGGGAAAGTTAAAACGATTATACATCGAATCTAAAGTGTCCGAGTTACTTCTCATTCAACTATGCCTCCTTCAAGATAGCAAACCTACACGCTCCAGACTATATAAAAATGATATAGAAGCGATTCATCATGCAAAAGACATTATCAGCAAAGATCTTGAGCATACCACTATTCCTTACCTTGCAGTATCAGTAGGTATTAACCAAACAAAGTTAAAGACAGGTTTTAAAGAACTTTTTGGGCAAACCATTTTTGAGTTTCTGACAAATTTAAGGATGAAAAAAGCCCATCATTTATTATTATCCACAGAGTTGACGATCTCTGAAATAGCCAGTAGTGTAGGCTATAATTACCCACAACATTTTATGACCGCCTTTAAGCGTTATTTTGGATGCACACCCAATGAAGTCAGGAAATCATAATTTTCTGACTGTGTATAAGATTTGATAAAAAACCTTCCCTTTCGCTTAGTCTGTTCCATCATTCGCAACAAAATATATTCGTAACAGAATCAAATTTATCAGACCTGTTGTTATCGCATAAACCTACCTTTTGTGAAAAGGAAAAATAACGGCTGACTGCAACATGTATACAATAAGGTACGTAACAGGTAAACATTGACCATCCTTTAATACTGGATCATGAATTTATCAAAACAGTTACCGGAACTTGTACATGGAGGAATCATTTCGCAGGAAACCGCTGACAGAATACAGGAATATTACCAACAAAAAAAGGAAACTTCTACGAATCGGCTTTTTATCATTTTTGCCGTACTGGGAGCTCTTTTGGTCGGACTTGGGGTTATTTTAATCATCGCTCATAATTGGGACGAACTTTCCCGAAATACAAAAACCGCCTTGGCATTCATCCCTTTGTTGCTTGGCCAAGCACTTTGCGGATATACCTTGCTTCGTCAACAGCAAAGCTTCTCTTGGCGTGAAGGCAGTAGTACCTTTTTGTTTTTAACTGTAGGAGCCAGTATCGCACTTATTTCCCAAATCTACCATTTACCGGGCAACCTCAGTGCTTTCCTACTTACTTGGGCGTTGCTGGGTATTCCTTTGGTTTATATAATGAAATCGTCTGTGGTATCCTTGCTTTACCTGATCGCCATCACCTACTATGCGGGAGAAACCAGTTATTGGTCGTATCCTCAAGTAGAATCCTACCTTTATTGGTTACTGTTATTCCTTGCTTTGCCCCATTATTATAGCCTTTTCAAGAAAAAGCCAGGAAGCAATTTTATGATATTTCACAATTGGTTCATTCCCCTTTCAATCACCATCACTTTGGGCACTGTGGCCTATCAAATGGGTGAATGGATGTTTATCGCTTATACCAGCCTTTTCGGTTTGTTCTACCTTATCGGGAATTCGGAGTTTTTCCGGCGGCAAAAGTTAAGGAATAATGGCTTTCGTATCATAGGCTCACTGGGGACCATTGCCCTTTTTCTGGGGTTAAGTTTTGATTGGTTTTGGAAAGACTTGTCAGCACATAAATTTCATTACAAGGAGTTGATCGTATCCCCAGAATTTTTATCCTCAGCGATACTGACAGTTATGGCTTCGGTTTTACTTTACTTTCAATGGAAAAATAAACCTCTCCGGGAAAGACAGCCCTTGGAATTTGCCTTTGTATTGTTTCTTCCTATATTCATTCTTGGTTTGAATTTCCATATTTTCCTCCTTCCTTCTATTATTTTCATTATTATCAGTTGGAGCTTGGAATGGGCAGAAATGAATATACATCTCGTCATCATTAGCCTTATGGCATTATTTTACCTGGCAGGTTTGTTTTGCCATTTTAAAATACAAAAATCAAAGAAAAGTACATTCTATCGAGCGGGCCTGTTTGGCACGGTGGGTATTTTACTTGGGAGTGGGTTTTATGGTTTATGGCAAAGCTTCGTGCTACAAAATGATTTTATCTACCCGGAAATCTTTATCCCGGAATATGTTTATTTTATCGTTTCAATATCATTAGCCCTTAGTTTGCTTTTCTTATATTGGAAAAACAAACCCCTCCGGGAAATTCCCTTGCTGGAACCTGCCTTTGTTTTACTTACCTGTTTTTCTGGTATAGGCATCTTAATCTCCTCTCCGATGCTGCTGATCAACCTACTGATTTTAATCATAGGTCTCTCTACAATTTGGCGAGGCATTAAGTCCAGCCATATGGGAATTATGAATTACGGACTATTCATCATCACTGCCTTGGTAACTTGTAAGTTCTTTGATAGCAACTTAAGTTTTGTGCTTCGAGGAGTTGTTTTCGTACTACTGGGAATAGGCTTTTTTGTATCCAATTATCATATGTTAAAAAAGAGAAAAACTGATGAACAATAGAAAATTTATACTACCCGCATTTGTCCTGGTAGTACTCGTTCAATTGTATGTACCTGCAAAGATGATTTTGGATAGTGAGGATATCTTAAAATCAGGAGTAGAATATAAATTTCAAACGGCTCCGGTAGATCCTTACGATCCTTTCAGGGGGAAATACATTACGCTACAATATAAAGAAAATACTATCCGGGTACCAGAGGATACCAACTGGAAGAAAGGGGATTGGGTATATGTTACCTTGATGAAAGATAATGACGATTATGCAAAACTCCTGGATGTTTCCAAGGAAGCACCAAACCATACGGCCGATTACCTTAAAGTCAGGGTAAACTTTATTGCAGACAATATTCTATATATTCATTATCCCTTTGACAGGTTTTATATGGAAGAATCAAAAGCATTAGAAGCCGAGCGGATTTACCGGGGTTCCAGTAGGGATCAACAGCAAAAATCCTACGCGTTGGTGATGATAAGAAATGGAGAAGCTATCATAAAAGATGTGATGATTGACGAAGTACCCATACGGGAACTTGTGAAAGAAGCATTGGAAAACAAAGGTGAATAAAATATCTCACAGAATCCGGGGATTTTTATGATTCCCCTCTCTTTGGGAGAGAACCCTTTAAACTTCTTCGTATTTTTGGACGAAAAGCAAAACGGAGTTCTGTACCTTCAACTTTTTGCACGCTTAAATAGATTCTATACACAAACTCACATCTCAATGGAAAACTACTGCACCCTTTACGCACATGAGTTAGCACTTGAAAAGATTATTGAAGAAATAAATACCCGTTTTCCCAATGAAGAAATTAGTTATTCGGAAAGTGGAGAGACAAAAAGCATATCCGTCAACACAAACAATGGCTTGACAGGAGCCAAAAGTCAATTTCAGATAAACTATAGAGAAAGGGCCAAACCTTCATACAAAATCGAGCAGATTGACTCTTCGTTAACCCAAAACCTGTCGGGAATGTTGGGTTTTGTCAATTCTTTGTCCAGCCAAAACGAAGAGGTGAAATACTTGTTGATGCGGAAAATCGAGACCCTGAATTGTGAATTTTCGATTTTAACTTCTATCAATGACTTTCCTGAATTAATCAGTTTGATCAAAGCATTAAGCCAAGCGTTAGACGTGATTGTATTTGCCCGTCCTGACACGGTCATTTCCCGTTCAGATACGCAACACTTTCTGGATAAAGATTTGGCCTTGATACTGGATATGAACGGAAACAATGAAATTTCCGAGCTCAAGGTAAATATTCTTACCAAATACCATGACAAACCTCAGGAAAACGCCACCGAAATGCAGGTAGAGAGAAAGAAGAACAGTGAAAGCATCCTTATGGCACAACAGGTGAAGGTAAATTCCAACTTACCCTATATTCCATCCGATGAAAACGTTAGCATCCGCTCAGTGGAAAAAATTGCCGAACGGGTGGTAATGTTGGCCACTACCAATATGGTTGCTTTTAATGCCATTTCGGGAGAGCAGGCAAAAGAATATCTCAACGGGTACAAGCTCCTTGACAAAGCCACTCCTAAAGAATTGGATTTTTTGAATAACCCTACCGAAGAAAAGAAAAACTATGAAACCTGGAAGTGCGAAGGCATTTGGGTATTGATGTGGGCTTTAGGCATAGTGGAGGACTTGGCTTTCCCCAACCATATGGCTGACCTAAACGCGATCCCTTCCGAACAATATCCTATTGGTTCTGACACAGACCCCAATTCATTTATCCAATCTGCAAAAGTACCCAGAAGTAAAAAGGCAATTCTGGATGCCAACGATCTTTATTACCGCATCGATTGGGCTTGTGTGGATGCGAGAATCAATGGTCAAGAAATGCAAGCCGTTCATCCGGGGGTGGTATATGAAAGACACTATGCTCTGAATTGGCTAATCAAATACAATAACCAAGAATGGGACGAGGTGACTTGTGATACCTGATACAAGGTTTCGATAATTTCTTCAACAGATGTATTTTTCAAAAAACAACGATGAATCTGTTAAATTTAAGCATTGAAGGGAATTAACCTTTTTCTTTTTCCTGAAAAATGTTTCATAAATACCTCCTCCGTGTTACTTTTTTCAACAATAGCTTTTCTCTTCAAAAAGTGCCTTGATGAGCCGATTTTGATTCCTTTTTCGGTCAAAAACTAGAAGTGTAAACCACTTCATTAAGATTTTTATCAAAAAAACGAAGTATAAATCAAATATCTGCAACGCTTATGTATTGAAACCTTCGTGGTAGACTTTCGATGATTCGACATTCCGATGGTTCGGCACTCCGATGATTCGACCACTCAAAATACTGTACTGAGGTTCCTGAAATGGGAATTTACAGTCCAAAAGGTGAAATTTAAACATGTTCTAAACCCAAGGATCAAAGCAGAGCAGTTTTACACATTAACAATACCACCAAATAGGTAAATAAAAATTCAAATCCAGTTACCTTTGCCTCTATTAATTTATTACCTTTACTTAGAGTATAAGTATTTATACTTGTTCAACTCAGTCAAGCGCTTACTGTTGTAATCACTCCTATATTTCATCTTATCAGTTTTATCACAAACAGATTGATAAAAACAGTGTTTTGGAACACTTCTATTTTTTAAACTAACATCTCAAACTTTTTAAAAATGTCAATTATGGAATTGAAATATTTTCTATGTCCACAAAAGTTTGTCGTGCCCTTTTCCCAGTTTATTCCAAAACGATTCGGCTTTTTATTGACAACAGTACTCTTGCTCCATTCCATCGCCTTTGCTCAGGATAAGATCAAGTGCGGTACAGATGAAGCAATGGAAAAGTTTTACCTCCGACACCCTGAAGCAAAAGAGAATGCCGCACAGTTTGAGCTATTTAGCCAAAACTTCATACAATCCCTTTCAAAGCAACAGGCTCAAGAGGTAACCTATATCATTCCTGTAGTCTTCCATGTTTTTGGGGTAAATCAAGGAGGAAGTATAGTGGATGAAGATGTCATCAAGAACGCTTTACACAAGCTGAACGAGGACTTTAACGGTTTAAATGAGGATTGGAATCAGATTGCTGCTCCTTTTTCCCTCATTAAACAAACCCTAAATATAGAATTTAAACTGGCCCGCTTAGACCCTCAAGGCAATCCTACCAATGGAATTACATTTAACCCGGTAGAAGCAGGGTTTGGAAATGGATGGGGGTATAACGCAAAAATCCAACAGTATGCCTGGGACAATTACAAATACATGAATATCTACGTTATGTTGGATTTGTACAACAACGGTGTGACGAATAACTCAGGAGTAGCTTGGTATCCCGATACCTCTATGTCCGACAACGACCTGGCCCGGGTGGTCTATAACGGAAGATACCTGGGCTATAATACCGATGAAAACTTCCGCAGTGTTTTGACCCATGAATTTGGCCATTGGTTGAACTTAGCCCATACGTTTGACAATGGATGTAATGCTCCCGGAGACCATGTAGACGATACCCCTGCCACACTAAGCAACTTTGGCTTTTGCAATACCAATACGGAACGTTGTCCGGGAGCCGGAGTTCCCAACGGGGAAAACTATATGGACTATAGCAATTGTTACCGCATGTTTACCGAAGGTCAAGTGGACCGGATGCTGGCCGCCCTGCAACACCCCAGCCGGGAACCTCTTTGGCAGCCGGCCAATTTGATAGCGACAGGTACAGCTCCTCCGGCGTATTGTACAGTAAGCAATGTAGTACCCCTTGGCCAATACATCCAATCTGTCAGTTTGGGGAATTTACAAAATACCAATTCCGGTTTTGAACTAAATGGATATTCGGATTTTACGCATTTAAAAGCAAAACTTTCGATAAATACCAGTGAGAACTTGAGTATTACCCTCCAAGCCTCCTGGGCCGGAACGGCTCTTAAAGCTTGGATTGATTGGAATGGAGATGGGACTTTCAGCAGTAACGAAGAAGTGTTAAGTGCTACAGGGCAGGCATCTTCCTACACGGCCCAAGTGACTCCCCCAGCTTCAGCCGTAAACAGTACACGAATGAGGATCAGAACCGTGTATGGGGCAACTCCTACTCCTTGTGGGCTTGGGTATTTTAGTGAAGTGGAAGATTATACTGTTTTTATTCTCAACAGTCTCAACAACCTCAACCGTTTACGTAGCAGTAATGACCCAAGCCCTATTGTACCACCGAACCAAGTGCAATTGACCTCAAGAATATATCCCAACCCTTTGGAAGGAGGAGAATCAGCAACTTTATATTTAGAAGGGCTACAGGGCACCCGACAAGTTCTTATCACCATTCTTAATGCAAGTGGTGTGCAGATATCTCAACAGATGTTGGAAGTGGCCAGTCCTCAAAAGCAATTGGAACTAGACTTGAACAATTATCCCAAAGGGATGTATTTGATCAAATCGGAAGCCCAAGGACAAATGATCACAAAAAAGTTTTTGATCGAGTAATTGAAGTAAATTAACCTTTTTCTTTTTCCTGAAAAATGTTTCAAAAACGCCTCCTCCGTGTTACTTTTTGCAACAATAGCTTTTCTCTTCAAAAAGTGCCTTGATGAGCCGATTTTGATTCCATTTCCGGTCAAAAACTAGAAGTGTAGACCACTTCATTGTATAACCTATCATAAACCCATTGAACCTTCGAATTTGTTCAATGGGTTATGACTATTGAAACCTAATTTATTTTTATTGTTCTCAATGCTCGTATTTCAAAATGTTTATGGTTTTTCATCTGAAATCAGGATTACAAAAGCTCTGGCCTCTCTGTAGTTTACACATCCTTCCACTTAAGTGTATGTCTATTCCCCTCTATGGTTATAGGCTTTTGAAGATTTGACCTTACCACACGAACTTAAACACTGAATTTGCGACTTATATTTATAAATTCTTCTGAAAACTACACTGGGTAGTCCTGCTTATTTCCGGTTTGACAATATAAATCATATAGATAAAATTCTTTATATTCTCCTTACTTTGCGCTTGCCAATTAAGAGTACAATTCATTTATCTTGCCCATCACTTGTCAGACCCCTACCAAATTAATCCTCTGGTTACCCATACAAAACCTACAGCTCATAGTATTACGAATCATACAAAATTTCTAAAAAATGGAGTGGCATTCAATAGAAGAGCCGGAGTTATTAGAAGCAACGGAGAGTAGCCGGAAAGGGCTTAGCAATAAAGAGGTTAAGGTCAGGCAGCGAAAATATGGACTGAACCTACTTCCGGAGCAAAAACCTCCTACCTTATTGAAGATAATTCTCAATCAATTTAAAAGTCCGATTATTTATGTATTACTGATTGCCGGCTCGGTTTCGTTAATTATTGATGAAGTAGTGGATGCCATGTTTATCTACGGGGTACTCATTCTCAATGCATTGATAGGAACCGTGCAAGAGTGGAAGGCCGAACAAAATGCGGCCTCTTTGCAAAAATTATTAAAAATATTTGCTTTGGTCAAACGCAACGGCCATGAAACCACGGTGTCGGCGGAGGAATTGGTTCCCGGAGATGTCGTTCTATTGGAGTCGGGCAACCGGGTGCCTGCAGATATACGACTGATTCAAACTAACCGCCTGGAGGTAGACGAATCCTTGCTCACCGGAGAGTCGATGGTTGTCATAAAGGATACAAAACTGCTGACAACAGCTACTCCGGTAAGTGACCGGCACAATATGGCCTTTGCCGGTACCACCATCATGGCAGGCCGGGGATTGGGGATTGTAGTTAACACCGGTATGAACACGGAGGTAGGCAAGATTGCCAAGGCCGTCACCACAACTAGCTCGGCCAAACCCCCTCTCATTATCCGTATGGAGAGATTTGCCCGGCAAATCAGTGCTATCGTACTTATAGCAGTGATTATTCTGGGAATCATCGCCTTGTTCCGGGGCATGCAAATTCAAGAAGTCTTCTTTTTTGCCGTGGCCTTGGCGGTATCCGCCATTCCCGAAGGTTTGCCGGTGTCCATTACCGTAGCCTTGTCAATTGCAACCAGGCGGATGGCCAAAAGAAATATGATTATCAGAAAGTTAACAGTGGTGGAAGCCTTAGGCAGTGTGACTTGCATTGCCAGTGACAAAACCGGCACCTTGACGGTAAATAAACAAACCGTCAAAAAAATCTCCCTTCCCTATCAGCTAAACTTCAAAGTTACCGGAGAAGGATATAACGGACATGGAAGCGTACTTTCCTTGGAAGATGGCAAGCCATCTGACAGGGAACAAGAGCTGCTTAAAACTCTGTGTTCCATGGCCATTTTGTGCAGTGAGGGTTCACTTTACATGAAAAACAAGGAATGGAAATTCAATGGAGATGCAATGGACCTTGCCGTACTTGCCATGGGGTATAAATTGCAAATTTCTCCAGAAGAACTGAAAACCAAGAGCCAGATACTCGCGAACATACCTTATGAATCCGAATACAAATATGCGGCAACCTTCTTTAAAGAAAACACTTCCATTAATATTGCTATAAAAGGTGCCTTCGAAACCATTGTCGCATTATGTGAACAGGTACAAACAATACAAGGAAACGAGGCATTAAACCTCAAAGCACTCAAACGGCAAAATGAAGTTTTGATCAATGAAGGCTACCGGGTATTGGCAGTTGCATTTGGACAAGTGGAAGAAGTGTATGATAAAGAGAAGCTTCAACCTGAATGTGTACACCATCTCACCTTTCTAGGTTTTTTATGTTTTATAGACCCGCTCAGACCTGAAGTAAAAGAGGCTGTGCAAAAATGCCTGGAGGCAGGTGTGAAAGTTTCTATGGTTACCGGGGATCATCCTGTTACGGCTTTCGGGATTGCCAAAGAATTGGACATTGCGGATTCTTTTGAACAAGTCATAATAGGCAAAAAAATCGAACAATTTGAAAGCTCCAATCATCCGGAGTTCTTGAACATCCTTCAAAAAGCCCGGGTTTTTGCCCGGGTCACCCCCCTCCAGAAATTACAACTGGTGGAAGGTCTCAAAAATGCAGGAAATTTTGTAGCCGTAACCGGAGATGGGGTCAATGATGTACCTGCATTAAAAAAATCCCATATCGGACTGGCGATGGGCTCCGGTACGGACCTGGCCAAAGATATCGCGTCCATTATCATTGCCAACGACAATTTCACAACAATCCAGACGGGCATTGAGGAGGGACGGTATGTGTATGATAATATCCGAAAAGTGATTTACCTGTTGATTTCCACAGGAGGAGCAGAGGTGGTACTCTTTATCCTAGCCCTGAGCTTTGGCTTGCCTTTACCCCTTATGGCTGTACAATTACTTTGGCTGAATATAGTGACCAACGGAATCCAGGATAAAGCTCTGACCTTTGAAAGGGGGGAACCCGGCACCATGAAAAAGCCCCCCCGGAAACCGACCGAAGGCATTTTTAACGAACAAATGGTTTCCCAGGTAGTTGTATCAGGATTGACCATTGGACTCATTGCCTTCTTTGTCTGGAATCATCTGATATCCTCCGGATATGCTGAAAAAGAAGCTCGCAACCTCCTTTTGTTATTGATGGTTTTTTTGGAAAATGTACATGTGTTTAATTGCCGTTCGGAGAAAAAATCGGCTTTCAAGATTCCTTTGAGTCGAAATTATTTCCTAATTGTAGGTGTATTCTTAGCCCAGGGTATACATATCTTGTCTATGTATACTCCTATGATGGGAAACGTACTTGAGGTAAATCCCATTAGCCTAAAAGAATGGTTTACATTCTTTGGTCTTGCTCTTATCTTATTGGCCGTCATGGAAATATTCAAATGGATCAGAAGTAAAAGCCCCCTGCAGAAACGTCTATAGACCTTGGTTAAGCCCCAAAAAACGCTGTATTTTTACCGAGAGAACTTTCCACGTTTTTATAAAGTCAGTGCATTTTTACCTCTTCCGAAATCTCATTGTTAATTTTAGTGCACATACTAAAATTACCATTCATATGATTTTTGAACATTTTGCGATTAACGTAAACGAGCCTTTGGCCGTAAGAGATTGGTATTGTGAACACTTGGAACTCAAGGTGGCTTGGCAAATGGATAAGCCTCCGTATATGCTCTTTCTTGCCGACTCCACCGGCAGGGTGGTCTGCGAATTATATCACCGGCCCGAATTTCCAATTATCGAATACGGTCAACAACATCAACTCACTTTTCATTTTGCATTCGAATCTGAAAATGCTGAGGCTGATAAAAACAGGTTATTAGCTTGCGGAGCCTCTTTTGTAGAGGAGGTAAAAACTGAGGACGGCAGTCATATTGTAATGTTACGCGACCCTTGGGGTTTACCATTACAACTGTGCCAGCGAACACAAAGGCTAAATTCCGTGAATATTTAATTCACTTCTCTTTATAAAAAAACCATCCTGTTATCTCGTAAATGACAGGATGGAATCATCTGTTTTCAATTTCTTCAAGGTGTATATTTTCTTCTTAATCTTCTTCCATTTCTCTGATCTTATTCCGCCACTCGTTCAGGCTTTTGTTAATGTTCAGTACACTGGCCAACAAAATAAAAAGCAGAGTAACGACAAATAATACGATGGTCAAAGGAAAATAGTAAGCCAATACAACAATCGACAAAAGAAAAAACAGAGCGGAAAGATTTATTAACAGAGAGGTTTTTTGATGACTTAAGCCTGTCAACAAAAAGAGGTGATGTAAGTGATTTTTGTCGGCAGTGAAAGGAGAAACCCCTTTCTTAATCCGGCTTCTATACACTCGGATAGAATCCAATACCGGGATCCAAAATATCCCCATGATAATTAATAAAACCGTAGTGGAGCGAATACTTCCGGACTGACTGGCGAGTTCAATCATTTGGATTCCTGCAATCACAAGAGTAAAGCCAAGGAACAAAGAGCCCCCATCTCCCATAAAGATTTTCTTTTTACTAAGGTTATGTTTCAAAAAAGCTGCAGTTGCTCCGAAAAAAGCAATGTAGAGATTGCCAAGATCAAACCTTCCCAACAAATACGATAAAATGACTAACGTACCAAAGCCCATGATAGAAAGCCCTCCGGCCAAACCATCTATGCCATCCATAAGGTTAAAGGCATTGATTACACCTGTAATAACCAAAATCGTAAATATGTACTGGATGGTTAATGGCAACTCATACATCCCAAAAATCCCATAAAATGAACTTATTCTAATCCCGGAAGAGGCAACAGCATATGCACAGCCCATTTGGATCAATAGACGGTACAGAGGCTTGATGTCCATCTTATCATCCAACACCCCGACAATCAGCAATAAGGTACTGGCGCCTAACACAATGAGATGCCTGTCAATAGTATGGATAAAAGCTTCGCTGAGCAATAGTGTCAAAAATGAGGCAATCGCAATGGCAATCCCTCCTACCAAAGGAATTGGCTCCGTATGCAACTTTCTATGATTGGGCTTATCCACTAGTTTCACCTTTACCGCCCAGCGTTTCAACCTTGGGACCAGGATAAGGCCGACAATTAAAGCGGAAACTCCCGTAATAAGCAGTTCAATTTCTTCCGACAGATTCATATTGAAATAGATTATCGCTTTTCAAAAAAATAATATTGATCTTGTAAATGCGCAACATTGTGTTTTAACAATTCCGACTGATCGAGGTCCTTCAATTTCGGCCCTACCGGTGGTTTTGTTTTTTGAAAAAGAGCCTCTTGAATCAAGAGATCATATTTAGAGGCAATTACCTTCCAGATATAACGCCTGTTGGCAATTTCACCCATAGATGCAGCCATCAGCACCAGATCTGCAGCCGTAATGTTCTGCACGAGCTCTTTCAATTCTGTTGAGGTACTAAAGTACTTTGCCTTACTCTCTGTAGTCGTCTTGTTGTAAGAGACATTATAAGCGATGACGGGCAAGCCCAAATACATAGCTTCTACCAAAGAGGGGTTTGTGCCCCCGGCCGAATGGCCGTGAATATATAATTTTGCATTCCCCCGGAGCATGTCCAAAGTCCTTTGCTCATAAATCGGATCCAGTAAGATAATATTGGGATATTGGCTGTATTGGACGCGTAAATTCCGGCCATAATCACTGTTCTTCCAGTTGCCTACAATCACCATAGTATGAGAGGGAAGTTTTGAAAATGCTTCCAAAACTTTATGCACATTATTTTCCGGTTCGATCCGGCATACTTTAAAGGCATAAGAAGCATGTAAAAACGGGTATTTCTCTTTGTCCTCTTGTGAAGGAAAAGTTTTTATGGTATGGTCTGCTCCATATTCCACAATTCTACTCAAACTTCCATACCGCCGGGCGGTGTAGTCCTGTATCGATTCATTGTCCGAAATGTCAATATGTGAGTTTTTTACTGCAACTTTTTCGGCCCACCACAAATACCACTTGGCCAACAAATTCCACTTGTCCCGTTTCCACTCAATACCGTCAATAGAAATTACAATTTTTTTCCGAGTAAATTTTTTCACAAATGGTAAAATCCAAGCCCCTGCAACTCCTAAGACCAATAACACATCCGCATAAAAAAGCGCATGCAAGATAGAAATCGAGTCATAGGGAATACTTTGGATACCATTGGCTTCCAACGGAATATACTTTAGCCTTGCAGAAAGGTACTGGTCTGCCCGTTTGTGAGAAGGGTATTTTTTGCCACTACAATAGACGGTGATATCATACGATTCACCTAAGTTTTTAACCAGGTGATCTGCCAGGGTTTCAAACCCACCATAGCTGGCAGGTAAACCTACCGTACCGATAATGGCAAGCCTTTTCTTCCTATTTTTTTTCATAGAATCTTGGTTTAATGCGTGGATGTTTTGCATATGAAAACATCAATCTTTGAGTATAGATTGAGAAGTTGTGGGTTCAAGGTTCGTTGATAAATCAGATTTATTGAAAGTCTTGTTTGACTGTTGGAAAATGCGCAAACTTTGCCTGATAAAAATATCTTCTTTAAAGAAGTTGATTTTGTATAATGCAAAGGCTTGAAGTTGCGCATAAAATGAAGGATTGCTCAGGATTTCCCGTAGCTTTTCCGACAATACTTGAGGCCTTCTGGAATCAACTTGAAAGCCATTCTTTTGATTTTCGACTAGTTCCGTAATCCCTCCCACCGGAGGAACAATAGCTGGCAAGCCATAAGCCATACCTTCCAAGATGGTCAGCCCGAAGGTTTCCACCCAACCATCCGGTCGAGAAAGGTTCAAGATTACATCCGCCCATTGGTAAAAAGGGTGCACATCCTTTTGTGTTGGAAACACTTCCAAATTCTGTGGCAAAGTAGTCCCTTCAAAAAAAAGATCCAGGGCCTCCTGATCTGCATTTACCACCAAACGGAAGCGGTATTCGGAATGCCGCTTTGCCAATTCGACAAACTCAAACACGCCTTTATATACCTTCAAAGAACAAACCATCAGCACCCTTCCATCAGGTACTTTTGCTTTACGTTGGGCAACGGCCGTTTCGATAAATTCATTCTCAATGGCATTGTGCAAAATATACGTATTTTTGGCCTCTACCCTTTCCTGGTTCGCTACATATTTTGATACATACACCACATCATAAGCAGCCCAACGAACAATTCCAAACAGGATTTTTTTAAAAAGAGGAGGTTTTACGGAAGTTTCATGTATATGATAAATCACCCGGCATCCCTTTATCTTTCCCAAGACAGCCGCACCAAAAGGCAGTACGGTATTGACATAGAGAATATCCTCTTTTCGAACCACTAGAATCATTTGAACCAATAAAAGAAATTGACTCATACATAGGTTGAACAAACGAATAAAAGGATTAGCTGCCCATTGATACCAAAAGTATCTATATTGAATATGCTCAAGGTTGGAAAGGAACCCCTCTTTTCCGGCACAGGTTACCATGGTAACGTCCAGACCTTCATTCGCCCAAGCTTTCAGTAATTGCATCAACACTTTAGGACTACCACTGTAATCGTTTAATAAATGAAAAGCAAATATTTTCATACAGGTGTTTTATGGAATGAAAAACTCGAAGTTGTCTGCTCTCACATTTTCCGGAATTGTTTGCGAATACCCTAAGAAGATTAGGTTGTTAATAGTCTTAAAGGCTTTGATAGATCGAATGCAATTGCTCTCCTCTTCGATCCCAGTGAAACTGATTTTCAAATTTAATACGGGCGCATTTCCCCATTCTTTCCGCCAACTCAGGAAATTGATATAATTTGGCAATCGCCTGGCTCAACTGTGTAAGTGTGTGCGTATATGTTGTTTCTTTTACTGCAACCCCACAAGTGTCGTCTATAAACTCTCCCGGTCCCGAGTTATCCAAACAAATCACAGGGAGACCGAAAGAAAGCGCTTCGGCCACCACCATGCCTGCCCCTTCGTGAGAGGGAAAAAGAAATGCAGAAGCATTTTTATACAGTTTTAACAACTCTTTTCTTTCAACCCAATGAATAAATTGCACCTGATTTTCGATGTTATTTTCACGAACAAGTTTTTGCAACAGGGGAAACTCGGGGCCAGCCCCCACAATGATAAGTTTGCAATCCTCTCGTTTTGCCTTGGGTAGTGAATCCAGAAATCGGGCAAAGGCCAAAATACTTAAGTCAAACCCTTTTAGAGGAACAAACCTCCCGGCAGAAATAAGTGTAAATGCTTTCTTATGCTGTTTGGGCTCATATCCAAAGTCCTGACTTGCCACAGAAGGAATGATACTGTATTTCCCCTTTTGTAACGGAATAACCTTTGCCACATGTGAATTCATACAACATACATAATCGGCCTTATCCAAAGTCTTTTTCAAAGAAGAGGAGTATTTCCAAAAGGCTTGTTTGACCATCCAAGTGGCTTTATTTTTTATGTTGTATACATTGTTATAATTTATTAAATATTGGCCCGGAATGGAAGGGTGATGTCCGATAGGTCCCCAAACAAACGGCTTGTTCAATTTCCACAAATAACTTGGAGTCCAGTCATTGTGGAAGTTCAAATTGTGAATGATGTCAAAAGAAAGTTGCTGTTTCCGGATAAACCGGGGCATGGCCCGCTGCCACATCCAATAATATAGCATGGCCCCACGGCTTTTTTTCTTCCAAAACCGCATCCAGTAAGGTAAATCAAAATATAGGAACTGCATATTCTCATACACCACATCGGGATACTCCGTCATATATTTTTCAATCATTGGCTGATTGTTTTTCCGGGTAATAGCGATCACCGTATTGAAGCGGGCAATCTGCCGTACAAAATTCCAACCCATACCGTCTTCAGAACCTTTATAAGGATTTATGGCATAAGCTGTAGCTAAAATTGTCTTATACATTTTCAATTCGCCTTTTAATTAATTTTGCCGGAATGCCTCCGATAATGCTATTTGCCGGAAATGATTTGGTAACGATGGCTCCGGCTGCAATGACTGACCCTTCTCCAATAGTCACTCCGTCCAATATGGTTACTTTGCTTCCGACCCAGCAGTTTGCCCCTACCTTGATCCCTTGTCGACTGACACCCTGTTGACGGATAAGAGACTCGGGATCACCAAAGTTGTGATTTTCGGGGTGGCAACTTAAATATTGCCCGATAATACAATCGTCACCAATTTCCAGTCCTCCGGCCCCACCCAAATAAGCATATTCGCCAATTCCTACATTATTTCCTATCTTAATAAATTCTCCTAAATGATTGAGGGAAGTAGAAACCACAATCCGGCTATACGATCCTATACCAACATTGTCTCCAAATACAACTCCTTTCTTGCCCAAAGCACTGATATATACCCCCTTACCTAATTTCAAAAACCTTCCCCATTTGATTTTGGGTAAATTAAAAAAGCTGACTTTCGGGCCAAACATTGCTCCTTTGGGATTTTTAAAATACAGAAATACTCTTAGTCCCCTTATCATCGCCCATCCATGTACCCAGACAAATTGTATGATGGCCGTTTGATTCAAGAAGGGGTCAAACCGGAATGAAGGATTACGCCAGCGGATTATCTTTTCAATGAGTTTTTTCATATTTTGATTTGACGGTAGAGACTTTGTGAAAAATTTCATTAAGCGTAGTATTCAGATCGACATTCTCAATGGGTGTATATTGCTCACTCTTCATATTCGGATTCAGCCGGTCAAATAGTTGTAGATATTTGTCTGTCAGCTCTTTTATCGTTTTGGCATTCAGTTCTTGCTTCCGGTGTAAAATAATTTCCGGATCTGCATACAGGAAAAAGTTCAGTTCTGGCTTTAAGAGGAAAAAATACCCCCAACGGGTAATCCATGAAGGCAACTGTATATTACTTCTCCTGCTATCGTTAATAAAATCAAAATAATACCGGTCATAAATCACCACATAGCCTCTGATAATGTACTTCAGATAAATAATATATTGCCCGAAAAAATAATCGGAATAATAGTAACCAAACCGGAGTAATGAAGAGAAAAAGTTTTTGTTTGTGCCTTTCCGGGGTAAGGTGCCGGCTGCTTGCTGTTCCGCTTGGATTTTGCCAAGTCTCCATGCACTTAATATGGGTAATATGGATGGCCGGTGGCGGATTACCACTACCCTTTTTCGCAGTTGCTTTTCAACCATGTACCGTATATTTTCAATTACCGTAGACTTTCCCGCACCGTCTACTCCACTGAATGTAATGGTCATGCCTTTATGAAGAAAAATACTTTTCACCGTATCGCCCAAGTAGTTGAGATGGTTGAACCAATATGCCCCTCCCCGATTATGTTTTTGAGTATGCACAAGTTGGTGAAGTGTGGAAGTCCCTCCTTTCTTCTGTAGAGAATAAGTATATAATTGTTGATCGATAGGATCATGGGAGTTTTTCACAAAGTTTCTATAAGATTGGTATTTACTGGGTATCAAGGCATGATTCAAAGCATAAAAAAGCCCTAAATACCGGAAATCATCCCTGGGAGAAGCTTTTTTTACTCCATAACTGTTCGCAGCGGCATTCTGTAATAACTCCGGGGCATCCAGGTATACGACTCCTTTCCTTTTGAACTGCCATATAAGATCCAGGCTTAACAAGCTTCCATCTTTACAAATCAACTGATGTGTAGCCATATAGGACTTTTTCTCACTCCTCAAATAACTAATTAACGGATAGCTGGCTAAATACTCCCGTATTTCTTTATTTACTTTCCGTTCAACACAAAGGTCTACGTCCGAGTATTCGCTCACTTTTTCAGGATGAATTTCGGGGAATTTCAATGCCGCATAGGGTTTGTTCGTCAAAAAATCAAAAAGATCCATTAACACCAGCTCCCGGTGGCGAACCTTTTGAACAAGTAAACTACTCAAGGCTTCATTCCAAGTGTTCAACAACCAATGAACTTGTGTATGCCACACTTCCTGTCTGGCATACACCCCTAAATAGTACACAATGTTATATACTAAATAAAGAGTAAGATAATTGTTGAGATCCCGCTGCACTACCGGATAAGAAGATACTTTTCGGAAGTTATGAGGAGACAATATACGTTTGATCTCCTTTTCGATTTCAACCCAAGGTTCTTTGTCAATCAATATTCCTTTTTGAATGATAAAATGAAACGCGTCAAAACCTATTGGCAAATTTTCTTGTGACAATTCCCAATCGTAAATCTGTAGCTTCCCTTGGTTTTCATACATATTCCAGGGAGTAAAATCCCCATGGCTTAAAGAGGTTTCTACGATAATATTTTCATCCATCCCTTCCACGATTTTTGTCAGCTTTCTCAACATACCTTTAGGGATACGCTCGTCCTTCTCCTTTGTAATTTTCTTTAAATCCTCTTTCAACTGATGCCAGGTAGTAAGCTCCTTTAAAGGCAAAACCCGAGCAGATGCCTTATTTAATTCAGCTAATGCCTGTAAATGCCTATTAGAGAACCGGGTACTCCTTATCCCCTTTTCAGACACATCGGAAAGCTGCAAAAGATCTGTGTTAGAGAAAAGGACTTGAGGATAATTAAAAGTCTGTAGCCGGGCTTTGTTGAGCTTTTCTATGACATTGGCCTCATTTTGTAACAATTTTCTGGCCGATCCATTCGCACTCAACTTTATAAACGTAAATTTCGAACCGACTTCTGTGACCAATACGGCTTTTTGATTGGGTCCTGGTGTGCCTGTGAATAATGCCCATGGTTGGTCAAGGTAAAAAAGAGGAGATACGTTTTCATGGGTCTTATCAAGATGATAACACAGCTTTTTAAAAACCACCCGCTGTAGTCGCCAACGGAATACGATATGAATTAAACGTACAAAAAGCCTTGACTTAAGTCCGGATACAGAATAGAATTTCAGAAATAACGGTTTACGCAAATGTACCGGCCAAGTCCACCGCACTGTACCGTCAGGGTTTTTCAAATAATATAATTCAATTTTTTGACACGAAGCATCCTTCTCACGACTAGTCACCGGATGCCCTGCTTTCTCTAAAATACTAGAGACATTATAACTCATAATGACGGGGTTAAAAAAGAGAAAAAAGTACTCTTCCGAATGAAGTACATTTTAAAAATGATAGTTAATTTTTGAGTAGATGCAGTTGTTTCTCTTTCCGGTAAATGTCTAAAGAATGAATCATTCAGGAGCGAAAAAAATCTTTTGACGAGGTGTACAAGTACAACGTTAAAAAAGGTTTAAAATCATATTTGCGTTCTTTGAATTTGACTAAAATTTCAAAGCGACAATTCCGGTCGTTTGTGTTGTAAATGAATCTTGTCACGTATGGTCAAAAACGGACTTTTTTGGAAGGATATAGACATGATAATTAACTGATAAAAAAGTATCCCGTAATTGGACTCTCCAAAAATACCGAATTCGGTAAAGGAGTTGATAAGAATGGGAATCAGGATACCGATCAACATTAATTTTTTCTCCTTTTCCTCCAGCAAAAATCCTCTGATGGTAAAAACCATTTGGAATATTACCAATGTAAGTCCGATAAAACCCAAATTCATCAGCACCTGCATAAAGGTGTTGTGTGTCATTTTTCCCGGGTATGTATGTGTACTTTGAAAATATTCTTTATAATCAATTCGCATAAACCCAAAACCTAACAAAGGCTCACGAGGTAAACCTTCGTTGATTAAAGCCGTCCAAAAAGGCAAGCGTCCGGTCATGCTAAGTACTTCTTCCAAACGACTGCCGTCATCTTTAAGAATAATTTTATTGACCGCAACAGGCAAAACCAATAAAACACCGATAATGATAATAGTCTTTAACTTCTGGTTTTTAGATTGATTAATGTGAAAAAAAACAATCAATACCACGCCAATCAAAGAAGAGCGGGAACCCGTCATAAACAAAGCATAAAAAATGACCAGTACTTTAAAAACCGTCCACCATTTATGATGATTCCTATAAATATCAAAGATCAGACAGGCTATCCCAACTCCGGCCAGCATCCCCAACTCATTGGGGTTCATGATATACCCTCCCAACCGGGCCTCCTCTCCTCCGTGCGTCAACCGAAAAAAGGTATCCGGATCCACATACATACCAATTACGAATATGGTAATCAGGTAAAAAACCGTATCCCCCAATAAATTATACAAACGCGTGGTATGGTTAGGAAAATAAATATCCAACAAGGTAATACATTTGATAAAGAATGCAGAGAAAGCCAAACTTTGAAAAGTCATAAACCACTGTAAAGCACTAAAGCCCGGGTTGGTACTCCACATAAACGAAACGAAACCCAATGTCAGATAGCCGGCATATAAGAGTGGTGCCAATACATTTTTCCATTTTATGGAATCTGCCGCTCCGTACCGGATGATCCTGTAGTACAGGATATACGAACCCATCAACACACCCATGCGTCCCACCACTTTGATTCCCCGGGTAATCGCTACATTTTCACTCCAGGTAAAAAAACAAGAAACCATTAAAAACAGAAGGATAAATAAATAGCGATCTGTTTTCTTCAAAAAAGAACCGTGGTCGATAGGAATGGTCTTTTGTTTCATGATACTTGGTAAAGCTCATCGAATGCATGAATAATCCGGTTCCAGGAAAATTCTACTTTGACCATTTTTTGTGCATTGGCAGCCATAAGGGTTAAGCGGTTCTCTTTCCATTGTTGATACAAATCGTGGATGGCTTTTTCCAAAGCAGCTACATCTTCATTTTCAATTACGAGTCCACTTTGGTAACGGACAATGGCTTCCCCCACATTGGTGGCCCGGGTCACAATACACGGAATGCCCATCGCCGAAGCTTCCAGTACTGCCGAAGGCAAACCTTCGTTTCTGGAGGGGTGAGCGAATAAATGCATTTTCTGCATCAGTTCTTCTTTTTCCCAGCCATACTTGCTCCCCCAAAGGGTTACTTTCCCTTGTAAATGCTTGGCTGAAATCATTTTATCCAGTTTGTTGCGTTCGGTACTATCTCCTACAATCCACAGTTGGGTGTTTTTCACTTTACGCTGAAATGCAGCAAACGCACTCAAAAGCACATCCAAGCCTTTGGTATATATATCCAGCCTACCGACAAACCCAAGGGTAAAAGGAGCTTGATTGGCTTGGTCTTGCCGTACAGGAATGGGGTTGATTTCGAAGCCATAGGGTAAAAGGAATGTTTTGTTTGTTGGATAAATGCTTCGAATACCGCTCACTTCACTTTGCCCTATACAATGGATTTTGGCAGCCCGGTTTAGCAATTGCTTTTCGAAGAGTTGAAAATAGAGTTTCTTTCTCCACTTGCTTCTTTGCATTGCAATGGTATTGTAGGCACCGTGTGGTGTAAAAACAAAAGGAATCTCTTTGTGATATAACAGTGCTGAAACCTTTGAAAAAGTCGGTACCCACCCCCCATGCAAGTGAAATACAGCTTTTCCTTTTTGTCCCTGTATTGCCTGAACCAACGATTTATCTACAGTGAAAGGATTTGTTTGAGCCTTAAATAAGCGCGTCTCAAAATTCCGTTCGCCATAGTTGTGGCTCAGTTCGTTAGTGATCCCCCAGACACTGGCATTTTTCCTTGCGGTTACCTGTCGCGACACCAACTGGTAAACCACTTTATTTACCCCATTCATACGCTCGGGATTCACCTTTCCTAACACAACATGAATTATCTCCATAGTATAAATTCTTTTTTCATTAATGTATACTGCCAATAGAACAACATGATCAGTTGGTTGGCAATTAAGCCTGATATGGCTCCCCATAAATGCCATTCTTCCAGGAGGTAATTGAAGCTCAAAAGGCTAAGTGCAAAAGACAAGATATATCCTATAAAAAAAGAGCGGTTTAACAACATCATACGAATGGCCATGCGTACAGGATATCCTATAAAAATGATAAAATACAAAACTGTCATTCCACGTACTACAAAGTGAAACTCTCTATATTCTGCTCCTCCGGCCAAGACAATGACGGACTCTGAAAAGGCAAACAGTACCACCAGTATGACGCCAAAGATCATTGCCCCCTTATAGCTGACAGACCTTAAATACTGTTTGGATGCACTACTGGAAGACTGGTATAAACGGGCAGCCTGTGGCAAGGCATAATTCTCAAAGGTTTGAAGAAGAATATTTAATACGCCGAAGAGTGACTGTACCAACCGGAAAGCACCCAAGGCAACCACTCCCAAAAACAGCCCTGAAGCTACTACAAACAGGTTATTTGCCCACCATTGAATCACAGCCGTCATCAACAACCAACTTCCCTGTCGAAGGTGTAACCTTATATACTCCTTCCATTTCCGGAAATCATAGAATGAAGGTTTTGTAAATGCAATTGCAAGTAAAACAGCTGGAATATAAGCTCCCCCTATCCACAGAAGAATGGAAGAAAGCGTTGATGATAAGGTAAAATATACACTTGTTAAAAAACTGATTTGCAACACACAACAAATGCTATCGATAAGTAATGCTTTCCGGATTTCACTTTTGGCTAAAAATACTTTTCTAAAAAAATCATGAAAAAGAAATCCCGTAAGGAGAAAAATGATTGAAAAAGAAATATGTCTCAACTGTTGTAGGAATTCAATTTCAAATTGCATCAACCCCCAAGTAAACCCAACAATAAACAGTACTAAAACACCCTGTCCGTAAATGACAAAAGACAGGTACGAATCTGCTTCCTTTATTTCTATTTTTGCCAAAGAGACTTGCAAAGGTTGAATGATTAAAGCATTTGTAACGCTGATTGTAAGGTAAATATAAAGCAATACAGAAGCATATATTCCAAAATCCGTAGGACTTAGAACCCGGGCAAGTAATAATGTACTTACAAAACTACTCCCACTAAAAACAGCCTGATCCAGCAAAACCAAGACCTTTTCTGATAAGAGGGATTGGATATGTCTTTTCATGAACGGGGTAATTTTGGAAACTTCTGTTTTTCAAACCATTTTTTGGTCCAGCCGGCTATTTGCTTTACAATATTCGGGTTATACCTCGTCCTGTTCAGTACAAACCAAATATCCGGCAGTGTATACTCTTCTTTTAAAATTTCAGTGGTCAAAATTTGCTTGGCAGGAGTTCTTCGAGAGTCGAGTACAAATAGATTGGAATCTGCAATACTCATCATTAGCAGTCCTATGGTTTCTTTTTTCATCGGTTCATTATTGACTACAAATACATCATAGTTATTTCTGAATGTATTGAGATATGCTTCCATCGCCATTTTAGAATAACAGTTGTATTTCGGGTGGCTTACATCCAGGTAATCAATGTTCTCCAACCCGGAAGGTGTGGGCTTGCCCAAATCCATTGTATTCAATGTTATACCCTCTATCATTCCACAAGCATCAATGAGCAATACTTTCCTTTTCTGCAAAGCCAATGCCCTTGATAAATGCATTACATGAAACCCTCTGCCCTCTTTGGTACTATGGGATGTGAAGACCAATGTGCGATTGTTTTTAAGGATTCCTTTCAATTCCAACTGTATCGCTTCTTTCAAAAAGTACTCTTCTCTTTTTGCATCGCTCATTAGCCTTGGAGTCAAGAGTGCTATCGGAATGTTCGAATTGCTTTCAATCGTATATGCATCATTTACTTTGGCTTTTGCCAAGTGCACAATATAAATCAATACTATAGAACCAAACAGTCCCATAATAGCCGAGACTATGATAATAATCGGTCGGTTGGGCGACACGGGTTTGGTCGGAATTTCTGCGGGTGAAATAATTTTGTGAAAAGCAATTTTTGCCGCTCTTGCAACTTCGGCTTCTATTTTCTTTTCATTGAGAAAGTTATATGATTGCTGATAGATCTGAAAATCGCGGTTTAAGATGGTCAATATTTTTTCATTTTCCGGCACATCCACCAAAAGCGCTTCGGCTTCTTCAATATCCTTTGAAAGGTTTTGGTATTTAATTTCCAGGTTTTTCTTGGTGTTTCCGATACTTTCGATCAAATAATCGATCAAGTCTTGTATTTTCCGGTTGATAACTTCTACCTTTTCTTCTTTCGGGGTGTACACCAACAACAAATCCTTTTTCTCTGCTTGTAATTGTTTGATTTGTTTGACAATTTCAGTCGATAGCAAATCCGTAAAAGCTTCAAAATTGGGGGCCAATTCTAAAAAATTATCTCTCCCTTCACGAATATACCGGTTCAACTCTTCGATTGCCTGCAAATTCATCTTCAGATTCACCTTTTGGATTTTCAACTGGGATATCCGTCTCAAATCCGTTTCGGTTTCTTGCCGGATATTGGTAATGCTCTTATCGTTCCGGTATTTTTCAATGGCATCTTCCGAACGGGCTAATTTCAAAGAGACTTCATCTATTTGATTTTCAAGAAACTGTACTGTCGTCTCGGCAGCCTGGTATTTCGTATTGATATAATCTTGTATATAAGTTTCAGCCAGCCTGTTGACCAGTAAAGAAGCCTTTAAGGGCACTGTACTTTTATAAATGATCCGGATCACCGCCACATCTTTGTCAACAGCTACGATATCCAACTGAGAAGACACTTTCTCAATCAACTTTTTCCGGCTCAAAAATTCCACTTCGTATTGGTCTGCAATGGCTATACTTGGCCTTTCGGTGATCAAGGCATGATTTAAAGAGACGATTAACTGACCGTATTCAAAATTCAAGGTATCTCCAATACAGCCCTTCAACAATTCTCCGGTAAGCGGACTCTGCAATCTATATTCTTTATCGGACATCACCCGTAAGGAATACTTCCGGTCATAAGCCTTATGACTGTGAAAAATCCCTTCGATCAGAATCGGGGAATCCCGGAAAAGTTCGGCCGTACCGATCTTTCCTTTCCGGGAAATTTCAACATCAAAATCCAAGCTATCCAAGGCCCGGTCAATCAACATTTTTGATTTCAACAGTTCTATTTCAACGGCTATTTTATTGGAAGTAACAAACACATCTAAATCTTTGAACAAATTACTGTTGGGCACCCCAATCGCCACATCTGCTAATTTCAGTTTCGCTCCGCTTTCGTATTTAGGGGTGACATAACTAAGGTATTTCTTAGCTGCCATGGTGGAGACGACCATTGCCAAAACAATGATCGGAAACCCCCGAAGAAAAGGTTTGAGAAGTCTGAAGCTTTCTTGCATACATTCTCTACTAAAAAGTTGAGAAAAAGGGATTTGCTAAACCATTTGTTTAACCAACTGTGAGTAGCAAAATTTGAGAATAAAGTTTAAAAAACACCCATCAAAATAGCCGCGGCTGTGGCGGTTGTCGTAAAGGGGATAATCGTGGATACCCGTTTATCAAAATCCTTATTTTTCTTGGAAGGAACAATGACGAAATCCCCCGGGTACAATTGAATATTTTTCTTAAAAAAATCACCTGATTTGGCCAAATTGACATGTGCCACCCGTACATGTTCTCCTTCTTGCCGAAGTATTTTAACCGATCGGATATTTGCATAAAACTCAAAACCTCCCGCACGGGCAATGATTTCTAACAGTGTGTAATGGTCCTTATCAATGGGGATGACACCGGGGTCTTTCACTTCGCCTAACAAGGTTATTTCCTTATTCAATACTTTTACATCCACAATGGGGGTTACTATCCACTTTTGTAAAACACATGCCAAAATTTCTTTGAGTTCCGGAATGGTCTTACCAAGTACATGCATGGTTCCGATTTTAGGCACTTCGATATGTCCGTTCACATCCACCATCAACCACTTTCCATATACTTCGTTCGAATTGTAAATGCCATATACCGACCCTACACTCAATTCATCCTGTCCCCAAACACTAATGCTGATCTTGTCATTTTTGCGGATAGTATACTGATAGTCCGGATTATAAAGAAAAGCACTGTCTAACTCCGCTTCTGTTTGCTTTCGCTCGGCTCTCTTTGTCTCAAGAATATTGTACGTTTTACATTGCGCAAATACACCCACTAATAATATGAATAAAAGAATTCTATTCATGGTATTAGTCACAAAAGCTATATATAGGACAGTATTTTTTTCCAGAAAGAAGGCTTTTCCTTTTTGAGCAGCTCTAAAACCTGGGTAATCCGGTTCAATACCTGCCGCATTTTTTCTACTTCCTGATCACCTTTGATAATGTAATCGAAGGCCCCGTATTTGAGCGCATCCACTGCTATTTTCAATTCTTCCTGTGCGGAAACCATCACGACAAACACATTCGGATCAAAGCGTTTGATCTTTTTCAAGACATCAAAGCCGGTCAATGTGTCCATATTATGGTCTAAAAAAATCACATCGGGTTTTTGCATCAATTCCTCCAGGCAAGCTGTGCCGGAATGAAAAGTAGACACATCAAAAAAACCCAGATTGTTTAAGTGTTGTTGGTAGAGATTCAGGGTAAACACATCATCGTCCACCAAAAAAATTTTAAATTGTTGAGCTTGTTCCATGGCGAGTAAATCTTTACATACAATACCTATAAATCGTTACAGTATTGTCCATAAAATCTATACAAAACATCACTATGTAACATCTTGAAATAAAAATTAATGTTTCTCTTTCAAAAATTGAAACATTCCAATAAAGGATACAAACTTTGATAGAAAGTGATTTGGTAAATATTTTCAAAACTATCGCTTTTTAAGAAAGTATAAGGAGCATTTCAGGTAGGGTTTTATAATATACGGTCTACTATTAAGCGATAGTTATCCCTTTTCAGCCACTTAATACGGATGTGTAACTTCATGTTCTTTTTGAAAAAACAGAGAGATTTTTTAACTATTCAAGATGCATGGGAGGAACTTGTCAATGAATGTAGTCTTTTAAAGTTTACTTTCGAAATTGTCTTGTTTAAGTTGTTTCAAAACTTTATTTAATACCTCATCTAAGAAGTTTAGCATCGTAGCCAGCTTCAACACATCCCTTTCTTCTTTGGCCATTAACTCAATTTCTCGGACTTCATTCACAATGGAATGGATTCCCATATTGATAATGCTAGGTTTGATCCGGTGGGTAATTTTGTGCACAGTGGCCAGGTCTTTCTGTTGGTATGCTTCTTTTATTTGCAATAGTGAAGGAGGTATTTGCTCTATGAACAAAGCTACCATTTTCTTCACAAACTCTTCATTACCCCGGCTGGCTTCAATGAGTTTGCTCAAATCATATAGCCTTTCGCTCGACATTGTTTTGGCATTATTTAATGTATTCTTTGTTACTTTCATCGAAGAGGCTTGAGAAGCGCGAAATGCTTTTAAGATAGAACCCAATAATTTTGATTCTTCAAAGGGTTTGGTCACATAGCCATTCATCCCGCTTTGCATACAATAGTCAATTTCTTTTTGAAAAGCATTCGCCGTCAGGGCAATGATGGGAGTTGTAATTTTCAAGTCCTTTCGAATTACTTTTGTAGCCTCAATACCATCCATTCCGGGCATTTGCAAATCCATCAGAATGACATCGTATTTATTTTTTTTGACCCGGTCAATGGCGACCAAGCCATTTTCAGCTTCCTGTATTTTACATCCATAGTAGGTTAAGGAATTTTCCGCCACCATCCGGTTCAATTCGTTGTCTTCTACCAACAGAATTTTAAGATTTTGTAATACTCCAAAATCTTGCGTTTCTACCACCGATACTATTTGTTGCACATCTCCCACTTCCAAAGGCAGGTAAATATCTATCTGTGTTCCCTGATGTTTTTCACTGGCGATTTGAATAGAGCCGCCCATTAGTTGGATTAATTCGTACGTAATGGCCATTCCTAGTCCCGTTCCTCCGTATTTACGAATCGCCGAGTTTTCTTCTTGAGAAAACTTTTTAAAGATGTTTTCCATAAAGTTTTTGTCCATTCCGACCCCTGTGTCGGTAATAGAAATATGGATTTGGTGTTGATGCTCATTGAGTGGCGTACTTTGACAATCAATACTCACTTGCCCCTCTTCGGTAAATTTAATGGAGTTCCCTAAAAGGTTGATTAATAATTGACGAATACGGACAGGATCGCCTATAAGGGCAGCCGGTAAATGATTTGCGATGATCACCTCCAGTCCGATTGATTTTTGCCGGGCATTTACTGTCATAATCGCTACTGTTTCTTCAATCACACTGTGCATGCTAAAGTGAATCTTATCCAATTGAAATTCGCCCGCCTCAATTTTGGAGATGTCTAAAATGCTATTGATAATGGAAAGTAAATGCTGGGCAGCCGTCTCCGCATACCGCAAATACTTATTTTGTTTGGTAGTAAGTTGGTCTCTGGCCAAATCCCGCATGATTCCAATAATTGCATTGAGAGGCGTACGGATTTCATGACTCATATTCGCCAAAAAACTTTCTTTAGCTTTGGACGATTCCTCCGCTTTTTGCTTGGCAAGCTCCAAGTCCTGTTCCATTTTCTTTTGCTCGGTAATATCCAGATGAATTCCGATAGAACCGATAAACTCCCCGGCATCATTGTAATTGGGCGCTCCGCTGATTATCCACCATCGTTGTTCCCCTTGTTTATTATAAATCGGCAGTTGAAAAAGGTCAGAAAGCCCGGTTTCCCTTAACTTATTTTTCGTTTGTACTACCTGTACGCTTCCCCCTTTTAATAAAAGCCTGGAAGCCTTTTGCCCAAGCAAATCCTCAAAAGAATAACCGGACATTTCACAAAAGCTATGATTGGCAAAATGGATCGTATCTTCCTGATCCACTTCAATGATTCCCAAGTTCATATTGGCAATAATATTCCGGTATTTCTCTTCCTGAACTTTCAACGTCCGTTCATAATTCTTCCGGGCAGTAATATCGTTGAATTTCCACAGATGTCCTTTGTACACTCCGTCAACGAAAATGGGAATATAGTCCCGCTCGAGAAAACGGCCGTTTTTCAATTCTAACTCTTCCGCCAAAACGGGTAATTGATGATATAAAATCCGCTCTTTTCTCCAGACAAACTCTTCCGGATCCTTAAATAAATTTTTATTTTTCAGGGTTAAATCCTTCCAATCTACCCCAATCAAGGATTCGGGAGAAGCCCGGATTCCAAACAGGTCACAATATTTCCGGTTGATCAGTACTACTCTGTGATTTTCATCTTCAAACAATACTCCCACTTGCAGATTATCAATTAACATTGACATACTGGCCTCTGACTTTCTCAGTTTTTCTTCAGCCATTTTACGCTCTGTTATATCTTCCACAATAGAAAAGAATTCTACGGTTTCCGCTTGCTCATTTCTCAAGGGTTGTATTTTCACATTTCCCCAAAACCAACTTTTGTTTTTGCGGTACATCACCATTTCCAAATCCACTGCCCCTCCTCTTTCATATAACTCCACCATTTCTTTTACCACTTTTCTTTTGGTATTAGGCCCCATACAAAGTTCGATGGGCGTTTTACCCAATACATCTTGCATGTCATAGCCCGTTAAACTTAGGAACTCTTCATTACTCCAACTGATCTGTCCGTTAGGCCGGGTAAAAAGTACACCGTGTTGATTCGCTTTAGCCACCAGGGACAGGCGTTGCAACTCTTGTTGACTTTGTTTGAGACGGTCGTTTTGCTGGTAAAGAGAGTTAAACAGACGTTTGATATCTTCGTTGGCTACTTTATGAGATTTTAAAATGTCCAACAAGCGGGTAAGCGGATCATAACTGGCAAAATCATCCATATTTAAGCCCTTTTCTTGTGCTTGCTCTGTGGATTCTACCCAAGGAGAGCCGATAAAAAGTAATTGTCGGTGATCTGCCTCTGCTTCAAATTGTCCTCTTAGATAGAACCCCCTGTCATCGACAAACTCCAACACGACCAATTGCCCCGAAATGGGCTGTAACTCCTCAAAACACAGTTTTTTTAAAACAGGCTTCTTCAGTTCAAACAAACTCTCCAAAGCCGAGCCCTTCACTACCGGGCAGAGCTTCGTTAAACTTTGACCATACGAAACGACATTCAGCGCTCTATCCAACATCAGATAAAAAGGAAATAACCTATCCAGTTGATCATGCCTAAGAGTAATGGATGCATTCATAAATATACATTGTCTTCGTTTGTCAAAATTTCACAGACTAAATACTTTACAGGTATTCCTTTTCAAAGGCAAGGATCAATCGCACACAACAACAAGCTACTTCACAGGTTTTCAGAGACTTATTAAAGCAGTCTACCGTATTAAATACAAGCTTCTGTTTCAAAAAAACAACAACCTTCATCTCGATAAAACAATACCTATATCCACTTATCTAAAAGTTAATAAATAAATTGAAGAATTCAAGGTATTAACTGATTTTAGGGGTTGTATAAAAGTTTTCAGCAAACCATCAGACACATTCCATTTCTGTATCAAGCCTCCTTTATTTTCAATGAAATATTCTTCTCATAAACCAAATCATATATCACTATGACTTAAAGCCAATTATTCGAATTGACTCTTGTTAACCATACAATAAAAAAGAGGCCTGAAAAATATATCAGTCCTCTTCTCTGGTTAATTCATTGATCTCATCGGGAAAGAATTGCATATAATTTCTCATAAAATAAAAATTTGTCTGCCTGATCAGGTAAGCCGGTAACTTGTCCGTCCCCCAACTCTATAATTACCCACTCTCCGTTTTTCTTTTGGGCTATATCCATACTGAAAAACCGGCTATCTATTGTTTCGGCAATTTGGAGAAAATCACTAAGGTCTGTTTCCGTGTCTCCATATTTTCCTTCACTCCAATACGGATATATACCCACGAGTTTCCGGTGGGCAAAAAAGAGTCTGAACTCTTTAGTAAGAGGCATTCCACTTTGAGAGTGCCGGGTAAGATATTCGAGTTCCTCAAATGCTCGAAACACCAAGCCTTCATTTAAACTGTCACCCCGCAATGCTAAAAACCTGGTAATAACCTCTTGAACATTGTCTTGATCAAAAGCTATCGGAATAAAACAAGTCTCCTCCCAATAATGCTTTTCTGATTTTACATAGTCTTTGATGATAATAGGATGATCCCCAAACTCCTGAGTGATCGAAAGGACTTTATTCCTTTCAACATTTCCCTCCACCGGAAGCCATTTGGTGACAGGAGCTTTGGAACGGATTTTACTGTACGATGCCGGTAAATAATGAGTATGCAGGTATTCTTCAGCAATGTTTACCAAACGGATGTTTTTTTGCAATAATCCGGTATACAAGGCTTCGTATTGTAATGGTGTCAGCATCCAGCCACGATACACTCCCGATACTTGTATATCTGATTCTTTGACAAACTTTAATGCTTGTGCTACATTGCCATTCACCAGTTCTTCATAACTGATCAATGCACTTGAAAAGCCTGCGGCTCTAACAGCTTGCAACCCCTCCTCAAAATCCGGTTCAACCAACTTGGCATCTACACTACACTGTCACAAAAAATAACTTTCATTCTTATTAAATTAGATATTCAGTAGTGAATATATATTCCGGAGTACTAATTTCAATACCTAATATCATTTAAATAAAAACTGCTTTCATATAAAGAATTCAAGGCCTTGCCGGATAGGTACAAAGCCTTGAATTGATCCATAAACCATATTACTTTGCTTCCTGAAGCGGAGTGGAAATTTCAGTAATAAAACGTAAACTTTCTTCCACAGGGCGGTCAAGCACTTCTTTAAAAGTTTCAAATAATTCTTTTGTATAGTGTTGTTCAAAGTGGAAATCTAAAGCTTCTTGATTTTGCCACCGTTCGTACAAGACAAAAGTGACAGCATCGTCTTTCACCGAATGAATATGAAAAGCGATATTACCTGTTTCCGGCCGGCTATGCTGGACTGATTTCCGGAATTGCCGGATAAACTTTGCCTGCTTTCCTTCTTTCACTTTAAATACAACCACAAGATCTACCATCTTGTCAGTGTACACTGGCCGGGGCAATGCTTCGACAGAAAGAGGTGCCAAATCGTCCAAGTAGGCTATTTCCATTGGCTCAATCAAGGCTGTTTCATTAAGTTTCAGCACTTTTTGAGTATACGGTTGTTCAAAATGTTTGTCCAGCTCTTTCTGGTTTTCCCAGCGTTCAAATAGATACAATGTGTTTGGACGGTCTTTACCTTCATAAAGCTCCATCGTGATATTTCCCTTTTCCTTACGGGCATACTGTACATCTTCCAATAAAGCTTGTTTAAAAAGCTCTTTTTCAGAAGGTTTTACACGGAAAGTCACCAGCAGGGTAATAATCCCCATCTCTACGGAGGGGTTTCTTTCTTCCGAAATAGTTGATTGGGCCTGGCTATCGTTCCACAAAAAATAGGTGAACACCAATGCTAAAAATAACTGCCCATGGATAGAATAACGGGTTGTTTGCATTTTGTAAGTTTTTTAAATGATTTACTGATAGATTGACCTTACAAAATTGCATACTTCTCAGCAACCGGATTTCTCTAAAAAGCTCAATATTTTTGATTTATCGGCTCAGATTTCAAGGAAGAGGGTGTAAACCCAAACTTATCTTTAAATACTCTTGAAAAATGAGCCAGATTTTCAAACCCGGCATTATAACAAGCATCCGAAACTTGCATATGTGTGCTTTCCAACAACGACTTGGCATGGTACAACCTTTTTTGCAAAAGCCATTGGTGAGGAGATGTATTGAATACCTTTTGAAAATCCCTTTTGAATGAAGACAAACTCCTTCCGGCCAGATAAGCAAAATCCTCCAGGCGTAATGATTGGGTGAAATTAGCTTCCATGACTCTTACCAAATCTACTCTTTGCGGATAAGAGAATTGCGTAAGTGCGGAAAAAAGGCCGGGATTGTTTTCAGCCAAATTAAACAACAATTCAAATAACTTGATCCGCAAAAAAGCCGGGTCATAGGAAAGTGGGTTTTCAAAAGAAACCAATACCGATTGCAGAAAAACCTCTAGGGACTCATTAGGATGAATGATAGATATTGGATAACATACATCAGTTTTATCCGCTTGAATTTGCCGTAGGGATAAAAAATCTTTGATCAAGTCATCTTGTAAGAAAAACAACAAGCCCTCATACGGTTTTCCCTCTGTCAGCCCATGTTTTTGATACCTAAGGTGCTGAGTCTTTTGAATCAAGGCCCCTTCCCCCTGTTCCACTGTATAGTGCTCGTTTCCCAATTCCGCTTTATACCGCCCTTCCAATACAAACAATAGCAGATGCTCCCCGACTAGCATTTCGCTATCGGAAGCTTGGCTTGGCATACAGGATTCTATAACCGTACACCCATTCATTTTTAATGACCTTCGGTTATAAGGTTCCGTCAGTAACTTCTCTGGTACTCTTTTCATTCTTTTCCGGGTCGAATTATACGACCTGCTAAGGTATGTTTTTTTCTATTTTAAACAACCGCGCTAAATATTACCCACTCAAAGGTATTCAATATAAATTCAACAGAGAACTAAGAAACCGTTAAAATTTTGCCAAAACCTGTTCTACTTTTTGGGCATCTAAGGGTTTTTCTACATAGTCAATGATATTGCGATAGGCAAAAGCCCTCTCCCGGTCAGACGGACGGGTGGAAGACGTCAAGATGGCAATACGGGTTTCCGGGCACAGACCTTTCTCAATGCCATACGTCAAAAACTCAAAGCCATCCATCAAGGGCATATTCAAATCCAAAAAAATCAGGTCAGGGCACGTTTGATTGATATAGGAAATGGCTAATTCACCATTTTCCACGGCATCTACTTTTTCAATTCCGATTTCTTTCAGGGCAATTGTCGATAGGAAGTTGGTAATTTCATCATCTTCTACCAGAAGTACATTCAGTAGGGAATAGGTTAATTCTTTCATGATAAATAAATCTTAAAAGTAGTGCCTTGGTTGATCTTACTGTTTACTTCTATACTCCCCCCATGAGAATATACAATCGACCGGACGATATAAAGCCCAATACCCAAGCCTTCCACATGAGAATGCACCCTTTTAAAAAGCCTGAAAAGCTTTGCTTTATCTTTTATTTCATCAAAACCTAACCCATTATCCTTTACGATCAACAGGGTTTTTCCTTGAGAAATACAGGTATTCACTTTCACAAAGGCCTGTTTTTCCGGGTGTCTGTATTTGATAGCGTTGATGGTCAGGTTGTACAACACACTGTGCAGTTGAATCGGATTATAATGTATAAAAGGGCATTCTGAAAAGTCGGCATGTATCTCAACAACACTTTCCGATATTTGCTCGGAAATTTCATGCATAATTTTGCTGAACACCTCACCGAAATGCACCTTTTCTTTTTGCTCTCTTAAAGTAGCCTTTAAAGCAATAATATCGTTCAATGTGTTGAGTTTGGTACGCATCGAATGGACAACCCGCTGTACTTTTTCAAAAACGGGCTTGCCTTCCTGGCTAATGACTGCACCGGCATCCAGTACTTTCAGCAAACCTTGTAGGTTGGTAAGCGGAGCTTTCAGATCATGTGCCGCTATAAATGAGAATTCTTCCAACTCCTGGTTTTTTTGCGCCAAATGCTCATTGGCAATTTCCAGATTTAACCGGGCAAGCTTCAATTCGTCAATAGCTTGCTTAAGGCTTGTAATATTTAAGGTTGCCAAGCCCAGGCCTTCCCCTAATTTAAAAGCCCGAACCCTGGCAATATGTCCTCCAAGTTTCGGGTGCAGCTGTACGTTATTAATCACAATAGAATTCCCCGTCCTTATGACGTTCCGGTACATGGAGTACTGTTCTGTTTCATCAATGCCGGGACTTAGTTCGCAGATGTTTTTTCCTATAATCTGCTCTCTTTGCAGTTGAAGTGAGTCTAGAATGGCTTCACTCACATCGATCAGGTTTAAGTCTTTGTCAAAAATAGCGAAAGACTCTTGTGCTTTGTTAAAAAAAGCCGCCCTCAAATAGTTGGTATTGTACTCGGTAGTCATTTTGAGTAATTTGACGCAATAAAAGTAAAGGTTGTAAGGTAATATGCTCTTCCTCAAAGCATGCCTCCAAATCTTTTTGAGAATACCGTTTTAAGGTTATTGAGTTTAGCCAATTCTAAACTACTAAAAAATAACCATTTAAGTGTAACTTTTTTACAATATTTTTAACTTTTTTCTTCAAGGCTTTTACCCATTCAAACAAAAAACCCATCCTAATTAGCCTCTATTACTGATTAGACTACTTTTTTTAGGAAAAAACCACTTAAAAATTGTACAACTTGTTATGAACTGATAAATGTAGGGAAATTTCTTATTTTGAACATTTAGAATCATTCACAATGGCCTGTATTTTTGATGATTACTCTTCCAGGGCCATACGTTTGACCATTCCTTTAAACATAAAATGATGCACGGGAAGTAATACATACCAATAGATTCTTCCCCAAACTCCTTTGGGTCTGAAGGTGGCAATTTGGTACAATTTATCTTCACGAAGGTAAAATTCCAACCAGGCCTCTCCCGGCAATTTCATCTCGGCATACAACAAAAGGCGTTTTTCGGCTTTGGAGGCATGGATTACCCGCCAAAAGTCCAATGTATCCCCGGGTTTGAGAGTTGCTTGGTTTTTGCGCCCTCTCCGCAATCCGACTCCTCCAAGTATTTTATCCAGCAGGCCCCTTAACTCCCACAACCACTGAGCATAATACCATCCGTTTCCCCCTCCTATTGACCAAATCTTTTGAAGGGTACGTTCTTGATTGTGCACCGGGTAAGATCTCATATCTTTTAAGCAACCAAAGGAAGGGACTTTCATCAACCGGCCCCACTTTGCTTCCATGGAACTT
Organism: Rapidithrix thailandica; assembly: GCF_039710355.1. Lineage (NCBI taxonomy): Bacteria > Pseudomonadati > Bacteroidota > Cytophagia > Cytophagales > Flammeovirgaceae > Rapidithrix > Rapidithrix thailandica. The sequence continues at coordinate 87,031 of NZ_JBDKWZ010000011.1, read as the reverse complement.
TGGGAAAGCGCATCCGTCCAACTAGAAAGTACTTCCTGTTGTTCGATCTTGTCAAATGCCAAACGGACCGCTTCTTCATAAGTCAATAAATGCAAATGCAAGCACGCTGTTAAGGGGTTGTTTTTACAGACCACTTCCACCCGCATACTATCCACCAAATTGACCGCTAACTTATACGTAGTAGAAGTTACAAAATACAACCAGTAGGAGGACAATTTCGGGGTCAAAACAGGCAGTGTAAAAATCAAGCGTTTCAGCTGCCGAATCCGGGCAAAAGTCATAAGCATTTGCTTATAGGTAAGTACTTCAGGACCGCCGATATCAAATCTTTGATCGTACGCTTTTTCCAACAGAAGTACCCCTTCCAAGTACTGGATGACATTTCGAATGGCAATTGGCTGGGACCGGGTGTTCAGCCATTTAGGCGCAACCATAATGGGTAATTTTTCCACCAAATCACGAATAATTTCAAACGAAGCACTTCCGGATCCGACAATAATTCCGGCCCTTAATACGGTAAGGTGGTAATGCTTTGACTTGAGCATATTTTCCACACCCTTCCTAGACTCCAAATGCGGGGATAATTTTTGCTCATTAACAATCCCACTAAGGTAGATGACTTGCTTTGCACGAGTATTCTCTACATATGCTTTGAAATTTTGAGCACATTCCATTTCCAAATCTTTGAAGCGATGGGTAGATGCAGCCATAGAATGGATGAGGTAATAAGCCACATCAATATCATCGGGAATACGACCAAGCGAAGAAGTATCCAAAAAATTTACTTCAATCACTTGTAAACGGTGGGGAAATTCGTAGGCAAACTCAAAGCGTTTCCCATCTCTGACACAACAAACAACATGATGCCCTTTCTCAAGTAAAACCGGCAATAAACGCATGCCAATATACCCGGTGACACCGGTCAGTAAAATTTTCATAAAATATCTCTATAGTTATTACCATCCGATTAAGAAAAACTAATACCTCATTGTATACTGTATCAGGGTAACATTTAGTTTGTGAAATTGTTTTTGAGAGCTTATGGCTTGGTTGTTTATCAACCCAAAAAGATTTTTTTGAAATTCCAAACAGTCAATGACATAGGGTTGTCAGTAATGGGGGGTTCTTTAGCCAAAAGAAAAATAAGTTTGATTTGCTTTAATGTACGAAGCTATGAGAATTCAGTCAATCACTACGAAAAAAGAAGTATTTGTATTTCGCACGAATTTACCGGAAAAAGTACCGGTAAAGCTTCCACTAGATCATTTACCAGGTGTGATAGAGTGGAACACTGACTTGGAAGATTGCGATCGTATACTCCGGGTTGTTAGTGAGGGCGCCAACCTCAACGAGGTCATCCATTCTATCAAAGCGTTAGGTTATCAATGTGAAGAACTGGAAGACAAATGCTTTTAAAAACGCCAACTGGCCTTAGTCATCTATACTAAGGCCTCACATTCATTTTATATCACAAACTTTCCAAATTCCAACCGATTACTCATTACACCAAGCATCTTAAATACACCATCCCGATCGTATACACCAGTATACTCAATACCCAAAACCAATATCCGGCTTTGTAATGTGTGATTTTAGAATAAACAGGAGCTTCACTGGAAATCACCTTATCGAACAGTAAAAAAGAAAGTGCTAAAGCAGAAGCAATTACACTTAATATAACAGGTACGATTTCGTATTTAAACGTAAAAATCCAGGCCAGAAAAATAAGAGGGTTGGCAAACCACGCTAAAGCACTGCCCCCTCCCATCAATGCCCCCATCCAACCAGTTAGTACCAGCCCGATGGAGTTTGACCAAGCACCTTTGTCTTCTCGGTCAATATAAAATGCAGGTTGGGTCAAGGATGCTAAGAATAGTATGAGACTGGCAACTAATACCGTATGTTCGTCCATAGCGAACAAGTATTCATAATATAAAGCGGGCTGAGTTTCTTCCATGGTTCTTTACAATCTTTAATTTCTGAATCAAACTACGAATTTATTTACACGAACCGCATAATCAAAACCATCAAATAATACCCGACTACCATATGAGTATTGCCCCATAATAAACATTCATACAACTTGTTTATTAATTCCCATCAAACAACAACAATAATCTAAAAATCAATAAATTACCATTAAAATCACTATCCACTAAGAGAGATTCAACAAATAACAGCACTCAATAAAACAAACAAAAACTTGTTTTATTAAATATTCCTTTTACTTTTGTGACACAACCAAAAACCATGAAAAATTAAATTAATACCTTGATAGGTAGAGAATACGGAAAGACAAATAGTTGAAGGCTTCCAAATATCAGGCTCATTCAGGATCAACTCATAACTCAAATTGGATAGTCTTCAACCTTCTCATAAAATATACTCCAAATTCTTTGTGAAGAATATAACCCGTTTCAATCCCTTTTCCCTGTAAGTAAACTTACATTTCCCCAATAAAAATTATCAGATTTATTTAGGACAGCATTGATTCAAAATAAAACTCTAAAAAGGGCTTATAGCTTTCTCTATCTTATGAAGATTTCATACCTCGCTTGAACATCGTTCAAATAACTCTCTGCTTGAATTTGAAAATAAACTACTGATTAATATAGGCCTAACAAACCTTCCATTAATTTTCATCTGTTTTTCTAAAATAGAAGTGGTTTACATTTATAGTTTTTGATCGAACACGGAATCAAAATCGGCTCATTAAGGCACTTTTTGAAAAGAATAGCCAAAGCTATTGTTGAAAAAAGTAACACAGAGGAGGCCTTTTTGAAACACTTTTCAGGAAAAAGAAAAAGGTTAATTCACTTCATAACCGTCAAAATCAATTAAAGTAGTCCACCCTAGTTCTTTTTCGTCATACATATTTTTCTCATGATAATATTCATCTCCTTTCTTATTAAAACTTATCATACCGGGTAGCTCCTGTTTCTAGAACTTCATTTTTTGAGAGTTCTTCTGTATAAGAATTGTCTGTCATAATTATTAATACCTAACTCTCTCCCAAAAATACACATACCCATATTAAGCTAATAAAAAGCAATCAGAAAAATTGGATAATTTAAAGATATAACTAAATTTGGGGAGAGTAACTTACTCTTACTAAGTTCTCCATTCTTTACAAATGGATTTATTTTTTTTACGTAATACAAGCTAGATTACTTCAAAAGAATTCAATTAAAGCCAATCTCTTATGGACAAACTAAAGAAACTACTTGAAAAGCAAAATGCTCTTTGGCTTCTCATTATAGGAGTCGTTGTAATCCTCTTCGGACTCTATATCTTCTTTAAAATCAAAGCAAAAGAAGATGCCGGAATAGAGGTTAGGTTGCCGCGATTAGCAGAGCGATTATATGATTTAGGTGGGAAATATACCTTGTTAGCTTTATGTGAAGCTGTAGGAATCATCACGCTCATTTCCGGAATTAAACAAGTACGTGACACCTTCAAAAATTAACTCCTGTTTTAGCTGTTAGCATATTTTTTTTACCGGGGTCTTTTCCATTTGACCCGGAATCATACTATCTACTTTATCTGAAGGGGGATACTCGACATATCCCTTCTACTACTACCAAAGAGCACCCGTTTTGTTATTTACTAGTTGCTGATTTTGGGACTTTCAGTTGCTACTTATTAGCTCGCCGTCAATGAGCATTTGGCGGGATTATACTTTTGTTTACTATGAAGTGGTTTAAACGTATAATTTTTGACCGAAAATGGAATCAAAATCGGCTCATCAAGGCACTTTTTAAAAAGAATAGCCAAAGCTATTGTAAAAAAGTAACACAGAGGAGGCCTTTTTGAAACACTTTTTAGGAAAAAGAAAAAGGTTAATTCACTTCTATAACTAATCAATATTACTTCAAAACACCATGAATACCAATACATATTACATTATTTCAGCCATTGCAATTGCTTTTATTGTATATCTCTTAAGGTTAAATCAGATGATGAAAAAGAGAAAAGCAAAACAAATAGACGATTTTAAACAACGGTTTTCCGGAAAGCCATTAAATCCGAATCAAAAAAAAGCTTTGGCTTATGGAGCTATCCTGGCATATACCCGGTCAGAAGACATTTTATCCCTGATTCCTAATTCCCGTTTGGATAAATACGAATACGGATTGAAAGAACAATGGGGAATTACAAATACAAAAGAAGCTCTTGAAGTCCTTAATGGTTTGGTCCGGCTGGAAAGAAGCCAAGAATATGACCAGCTACTATTACATTGCAAAGAACACCAAGGTTTAAGAACTGTCTTTGTAGAGATTGCCAAGGGTTTGGAATTACCCGTTGAAAATGTAAGAAAAATAGCATCTACATATGCATGGGATATTTGCAGAGCGGTAAATCTGGCAAAATGGTGTTTTTGGTTAGGTTACCTTACCGAAGAACAAACCAATGACTATTTGAACAAATGTGTGGAAGTTGTTTGGAGTAAAGGTAAAAGTTGGCAAGAATACACTTGTTCTTTTCTAATCGGTAGAGCCATTCAAGGCTTTGACTTAGACGAACTCCTTGTTGAATGTCAACAACTACTTTCCGGCCAACTCAAAAAATGCAGCGTATACATTGATCTTCCCTTTAAGTAAAGGATAATTTTGAGTAACCAAAGCATCACCTACCCTGGAAAGTGATTTAATAAGATGACTCTATGGAAATTAATAAGAAGGCTGATTCGGCTTATTCTATAATACTCCGGTCGACAAGCAATTAAAGATATCATTTAAACAAACCACACTAATGAAAATAACCGAATACAAAACACCCAGATTACCTAAGAGATTTATCGTAATACTATTTGCAGCAGGGTTTATACTACTCCATTCACTTTTGATGGGGGCCTTTAAACTACTATTCCCTTCAATGAAAGAGTATCTGCAAATAGACTCTTTTTATAATATAATTATATTGTTAGGAAACATCTTTTCTATTTGGATAGGGATTAAGTACTACCTTGGAATATTTAAAGAAAAGTTTCTTATTGATAAGGATGGAGTATCCTTCAAAAGGATTCATATACCCTGGAAAGATATTGAATACTTCTCTATCGTAGAAATCAGAATTTTCGGGACATTTTTTGAAGAAATACACTCTTTACATGAATTATCCATCCATCAATTACCCTCTAATGCCCAGTCTAAAAATTATTATTTGTACATTGGCAAAACCCACCATCAAGACAAATTGAGCTGGCTTGCCCTTTCCCTTGGTTTCGGTCTTCCGAAGCCCAAAGAAGATCATTTTATTATCCCCTTTACCAAAGAGACTTATGAAGTAATCAGTGACTTCCGGTCTAAACAAAAATCTATTGCCAATTGACAGAAAATGACTTTCTGTACTTGGACCAAAACCAGTTTCATAAAGCCAAGATTAGTATTTTCTCTATTGAAACAGTTGCCTTTTTATCCTTAAAAAAAGAGAAGCAAAACAGGTAGCCCCTGTTCGCTTCTCTTAATTTACTTCTTCGTGAAGGTTAGATGGATTCGACTTCCCGGCTCTTCATTTTTTGTAAAACGGCCAAACGCCCCTCCTTTTCAATCCGTTGGGTAGTAACCCGGTCTGGATAGCACCTCATAAACATATTCGTAAAGTGCTCTCCGTAATGGATATATTCTTCACTATTCAAACTGCCTACTGGCTTAGCGTAAGCTTCGAAATTGGGTTCATGAAAATACGCAAGGGCAAAGCGTTCTTTGGAGGGGTGCAGTTTTACTTTATGAGGAGTGGAAAGTAGATAACCATTCGTTATAAATTGAAGGATATCCCCGGGAAATACGGTCAACACATTGGGAACGGGCTTTACAAAAACCCAAGGCTCTTCCTGCTCATACATACCAGCAGTGCTTTCCGTAGGCAACCAATTTCGATTTCGAGGCTCCCCTTCTACCGGAGGCCGTACGAACAACCCTCCGACTTCGTCCTGGGCGGCAATCACCAATAAACCATAATCTGTGTGAGCCCCGATTCCTCTAGTCGATTTTTTAGAGGACTCTTCAGGGAAGCGCAGCACCCGCATATGATGCCAACCTCCATCTGTCAATGTGGTAAAATGGTTAATATCCAATTGTAATCCGAGAGCAACCAGTTGTAATAGTTTTTCACCAATTGCACCTGCTTCCTCCATATAGGCTTTCATACTTTCTTGGTACCTTTCATCAGGCCAAGGTACCGGTCCATGGCAAGGCCACTTTTCACGGACCCGGGGATCATTGCAAGGGATATCCCGGCATACTGTAAAAATTTCGGAAAAGTCAGCCTTCCCCGCAGTGATTTCTTCACCGGAGGCAATATACCCTGCATAGGAAAGATCGCTTATACATTGTGATTTGAGTGCCATCGGCAATCGAAAAAAACGCCTGCTGGCATCAAAAGCGGCTTGGGTTTTCTGACTTACAAATTTGTTTATTTCCACTTGAAAAATGCCATCTGTTCTCCAAGCATTAATCATTTCTTTTGCCAAAAACCTGTCTGAATACGTGCCTTTAATAGATTCAGGTAATTGAAATGTTTGTAATTCTGACATAGAAGTTTTTCATTAATGAGTAACCGATAAACTACAGGATAGTCAAAAGGTATTTACACCTTGTTTGAATTGCCTCTTACATCTCAGCAATGAATGATATATGGGGTCTACCCCGCATCAAAATATTACTCGAAAATTAAGTGGGTACAATAAGCAGAAGGAGGTGTACAAGACCCTTAAATAAAGGTTTTCTATCTTTCGGAAGTGTTGTTGATAAACCAAAACCTACTACCATTGACCGTTATATAGCAGGGTGAAGAACTATTTAAAAAGCTTCTGTTTGAATGACAAATATTTCCTTGTGAGTATAATGAATTGAAGTTTTGATATTGTTTGCTGCTTTTTTGAGGGGGAGCTTTACCTCAAAGAGGTGTTAGTTTAGTAATTACTAAAGCAGTTATAATTACTCTTTGAATTTATTACTTGGCAGTAAACAATTATCGCCCCGAAAATAAAGCCCACTTTACTATACAATGTATCGTATTAGTGCTGTTTTCAACCTTTTATTATCAAGTGACTCAACAAGTTACCCAATCAAATACAAGTCCATCATTATTCGTTTCAAACCCAAACCTCAACCCAGTAATCCTTCGGGAAAACCGGGAAAACTTAGGGGTTGATTAATCAAGTAATATTTATTGATAATCTGTAGTGATAAATGATGTTAAAGCGCAACTTGCGACAGCCTTTTAGTTTCATTTATAGCAAATTAAAAGGCGACCTGTATTAGATCGCCTTTTAATTTATCCTATTTTCAATTGAATTTCACAAGCTTCAACCGTCTTGTTTATCCCGAGAATAGCTGGGGTTTACTTCGATCAGATTTACATCGATTTCTTCATCTTCGTCCTCCAAATACACATTGTCATATTGCTCAAAGATCGGTTGTAATCGCACCTGCTTACGATCCACATCAAAAGAACGTAGCAAACAGGGTAACAAAATCAGGTTGGTGAGCATAGCGATAAGAAGCGTAGTAGATGTCAAAGCTCCTAAAGCAATGGTTCCGCCAAATTCGGAACCTGCAAAGATCACAAAGCCGGCAAATAACACAATCGAAGTGTAAATCATACTGGTTCCGGTTTCCTTTAAACTGACTCTTACCGCTTGTAGTACATTGTACTTATGCGCCAATAGTTCTTGCCTGTATTTTGCCAGAAAGTGAATGGAATCATCCACGGAAATTCCGAAAGCAATACTAAAGACTAAGGCTGTACTCGGTTTTAAAGGTATTCCCAGATACCCCATCAATCCGGCTGTCAACAGGAGAGGAAGCATATTCGGGATCAGTGAAATAATGATAATCCGGAAGTTGCCAAATAAGGTTCCCATAATGATGGCAATCAATATAAAGGCAATGATCATACTGTTCCGGAGGTTGTTTATCAAATAATCATTCCCCTTGATAAAGATCAAAGTTGTTCCGGTAATATCGGCTTTCAGGTCTGTTCCTTCAAATACGGAATCGATGGCAGGTTTCAATTCATAATTAATTAACGAGTCCAAACGCAACGAACCGAAATCTGCTACTTTCATGGATACGCGAAGCAACTGCCCTGTAGAATCTACAAAGGTACTTGCCATGCCACCTACACCTTCATCCTGATTCTTTACATACCTGAGTACATAGGGTTCTTCCCGTTTGGAAGGTAAGCGGTAATCAGTAGGATGGTTGCCAAAATAAGATTGGTTGGCCGCCTTCAAAAAAGTAACCATGGACATAGGTGTGGTCACTCCCGGATACTCCCCAATAATCTGAGCCAGTTCTTCAATCTTTTGCAAATTAGCGCGTTTCCGGATTCCCTGTTTTCTACCGGTATCCACAATAATTTCCAAAGGCATCACTCCTTCAAAATTATCTTCAAACCAAGCCAGGTCTTGCTTCAATCGGCTGTGATCGGGGATATCGTCTACCATAAAAGTAAGAGCTTGGATTTTTAACGTACCAATGATTGCCGCTACCAATATGATTGCCGAAACGATGTATACGGGAGTACGGTAATGACTGACAATCCGGTCGAATAAATTTAATACCGCTACCGTAGGTTTAAAATCCAAGTGCTTGATATGACGCGTTTGCGGCTCGGGCAAATACGAAAAGACAGCGGGTATCCAAATGATACTGATCAAAAATGTACTAAAGATATTGATCGTAGCCACAATCCCGAATTCCATCATTGGAACAATTCCTGTAAAGATCAACACAAAAAAGCCAATCGCTGTAGTGGTATTGGTAATCAGCGTGACGATACCGATCTTCCGGATAATTCTGCTCAGCGCTAATATTTTATTGTTATGCTTGGCGTATTCCTGATGGTATTTATTCAGCAAATAGATACAGTTGGGAATGCCTATAACTACCAAAATCGGAGGTAATAGCCCTGTGAGGATGGTGATCTTGTACTCCAAAATAGACAAGGTCCCCATTGTCCAGATGATGACCATCCCGATGACCAAAAGCGAAAAGAATACCGGAGAAAAAGAACGGAAGAAAAGGAATAATATCAAGGTGGTGATCAGGATAGAAAACGCCAAAAACATTTCCATTTCCTTTTTCACTTTGACGGCCATGGTAGACCTTACGTATGGCAAGCCGGCAATATGCATATCGATACCGGTTTCTTGAGTAAACTGGTCCGCCCTTTCTTCAATTCTATGGATGGCATGATCGCGGTCAGCTGAGTTCAGGTGTGCTTCGTCAAAAGTAACGAATATGGCCGTAGCCCCCGTAGAAGAATTGAATAAGGCTCCCTCATAAATTTTTAGTCCTTTGGCAACCTCTAACAAACTATCCAACTCTGCTTGAGACGAGGGTATCTGCTCGAACAAAGGCTTTGGCTCAAAGCGTTTTTCAACTTGATCCGGATGAAGATATAAAATATTAGAAATCGAAAGTACATCTACAATTCCTTCTTGTTCTTTGATATAATCGCAAAACTGGTCAAGCTTTTGAAAGTTCTCCAACTGATATACCGTTTCGCTATTCAAACCAATCGCCAAAGCATTGGCATCTTCTCCAAAAAGTTGCTTGAACCGGGTGTAATCTTCCATGGCCGGATCGTCATCCGGTACAATTTTAATCAACTCATACGACCACTTTACGTTGGTCCCCATATACCCCATAAATCCGGTGACCGCTAAGAGAAGAATAATCAGGGGCAAACGGTATTTTAATACAAAATGCGCTAGTGATGTCCACATAAACTTAACCCAATGCCTTGCAGGCTTTAGCTATATTTTTATTTTATTCAAATGTCTTCCATTGTGTTGGTCCATACCTTAAACAAGAACCAACAACTAACTAGGAATGCAATTATTCTTCCAACATTTTAATGGCTGCAACCGCTGCTTCCACACCCTTGTTTCCATGTTTGCCTCCAGCCCGGTCAAGCGCTTGTTGAAGGGTGTTGGGCGTTAATACTCCAAAGATTACCGGTTTGTCAAACTTTAAAGACACTTGGGTAATGCCATGTGCCACTGCATCACATATAAAATCAAAGTGTTTGGTATCTCCTTGAATGACACAACCGAGACAAATCACCGCATCAATATCTTCTTTTTTGGCAGCCCTTTGTGCTCCAAAGGTCAATTCGTACGCACCAGGCACTGTATGTACTTCTATATTTTCCTCTTTTGCTCCTTCTTTTACCAAGGTGTGAAAAGCCTCTTGGAACAAAGCTCCGGTAATATTTTCGTTGTACTCACTTACGACTAGCGCAAATTTTTTATCGGAAAGATCAACCTGTTTTTTGATCTGATAATCGCTTAAATTTTTTAGGGAAGTAGCCATTGTTATTATGTTCTGTCCTTCATACAATCGCTGCAAATGTAATAATTCTGAAGAAAGGTCAATTAACTAATTCAAAAAACTTGCAAAAGTCCTAGCCCCCTTTCAGAATCTTAGATTTATCTAATTCTGACAATGGAATAGTTATAAGAATGAAAGATTGAAGGATGGGCGGTAGGCAGGGTTGATAAGAATAATATTCACCGTTATAAATGTTCCTTATTTCTTCAAGAATTAATTTTTCAATACCCTTTTGACTTTATTTCTTTTTTGTAGTTGATACAAACTATCGAAAGTTTGTTCCTGTTGCTCGTTTAAAATTTTAATAAAACCAAAAAGAAACACCCGTATGGTCTTTTGGAGACCATACGGGTGTTTTCATTATCTATACAAATGATACTCAACAAACTCTATTTAACGTACTAATCGTATGCGTTCTCCTCCTGACCAAGCTTTGAACTCATTGGTATAATACAGATAGGCCGAACTGGCCGGGGCCACGTAGTCGCCCGGTATTTCCGATTTCAAATCCAAATGAATAGTATGTTTGGCTTTCGGTTTCAATGAACGGAAATAGAAGACCACATAATTCCCGGTCACTTCATAATAGGAAACCTTTTGTTGTTCCTGTAATTCTTTCAGCTGCCAGGGTTGTGGACTCAAACCTGAGGGGATTCCGACCTTCACCAAGGTCATAGGTTGCCCTTCGGAAGTTTTGTTTTCCAATACCGTAGTCAGACGCACCGTTTCTCCCAATTTCGCTTTCTCTGTCGAAAGTTTTGTGTCCAACCCCACCTTACATAATTTACTGTCTTTGGGTGTATAGGTAGACCAAGCCACATTCAAGGTATACGGCAGGGCATCTTGGGTATCCTCAAAACGCACTTCCAGGGTTTGCGTGCCCGGTTTTAGATATTGCTCCAAGTGATCGATGACGATCTCTCCCCGTGCACCTTCTTCGTATGGAACAGAGGCTATTTTTTTGCTATTTCGATAAAGGACAATCGTACCACTGCTGGCTGTGCTTTTCGAGAACTTGGCATACTCAGTCAAGGCTTTTAGCGCCAAAATGGTCGCTTGTGTAGAACCGAAACCGCCATATTCCCGGGAGTTCACCAGAAAATCAACTCCCTCCTGCAAATGCTTGATCTCTGGATGACCGGATTTCAGCATCGCCAGCAAAACCAACGAAGTCGTCTCTACCTGTAAAGACTTGCCTCCGGAACGGGTAATGGAATGCTCGGCATGCAGCTTTTCAAAACCTCTTTTATCCACTTGTTTCAAAAGTTCCTTGAGCAAGGCCTGCCCTTTTTCTTTTTGATTTTCATTAAAATACGCCCCGGCTATCAAAGCCATTCGATAAGCATCTTTAGACGAAAGCGCCTCCTGGTTTGCCTTCTCCAAAGCTTTACTCACATCTCCGTACCCCGTTTCTGTCAATGCGTTGATCAAATAGGCGTTGGATACTTCCTGACTCGCCCGGCCGAACTCGTCCAGTGCCTGACTGCTCAATTTAAACCCTCCTTGTCCGTCACTCCGGTTCATCACCCAGTTAGCCGTACGTTCTACCATTTTAGGGTCCACACTGGCGTATACTTCCTCCATGTCTTTGAATTCCATTAAGCCATAGGCCGTCAAACCCTCGTGGGCAGGCACTCCACCAAACCATTCATACCCCTTTTCTGCAGTTTCAAAAGAAATCAAGCGTTTATACCCCTTGTCAATCAAATCCAGGGCTTTCTTACGAACGGCCGGATCGAATTGACCACTTTCTTCCATGTATTGCAAAGCCAGGATGTTCGGATAGGTGCTGGAAGACGTTTGCTCAAAACAACCGTAAGGCTCCCGTAAAATGGACTCAATGCCGGCCATCAGGTCGGTGAGTACATCCGGGTAAGCAGTGAAAGTAGCACTTAAAGAACCCTCTACCAAGTCGTTGATTTCTACTTCAAAAGATTGGCTCAACTCATTCCCGGAAAAGGCTACCGTTGCAGGAAATCCTTTGGGCAGGATTTCAACGGTTTGCTCAAATGCATCCCTTAAGCCCAAGCTCATAAAAGCCATGGTAAATTTTCCCTTGCCCGCTTTCTGATGTGTGATTACATACGGGATCGTAATCGTTTTAACACTTCCGGCCGGAACGCTGACTTCCGGGCTAAAATCACCCGCCAACTGAAAGCCTTCCGGGGTACGAACACTCAACATTCCCGTTACAGCTTTGTCCGTATTGTTTTTCAAAGTCACCGGTACTTCCACCCGGTCGTCAAATGCCAATACGGGCGGCACTTTGGTGCTCATGCTGAAGGGTAATTGTGTAAAGTAGGTAAACTCTTGACGCCCCACCAGTCCTTCATCCGCTACTCCTTCCACGGTGGCCCGGAAAGTAGTGACTTCATCGGAGTTGTAAAAAGTAAGAGTGGTTTCTCCTGATTTTCCAATCCGCACTTCCGGGTTCCAATAAATCGTTTGCCTGAAATCCGTACGGGTTTCTACCACTTCTCCCACTTGATAAACCGGTGCGTAAAACTCTCTGGTACGGTGGTATTGTGCTTTCTGCGTGATCAATTTCCGGTGACTCTGGTTAGCAACTTGAAAGTACGCCCCTCCTTGATTTTCATTTTCTCCTTCAGTGGAAAAAACTACCGGAAGCACCATTTTCATTTTCACTGCTTGACCATCCTGTTGCCCTGGTTCCCATTTAGGAGCATTTGAAATCACTTTTAGTGCTTCCTCATCACAGCCTGCTCCAATACCCTTTACAACTTCAGCATTCGTAATAGATCCGTCCCTCTCCACGACAAATTGCACAAATACCCGGCCCTCCCGTCCTAACTTTAGCGCCTGTTCAGGATACTTTATTTTGTTTCTCAAATATTGATAAAACTGTTCAATTCCCCCTTCAGGTTGTGCCAGTTTTTCCGTAATCATAAATAATGCATCTATATCCGGGTCTACTTCAACCCACTCGTCCATTTCTAGCATCTCATCAAAACCCAATTCCGGCTCTTCTATTTCCACATCCAGGTCAATTTCGATTTCCTCCACCATTTCCTGTTTCTGCACCACTTCTGCAACTTCAGGCATTGCAAAAAGTTTGTTCTTCCTTCTAATATTCAGTTGCTGTATATTACCGGCAGCTTCAAATGTTTGCTCTAGGTCCTTGTATTCTTCCTTTAATACCACCTTTTGAGAACGAACTTTAGAAGGGTTGATGGCTTTGGTTTCATAACCCACACAACTAAAAACAAAAATAGCGTCCTCATCACTTACCGGTAACTTAAACCTCCCATTCTCATCACTCACAGTACTAATGTTGGTTCCTTTAACAACAATCGAAACTTCCGGAAGTACTGTTCCTAACACATCCGTTACCGTACCTTCAAACTGTTGACCAACGACATATTCTTGTGCATAATCATTCACTTGAATGATCCGGGTCTTCCCGTCTTTGGTTTCCATTTGTAAGGTAACCGGAATGGATAAATCCAGATTTTTAAATTCAAATTTTCCTTCCTGGTCCGTATAGGTCACCTCCTCGGTTTCCAACACAGTTATCTTGGCGTTTAATTCGGGTGCCTCCGTATCCGGATCGAGTATTTTTCCCCTGACAACCGCTTTTTCAGCCGGTAGTTTTATCCGGTCTTTCAGGCTGGCTTCCGTACTTTCCAATACTTCTTTCCAGGTGAAGCGCCTGTAGCCTTGAGTCATCAACAGGTAATTCAAGGCCTCTTGGGCCTTAGGTTCGTCTTTTTTAAAGTAAAAACCCGGCTCTTCGATATTGCCTTTCACTTCCGAACTTAATAGTAAGTAAGAGAGGATATTGTCTTGCTTGTCATCGGCAAAACTGATCAGCTTGTCATCTACCACTGCCAGAGACAGATTAGCCGGAACAGGTAAACCGGCTTCATCTTTGGTGCGAATGGTCATTTCTACTTTTTCACGAGGCAAATATTTTTCTTTATCGGTGCTGATTTCCACCTGTAATTGTTTTTCCGGGCTTACAAAAACCAAGCGTTCACAACGGGCAATTTGCTTGCGATCGAAGAGGGTCAACTGTGCCACACCCGCTGGTACATTGGCCGTAGGAATTTCAAAGGAATTTTCTCCTTCTTTAGCAGAAATTTCTTCTTTAAAATAAACGGTTCCCCCCTGTTGTAAAATCAAGGTTAGCGAAGCTTTCAAAGGAGCATGAACATTCACGTTTAACTCTCCGGATGTTTGCGACTCCAGTGACAAGCGATATCCTTTGGGCAATACCTCTGGCAATGTGTATTTCTTCGCGACACCTTCCGGTTTCGTCAATTGAACCGAATAGGACATTCCCTCTTCCGGGGTCAATGTAAAAGCCCCCATTCCTTGGTGAAAACTACTAAATACGGCTACTTCTTCCCCATCCTTATTCAACACCACTCCTTCCACATCCGCCGGTTTTCCAAATTCATTCAGGGCCTTAAAGGCTACATTACTCTCTACTTCACTGAGCAAATCTCCCCCTTCGGGGAAAAATTGCAGTGAAATGGCATTCAATACGATTGGGATGGAGCGGGATATCGATTCGATGGACCCTTCATAATCAATGGTAATATTCAACAAACCATTGTTGGTTTCGAGTTTTTCGGGTAAGTCGAATGTTACAAGGGCTTTTCCGTTTGCATCTGTTTGTCCTTTTCCTTTATTAAATTCACCCCCTTGTAACTGGGCAGTATAGTTGAACTTATGTTTGGCTAATGCTTGATTACTCAAGGTCGCCAGATCCAGTGTGGCCACCACTTGGTCGCCCGGACCGTAGGCTTTCCGTTCAAAATCCAGCTTCATTCTCAACTTCGGCAGTACTAAAGCTTGTACTTGAAGGTCCTTTTCAAAAAAAAGATCCTCCCCAAAATTTTTCATCCATTGGGTATAGGCTTTCACTTTGTACATTCCCCCGGGACTGGACTCGTCCAAATGGAAATCTCCTTTGGTCCATCCGTTTTGAGCGACCAGACGAAGCTCTTTCTCGATGGTCCCTTTGGGATTAATGAGTTCTACATAAATAATTTCACTAGTCTGCGAAGCTTGAAGGTTGCTCCCGTTACGCAAGTAAGCTTTAAACCAGAGATCATCCCCCGGTTTATAAAAAGGTTTGTCAAAATGAAGATAAACCTTTTCTTGGGGTAAATGATGTTGGTAGGTTTCTAATTTTTTCATAAGGTGATTGATAAAATCCGAAGTTGGCTTAAATCGAAAAGACAAGGTACTGACCACTGTCAAAAACAGAAGTATTGAACCGGATATAAGTAAGGTTTTCTTCATCACTAAGTAATCTAGATGTGACAATTTTTAGTAAGGATGCAAATCCACAACAGATTCCATAAATCCCTTTTACTTTTTTTACATAATGAAGAATTTAGAAAAAGATACAAGCTTTTTCTAAAAAATAGTAGCTTGCAGGATTAAAAAAACGGTGTTGGATTTGAACTTGTTTTTCAGAAATAGCCAAACGTAGTTTCTACGGCATCCAGTTCATTGGAAAAGCAGACTTTCATGTATTCATATGGAGCTTCTTCGGGAAGGCAATAAGTCAAACCCACCTCTCCTTCCGGATAAAAATCAATCCCCTCCGGACGAAGCGCTTCCACTTCCTCTTTTGTGGGGTTAAAAGCTTTAACCAATTCTTCTTTGGCAAGCTTGTCAAGTACTTACGCTGTCACTGTTCAGAAATAATTTTTCCACGTGTTCATTAGTGACCCGTTGTCCTTCAAAAGGAAACTCATTCCACAGGCATTCGAACTGCTCAAAACCACCTAATTATTGGCAACATTACTTCGCATAAAAGGTATAATACCCTTCTTTCTTTGTCACCTCCCGAACTTCAAAACCGCCCGGAATAAAAAAATTAGAGATACCCATTCCACAGGAACCCCTAACGCATCTCCTATGGCTAAACCCAATAAGCCGCTCTTTATCACATTTGATTGCATAATTTTCTTTTTCCCGGAAAGAGAATATTTAATTTTTATACCAACTTACATGTATCTAATAAAGTTACCCAAACTACAAAAACACAAAATCAAGCCAAAGAAAATGATTCGCAAAAAACTGATTTAAAGCAACTTAACACACAAATCATTTAACTAACATTCAAAAAATAGCATCCGTTCTTCATTAAATACACGTAAGGTTTCCATCCCAAGTTGATTACGAGTTCAACACCCTATTAAAACGCTGATAATTAGATCTTAAACCTACATGCCTTTCTTTGTCTTAACATTTCATTTTGAACAGTAGAAAGTTAATTAAATAACTGAAAAGAATTCTCTTCTTCAGCTTATACAAAGCTCCTATCAACTCCAACTTCCACAAAGTTTTATTTCTCAAAAACCACAAACATGAAATTAACTATTAAATCCAAATTACTCCTTTCTTTTGGTGGCTTACTGTTTCTTTCCTTTGGATTGGCATTATGGGGCTACCTCTCCATTCACCGTATTTTGGAATTGAATGAAGTAAAAACCTCTTTTTCCAACTTTAATGTAATGCTATTAGAGTTTCGAAGGTTGGAGAAAGATTTTATCATGCGGGAGCCTGTCAGTGAAGAATTTAATAAGTCGGGGAGAAGCAAATACATAGATGAGCACCATTCGCTTAGTAAGAAATTCGAACATGAGTTTAACCTCTTACAACAGAATGATTATGTACAAGCATTTCATATTGAGAGTTATTTAACCGATTTGCATGAATACCTGTTGGGTTATTCCGATCAATTTCTTCTAATGACACAATCTTATAAATACAGAGGCTATGGGGAATGGGGGCTTATTGGAGAAATGAAGGCCATACAGGACAAAATTGAAAATAGCTCCTACCCTTTTGACAAAAGCCTGTATTTCAAAACCAATAAATTCGAAGCGGAATTTGCCCTGAACTGGAATGAAACGAGTTATAATAGTTTTCTCAATGCAGTGGAAGTATTTAAGAGATCTGTACAATCCACCCAAACAGATAGTGAATCGGAAAGCGACCGGCTTCAACTATTAGAATGGATCGGACAATATAGAAAGATTTTTGAAAGTATTGCGGAAACCGAAAATATCATTGGCTTTTCACCTAAAGACGGGTTAAAAGGGGAGATGCGCAGCCTGGCACATAAAGTGGAAAACACTGTACATGATATTGAAATGGTCATTTATCGAAAGACCCAAGAAAGTGTCGGCATTTCAATTGCTTTATTCATAGTCGTATTTTTCACTCAATTGGCCATAGGGATGGCCATTGCCAGCATTTTTTCTAATAAATTGAGCAAAAACATCTTGTCAATTAAAGATTGTCTTGTTCAACTTTCCCAAGGAGTTTATCCGGACAAACTTAATGTAAAAAGCACCGATGAAACGGGGGAATCCCTAAAAGCCCTAAACAATCATATTGACCGAATTAAAACCGCTGCAAGTTTTGCCGAACGTATTGGAAATGGGGAATTAAACATCCAATATGAAGAACAATACGCCAATGATGTGCTGGCCCAGGCTTTACTTGCCATGCATCAAAAACTTTTGACGACCGCTGATGCCGAAAAAATCCGTAACTGGTCTACGAAGGGGCTCGCCACTTTCGGAGAAATACTCCGGAAGTACCAAGACAATCTTGAAGAAATGAGCCAACAGTTGATTTCTAACTTGATTAACTATTTGGACGCAAACCAAGGCAAACTATTTATCATCAATCAAGAAAGTCAGGAAAAGCCTTATTTGGAACTACTGGCAACCTACGCTTGGGGCAAGTCAAAGTATATGCAACAACACATCGAAAAAGGGGAAGGCCTGGCCGGGCAAGCATGGTTGGAAAAAGCGACTATTTTCCTAACTGAAATTCCGGAGGATTTTGTAGAAATCTCTTCAGGTTTAGGCAAAGGGAAACCGAAATGCATTCTGATTGTTCCACTCATGATCAATGAGGAAGTGTTTGGGATTATTGAACTGGCTTCATTTACTCAATTAGAGAAAGCTAAAATTGAATTTGTGGAAAAATTAAGCGAGATCATTGCCTCTACCTTGTACAGTATCAAGATCAATATCCACACAAAATCACTGTTAGAACAATCCCAACAACAAACAGAAGAATTGAGAGCTGCAGAAGAAGAAATGCGTCAAAACCAAGAAGAGTTACAGGCCACTCAAGAAGAAATGTTCAGACAAAAATCTGAATTGGAAAACGAGATTGAAGTACTAAAAGAACAAATATATTCCAGTAAAAAAAGAGAATAGTTCATGGTTTTTCAAATTACTCAAAAAGTCCCTGACAATGATTGACAGGGATTTTTTTTATAAAAATCAACAGCGTAAAATACTCATTTACCATGTGGTTTTCATTCGGAACCTATTTCTTTTTTCACTATGACCAGACATCCACTTGGAAAGAACTTCCCTCCTATTCAAACCGGATTTAAGGCACCAAACGTTTTCCCACCCATTCTTGCTGTTGATAAGTACACAGGTACCTGAAGTGCTCTTCTACTCCCAACTCCAAGTAATCCACCTCGTCAATTTGTGTAATTACCACACAAAAATTTTGATACGCTTCTTGTGAATCGGTTTCTATTTCCAACTTGTCTTTAGGATAGGTAGTACCGGGTGTGGAGCGCAGATGGTATTCCTTTTGATCCTGATAAGAAAGTTTTTTCCAATACTTACAGGCAACTTCATTGGTATGATACACTTTGGTATCACCATACACCCGGTATTGTCTTTCTTTTTCAGGCTCATAAAACAACCAACACACTCTTGGAGCCACTTTCAGTTCCTGAATCTTACTCGTACGGTAATCGGAATAAAAGACCAAGAAACGCTTTTCTATATTCACTTCTCTTAACACGACCTTTCTCAAACTGGGTACTTGCCGAGAGGATATCGTTCCAAACACAGGTAAATGCAATGGGTTTTGAAACTCTTTTAAAGAGTCCTTCAAGGAGTCCCAAAAATCTTGAATGATCTGAGCTGCTTGCATAAACTACTTCGTATTTTTTTTAATAATCGGTTAGCTATACGTACTTGAGGTTCATTGATACTGCTGATCTTCAGTTTCCAGGGCAGTTCCGCGCTTCTCTCTTCCGGTGCTAATTGATGGTTGTCTTATTCTTTAGAGCTGCGAACCTATCGACTTACCATCAATAAACCAAGGGGATTGGCCAAAGTTTACACTTATTATAGAATTTTTATATTACTTGCTATATAAATTTGCCCAAGAACTATGTAACTTAATCTACCAATAAAATAATTAAAATTACACATAACCATGCTTGAAAAGTTTACTGCACCCATAGGTACTGCCTTGGACCGGTTTATCGCCCAGAAACAAGAACAGTTTCCTTTTGCCACCGGAGAGTTGTCGCAACTGCTCAGAGACATCGCCTTGGCGGCCAAAATCATCAACCGGGAAATCAACCGGGCCGGTCTTTCCGGCATTGAAGGCAGTGTAGGAGAAGAAAACGTCCAGGGAGAAAATCAACAAAAACTGGATGTGGTGGCCGATGTCCGCTTTATCCGGGCCTTGATAAAAGGCGAACAAACCTGTGGAATCATCTCCGAAGAAGACGAAAACCTCATTGACACCAAAAACCCCAAGGCGAAATATGTAGTCGCTATTGACCCTCTGGACGGATCTTCTAACATCAATGTAAATGTTTCTGTCGGGACGATTTTTTCCATTTACCGAAGACGTACATCCTTAAACACTCCCCCTACCTTGGAGGATATGCTACAACCTGGCCGCGACCAAATTGCGGCAGGGTATGTACTCTACGGCTCTTCTACCATGTTGGTCTACTCCACAGGATATGGCGTAAACGGATTTACCTATGAACCCTCATTGGGCGAATTCTTCCTTTCCCATCCGAACATCAAGATGAAAGAAAACGGGGAAATCTATTCTTTTAATGACGGATTGTATTACCAAACTTCGGAAGGTATCAGAAACTTTATTGAACATTGCCGGAAAAACCAATACAGTGGAAGGTATATCGGATCATTGGTTTCGGATTTCCACCGGAATATGCTCAAAGGAGGCATGTACCTTTACCCCGCTACCAAAAAACATACACAGGGCAAACTAAGGCTGATGTATGAGTGCAATGCACTCGCCTTCTTGGCGGAACAAGCCGGGGGAATGGCCTTTTCCGACAAAGAACGCATTCTGGATATCATGCCTGAAAGCCTGCATCAGAGGGTTCCTCTGTTTATCGGTTCGAAAAACATGGTAAAGCAATGCCTGCAACTTCTGAATGAAGAAGGTCAAGAAAAAGCAGCGAAAACAAAAAAAACAGAAGACCGACAAGTTACAGAATAATAAATTCCTTTTTGAGGAAAGGTTGGAAGGACACCAACCTTTCCTTTTTTTATTCACATTTTTTCCGCTTTACGATTCTCTTAACAAAGAGAAAACTTACCTGGCCACCCTCATTTCTCTAAAGAAAAAAGTAAATTAGCAGGTCTGATTCATTCATTCGGATCCCCCCCTTCTCAAGGATGGGATAACTTTCTGCAATGACAATAGTGTAAATAACCCTAAAGAAATTATTCAAAAAGCCTTTAAAATACTGTTTCGAATGAAAATCAAAGAACTATATCTTAAATATAAGAAGTATATAAAAATAGACCTGATTATGTATGCCGTCATGATTATAGGCATATTCTTACTATTTACCATCACCGCCCTTCTGGACTAAACTCACTGCCACTTTTAAATAAAAACAATACCCAAAAAAACACCCCCTCTGTTACATATTGTCCAGAGGGGGTGTTTTGTATTCCGGATAGGCGTTGCTTACGTTCTGCGGAAGATAGCATGTAAGCCTTCTTTGATCGATTTTGCGTGAATTACATCCCGGAAGATATCTTGCCATACATGGAAGTTCAACGTTACGGGGTTGTAGGTGTTTAACTCAGTGGTAATCCCGTAGACCGGTTCCTCTATTTCTTCTTGAAAGGTTCCGAAAATACGATCCCAAATAATAAATACCGTCCCATAGTTTTTATCGATATAGATGTCATTTTTTCCATGATGTACCCGATGATGAGAGGGTGTCACAAAGATGTATTCGATAAATGCCGGTAGTTTTTTGATCAATGTCGTATGGTACCAGAACTGTGCTAATACCGCGATCTGGTGACAGATAAAAAACATAATGGGATTGAACTTGAAAAAGGCCACTGGCAAAAAGAAAATAAACTTGATACTTTGTGTCCAAGAGAGACGATAGGTTACGGCAAAATTATACTTCGCCGAAGAATGATGTGTAACGTGGGTTGCCCATAACACTCTGCGTTCGTGCCCCCAACGGTGTACCCAATATCTCAGAAAATCGACAAAGAAGAAACATAAAACAAATCCCCACCAAGTGAAAGGCACCATGGGTAGAGGAGAAATATCGTACACATAAAACACGGAAACGAACAGAAAACCTTGTACTATACCATTCACAACCAAGTTACCAATTCCGACTCCAACATTTGCCCAAAAATCTTTCTTTTCATAGATTTTCAGTTGTTTTTTCTGGGATACCAGGAATTCGATTAAGGTGAACAATAACAAAAAAGGTACTGCCCATAAGATTACTTGAGGTAGCTTTTCCATACCCATGTACTCAACACATAATCGTTGGATTTCGGTATGGGCATATTGGGAATATTCGCTAAAAGTCATAACTATTGATTTAAATGTTAGCCGGACAAATATACTTAAGGATTAAGAATCTTATCTTGTATTAAAGATAAATTTTATCGATAAATGGTTGCCTGAACCGAAAAAAAAATTTGTAATCAACTGAATGACACAGGCTAGCAAAATCCTACTTAACGAAAAGAAGTGTACTTTATAAAAATAGCTTGGGGATTTATGTAATTTTGCGCATACAATACCCGGCAATGATAAGGCCAGGAATATTTAGATCGATCAATCATTTGAAAACATTATAAACCGTACCATTATCAAAACTCAAATGCATAAAACGGAACACTATACTGCCAAAACTTTTTTTGGCTTGGAAGAAATACTTGCCAAGGAAATCCAACAACTTGGAGGGACAGAGATCAAAAAGGGGGTACGTTCCGTGTCTTTCAAAGGAGATTTGGCTACGTTGTATAAATGCAATTTATGGTCGCGTACCGCTATCAAGATATTAAAACCCATCCACCATTTCCGGGCTTCTAACGAGGAACAATTGTACAAAGCTTGCCAGTTGGTCAATTGGACGGAAATGTTCCGCCTCGACCAAACGTTTGCCGTGGAAAGTACAGTCAAATCAACCCACTTCAAACATTCCAAATACGTGGCCCTCAAAGTGAAGGATGCCATTGCCGATCAATTCAGGGAAGTCTTTGATCAAAGGCCGAATGTCGATACCGAAAACCCGGATTTCAGGGTCAATATTTATATCAACAAAGAGGATTGTATTCTGTCCCTGGACAGCTCAGGTATCCCGCTTCACCGTAGGGGATATATCCAAACCCGTACTTCCGCACCTTTGAATGAAGTATTGGCGGCAGGCATGGTACTTCTAAGCGACTGGGACACGAATAGCCACTTTATAGACCCGATGTGTGGCTCCGGAACCATATTAATTGAAGCCGCCATGTATGCTCTTAACATAGCCCCGGGGATTTTCAGAAAGCATTTTGCCTTTATGAACTGGGAAGACTTTGATAAAAAACTTTGGTCATCCTTAGTGGAAGAAGCTCAAAAGGCACAAAAGAAACGGTTTGCTTATAAAATCGAAGGATCGGATATTTCCAGAAAGGCCTGCCGGGCGGCTATCGAAAATGTACAAGCAGCAAAGCTTGAAGGCTTTATCCGTATTTCACCACAAGCGGTTAAAGAAAAAATTCCACCTCAAGATAACGGCCTCTTGATTACGAACCCTCCTTACGGAGAAAGGCTACAACCGGAAGAGCTGGAGAACTTATACAAATCCATTGGGGATACATTGAAACAAAAATACTCCGGCTATGATGCATGGGTGCTAAGTAGCAATAAAGAAGCGTTGAAATGTATTGGATTGCGAGCTTCCAAAAAATTAACCCTTTACAATGGTGCCCTCGTCTGTAAATTTCAGCAATACAAAATGTACAAAGGCAGCAAAAAATAACAACAGACGGATAGTTTATTTTCCGGAAATTCTACAAATAGCTATTATAATATCACAATTCCCAATACTGAGTAGTGTTGGGAATTACTTTTTAAAGTAGTGGTTTTTAAATTTTATACTCCCCCACAGTTAGGAGTCGGATTGGAAGGAAACTCTTCGCCTTTCTGCCTGAAAACCACCTTACTCTCAGACAATCAAGCCTTTTAATTAACATTTATTAAGCTTGCCTCCTCAGCCGTTTCATAAGGTTTTTCTTCAAATCCTATTATAAATTCTTGTCTTTTTTCTAACATTACTCTGAGAAAATCAATTAATTTTGTTAATGTCAACTAATCAAATAATTCCATTAGTATCATGCAAAAGGCTGAATTGGAACTGTGCGTTACATTGAACACCAGCTTACTGATTGTAAACAAACAGGGAAATATCGTAGAGGCAAATCCTGCTTTTTGTCAATTAACTCAGTATACTTTTCATGAATTAAAAGGAAAAAACCTCAGCCCCCTCCTCTACCCCAAAGATACCCTTCGTAGCATCAGTACTTTCCGGAAACTAAAGTTTGAAAAAGATCAGATCCTCGACTGGCAATTGCGTATAGTTCGCAAAGATCAAAGCTTACTCCCCGTGAACGTCCGGTCTGTTTTGTTGGAATTAGAGACCCAAACCATTGTTGCTAACTTCATTGAGATTCGCTATTCAAAGCGGAAACCCTCTGTGGGGCTGGACTCTTCGCTGATAATGCAAAAGCTATTGGACACACAACCGGAACAAATAGCGTGTCTGGATAAAGACTTTCGTTTAGTAGCATTTAACCGGAATTTTGCCACAGAATTCCCATCAATACATGGAAACGCCCCAAAAATTCAAGATAGCATTTTTCAATATATAGGAGAGGCTAATCACACTCGCTGGATTGATTATTTCCACGAAGTTTTAACAGGAAAGCCGGTCAATCAACCGGAAGTAGTTTACTGTTCTTCTAAAAAATACAAACTAAACATTGAGCCTATCCTTACCGGTGGACAAGTGGTGGGTATCTTGCAAAAAACGCAAAGGGTGCAGGAAGGAAAAAACCTCGACTGCAAATACTTATATGATACGGCTCCGTGTGGAATTTTACTGTTGGACAGGGGCAATCATATTCTCCACTGCAATCAAAAATTCATAGCACTATCCGGCTATTCCCTGGAAGAATTGCTGGGCGTAAAATTGCATGAACAGTTTATCCACCCTAGCTACCGGAACGTGCATCTGGACAGAGTGGAAAAACTAAATGAATTGCATATAGAAAGTGAACAATTCGAAGAAAAACGAAAAAATAAAAAGGGACAATACAACTACTTCGGGATATTATCAAAAGCCGTTTACAGCGATGAAGGAAAGTATTTGTACCGGCTCGAGATGATCACCAACATCAACCTGGAAAAGAGGCATACACATCAATTAATAGAACTGAACAAATCTAAAGACGAGATACTGGGGGTAGTCGCCCATGACCTGCGTAACCCCATAAGCCAAATTCAAGGCTTGATGGAAGTATTACGTTTTGAACTGGGAAATGCCCTCACCCCGGAAATTGTCAAAATCTTAAATTTGGTCAAGCAAGCGGGCTCCAATGCCAATAACATCATCAATGATTTGACTGCGCTTAATATTATTGAAAACCCACAAAGTTCCGAGGAGAAAATAGAAACCGTCCGGTTTAAAGATTTTATCCGGGAGTTATTGCCCATTTATGTTTCCTGGGCAAAAAACACCAAAAATATTTCGTTGAAGTACAGCCTGCCCCCAGACCAGATTATTTTAAAAATCAATAAGAAAAAAATCTCCAGGGTTTTGGACAATCTTATTTCCAATGCAATTAAATATTCCTTCGAAGGTAAATCCATTATACTTACAACCCAACGCAAAGACGATCAATTGATCATTTCCGTAAAAGACGAGGGTATGGGTATTCCGGGAGCTTTACAACCGATACTTTTTGACAAATTCACCAAAGCCGGCCGGCCGGGTACCAAGGGAGAACATTCTACCGGGTTGGGTATGTTTATTTCCAAAAAGATCATAGAAGCTCATCAGGGCCGTATCTGGTTTGAAAGTGAAGAACACAAAGGCACGGTTTTTCATGTTTCCCTGCCGATTAAGTACAGTATGAAGTCCCTTCTTTAAGCGATCTCCTTGAACTGAACCCTGCCAACTGTTCCGTATCTGCTAATCTTTCCCTAATTTTGCCTATTCATTAGAATCATAAAAAGCGCAGATGAGGAAAGTAGCATTTTATACGCTAGGTTGTAAATTGAATTTTTCGGAGACTTCTACCATTGCCCGGATGTTTGAAAAACGGGGATACCAAAAGGTAGAATTCACTGAACAACCCGATATCTTTGTCATTAATACCTGCTCGGTTACCGAAAATGCCGATAAAAAATGCAAGAAAATCGTAAGAGAGGCCAAAGCCATCTCTCCTGATTCTTATATCATCATTATTGGTTGTTATGCCCAATTAAAGCCCAAAGAAATTTCGGAAATTAAAGGCGTAGATGCCGTACTCGGTGCTGCCGAAAAGTTTCAACTCTTGGATATCCTGGATGGCTTTATCAAATCAAACACTCCAAAAGTATATGCCTCTGATATTAAAGAAGCCAATACATTCCATAGTGGATATTCCATGAACGACCGCACTCGTACCTTTCTCAAAGTGCAAGATGGCTGTAATTATAACTGCACCTTTTGTACAATCCCCTTAGCCCGGGGAAAAAGCCGCAGTGATACCATCGAAAACGTACTTGTGAATGCCCGGGAAATTGCTGCTACAGAAGTAAAAGAGGTGGTACTGACAGGTGTAAACTTGGGGGATTACGGAATCATTGACGGCAAAAGACAGTACCGCTTCTTCGATTTGGTAAAAGAACTGGATAAAGTAGAGGGCATCGACCGGATCAGAATCTCCTCCATCGAACCTAACTTGTTGACCAATGAGATTATTGATTTTGTAGCCCGGTCTCAACGATTTGTACCACATTTTCATATTCCCCTGCAATCCGGCTCGGATAAGTTGCTAAAGAATATGCGTAGACGGTACGAACGCAGTCTTTATGCCGAGCGGGTAGAAAAAATCAAATCGGTCATGCCTGACTGTTGTATCGGAGTAGATGTGATTGTAGGCTTTCCGGGCGAAAGCGAGGAAGAGTTTATGGATACATACCGCTTCCTGAATGAGTTGGATGTCTCTTATCTTCATGTATTTACTTACTCAGAACGTGCCAATACCCCGGCAGTGGATATGGATGAAGTGGTGCCCTTAAAAGTACGCCACGAACGCTCTAAAATGTTGCGTACTTTGTCTCATAAAAAACGCAGAGCCTTTTATGAACAACACTTAGGAGCTGCGAAAACCGTACTTTTTGAACATGCCGAACAGGATGGGATGATGCATGGATTCACCGAAAACTATATCAAGGTCACTGCGAAATACGACCCTGTATTAACCAATGAGTTGAAAAGAATCGAACTCGTTGCGATCAACGAAGAAGGCACTGTTGACATAAAAGAAGCCGAACCCGAATATGTATCTCATGTTTAGATTAGATAAATTTCCGGTTCATGCTCTTTAAAAAACAATTTCAGGGCAATACCTCTCAAAGCCCGAAGAATTAAAAAAAAGAAAGGGGGGGGGCAAAACACCCCCTCCTAACTTTTAACCAGTTTTTATCTCTTAGCACTCATTTCGTTAGATTTTTTTTTAAATAAATACCCTGTAACGAAAAGAATACACCTTATTCCTGTAGATAAACAAACAAGTACATAATGAAGTGAATTAAACTTTTTCTTTTTCCTAAAAAATGTTTCAAAAACGCCTCCTCCGTGTTACTTTTTGTAACAATAGCTTTGGCTATTCTCTTCAAAAAGTGCCTTGATGAGCCAGTTTGGACTCCATCTTCGGTCAAAAACCATAAGTTTAAACCACTTCAATTTCAACTTACACTTAACCTTTTACATCATGAAAAAAATCATTTTAGTAGTATTGGCAGGGCTGACTTTTACAGCTTGTGAAAAGAAACCGGAAACCCAAACCACTGCCACAGGGCAGACACCGGATCAGGAACTTGCTCAAGTTGAGCATAAAACGTACGGAGAAACCATTGAAATAAGCAATGCAATGTCTCTGGATCAGATGGAAGAAAAATTACAAACAATAGATTCTTTAGAAGCCACCGTTTCAGGCAAAGTACTGGAAGTGTGCAAAGTGAAAGGTTGCTGGATGAAGCTTCAAAGCAGTGACAACAACATCGTACGGGTCACTTTCAAAGACTATGGGTTCTTTGTAGACCAGGATATAGTCGGCAAGGAAGCTACCGTCAAAGGAATGGCCAAAAAACAAGTCATTTCAAGAGAGACCTTACAACACTATGCCGAGGATGCCGGAAAAAGTAAAGAAGAGATTGCTGCCATTCAAGAAGACAAAGTGGAACTGGCCTTTGTTGCGGAAGGTGTGGTGGTCAAATAAACACCCGAAGCCCACCTCAAAAGGCTCTCTTTAGAGGCATTCTCCCACTTAGAGAGCTTTTTCTTTTACCTCAAAAGCATCACCTACCCTCCTCCTTTATTTTTTTGTTCGTATTTTTGCTCATCTTCTTGTCACTGTCAAATATACAAGCTTATATTTGTTTATTAAAACATCATTTGTTAACTTTGATAGCAAAACCAATTAAACCAATTACTTTTCTGCTCATTAAATAAGCATAACTATGTATTTAAGTAAAAATTTACGCTATCTGCGAGAGCAAAATGGCAAGCAAAGTCAAGGAAAACTTGCGGAAGCCATGGGAGTGACGCGTAGTGCTATTAGTTCCTATGAAGACGGGAGAGCAGAACCCAAGCTGGAATTACTCAACAAACTTGCGGATTACTTTAATATCACCGTAGATCAGTTGATCAATGTTGAGTTAGTAAAGTTAGGTCAAGCAGAAGCTCAGAAAAAAGAGGAAATGAAAAACTACATTTCCGGCAAGCATTTTCGGGTACTGACCATTACGCTGAATGAAGATGAAAACGAAAATGTAGAGCTAATCCCAGAAAAGGCCGCAGCTGGCTATACGACCGGGTATGCCGATGAAACGTATCTGGCAGAACTGCCCAAATATAAACTACCTTTCCTGAGCCGGGGCAAAACCTACCGGGCTTTTGAAATCAGTGGGGATTCCATGTTACCCTTACAACCGAACTCCATTGTGATCGGTGAATACGTAATGGATTGGAACGACCTGAAAGACGGGCAAGTTTGTGTCATCGTATCACGCTCGGAAGGAATCGTGTTGAAAAAACTGTTTAGCAAAGTAAAAGACCGGGGCAGCTTCTTATTGAAATCTTCCAATTTAAATTACCCCCCATACGAAATTGCCGCCGGAGAAGTAATTGAAATCTGGAAATTTGCCGCCTACATCAGCAAAAATTTCCCGGATGAAAGTGGCACTTCCGTACAGGATTTAAAGGAAGCGTTTTGGCGCCTGGAAGATGACATCCGGGAATTAAAAACGCATCAAAGCAATTAAGAATATACCTCGATAACTCCTTTCGGATCTTCCTCTAAAAGAAGTTTTTAAGAGGAGTAAACAAAAGGGGGAACCCCATTCCCTTTTTAGTTTTATCATCATTTTTCTCAAACAGGGATTCATTGTCATTTGCTTTAGACAATGAATCCCTGTTGTTATTTTTCTGTTTTTTTACAACCCTCTTCCGGTTCTTCTTTTACCAAGCCACAAGTAATTTCTGTAAATTCATTATTATTGTATCAACTTGTTATCATGCATTACAATCCCCAATTTTTTTAGATGGACACAATTGAAGCACTAAAAAAATCTACACTATTCAAAGACTTATCCAGGCAAGCATTAGAAAAAATTGCTAAGGTGGCCAAGTTGCGTCAATACTTTCCGGAAGACAGTATTGTCTATCAAGGAAAACCCAGTGATAGCCTGTATTTGATTGTCAACGGAATTGTGACAATTAAAAACGAAATGGATAAAAAGGAAAAGATCCTGGCATACCTGATGCCGGGAATGACCTTTGGGGAAGTCGGGATCCTGGAAAACCAACCCCGGTCTGCCACCGTCTGTGCCTTGAGCGATGTCGATGTTTTGGTCATCAGTCGTCATGATTTTTTGGATATTCTCCATGAATATCCGAAAGTAACCATTGAATTGGCAAAAATGCTAGGCAGGTATTTGGTAGAGGCCTCCAGACGAATGAGCTATGGAAAGCGTGACGGAAAAGTAGTGCTCATCTATGACTTAAGCCATGCGGAAGGTAGCACTACACTGGGGAATTTGATTGCCTCCAATATCAGAGAAAAATCCCGGAAATCCACTATTTATGTAGAATATCCTCACCCGGAACGCATCATCAATGATTTACCGGTACAGAAAGATCAGGCAATATATCCACACCCGGCTGGGCATGAGGTTTTAGTGTCTTACAAAGAAAAAGAGCTCATGCCACATTCGGCACGAAATACACTGATGCTTGACAGTTTGCTAGGTGATTATGACAATGTAATTATTGGAGTCAATGCAAAAGCACAGGTAGAACTGGACGAGTTATTGAATTATGCAAAGCAAGTCATTCTTTATATCCCTTGCCGGACGAATATCATAAGGAAAGTGGAGCAGGTAGAAAAACATATCAGGAACCACTCAAGAGCAAATAGCATCAACCTTTTAAAAATCATTAACAGGTATCAAGAGGAAAACGGGGCCATTTCCTATTGGCAAGACAGGATAGATTTTCAGCTGCCTCATTTAAAACAATTTCCGGATATTCCACAACTCCAACCGGTACCTATTCAATTGGCCAAAGTCGTAAACAAACTCATCAACCGGATGGAACGCACCAACCAAATTGCCATTTATATTCCAAGTACCGTCAACATCAATGAAACCAGTGACACCCGGCCTTTTGTACAAACTACCTCTAACTTTTTGGCGGAGCGGTTCGGTGGGTCTACCACCAAAGAAGCACAAGGCGTCTGGAACAGTGAACACACAGGTTTGGTAGATGAAAAAGTCTACATTGTCAGTTCGTACGCGACCCAGGCAGATATGAACCGGCACATGGATGATGTGGTCGATTATGTGAAACAAATAAAGTCTGAATTAAAACAAGAGGCAATGGCTTTGGAAATCAATCAGCAATTGGCCTTAATTTAAAATACTATTTTCGGATTGTTTTTTATATTTTTAAAGGAAGCATTAACCCATAATCTATGATAGAAATAGCTGGCTTAATTATATTAGGTTTGTTAGCCCAATGGCTGGCCTGGCGACTGAAAGTACCTGCCATCTTACCTTTAATACTTATCGGTCTGTTGGTAGGACCACTTTCCACTTTTATTACTCCTGACGGTTCTAAATTTATTGACGGAGATAATATTTTTAATGGAGAAAAAATTTTTGATGTTATTTCCATTTCCGTAGGATTGATTCTTTTTGAAGGAGGGCTTACCTTAAAAGTGGCAGAGTTACGCAATCTGGGCAAAACCGTCCGAAATCTCATCCTTTTCGGCACCATTATCTGCCTGATAGGTGGGGCTATGGCGGCCTATTATATCATAGGCATGGGCGTACAAGCTTCCTTTTTGTTTGGTGCCTTGATCATTGTAACCGGTCCTACCGTAATCGGTCCGATTCTCCGAAACGTACGCCCCAACCAAAACATCAATACCATTTTAAAATGGGAAGGTATTCTAATAGATCCCGTAGGTGCTTTGGTGGCTATTTTGATTTACGAATTTGTTATTTCAGGAAGACCTAATGAGCAATTCACCTTTTTTGCGTTAAAGGGTTTTTTACTCACAATTATTTCCGGAGTAGTTGTAGGGGGGATATTTGCTTACCTATTATTTCACTTACTCAAAAAAGACTTAATCCCCGGCTATCTCAAAAACATCATCGTGCTGGCGTTTGTCATGCTGGCATTTGTCATTGCCGATATGGCTCACGAAGAATCCGGCTTATTGGCCGTAACATTATTGGGTATTATTCTCGCCAATCTGAAAATTGATGATTTGAAAAAAATCCTCAGTTTCAAAGAGGATGTTACCCTGATACTCATTTCCTTTCTTTTTGTAATGCTTTCATCCAGGATAGATATTGCCGATATTCAACTCCTGCTCAACATGAAAAGCTTGCTGTTGTTTGTTGTGATTGTTTACCTGCTCCGCCCGGTCACTATCTTTTTGAGTACCCACAAGGCCGATTTGAAACTCAATGAAAAGATCTTCTTATCGTATATCTGTCCCCGGGGTATTGTAGCTGCAGGGGTGGCTTCTATTTTCTCGGAAAAGCTAAGCTCTTTGGCCCCTTCTGATTCCAATGTAATGGCCTTCGATGCTCACTTACTAATGCCTCTCACCTTTTTGATTATTCTGGGAACCGTAGTTATTCAAGGGCTTACGGCTAAACCGATTGCCAATTTACTAGGGGTAACACAAAAGGAACCCAATGGCGTGTTGTTCTTGGGAGCCAATGAAACCGCCCGCTTTATGGCCAAAGTACTAAAAGCAAAAGGCATTCCCGTGCTGTTATCCGACACTTCCAAAGCCAATATCAACGAGGCGAAGTCTGCATGGCTTCCTGTGTATGAAGGGAGTATTTTGAGCGAATCCAACATTGAAGATTTGGATTTATCATCCTATGGTCATTTGTATGCAACCACCTCCAATACGGAAATCAATATCCTTGCATGCCGCTTGTTTGGCAACGAATTTGGGAAAGAGAAGGTATTCCGCCTGGTGTCTCCCAGGGAAATCCAAATGGTGGATTTAAGCAAACCTAAAAATTTACTTTTTAAAGGGGCAACCGATTATATGGGACTCGCCCAATTATTCAAAAGAACACAACTCGTTCAAACGCAAAAGTTTGATAATAAAGAACAAATGGACGATTTTATCGAAGAGCAAAATGGTAAAATTGTCCCTGTATTTTTAGAAAAACCCAAAAATGTATTGATCCCTTTCACTGAAAAAATCAAGGATATTGACAAAGGAGATCAAATCATTTATGTAAAAAAGCATGTTTAATAATGGACATGCTTTTGATACAGTATGTTTGCCGGTATTTTTTCAGAACGGTTTCAATAGGTTAGAAAAAAATCATATACTTTTCTCTTTTTTCTCCATGAGAAACTGTTTTGTTTCTATTTTTGCCCGCTTCTTGAGGGAGGTTAAGTAAATATACTTGGCGCAGTCAACACAATTGAGATGATTCCTTGACCTGCAAATGGTATTTTTTCCTAAGGGTTATGGCATTGTTATTCCGAGGCGGACATTGCGCATAACAAAATCAAAACATACACTATTGTTGTAAACTCACACAAAAGGAATAAAGATTTAATTTTAATTACTAACGAGTAACCTATGTTTATTGAGCCTAAACTGCATGATCGATTTTCGGAAAAACAAACCGGTTGGATAGAAATCATTTGTGGTTCGATGTTTTCCGGAAAAACCGAAGAGTTAATTCGCAGAGTCAACCGGGCAACGATTGCCAAGCAAACCGTTAAAATCTTAAAGCCGGCCATAGATAAGCGGTACGATGAAAAAGACATCATTTCCCATAATCAAAATTATGTAGAGTCTATTCCGATCGAAAAAGCCGAAGATATCTTAATTTATACTGAAAACTGCCAGGTAGTAGCCATTGATGAGGCTCAATTTTTTGACAACAAATTAGTAGAAGTTTGCACAGAGCTTGCCAACCATGGTTTTAGAGTGATTGTTTCCGGGCTGGACATGAACTTTGAAGGCAAGCCCTTTGGGGTAATCCCCGAATTGATGAGTGTAGCGGAATATGTAACCAAATTGCATGCGATTTGTGCAAAATGTGGCGATGTAGGAAATTACTCATTCCGGTTGGTAGACCAGGAAGAAGAGGTATTGTTAGGAGAAAAAAACCACTATGAAGCTCGCTGCAGAAAATGTTTTAACATTGGTATGGAAGAGCGTAAGAGAAAATTGGAAATTATGCAAAAAATAAATGAATAGTACTTCTTTACCCAAAAGCCATCATGCACAAATGATGGCTTTTTACATTCACTATTACATATACACTCAGCGCTCAAACAAACCGGAAAAAGAATAAACCTTCTCTTTGGTAATAGCAAACACCTGATCCCCTTTAGCAGGCCGAAGACGGTGTAAGCCGGTAAAGTTGCCAAAAGCCGGTAAAACACCCCCGTTCTTACCAAAATAAAAGCACGGCAGAGAGAGGGATTGTCTCCCCTTACCACTAAGGGTAATACCCGGATGTAAATGCCCGCTAATCGGATAATACCCAGCCTTTAATTTTACTTCTAACGGATTGTGTACCAATGCAAAAGGTCCGACATATTCAACTTCTTTCACTTCCATTACTTCAGACAGCTCTTGTAACGTAAGTTGGTCGTGGTTTCCCGCTACCAAAGTACATTGTAAATATTGGTGTTGATCAAGCCAACTGCACCAAGCCGCAAACTCCCTGTTCATTTCACTATGGAACAAATCGCCTAAAATCAATACACGTTCCACAGGATTCGCAACAAGCACAGTAGACAAACGGGCCAGGTCTTCAAGGTGGATTTGAGCGGAAACAGGAATCCCGGCTTTACGAAAATGTCCGGCTTTCCCCAAATGAAGATCCGAAAGAAGCAGGGCTTTTTGACAGGGCCAATAGATGCACCTTTCCGGTAATAAATACAACAGCTCTCCTTTTATTGAAAATTTCGCTTGTCTCTCATTCATTTTCCAGGAAATTATTAGAATCCGGAATCAATCTAGAATTGAAATATTCGTTACTATGCAAATAAGGATTAGCAAAAGTACATATCCTATAATTTTTTCAAGATTCAATTAAAATTTTACTAGAAATGAAGTATTTCATTACACTGACACTCTCACTTTGCTTACTGGTAAACAATACCACTTTTGCGAGCCATCCCGCCAAATTCGACCAAGTTGATGATAAGAAAAAATATAAACAATACAGAGAAGAAGGGGATAAACACTACGAACAAGGAGATATGGTAAAGGCAAAAAAGGCCTACAAACTTGCTCTTGACAATAAACCGGGTGATAAGTATGCCACCAAGAAGTTGGAGGAATGTACTGCTTATATTGACAATGAATTTAGTCGCTTGATCAAAGAAGCCGATGCGGCTTACGAAAGCCAAAACCTTGTATTAGCCCAACAGAAATATCAACAAGCGTTAACATTTAAAGAAGGGCATTCGCATGCAAAAATGCGTTTGCAGCAATGTAAAATCACTCCGGGAAGTACTTTTGAACAACAATATGGTGGGCGTAGTTTCGATGAAGCCAAAGCGGTGATCAAAACGAAATCCGGCGGGTACTTAGTTGCAGGGCGATCTGCTTCCGCATCAGGTAATACAGATATGAACTTACTAAAACTGGATGACAAAGGCAGTTTGATATGGGACGAAAAATATGGTGACAGAGAATCAGAAGAAGCCTTTGACATATTAGAAACCAAAGATGGCGGTTTTATCGCCGTAGGTTACTCGGACTCCTATGGCAGTGGTCCGGATATTAAAGATATGTGGGTGGTAAAGGTAAACGCACAAGGCAAACAAGAATGGCAAAAAACATTTGGCACTGATACCAGTATTGACGAAGCAAAATCAATTGTAGAAGCCCACAACGGAGGTTACTTGATCGTTGGCACCACCTTGGATTTAAGTGCCGAGGTACCTGCCAGTGATATTCTGGTGTTAAAAATTGACGAAAGTGGCAATAAGCAATGGGATAAAAAATACGGTGGAAGAAGCAACGAACAAGGAAATGACGTTGTCAAAACAACCGATGGATATACTATCGTAGGCAATACGGAAACCTATGGAAAAGGGAAATGGGATATTTGGTTGTTAAACATTGACGAAAAGGGAAATAAGCGTTGGGATAATACCTTCGGAGGAGGCGATAATGAAATGGGAAATTCACTTCTCCTGACCGAAAATGGAAATTATATTATTGCCGGGTATACCTACTCTTTTGCAGTATCTAGCTTGGATGCTTGGGTCGTAAAAGCCAACTCCAAAGGGGATCAGATTTGGGCCAAAGCGTTTGGTGGCGTCAGTACGGACGAAGCCTTTCAGGTAATTCCCACAAAGGATGGCAATTATGCATTTGCCGGATACACGGAAGAATGGATTGATGATGGTGAGGGAGGAAATGCCAGTAAAAAAGGCCATAATATTTATTTAGTAAAAATTAATCCTAAAGGTGACAGAATTTGGGAACGTTCGCTGGGAAGTGAAAAAGAGCAAAGAGGATTCGCCCTTGTGGAAGCCAATGACGGTGGTTTTGTGATTGCCGGGTATACCAAATCCATTGCAAAAAAAGGAGTGGATATGTATATCATCAAAACCAGTGCTTCCGGCTTATTAGCTCCCTAAAAACTTTTTTTCGAGAAAAAAGAATAGGATTTATTTTAGAATTTGTATCATTTGAAACACATAAAAAACGAGCCGGAACATTCCGGCTCGTTTTTAGTTTTAATAGCAATAAGTTTTTTTTCCGAATCCATTTAATTTCCCTTTTTTTTAACTTATTTTGAAATTAACAATAAACCAAATTAATCGTCCCGGCAACTATACATACATGCTTCTTCAGATTTCACAAAAATACAGTTGCATTCTCATCATTTTGTTAACCTGCACTTCCTTGGTGTTTGGTCAACAAGTTGATTCCAAGCTTCAACGTGAAATTCTGCGTGCGGATTCTCTTTTGAAACAAAAAGATTTTAACCTCGCCAGTGAAGCTTACCAGACTTTAAGCCAACGCCTACCCAACGAACCCATTTACCCTTATAAATCCGCTTTGTGTTACTTCTATTCAAAAAGATATTATACACAAGCAATCGAGATTTTTGAAAACTTACTAAAAAAATACCCGGAAGAGAAGCTCCCTACCGAACTTCATTATTACTTGGGTTGCGCATATCATTTTAGGGCCAACCAATACAGAGAAAATCCCAACGCGAAGGAAAATGATTTTTTATTGGCGATTCAGCAATTTATTACTTATAACGAGTTGATGGACAATAAGCCTGGTAAAATCGCTGATTTGGAAAAGAAAATCAAAGCATGTGAAAATGCATTAAAAGCATCCCAAACGCCCAACACTGCTTTGGACTTAAAACTCCTCCCCTTTCCCTATAATTCTTCTTTTGACGATTATGCCCCGGTATTTTCCAACGATGGTTCCTCTTTGTTTTTCACTTCTGACCGGCTAGAAGACAGCTTTCACTCGGTATTGGGAGATGATTATCTGGTCATTCCGGATTCCCTTAAGAATAAAGCACAACTCTTGTATGAAATGCAAAAGGGCGATCAGCCCAAAGAATGGTTCGGACCTTTTAAAACAGGGATCGAAGACAAAGTCATTCAAGCCTTGGACTTAACCCGGGACGGTAAACAATTATTGATATACAAAGGTACCGACCAAGAAACAGGGGATTTATATGTTGTCCAACTGAAACGCAATAAGTGGAGCAGTTCCCCTCATAAACTGCCTGCTCCTATCAATTCTCAACATATTGAAAAAGGAGGATGCTTTGCTTCTGACGGCAAGGTGATTTTTTTTGCCAGCAATCGGCCCGGAGGTTATGGAGGCTTTGACCTTTATAAATCCTACCAAACGGGCAGGGACTCTTGGTCTGAACCTATTAACCTGGGTCCTGTAGTCAACAGCCCGGACGATGAAGTCAACCCTACCATGCATACTGACAACAAAACCTTGTATTTCAGTTCAAACTCTTCGAAGTCGATTGGGGGGTTTGATATTTTCAGAACAAAAGAATCAGGAGCCGGATGGACAGAGCCGGAAAACTTAGGCTTCCCTCTCAACAGCACTTTTGACGATGATTACTTTGTGCAATCACCGGACAAGTCAGTCTCATTTTTGGCTTCTAACCGAGTAACCAAAGACAACCTCGGCTTAGGGGGATATGACCTTATCAGTATCCATTACCAACGGCAACCTGTAGCCATGGCAATGGTAAAAGGAAATATGGTAGCCAAGTTAAACCATACCACCTTACCATTGGAACTGGAAGTGATCGATGCTCAATCTAACGAACAGCAATCCTATGTATTCAACCCTGATACGCTGAGCGGGCGCTATTTTATGTTGGTTCAACCTGGCAGAAGTTACTCCATGGACATAAGACTAGGCCATAGTCTTCTAAGAAACTTACAAATCAATATTCCTGAAAATACCTATATGTATGAATTAAACCAGGAATTCAACATACAACAAAGGGAATTGCATGGAACCATGATCGGTAAGGTAGAGGTAGGCAAATCGAATTTTTCCATCATTCAACTTGATAAATCCGGTGATCAACTCAGTGCCCACCAGCGATATGATGGCCTGGAAGAATTGATACAATACATCATTGAACGCACTGACAGTACAGTTCTTTCCAAAATTTCCGGTTTGGAAAAAGATATTTTCAAGCCCAGTTCTTCTACACAAAAAGACCCTGAAACCTATTACAACCGGATGTTTGATTTGTTGGACAAATATTTTGAAGATCCTGAAAGGTATCCCATCTCTAAGCTGGAAGAACCTTTAAGTGGCAATACCAGTCCTTATATCATGCTGGATCCTCAACCTATCCGGACAACCGTACAATTTGAAAAACAATCCAATCAATTGAATGATGAATCAATACGAGCTTTAACAAAGATTACAGATTTTGTAAAAGTCCTACCCAAATTGAAAGTAGAGATTTTGCATGTTAATGCGACTAACCAACCACTCAATTCACAACGGGTACAAAGCATTAAACAGTGGCTTTTGCAACAAGGCATTATAGGTAAAGAACTTATTCTGACGGAATTGAAAGATGTACCCGTAGGGTACTTTGAAGTAGTCTTTCATTTCTAAAATATTACAATCTAATTAACTAAACCAAATATTGACTTCTAACGCAAAAAATATCATCGTTTGCTTATTGCTCCTCTTTGGGGTGCAGTGTATGCATGCAGAAAAAGCCCATGCACAGTACACCGAATATGAGATTAAAGCGGGGTTAATTTTCAGCTTTGCCAAATATATTAAATGGCCTGACCGAGCTTTTGACAGCGACAACAGTATTCGCCTGGGCATACTGGGAGAAGACCCCTTTGGCTCTATCATAGACCGTGCGCTTAAAAACCGGAGCATCAATGGTCGCAGGTTTGAAGTAAAACGGGGGGCAGACATTCGCGAGCTAAAAAATTGTCATATCATTTTTGTGGGCCGCTCCAAACAAGAAGACACTTCAACAATATTACAAGCCATCTACCGGCAACGGTATGCTTTTGTGCTCACCATTGGAGATGATATTGATAATTTCTGTAAATACGGGGGAATTATCAATATCCGAAAAGGATATGAGTTTAACATTAATTTCGAATCGGCTAATAACGCCGATTTAGTAGTAGGAGCCAAATTACTGGATTTAGCTAAGGAGATTGTTTCAAGCAATGTGGAATAAAATAAAAGACCTCACGATTAAAAGAAAGCTGATCACGATCACAATGGTGATCAGTACTTTCTCATTGTTATTCGCTTTCTCAATTTTTTTCATCTACGATTTTATTACTTACCGGCAACGCCTTATTCAAGAACAAGAGCAGTTGGCCCGTCTGATTGGTAAAAACAATACCATCACCGTAGAGATGAATGCCCCCAAATCTGCTCAAAACGAACTCTACGAGCTTCTTTACAGGGATGAAAATATTCTTTACGGATGCATTTTTGACCGACAAGATCAACTCTTTGCCTTCTTTGACCGGCAATTGATCAACCAAGTTCTTCCCGAAGGAGGAGATATTATCGAATTCATTGTCAACGATTCTCTGGATGTTTCCGAAAGCCAGTTCACTCCCCTTTACAAAGAAGAAGATGTGGTGCTCAATATCTGGCAAGACTACCTGGATATTTACGTACCGATCAAAGACGAAAACCAAGAAGTGCTGGTCACGGTATTTATCCGGTCGGACCTGCAACAACTCTACGACCGTTATGTCAAATACAGTGTGGTATTCGTCTCTATTTTTGGAATTAGCTTTTTTGTTTCGCTTGCCTTTTCTTCTTACTTGCAAAAATTAATCTCAAAGCCGATTGTAGAATTGGAAAAACAAACCAAGGAAATTTCCAATAACCAACGGAAAACGGTAAGCATTCAGCATACCGGAGCCGATGAGATTGGTAAGTTGGTGGATGCCTACAACGATATGCTGTACTTGATTGCGGAAAAAAATGACAAATTGATCAAAGCCAAAAACCAAGCGGAAAGCTCGGCCAAAGCCAAACAACAGTTTTTGGCAAATATGAGTCATGAAATTCGGACCCCTATGAACGGAATCATCGGGGTAGCTGATTTGCTAATGAACACAGAACTGGATGAGAAACAGCAAAATTTTTTACGAATCATCCGCTCTTCCGCTGATCATTTATTAGTTATTATCAACGACATTCTGGACCTGTCTAAAATCGAATCCGGCAAACTGGTATTTGAAGACCGGAAAATAGTTTTAAAAACCTTGATCGATACGGTCATCGCCAGCTGCCAGCCTAAAATCACTCAGAAAAAACTAGAGACCCAAACATCCATAGATGCCTCATTGCCAGAGACCTTTATCGGTGATACTGTCCGGCTAAACCAGATATTACTTAATTTATTCAGTAATGCGGTGAAATTTACCATCAAAGGCAGCATCACCATAGGGGCTACTCTCTTGAAGGAAGATGAAAAAAATGTATGGATCCGCTTTTATGTAAAAGATTCGGGGATTGGCATTCCTAAAGAAAAACAAGAAAGTATTTTTAGCATTTTTACTCAAGCCACCAGCGAAACCACCCGGAAGTTTGGCGGAACGGGATTGGGACTTTCCATTTCCAAACAACTGGTTGAAATGCAGGGAGGCCGTTTATACCTGAAAAGTGAAGTGGGGCAAGGCAGCACTTTCTCTTTTGAAATCAAATTCAAAAAAGATATCGACCAAAATAAAACTATCGAACTGACCAACCCGGCAAATATTCCCATCATCGAAGAAGAAAAACCGGAATGGGATGGGAAAAAGAACATTCTGTTGGCCGAAGACAATGAGGTAAATCAACTGCTGGTCGAAACGTTACTGGACGATTGGAATTATCATGTGGATGTGGCGGAAAACGGTCAAATCGCCATTGATAAACTCAAGGCCAAACATTACGACTTGGTATTGATGGACGTACATATGCCCGAACTGGATGGCTATGATGCGACAAAAGCCATCCGTACACAACTTGACAAACCCAAATCGAAAATTCCCATCATCGCCATGACCGCTTCCGCTTTACAAGGAGAGGCCGATCGCTGTATTCAAGCCGGAATGGATGATTATATTTCCAAACCCTTTGATAAAAACGTACTTTATGAGAAGATCACCCGGTTGATTCACCAACAAGATTATTAACCTTTAAACCGGTAAACCTACAGCTCGATCAGGTATTCTACCGCCAGTTCGTACCCCTTCAATCCCAAACCAATGATGCTTCCCACGCAGCTTTTAGCCATATAGCTAATGTGCCGGAAAGTTTCCCGTTTGGCCACATTTGATATATGTACCTCTACCACCGGGCTTTTTACTGCCGAAATGGCATCGGCAATGGCGATGGAAGTATGGGTATATGCCCCCGCATTCATCACAATACCGTCTATTTCAAACCCCACTTCGTGGATTTTGTCCACTAAAGCTCCTTCCGAATTCGACTGGAAATACCGGAACGTTACCTCGGGATATTTTTTCTCTAATGAAGCATAATACTCTTCAAATGTAGTACTTCCGTAAATATCGGGCTCTCTCTTCCCCAAAAGGTTTAAATTCGGGCCATTCAAAATTAAAATTTCCTTTTTCATTTTTTTCAATTAAAGCGGGTACTTTAAATAGTAAGTCTGTATTATAAGCTATTCCCTTCATCAGGCACTTACTCCATTCAGCCAAATCTGAAATTTTGTCAAAACTAAAAAAAGCCTCTCAGATAATGAGCAATCCATAAAAGATTCCATCATTTCCTATGAATTTTCCTGGATAACTTAACTATAATTACATGGAAATTGCTATAGATTTGTAGCATTCATTTAAACTTAAATATCCTTATCATTATGATCAAACAATTAAAATTAGTCGCTGTGTTAACGGGATTATTGTTTCTGTTGGGTAGTTTCCAAAAAGACGGGATATTGCCAACCAATTTGCAAGTGACGGTAGTAGACGATGCCGGTAATATTCAAATAGGGGCTTCCGTAAAGTTATATAAAACCGAAGAAGATTATAAAAACGATAAAAACGCAATCAAAGCTCAAAGCAAAACCAATAAAAAAGGGAGAGTCATTTTTAAAAAATTAGATACCAAGGTGTATTGGGTACGGGCTCAAAAAGGAGATCTGACCAATGATGATCACGGTATCAAAACCAGTAAACTTGAAAAAGGCAGGTTGAACCGGATAAACATTGTCTTATCGGGGCTTTCGATTGCTCCAATCAGATAAAAGAACCAAACCGGGCAGCACCCGGTTTTTTCTCCCCCCTTCTTTGTTCGCATTCCGGTGTTGTTTTCTCTCTTTTAGGATAAAAGAGAATAATTTCCTTCCTTTAGTATAAACATTCAGCGGGTTTATCCGTACAACTCCAATATATTAACAAACAGATGAGGAATTAGAATGAAACGTTTGCTTCTCTTATTAGCATGTCTGACAATTAGCAGTGCTATCTACGCCCAATATTATGTGATCCACGTCCGTGGAAAAATCCAGCTAAAAAAAGCCTCTGTCTCCATCAAGGTGGGTGACCGCTTGCAAAGCACCGATGAGTTGACCTTTTCACAACCCAATGCCTTTGCAGTGGTGATGAGCAAAGAACAAGGCCGCATGGTGCTAAAAGCACAACCTGATGAAGATAATTTTGAAGGAGAATTCATTGCTTTGGTGAAAAACGCCATTATTCCCATGAAAAAAAACCTTCAAATGAGCTCACGGGCTGTTAACATTACCAAAGTATCGGATTTTAACAAGTATTTTGGAAATGATCGTTTTGCGATCCTGGGCGATGAGTTCCGGATAGACGTTGACCCGGATGCCTATGAGGTTTCTCAGGAACGGATGTTTGTATACCGGTATGAACACGAAGGCCGAGCAATCAACAAACCCTTAAAAATTCAAAACGCAACCCTGGTTTTTAATAAGAAAAAATTATACAAATCAAAAGGAAAAACCATTGACCCTAATGAAATAGAGAAAGTAGATCTTTATTATTTTGATCAAAAAGCCAGTGTATCGAACAAGTTGGCAACTTTCAAACCTGTATTTGTAGAAGAAAATATCCTGATTAAAGAATTGAAATCATTGAGTAATTTTCTCACCGAACACAACGTAATGCAAGGGCAAGAACTGAAAGACGAGTTGTTCAGCTTTATTTCCGATATCTACGGAAAAACCGACCCTTACTTCTTTAATCTTTGGGTCGAAAAAAATGAAGTGATCACACAAAATTAACCCTTGGTATTTGATAGTTTTTCCTCCGGACAGCATTAACTTTATGCTGTCTTTTTTTTGAAAAAACTTACCCCAAGCCAAATAACCGAACCTGAATATACGGTAAAAAGCTGCTCTAACTTTACTTAGGGCAGGAGAAAAATACATAGATTTCCACCTATGGAGTTAATGCCTTTATTTACCTAATACTTTCAAACCGTGAACCAGCTTATTGGAAAAAATTCCAAAGCAATCTACCGCTTAGCCGCCTCCGTAGTACATGCGATCATTTTGATGATTGTCACTTTGGTGTATTTGGCGCTTCCCTTTTCCTTAGACGATGAATTGATTTTAATTGAACTCTCATCCGCAGTCAAAAAATCATTTTTCAGAGAAGGGGAAAAACCGCCTCGTGACCGGTTTTTATTTATCGATATCAGTTGGGAAAAGCAACTCATTGACAAAACCGATTCACTGGGAATTCCTATCGGCAAAATAGATATTACTGACCGTGAATCCTTGGGTAAACTGGTACATACCTTCAACCAAAATCCCAATTATGAATTTGTCATCATAGATATACAGTTTTATTTACCTTCCTCGAAGGACTCACTTTTGGCTCATGAATTGAAAAAACTCCAAAAAGGCTTAGTCTCTTACCATAAAGACAAAAAAGATGCTCCCAAATACCCTATTTTTAAAGCGCCTCTGGGTCTTTCGGATATGGAAGGGCAAATCAAGGACAATATGGACGACATTGTGTTGAAGTATCACCTGATACAAGGTGATTCTTTGAAAACCACCCCTTTGCTAATGTTTGAACAATTGTATAATACCAAACTTAAAAAGGGCTTGTTATACGATCAGCTAAAAGGGGAAACAATTTTTAATTCGTATATCCTTGACTTTTATATCAACAGTATTGACCTATTTAAAAAGAAAGCGTATAATCACGTATACTTACAAGAGCTTCTCTATTTGTCTCCCGAAGAAATTCACGATTACACCAATGACAGGATTGTGATTGTCGGGGATTTTGAAAATAAAGACATTCACAAAACCATACAGGGAGAAATGCCCGGCCCTCTGATTCTGTTAAATGCCTTCCTCTCTTTGGAAAAAGGGCAAAATATTTTATCCCCTTGGTGGGTATTGACTATCCTACTCTTTTATATCTTGATTTCCTACAAGTGCATTACTTATAAAGATCCGGTTACCCGTTATCTGGAAAAGAAATTTAAGAAATACAACTTTGTGGTGGAATTTGCCGCTGATGTCAGTTTTTATTTGATATATTTTGGTTTGGTGTCTCTGCTCTCTTTTGCTTTGTTTAACATTCATCTGACCATTTTAATCATGGC
The DNA here is from genome assembly GCF_039710355.1 of Rapidithrix thailandica. Lineage (NCBI taxonomy): Bacteria > Pseudomonadati > Bacteroidota > Cytophagia > Cytophagales > Flammeovirgaceae > Rapidithrix > Rapidithrix thailandica. The sequence goes on along the minus strand of NZ_JBDKWZ010000011.1, from coordinate 42,678 downwards.
ATTCTATATGCACTTTTTAGAGGCTGGAATTAATTTGTTAGCGGAGAATAAAGAAAAGAAGAAAAAAGCAAAATTGGCCCTTCAAACACAAGCCGAAGAAGCAAAAAAGTAATTTAGAAAAAATTTAATTTGGTCGTAGCCCGGAAATTCCGGGCTTTTTTTTTGTTCGTAGTCCAGTTTCCTATTAAATTAATACAATCTTAAAATGGCTTTGTATTTTTCTCAAAGTCGAAAGTGCATTCGTTAACAATGAGTCAGGTGGCTATATGTAGTACTGAAAGATTCGACTCATTACTCCTGATTCTCAAAAAAAGTTATGACATAACCTCTCCTTTTTACATTCAACCTATGTGAAGGTTTGCGTTGTGGGGCTATTCAAACGTACTCTTTTGAAATGCAATCATTCTTAAACCGGACCCGGTGTAGAGTGAATTTAACAGGCACAGCATAACACAAACTATCTATCTCAATTTCAGCAAGGTAAACAACTTCAGCTTTTAGATTGATTTAGGTTTCCAATCATCAACCTAATTAGAATTGACTGTTATATTTCCATAAATAACCCAACAATGCATGTGGAAAATTTTTCGCATACTGATTTTCATGAACCTTATTCCCTTATGGGGAATTTCACAGAAAACTACGTTAAATTTTGACTACTATGATAACAAAGCGGGCCTCTCCCACAACCATGTTTATGCCATTAGCCAAGACCAACAAGGGTATATGTGGTTTGGCACTCCCAATGGGCTAAATAAATTTGACGGCTATACCATCAGTACGTATTACCACTCCCCAAACGATAGTAATTCACTGAGTAATAACACAGTACGAAACCTCCTCAGCGTAGAGGATGAACTTTGGATCGGTACCCCCTCGGGAATCACCGTCTATCACACCGCTACGGAATCTATGAAAAGACTGCCCCGGGGCGCCCTCTCTCACCAACTATGGGGCAATCAGGTCAGTAAAATGGTGCAGGATGGAAAAGGGAATATTTGGGTAGGCTATTTTGGAGATGGCATAGAAGTCGTCTCGGCCTCCAAAAAAATAAAGCTGAAAACGTATAATGTCGCTGGAAAACAAGGCCGACAATTAAAAAGTAATACCATTACCGATTTGGTATTCCTACCCGATTCCAGTCTCTTGGTAGGAACTTTTGACGGTCTGGAAGTCATTGACCAATTCGGAAAAGTACTTCTCCCCGAAGACGTGGCCGAATTTTATCCTTGGGTAAGTCAGGTTCATCAGTCTGTCTCTTGCCTTTATTATTCATCACATGATACTGTGCTTTGGATCGGAACGGAAGAAAACGGTCTATACAAAATCAACTTAAACCAACATACGCTCTATAATTACCACAAAGGCAACAGTGCGCTTCATTTTAATTACATCACCTCTTTAAAAGCCGACCGGCAACACAACCTGTGGATAGGGAGTGAAGCCCTGTATTTGTACAATTCACAAAGTAACCGCTTCACTGTTTACAGTAGAGAAGGGATACCGGATGCCTTTACACAAAGGGATCCGGTTTATGCCATTTACGAAGACCGGGACAACAATGTCTGGCTGGGAAGAATGAAAAGTGGTGTGGCACAACATAGTCCCAACAAAACAAACATCTCGCATTTTCATCGTGATCAAGGGCTGCATAGCCTTCATACCAATAAAATCCTCTCCTTCGAACAAGATCATAAAAAACGCATTTGGATCGGTTCGGATGGCAAAGGGCTGTATCGCTTCGACCGGAAAGAGGCTAAATTCGAACAAGTGAACGCTACCTTCAATAAGCTTAAAGCAGAGGTCATCAAATGCATTTACGAAGATGATGAGGGCTATTTATGGATGGGAACCTGGAACGAAGGCTTGCTTTGTTACCACCCCGATAAAAAAGAATATGTACAATATACCGCAGCAAACAGTGACCTGAAAAGCTTGCATATATGGGATATTCAACCCGACCAAAAAGGAAACCTTTGGTTGGGAACCTTGAGAGATGGCATATGCTACTTTGACAGAAAGGCCCAAACCTTTACCTACTTTCAAAACAAGCCCACAAATCCCCAATCACTTGCAAATAATGATATACTATGCCTATTGGTCGATTCAAAAAATACGCTGTGGGTGGGAACTTCCAACGGAATTGATATTCTGGACGATGAGCAGGAGGGGATTTTTTCCCATATACACCAAAACAGCCCTCCGCCTTACCGGGTTTCTAACAACAGTATCATATGTATGATCGAAGACAGCTATGGAAGGGTTTGGGCCGGGACACAGGGAGGTGGTATCAATGTACTGGATTCAACTTACCGCCTCATAAAAGTGATCAATGAAGAAGTAGGTTTACACAGCGATGCCATCATGGGCTTACAATTCGACCATCACGGAAACCTATGGGCAAGCTCTTTTAACGGGATTGCAAAAATAGACACCATGCACGGTCAAATCACAGAAATCCCACAGTTTGCCGGCTTACAGGGCAAAGAATTTCTTCCTAGGTCTTCCTTTTGCCTGGATAACGGCTCCTTGCTATTCGGTGGAGCAAATGGCTTGAATCTACTAAACCCGGATAGTCTTCAAATACAAGCGATACCTTTACAGGTTACCTTTACCAATCTCAAAATATTTAATCAAAAGATATTTCCTAACACGCTGTATGATCAAAGGGAACTGCTTTCTCAAAGTCTGGCTTCTACCCAACAACTTCATTTATCGTACAAGGATTACTCTTTCACGGTGGAATTCTCTCCCCTCACCTATAATTTTCAAAACAATGTAAAATTCGCCTACTATTTGGAAAATTTAGATTCCGGATGGCAATATACCAGTTCGGAAAGGCGCTATGTCCATTACAGTAATTTAAGCCCCGGCACCTATACTTTAAAGGTAAAAGCCACCTTGGATACTAAACATTGGCCGGAACATGCCAGCACCTTAAAAATCGTAATTTCTCCTCCCTTCACCCAAACCTGGTGGTTCAAAGCCTGCATGGCCTTCTCTGCGATTCTTTTGGTTTATACCTTGATCAAAATCAGAACAAGCTACCTTAAACAACAAAAAGACAAGCTGGAGACGGAAATTGTCAAAAGAACACACGAATTGCGCTCTTCCAACCATGAATTAGTAGAGAAGCATAAAGAGATCAAAGCTCAAAATGAAGAGATCCAGACACTATTGGATGAAGTGGCTATGCAAAGAGACAAGATTGACCTGAAAAATCAAGCCTTGGAAACCGCACAAACAGAGCTAAAGGAAATGAATAATGATTTGGAATTGATGATTAAAGAAAGAACTTCCAAATTAAACCATACACTCAAGGAGTTGGAAACTTTCTTATATCGAGCTTCTCATGACCTGCGAGGCCCCATTTCTACCATGTTGGGCATTTTGAAACTTGCGCATCTGGAAAACGATGCCAATAAATTACATTTATACATTACTCATTTTGAAAATACATCCCTTAACCTGGAAAGAACGCTGCAAAAACTTCTTACCATTTATAGTTTGCAAAAGAACTTGATTAAAACCGAAAAAATCTCTCAAGAAAAAGTGGAAGACATCTTACAAAGCCTCACGTACTCGCTCCCTGGGTTTCAAAAAGAATACTTCCATGTAAACTTTCCCTCCCACTTTCAGATAATTACCGATATACAATTGCTTAAAGTGATTTTATCCAACCTGCTGGAAAATGCATTTTGTTATAACCAACACAGCGTGAATAAAAATGTAGAGGTTAACTTCATCCTAGAACACGAACATTACAAAATTGAAATTAAAGATTACGGGGCCGGGATCAAAAACGAGATAAAAGACAAAATATTCGATATGTTTTACCGGGGAAATGTACATTCCAAAGGCAATGGTTTGGGCTTATATTTGGCGCGCAAAGCAGTGCAAAAGCTTCATGGAGAAATAGATGTTGATTCAAAACCGGAAGAATATACTTGTTTTAAAATTTCTCTACCCCGCAACGAATTTTCAACTTCCGATAAGGAAAACAGTAGCCAGAACTTGAATTTGAACTATTAAAATAGGGACCGGAGAAAAACACATTCACCGATCCCAGAAACTAACCCATATCTTGGATGGCCTCATGATACATGAAGCATGTATATTCTTTTGTACAAAAACCTTATTAAAAATTACGGCTTCCGTCAGTTTGCAGTACATAATTAAAGGTATAATACCTGCCCTCACGCTTTTCAGGGTCCGCAAATTCCTCGGTTGAAGTATCCGGGTTCCCTTTGTAATAGCTGATAATTTCTACTTTGGCATATTTACCATCACCGGTTTTTAAAACAATCACCCTTCCTACAATGGGTAATATCGCATGAATAGGAGGCTCTCCACCGGTATACTTGTACCAACCATTGCCGGAGCCTGCCGGAATCGCAAGCACCTCTTCCCCATCCTGGGTATACCCTTCGGCAGGTGCTTCCTCCACTTCGTCAAACAACTCCCCTTCCAATATCAATGCAGCGCCTTCTCCCGGTCCGCTGGCTCCTCCATTCACCAATATTTTAGTACCGGAAAATGCCAAATCCCATTGCTTGGAATTGGCCGCTGATTCGTTCACTATTTCGCCTGTACGTAAACTATAATAGGTGAATTTCGGAGTTCCGCCCTCTTCTAAATTAGCCGGAATATCTTTGGCTGCTTTTACTTCCAAATCCGGTTGAGGCGTATCCGTGTTCTTATCATCATCTTTATCACAAGCAAACGATGCCAGGCTCATTAATACTACACACACTGCTGAATTAAGAAATTTCATCTTTGTTATCATTTGGAATTTAAAATTGAATTAGAAATTATATATGCCTCCCTCTTCAAAACTTAGAAATGTAAGAGGAAACCAATCGTGGTTTTTGAGTAATTTTGAAAATCAAAATCATAGACTTGCCAGTTTCACCTGTAAAAAAGCGAATGACAATCCTGTTTTTTAATAAGAGTATTCGAAAATCTTCTCAGAAAAGGAAGCGCTAATCCTCAACTATTTTTTCTCTTTTGAGAAGTTGAAAGCAAGTCCTGCATACCATATTCTTCCCGGAATGCTGGCCCCTTCAGTCCTTTCAAGGTCCAAAGCATTTTGAACTCCGGCATCCACGGTCAAATTCTTCCAAAGGGTTTTGTTTACTGAAATATGAAACATCCAATACCCGTCCGCATATTCGCTATCTTGATCGAGCAAGCCGCTTTGATCCATATCCCGCCAGCCATACCGCCCTCTGTAAATCCCCCGGACGGACAATCCGTACAGGTACCGGGAGTTTCGATAACTCAACTTAATATTTCCTGAGTGCCTCGAACGGTTAAACAAACCTTCGTATTCCTCTTTTTTTACCCGTTCGTTTTTCCCTGTAGCTTGATTCTTTCTGATGACTTTTCCAGCCTTGAGGTTTTCCCAATCCTCCAAATCCCTGGTGTCCAAATAATTGTATCCCGCACCTATTTCCATTCCTTTCACGGGGAGAGCATACGTTGCCCTGATTTCTATCCCTTGAGTTCTTACCTTGTTCCGGTTGATATAGGTATACACATATTGTTGATTGGTTTTCCGGGCAATGGCTACTGTTTCAATTAAATCATGGATATCATTTCTAAAAAAATTCGTATTCAGCTTCAGAGCAGATATAGGGTTGAGTGCAAAACCAACATTGTACCCCATGGAATTTTCGGCTTTGATTTCATAATCTTCAGCAAGAGGCAATAATATGTCGCTTTCTATCACCTGTTTTTCGGCAATCAGTCTATCCAGCCCTTCTTTTACCAATGTAGAACCCAAGACGGTATATCCTACGGTGGGATTGGTAAAGTTTAGCATCAACTGTCTGAAATCGGGAGCTTTATAAGCCCCGCCTATAGAACTTTGCAAACTCAACCAATCAAAAGGCTTCCAAAGAGCCGCCAATTTCGGGCTGATCCGGTCGGCATAATGGCTATGGGCATCAAAACGGAAGCCGGCAGTCAGGTTAAAACGTTTATGGGGAATCCATTGGTGTTGGGCAAAACCAAACCAAGTGTTGAAATGGTCGGTTTCCGAATAGCGGTCTGCATCCAGTTTTTCCAACGTATATCCGGCTCCAACAGTACTGATTTGCCGGTCATTAAAATACACATCGTACTTTAATTCCGACCGGCTTAACCATTGCGTAAATTCATCGGTACTATATGCGGACCCATCTTCCCGGTGAAAAATCTCAGACAAGGTTTTATAGCGGGTTGTATAATTCTTTAATGTGAAGAGATGTTTGTCTTCCAATTGCCAGGTTAACTTGCTCGTCAAATTACCTTCTTTCAATTGGCTTTCTTCATCCAACAATTGCATTCGTTCATTTATTTCTACCTCAGAGGTATTTTCTTGCTTTTCATGATAAAACCTGCCTGACAGCTCCAAATTGATATTTTCAGCAAATCGATAACGCAACTTGGGCTGCACGGTATGACTGGTATAAGGAGGAGCGGTTTGAGATACTGTGGAAGGGTCCAGATCAAAGCCCTCGGAAGAATTCCGGTTTACAAACAAGCTTGCCCCCAGGCGTTTCGTCCGAAGCCCCCCTTCTAAGTTGAGGTCCAATTTTTGAAAACTACGGTACTGTCCTTTAGCAGTTCCCCAAATGCCTTGGTGATCTTTTTGACCTTGAGTAATAATATTAATCACTCCGCCCATTGCTTCACTACCGTACAGCGCAGAAGAAGGCCCCTTTAGTACTTCTATGCGTTCTATATTTCCGACCGACAGACGGTCCAAATCCAGCGTTCCTCCACTCCTTCCGATCAAAGGCTCTCCATCCAAAAGAATCAAGGTATAGTCGGCATCGAGTCCCTGCACCTGGATCCCTGTTCCATGGTCCTGAATCAATTGCAAACCGGTTTGTTCTGCCAAGACATCGGTCAAACGCATAGCCCCTATTTGACGGATTTGAGAGGCATTGACCACTTGTAAAGGCACGGGAACCTCGTCGGCCAAGCGGGCTGTCCGGGTAGCAGTGACTACTACCTGTTCCAACTGCGTACTGTTTTCCTTTAAGGCGATGGTCAGCTCCTTGTTTTTCCCGGCTTCTATCAGCACTTCCTTTCGTACACGTTGGTACCCTATGGCTGAAACTTCCAGTTGATATAAACCAGCCGTTATTCCGGAGAAAGCAAAAGCTCCTTGGTCGTCTGTTACACTTCCTTGGGTGGTTCCTAATAGCAGCACATGGCTGCCAGGCACAGGTTTTCCTTGAGCATTGTATACCCGGCCTGACAGCACTGACAGTTGCTGAGCGTGTAAAGTATGGATAGTGAAGTTTACTCCCAAACACAGCATGAGGATCACCACATGTTTGAATGGATAATTGTTCATAATCGAAAGCATTAACTTGAGCTGTACCGGAACCGGCTAATACACTCTTGGTTTGATTTCAGACTGTACCGTTTGTTTGTTTATTAAAAAGGGAGCTTATGTGTGTAACAACATTGGGCTGGAAACTTTATCACTCATTTTGGTAATTTTATCACCACATAAGTCTCCCTTTGACGGATGCTTTATTCGTATACAATACCTATGGCTGAAGTTGGTCTACGAGTTCAACCCATTCCTTCAATTCCGGATTTCCAGGTTTGCGTAAACCGAAAAACTGCGCGATCAACACTTTGTTATCATCGTATATTTCCACGGAAGTAACCACTCCGTCTTCCGTAGGTTTTTTCACCACCCAAACAGAGGCGATATGATCTTCACGCAAATGCATGTTAAATGTGGGGTCCAATACATTCAACCATACGGCACTTTCTCTTTCGATCACCCGGATCGTTCTGACGATATCCTGATGAATCTGGATATTTCCACGGTTACCGGTAAAGATCATGATGGGAAGCTTCTGGCCGGAAGCCCTTTGTAAGAGCTGCCTTACCGACGCTTTTGGCAACTGAAACGTAAAGTGCCCTTCCGCCAGATGCATCGCATCGTAACGGTGTACTTTGTATTTTCGCAACATTCCGAAAAACGCGTGTGTATCTTTCAAGTTTTTCCAATCTTCCAAGAAGGCTTCTTGGTCGATTTCTTCGGCATAAATTTCCTCCGGATAGGGAGTTACTTCCTGTAATTTGCCTTGATCGGGAGAAGAGAAGTCCCGGATCAGCGTTTCATAAGCTTCCCAATGGCTATCTTCTTGAAGGTATATTTTAGTAATGGCTTCACCTGCATGGTCAAAAATTTGTACACTATGCAAGGTCCGGTTTCGCTTTTCCATTTTTACGGCAAACCCCACAAACCAAGACTTAAAAAACATACGGCTTTCAATCGGACCGAGTACCGTAGCCATGGCCCTGCTCCCTTCTCCAAAAGTACTGACTTCGTCAAAAGTACCCTTGTGTTCCAAAATACAACTTTCATTCCGGGTAAGTGACATTACGGGACCCAGCTCTGGCAAACGCTTGACAAATTCCGGCCAATTGCCCGTCAATCGAATGCAATCCTCTCCGGCCCTGGTAGCCAACAGCTCCAACTCACTGACATTCAGCTCCTGTGCCGCATTCCGTATCCGAGTTTCGGGCTTTGCTTTCTGAATCTCTTCCCAAGCTTTTATTAAAGAATTAACTCTGGTATTCTGTTCAAATGTTGCTGTACTCATGAGATTATTTATATATTTTTTTACTCTTACACTATTCAATCTTTTGCGATCAATCTTTGAAAACGGCTTTTTCCCTCTCTGTACTTGTTGCCTTAACCGGCTTCGGTTCTGACAAAATGATGGGGCTTCTGTATCCCTCCGGATCGTACACCACCCTTACCGGATGTTGGTAAGCCTTTTCTATATTCTTTTGCGTCAATACTTCTTCTGTTGTCCCTAAGGTCAGCAACTTACCCTTCATAAGCAAAGCCGCTTCATCGGCATACTGTAACGCAATATTCAAATCATGTACAATCACAATCACTCCGATTTGTTGTTGAGTAAGTTCTTTTACAAACCCAAAGATCAAATGCTGACAGGCCATATCCAAACTGGAAGAGGGTTCGTCTAGCAACAAAAACTTATCCGTTTCCGAAGGTTGACTGATTTGTAAAGCTACCCGGGCTAATTGAACCCTTTGTTGCTCTCCACCGGATAAGGTAGTAATTACCCGGTCTTTCAAATGATCTACTTCCAGGTCCTGCATGATTTTCCGGGCTTTCACAGTCAAGTCTCCCTGTGACATTTTCCACGAAAACCCTCCCATCTTTACAACTTCCAAAGCGGTATAAGGAAAGGCTACTTGAGAGTGCTGTGGCAATACGGCCCGCATACCGGCTAATTGTGCCGGAGGAATCTTCTCAATTGGCAACTGGTTAAGTACAACGCGTCCCTTCTTAACCTTTGCTTCCCCTGAAAGCAACTTCAATAAGGTAGACTTCCCGGCACCATTTGGCCCTAAAATCGCAAATACTTTTCCCGGTTTTATTTCCAAACTCAAGTCTGAAAGTAACACCTTATGACCAACAGTATGTTTTTGTACGGTTATTTGATACATTTCAAATAGTTAAACATCAGGAATTGCAGGAACGGAATCACAAATTCGAAACCGATATGACTCGACCTTTATACTCTCTTAAACCAAGCGTTTTTGATTGACATTCATTAATAGCCAGAGAAAAAAAGGCCCTCCGATACAAGCCGTAACAATCCCAATGGGGATTTCGGAGGGCGCTACCACTGTGCGGGCAAATAAGTCCGCTAAATTGAGTAACAAAGCGCCTGTTATCATAGATCCTGGCAGAATAAGTTGGTGATTGGGACCGAAAGTGACCCGCAAAATATGAGGGACTACCAAGCCGACAAATCCGATCATTCCTGCTACGGCCACCGAGGCCCCAATGGATAAAGCACTCAGTCCGATGATGACATATTTCACCTTTTCTACAGAGACTCCCAGGTGCCAGGCTTCCGCTTCGCCCAAAGCCAGTGCATTCAAGGGTTTATAAAAGAAAACTAAAAACAGAGCGGGCACACATACCAAAGGAATCGATAAACCCGCTTTGCTCCACGATGCCCCGCCCAGATCGCCCATACTCCAGAAAGTATAGCTTCTCAAGGCCTGGTCATCGGCAAAGTACAAGGCCAAACCAATACTGGCTCCTAAAATCGCATTGATCGCCACGCCTGACAAAATCAATAATGTAACTTGCGTCTTACCATTTCGCCGACTCAATCGGTATACAAGCAGTGTGGTAATTAAGCCACCGACAAAGGCAACCAATGGCTGTAGGTTATTTTTCCATTGCTCAAAGATTTCCGCTGGCAATAAACTGCCAAAGACGATTAACAATACGGCCATCAATGCTGCTCCGCTGGACACTCCTATCAAACCAGGCTCCACCAAAGGATTGCGAAACAAACCTTGCATGGCTGCTCCGCTGATCCCTAAGCCCCCCCCAATTGCTACTGAGAACAGAATGCGAGGGAAGCGGATATCCATCAAAACTCTCGCCTGTTGATCTGAAAAGTCCATCCAGGAAACATCCAAAAGCTTTTGTAAAAAAACACTCACGACTTGTCCGCTACTAATGTCTACCGCACCTACAGAAAGTGACCACAAAACGCTCAACCCCAATAGTCCGGACAAAGCCAACAGTATCAATGTAGTTTTATTCATAAATTCTTCTTCTCACAATAGGTCGCCTCAAAGGCAACCTCACAATCAACCTTTATTGAGCTTGGGGGTGAATCAATTCACTTAATTCCAAGACTGCTTGCACTACCCTGGGACCAAAGCCGGATAAATATTGTCCTTCCATAGCGATAATATTCTTTTGCTTCCCGGCCGTAGTTTCTGCCACCCCGGTAATTTTCAGGGCACCTTCTACCCCACCCAGGCTTTCCAAGCCCGAATCAAAAAACAAAAGAAAATCCGGATTGGCTTCGATCAAGGCTTCGGAAGTTAAGGGTTTGAACTGCTCAATATCCCGAATGGCCGGAGTGCCCCCTGCCAAGCGGATCATCTCATCAGCAAAAGTACCTTTTCCGGCAATATTCATCGTTCCTGCCCCTCTGGCATAGACAAATATGACACTGGGTTTTGTTGCTACGCCTTGCAGTTTTTCCGTTACTTTTTGCCAGTCGGCTTCCAGGCTTTGTACCAAGTTCGTTCCTTCCTCCTTCAAGTTCAAACTTTCTGCCACTTCATGGATCAACTTCTTGGTACCGTCAAGGGTTAATTCGTTTTTGAATACTTTTACAGTAATTCCGGCATCCTCCAATTGAGTTTTTAAATCCGGATTCATACTGGTTTCGTCCGCCAATACCATGTTGGCCCCGGTAGAAACAACTCCTTCGGCTTTGATATTCGTCCGGTACCCCACCGAAGGCAACTGTTGAAGAGCAGCTGGATAAGTACTCGTCCGGTCAGTAGCTACAATCCACTCTTGCTTGCCTAATGCACAAACAATTTCTGAAACAGTACCTCCAATTGTCACGAGTTTATGCAGTACCTTTTCATCGTTTTGTTTCTGATTTTCTACGGTTTCGGCCGATTGTTTCGGCCCACAGGCATAAACTGCGCAAGCCATAAGTAATATGAAGAGGGTTTTGATCTTAAGCATATCTGTTATTTAGAATGATTTTAAATTACTACAAAGGTATAGGTCGCCTTTCTCCTTGTCAATCGCTAGACCAAGCGTATTTACCTTTCCTTTACTAGGGAATAGCGTATACTATTTATAGGTATACATCACTACTATTAGGTATATATAATTTAGCATTTACGCAAAAGGCCATACTTCAATACCGCTTACCCTCCTTGCTTTCACCAAGTATTGCCGTTTTGATGGGAAGTAGAACCGAGTATTTTCTTTTATTTCAATTTATTCTGAAACTTCAATTTTAAAAATGCTAAATTTCTAATCCACCTCCCCCCCTGTATCGCTCCGTTTAAATAAACCATAAAGGAGTCTAGTTACAGGATGAAAATGATAAGTGATTGAAAAACCTTGTTCAATACGAAAGAGATTTGATCGGAAATAGTAAGAAGAGCCTTCCGGGATCGGCCTTCCGGGAACGATCATTCACGATTTGATTGGGGACAGACAAACGATAGGAGAACCTCAATATGACAAGTCCAATTAGCCCCTATTTTTTTCTTTTATATTTCTCTACGGTCAATACTAACATACCGATACCGAATCCGGAGGGAATCACCAATACGGTAGTAGCTACGGCATACCATAAATTACCATGGCCGGACATTCTCCAAATAAACCAGGCATCAACGAGAAGCAAAGCAGCCCATAGCCAAGCGACCAATGGCCATTTCGGGGAATTCAAAGGACCCAATGCCCACATGATTGCCGAAAGAATGGCAATACCCAACCAGAATGCATAGACTCTGGCGGTCCATGAAAAAAAGTCAATCGTATCTGTTTTCCATCCCCAAACAATTAAACTGATACTGACAATATAAAAAAGAAATTTGAGCAACGTTTTTCCTTGAGAAGCCGGCATGGATATAAGCTTATTGGGTGGCACATAGTCATTCTGCCAACAAACTTACAAGTTAATCGTCAAAACGTGCTATGCTAAGATTTGCTATTGGGGGTGATTAAGCCCATTTCTATCGCTTTTACGACCAATTCCACCGGAGATTTTACTTTGAGTTTTTTGAGAATATTCTTGCGGTGGGAATTAATGGTATGAAAACTCAAACACAGAACATCGGCGATTTCCTGAGTGGATTTGCCTTTGGCAATCAAGCGAATGACTTGCATCTCGCGAGCACTGAATTGATGCATACTTTTTTCTTCTTTTGCAACCCGTTCCTCCATTAAAAACTCCAACACTCTTTGGCAGTAGAACTTTTTATCATCCATAACGGAGCAGATTGCTTGAAGCACCTCTTCACTGGAACAATCTTTTGTTAGAAAGCCTATAACACCTATTTTCAGTGCTTTAAGGATATTTTCTTTGGACTTATCCGCAGTGATGATCAAAATTTGAACTGCCGGAAACGTCCCTTTAATTTGTTGTAAATCCTCTACTTGTAGATTTCGCACATTCAGATAATCAATGATCAATAAGTCGGGCTGAGCCGTTTCTAACACTTGCCATAAATCCTTTTGAGTGCCAACTGTGCTAATCAATTGATACTGTTTTTGATGGGAAAAGAGGTATTTAATCCCATTCGATATAAGATCTTGAGTATCCGCTAGTATGATGGTAGTGCTGGAAATTGGCATACTATATATTTATTTAGACTTATTTTAAATAATGACAAAAATGAGATACATTCTTCAAATTAGCAAATACTCTTCTGGTTGTTTAAGCCATTTTATGAGGATATCATCGAGTTTTATACTACCCCGTATACTACTCTCACGAACAACAACTACTTGACTATCAATTTATAAATGGCTTTTTCATTAGAGGTTAATGTCAAAAACAGTATTTTTAAAACATAATTTACATCCAATACCCTTTAAGAGTATGTTTAAATTTTCACAAAAAAGATACATCACGATCACATAGTGCATAAGATAATCCCGAATTGATGTAGATTGCAGCTTCTTTTGTTAGGTTTCTCAAATATTCAATTATTCATGAAGGAAATTTTGGAGTTAGGAAAAAAAATTGTTGAAGAAAAAATAGTAAACTGGCTGGTAGGGTTTATTGACTTATTGCCCAACCTTCTGATTGCCACCTTTGTCATTGTTGTTACGTTGCAAATAGCCAAACTGCTAAAAAAAGCCTCTCTTTCCCTCTTCGAAAAATTTATTGATAATGTCACCATTCGCAGGTTGTTCTCTATCCTGTTGTACTATTTTGTCGTTATAGAAGGGATCCTTATCACACTCAATATTCTGAATCTGGATGAAACGGTCACATCCCTTTTGGCCGGTGCCGGCATCATCGGATTGGGGCTTAGCTTCGCCTTTCAAAATATCGCCACTAATATTATTTCGGGAATTATCATTGCGGTGGAGCGTCCATTGAGGGTAGGTGATTTAATTGAGATCAACGAGTATATGGGGGTTGTAAAGCAAATTGACTTACGGGTGGTGCATCTCAAGACTTTTGACGGGCAAATCGTTTTGATTCCATCCAAAGAAATCATCGAAAATCCTTTTACTAATTTCCACTCTACTCCCGGCCGCAAAGTGAAATTGGAAGTGGGAGTTTCTTATGCCGAAAACCTGGAGTTCGTACAAAATGTGGTCAGGAATACCTTAATGGATTTGCCTTATATTACTTATAAAGATGATATGTTGATCAACTACACCACTTTTAATGAAAGTTCCATTGATTTTGAAGTTTATTTTTGGATCAACTCCAACCACCAGGCAGATTACCTAATGGCAAAAAACAAAGCGATTATAGAAATTAAAAAAGCTTTTGACCAAAACGATATCAGTATTCCATGGCCGATCCGGACGATCGATTTTAATATCAAAGGAGGTAAAGCGCTTTCCGAGCAAATCAATCACCCATTCAAAAACCAAGCGGATCAAAACAGCAAGATGTAACTCTCAGGAACTTTCAAGATAGAAAAAGGGGGAAAGACCTGAATCCTTTCCCCCTTCCCCCTGTTTTTCAACTAATTTTTACTCTTCTTCTACTTTCGCTGTTACCCAAGCTTCCACTTCTTCTTTCGAAGGGTTTTTCACCTCTTTTAACTTCATCTTCTTTCGCATTCCACATACATCATTGAACAGCTTACTTGGAATGGCCTCTTGTAGCGCTTCAATGGTATATAAACCTAATTTCTGCAAAATAGGGACTAACTCTTCCCGTACACCTAGTTTTTTGTAGTCTTCCAAGGTGGCTATTTCCGGTTGCTTCTCCGGTTTCATCTGTGGGAAAAACAAAACGTCTTGAATGGACGGTTGATTGGTCATGATCATCGAAAGACGGTCAATACCGATTCCTAATCCGGCTGTTGGAGGCATTCCGTACTCCAAGGCTCTTAAGAAATCTTCGTCCAAGACCATCGCTTCGTCATCGCCTCTCTTACCCAACTCCAATTGCTCTTCAAACCGTTTGCGTTGATCGATGGGATCATTCAACTCGGAGAATGAGTTACAAATTTCTTTTCCGTTACAGATCGCTTCAAACCGTTCTACCAAACCCGGTTTGTCACGGTGCTTTTTCGCCAATGGACTCATCTCTACCGGATAGTCCGTAATAAAGGTAGGTTGTATCAAATAAGGTTCACATTTTTCACCGAAAATTTCATCGATCAGTTTGCCTTTGCCCATCGTATCATCCACCTTCACATCCAGTTTTTTAGCAGTATCCACCAAGGTCGGTTCATCCATTTCCGAAATATCAATTCCGGTAAACTCCTCAATAGCCTCAAACATGGTATAGCGTTTCCAAGGTCGTTGGAAGTCGATGATGTTCTCCCCTACTTGCACTTTGGTGTCACCGTGTAATTCCAAGGCGATCTTCTCTACCAATTCTTCCACCAAATCCATCATCCACTCATAGTCTTTATAGGCTACGTACAGTTCAATTTGCGTAAACTCCGGATTATGAAAACGGCTCATTCCCTCATTTCTAAAGTCTTTTGAAAACTCGTACACCCCATCATACCCCCCGACAATCAGTCTTTTCAAATACAGTTCATTGGCAATACGCATGTACAATGTCATGTCCAAGGTATTGTGATGTGTTTTGAAAGGACGGGCTGCCGCTCCTCCGTAAAGAGGTTGCAATATGGGCGTTTCTACTTCCAGGTACCCTTTATCGTTCAGATGATTGCGCATGACATTCATCAACTTAGTGCGTTTGATAAACACCTCTCTGACTTCAGGGTTTACTATCAAATCCACATAGCGTTGGCGATAACGCATTTCCGAATCCTGAAAGGCATCATGTACGGTTTCTTTGCCCTCTTCGTCTGTAGTCGTTTTTACAATAGGGAGAGGTTTCAAGGATTTTGACAAGAGTTTTAACTCTTTTACATGAATAGTAATTTCCCCCATTTGGGTGGTAAATACATATCCCTTAATCCCGATGATATCCCCGATATCCATCAGTTTTTTGAATACTGTGTTGTAAAGAGTTTTGTCCTCTTCCGGGCATATTTCATCCCGGTTCACATAAATTTGAATACGGCCCGAAGCGTCTTGGATCTCCGCAAAAGAAGCCTTTCCCTGCACCCGTTTAATCATTAAACGACCGGCAATCGAAATATCCTTATAGTGAGTTTTAAACCTGGGATAGTTGGTTAAAATATCTTTGGTGGTAACATTTACCTCAAAGGACTCGGCA
This sequence comes from Rapidithrix thailandica, assembly GCF_039710355.1. Lineage (NCBI taxonomy): Bacteria > Pseudomonadati > Bacteroidota > Cytophagia > Cytophagales > Flammeovirgaceae > Rapidithrix > Rapidithrix thailandica. Next base: position 26,452 of record NZ_JBDKWZ010000011.1, on the reverse strand, counting down.
GGATAGGGCTCTACCCCTAATTTCATTAATTCTTGCCTTTTTTCCCTTCTTTGAATCTCTTGTTCACTAAGTATTTGCATCGTATTCAGTATTCAATTTGGATTTATACAAAACCCTTATGGTTCACATATGCCATATTACACAGCAATGGCAAAATTAGTTAAGAAATTAAGATTTCGAAATCTTAATTTCCGATTTGTAAGCCGGAACGGAAAAAGATTGTTTTTTTTGACTTTCGCAGAGAGTAAGAGGTACATACTGTAGAGGGTATATCCACGGTTATGATTTCGCATAAAGACCCCAATATTTTTTGCCCAAGCGAAAAGCACAACCCATTAGTTATCAACATACTTATCAACATATCAACACCAGTTTGTGATTTTTTAAGCCCTGTCTAATCCGGATAGTTTTAATACCTGAAAAGAGAGATATCTGTTTCGTGGAATACCTTGCAGAAAATTTATACACTCAATCACTTCCTGCTCCGGCCTTTTGAAGCAATCTTTCTACAAAAGCCTGTGCTGGTTCGTCAAAAATCAACTCTCCTTTCATCAAAAACCGGTGGGCCTCCAACAAAACCTCGTAATTAGGAGCGGGCAAATGCTTGGGAATTTTCAAAATACGCTCGTCTTTTTTCGTAAAAGGGCATTCTACTTTGGAATTGAAAACAAAGGGGATTAAGGTTTTAGAACAACTGACAGCGATCCGGTGAACATTATAGTCATCAAAATACTGTTGGAGGCGCTCGTTGATATTTTCAAAAAAATTGACAGTATTTGCCAACCTCACTCTTGAACCAGCCCTGGACTTGCCTTTGGACTTCAAATACTTCACTTGGCTCTTGCCTTGCTTTTTTCTCACCATATAGGATTTAAACACCTTATGATCGAGGTTTAAATCATGCTCAAAATATCCTACGGCAGCACTTCCGGATTGAATGAGAACCAGTACATAGTTAATCCCTTCCTCCTCAAATTCATCCGGACTCTCCGGCTCCGGTACATGTATCGGTAGCCGAAACTTTACTTCCTCTTGCCCACCCTGACTTTCGTAAGGAATGAGCAACCGGTGCTTTTCCCGGTCGTATTGAAAAGGGATTTCACAATCATTGCAAATATGAAGGAGCCGCAAGGCTTCATCCGTGGTTAAGAAACGGTTCATCAATTCGTTTATGTCTCAATGTGAATCTGTGAAATTAACAAACGGAATGCAATTTTTACGAGATATCATAAAACGAAAACTATCATGTACTTTAAATTACACAACCAAACCGGTATTTGGTAAGATAAAATGTATATTGTAAACCCAATAACCTGAATTTACATGGACAACAAAACCTTCTCTCCTCTTGAAATTAACCTTTCTGCCCCTTTATTCAAAACCCAAGATGTATTTGGCAAAACCATAGACCTGACAGAATACAAAGGCAAAAAGGTATTTCTGGGGTTTTTCAGACATGCAGGATGCCCCTTTTGCAACTTACGCGTCTACACATTGTCAAAAGCATACCAGGAATTGAAAGAAAAAGGCATGGAAATGATCTTCTTTTTCGAGTCAAAGGAAAGTGTCATTACAAAAAGCTCCTTCTTACAAGAGATGAACCCCATCCCTATCATTTCAGATCCGGATAAAAAATGGTACCAAACATATGGCCTCGAAGAGTCTGCCTACAAATCCACCATGAGTCATATCACCTCCTTTGTACAAACGGCTATCAAAGCAAAACTCAAAGGGCTGCCGATGCATTTGATGGCTGACGGTGAGTCCATTAACACCATGCCTGCGGAATTTTTACTAGATCAAGATTTGATCATGCGTAAATTACATTATTCACAAAGGCTAAATGACCGGCTGTCTTTGGAATATATTCATGAATTTGCAAAAGCATAAAAGTATGCCTCGACTTATCATAGCACCGATGAGAGTTCTTCCCCTTTCTCGAACATTGTTTTTCTTTCAGAAAAAAGAGTCTTCTTCAAGGATAGTTATCACCATTCCCAACTAAATTCGAGGATATGAATTTGAAGTGGTTTATACTTCTAGTTTTTGACCAAAGATGGAATCAAAATCGGCTCATCAAGGCACTTTTTGAAGAGAATAACCAAAGCTATTGTTGAAAAAAGTAACACAGAGGAGGCCTTTTTGAAACATCTTTTCGGAAAAAGAAAAAGTTTAATTCACTTCTTTGTATGATTCAATTCCATCAAAACTTAAAAGTATACTATTTCGATGAAACTGCTAAAAATTCAATTGCTACTGCTTTTAGCCGGCTTACTTTCACTAAACTCCGTTTATGCCCAAGCACAAAAAATCAAGTGGGGAAAAGAAAAAATCGCTAAAGGACTTATTTGGAAACACGCATATCTCGAGTCATGGAATGGAACCTCACAAAATATCAACCTTTTGGAGGTCAATCTAAAAAAAAGAAAGGTAAAACTCGTTTATAACCCCGAAGAGAACGTCATTACCAGCCAAATGGCCAAAGAGACAGAAGCCATTGCGGCTGTCAATGCCGGTTTTTTTGATATGCGCAACGGAGGTTCTGTAACGTATATCAAGGTAGATGGGAAAATTCTTGACAAGGATACAGTAGGCAAATGGCAACCGCATGATCATTTGAACGGGGCCCTGTTGATTGATCAGAACAATGCTGTGAGTGTCGCACAACAAGAAAAAGATCATCGTAACTACAATCAAAACCCCAATTTGCGACAAGTCTTAGTCACCGGTCCGGTATTGATTGATGATGCCCAACTGCAAAATTTAGAGAACCCTTCCAAGTTTGTACAAAACAGACACCCCCGTACATGTGCTTGCACCGTGAAAAACAAACTCTATCTTATCACCATTGACGGACGTGCCGAAGAAGCTTCGGGAATGACTTTGCCCGAATTACAAAAACTATTGGTTGCTCTGGGGTGCAATGAAGCAATCAACCTGGATGGAGGAGGCTCCACAACGATGTGGATTAAAGATCAACCGGACAATGGCGTGGTAAACATGCCTAGTGATAACAAAAAATTTGATCACCGGGGTGAACGGAAGGTTTCCAACATTTTGATTGTTCACTAAGCAGAGAAACATTCTGAAAATGAAATCAATACTAATAAAAAACACCCGCTAAAAGTACTTAAACAATATCTTCCGGACAGAACAATCCGGAAGATATTTTCCCCCATGACAAATATTTTTACCTGAAAAAGCAGAAAAAACAGGTATTTTTTATAATTTCGCACAGCCAAAGAAAAGGAACGTTAGCTCAGTTGGTTTAGAGCACTGTCTTGACAGGGCAGGGGTCGTTGGTTCGAATCCAATACGTTCCACTTGTAAAAAAATAAGGTTTTGAACAGATCGTTTCAAAACCTTATTTTTTTACGTCTATTTCCCCCAAGTGACATCATTTACGTATCCGTTTTTTACTCATTCATCTAACAAGCCAAGATAAAAACCCTCTTTCTTCAATTTAATTATTGCATGTTTTTTGAATAAACACAGAACAAAGGGTGACTCTTTTGCAGCCCTTCAATTAATCCTAAAATACCTTTGGATATTTCTGTTCGTTAATAAATATTAAAGGGACATGTGAAAAGTCCACAAAACCTCAGAAACAAGTAAATTTATATTACTGATACTAGCAACAACAATTAGCTAAAATCCTTAACCAAGCATCATTCTTTACAATGAGAACCTTGTATTATATCCAAGCAGAAAAAGCGGGGATGTCTTACCTAAAAACTTCTTTAAAAGGTGAATATGAAATCATCTCTCTTAAAGACCCCAAAGAATGCTTCCAAAGCATTCAGTACCTGAAAGATCACCATCAGCAATTTCCCGAAGTCATCATTATGGATTACCCTATGTCAGATATGAGTGGTTTGCATATGGTGGAAAGTTTGTACGAAATGCTTCCGGACACCCATTTAATTCTACTACTTCCGGAAGATAATGAGGAACTGTTATTTGAGATTATTAAGCTGGGAATTATGGATTATATCCTAAAAGACAAAGGGTATACCAGAGCCTTAAGCTCCTTAATAGCCGGAAAAAGGTTACAAGTAAGTATATGAAATACGCAGAATTGATTTTAATTTAGCCGACCAGGATAGGTCGGCTATTTTTTTGTTGACCTGGTAAAGTGATGGATATAAAACGAAAATTATGACGAATAAGAAAATAGCAATCATTGCCCATGATGGCAAAAAAGCAGAAATGGTGGCCTTTTTAAAAGATCATCTGACCGGGTTATCAAATATTGAAATTGTAGCGACCGGCACCACCGGAAAGTTTGTCAGACAAGCAGGCCTGGAAGTGGATGCAAAATTATCAGGCCCGCTAGGAGGAGATGCACAAATTGCCGCTATGGTAGTGGAAGAGCAAATCAAAGCCGTGGTATTCTTCAGAGACCCTCTGGGCAAGCATCCACATGAACCGGATGTTCAAATGCTTATTCGCCTCTGTGACCTGCACAATGTTCCTTTGGCAACCAACCCGGCAGCAGCCCACTTCATGTTGAAGGGAATGATTGAGGAAGGCAAATTATCATGATACTTTCAATACGGTGAAATTCAGGCTCGTTTCCAGAATTTCACCCATATTTTTGCATTGCATAAAGGCATTGTTCTTATAATATTGACTCAATTCTTCCTTTAACTTCTGGGTGTTTTCCTGGTTGGAGATATAGTCATACTTCATCGCATATAAAATCCCTCTGATTTTGAACTTTGAAGCCCGGTACCGGTTGGCAATCAACACCCTCTCCTCTTTCTGATATTGCCGGGTTGTTTCCGGAGTCATGCATTCCAACCCTACATGGATGATGGGATTGTTTTGTTTAAAATACTGAGGCATGTAAATGGAGCGCTTTCCTTCATACGACTGCTGATCAAAATCAATCGCCCGGATTCGGTAACTGACTTCATCAAAATCCGGAGTGATATCCACCACAAAGTTATTCGAATGCATATCCCCTAACAGTCTTACAAAACAGCGTTCATTGAATTTGACAAACTCTTTGGCCAAACGGATTTTGTTCAAACGCCAATCGTCCAAATATTCTTTGATAAACTGCTCTCCGGGTATTCCGGCGATATGCTCTTCGATCAATGTCTCCCCATGTACCAAATAGCTTACCCGGTTAGGCGACAGCACCTCTTCCAACTCCAAACCGTATACCCTTGAAGCATCGGCATTTTTCACATAAAAATAGTCAAAGTTGTCATTGATTTCGTTGACAACCCGCACCCGGAAAGGCCTCGTATTTCCATAAATACACAAATCCACCCGGTCGATATACAAATGCTTGATCACCGACTCATCCCCTCCGGCTTTTAAAATGGCATAGATATGTTTGAGGTTTTCATAAATCGTCCTCATATCTGTCTGGCTATAAAATACAGTTACCCATAATGTATCATTGCCTAGAGAGTCATACAAAGGGATGGCATTTTCATAACGCAATAGGTCAGGATAATGAATCGGCACCTTGGCATAGCGGTTATACCGGATAAGGTACTCTTTCAATGTCTTATTAATTTTAAAAATAGGTTTCTTCTTACTGATTAAAGCCATAACCGGAGAAATACCACTGTCAAATCACTATTTAAATAAACCAACATAATACATCCTTCCTCTCAAAATCCCTATAAGAGCATGTTTAAATTTATACATTCATACCACAAATTACTTTGTCAGAAGCTTTTGATGCCCCTACTCTTTTCCAAACACCCTAGGTTTGTCTTTTGCACGCACTTTACTCTTGCAGCACATGGATAAGCTCATTGGGAACTCTACTTTCGCGGTTTTGAAAATTACCTTAGCCCGGTAGCAATGTTTCAAACATCCACCCTCAATAACTTTCACAAAGTTCCATCTTTAAGTTCAAGGTTTTAAAACAAAACCCTGAAGAATCTGCTAACTTTGTACTAATATAGTAGTTTTTAGAAAGCTGTTTCATATACTGAAGATTAACCCGAACATCGCCCTTGATAAATTGTTACCAAATATTAGGCTTAAATCATAATGCAAGTGAGCATGAAATCAAGTCCTCTTTCAAAAAGTTAGCGCTAAAATATCATCCCGATCGCAACCCGGAAGACCATCAATCAGAGGAAAGATTCAAATTGATCAACGAAGCGTATCAAATTTTGTCTGATCCTCTCAAAAAGGCCCTTCATGATGAGTATTTACTAAAAGACTATTCCGAAACTACTACTCATCCGTCTTCAGGGCCGGAAACCAGGCACACCAGAAAATATTACCAAGGTTTTTCCCGGAAAGTCCCTCCGGAAAACCGCGGAAAAATTCACCTGGCTGTAGCTTTGGGCTTTATTGCCATACTTTTTGCGATGGCCTTGTTTTTCAATTTTATGCAGAAACACACAGCGAAAAGCCTTTACAGGCAAGCCACCGAAATCCAAAAAGACAATCCCTACGGAGCAATTAGCCTGCTTTCCAAAGCCATAGAAAGAGACGATGATTTTGAAAAAGCCCACTTCTTGTTAGGGAGTATATATGTACGGGAAAAGGTTCGCTCTGCCGAATCCATTTCACATCTTAACCGGGCTATCACACTGTCAGAAAACCCTCCGAAAGAATACTTTTGGACACTTGCCATTGCTTGTTACAATGCCCAGCGATATCAAAATTCTCTGGAAGCCCTGGAAAAATCCTTGTTGCTTTCGCCTGATTATCTGGAAGCTCATCTATTAAAAGGGGACATTTTCCTTTACAAAGAGTTACTGTTTCAAGAAGCTTTATCAGAATACGACAAAGTCTTATCAATAGAGAAAGCATCGGACAGTCTCCGAAGAGAAGCATTAATTGGTTTTGCAGTGAGCCAACTCCAATTAAATCAACCTGAAAAGGCACTTCCAAAGTTAAATGATGCCCTTTTAATAAACCCGAAGAATGGCATTCCTTATTTTTACTTGGGGCTGTACCACCTTCAAGTAAAGGATACCCTTCAGGCATGTAACTTATGGTCCCAAGCTTACCAATTAGGGATTCATGAGGGAGCCGTTTACAGAAGCAAATATTGTGAATAGATAAGTTCTGGCGTATTCTTCAAGCATTTTCAAGTCAATTTTCTTTCCAGGGAATAATTCAAGAAATTTGCACATTCAAAAATTCCGAAACGATCAAACTATGTTAGCAATACAAAACCTTTCCTTTCACTACGGAAGCAGAACCATTTATGAAGATGCTTCATTGCATATAAAACCTAAAAACCGCATTGGCTTAGTAGGCTTAAACGGAACCGGTAAAACCACCCTTTTGAAATTGATTTATGGAGATTTGACTCCCGATGCAGGTACTATTTCAAAGGCAAATGACTGTACGATCGGCTTTTTGAATCAGGATTTGTTATCGTATCAAAGTGACGATTCCATACTTAAAGTAGCAATGCAGGCCTTTGAGAAAGAATTGAAATTGCAAAGTCAAATCAACCAGGTCATCAAACAGTTGGAAGAAGCTTATGAAGAGGACCTGGTGCATAAACTAACACAATTACAGGAGGAATTCGAAGCCTTAGACGGCTATACCATTCAATCGAAAGCGGAAGAAATCCTGGAAGGTCTGGGATTCAGCACGGAAGATTTGCAACGTCCTTTATGGGAGTTTTCCGGAGGATGGCGTATGCGGGTCATGTTAGCAAAACTTCTCTTGCAAAAGCCTTCTGTTCTGATGCTGGATGAGCCGACAAACCACTTAGACCTTCCCTCTATCGAATGGCTGGAAAACTATTTAAGCAATTACGAAGGGGCGGTTATTATTGTCTCTCACGACCGGGAATTCCTCGACAGAGCCGTGAATACCATTGTGGAAGTATCCGGTGGTAAACTCCAACTCTATTCCGGCAACTATACTTTTTACTTGGAAGAAAAAGAGTTGAGAAATGAAATCCAACGCAACGCTTTCAAAAACCAACAACAAAAGATAAAGCAAACGGAACAGTTTATTAACCGTTTCCGGGCCAAAGCTACCAAAGCGCGACAGGTACAGTCAAAAATGAAACTGTTGGAAAAGATGGATAAAGTGGAAGAAGTGACCGAAGAAATCGTAGATTTAAATATCCGCTTTACCTTTCAGCAACAGCCAGGAAAGATTATTTTCCGAATGGAAAATGTCTCAAAGGCATTTGGAGAAAAAATCATTTTGCAGGAAAGTCATGCAACCATAGAACGGGGGGATAAGATTGCCTTGATCGGGGCCAATGGAAAGGGAAAATCCACGCAGCTCAGAATCATTGCAGGCACCGAACCTGTAACCGGACACCGGGAAACCGGCTACAATGTATTGCCGGCTTTCTATGCCCAACACCAATTGGAAGCCTTGGGCATAGAAAATGAAATTCTGGAAGAGTTAAAACAAGCCGGCTCCGGAAAAACAGAAAAAGACCTCAGAAGCGTACTGGGTTGCTTTTTGTTCAGTGGGGATGATGTGTTTAAAAAGATCAAAGTTCTATCCGGAGGAGAAAAATCCAGGGTAGCACTGGCTAAAACGCTCATCTCAGAGGCAAATTTCTTGTTGCTGGATGAGCCGACTAACCACTTGGATATTCAATCGGTCAACCTGTTGATTCAAGCACTGAATAATTACGAAGGCTCATTTATCACCGTTTCTCACGACAGGCATTTCATTGCTAATGTGGCCAATAAAATTTGGTACATAGAAGAGCATCAAATCAAAGAATATCCCGGTACATATGGAGAATATTTAACCTGGAAAAATGAACAAGAAGCCAAGCAAGAAGTAGCTCAACCCGAAAAATCACTCAGTAAAAAGAAAGAGAAGAAGAAAAGCTACAACGATGCGGAATTTAAAGAGCGGCAAAAACAAAGAAGAAAGCTAGAGAACAAAGTTAAAGAAACCGAGCAAAAAATTGACGAGTTGGAAACGCTCAAGCAACAACTGGAAGGCCAAATGGCTGACCCGGAAATTTATTCGGACAATACCAAACTCTCAGAATTATCTGCTCAATATGAGCAAGTGAAATCTGACGTAGAATCAACTACAAAAGAATGGGAAAATGCAGTAGTAAGGTTAGAAGAATTTGATGATGAATAAAACCCTTTCTTAGTTCATTCGGAAAGGAACAATTAAATTAAACTCAGGAATATTGACGTGGATGTGTTTGCCATCGATCATTCGCTCGATCAAATACGTTCCACGCATTTTTCCTATGCCAGTCTTCAGGTTACATCCCGAAACATATTGGTGTACTTGCCCAGGTTCAATCACCGGCTGTTTGCCGACCACCCCTTCTCCTTCCACTTCTTTTCGGATGCCATTGGCATCCGAAATAAACCAGTGCCTTCGCAAGAGCTGAATGGTGAATTCACTATGGTTTTCTATGGTGATTTTATAAGTAAAAACAAAATGAGACTGTACAGGACTGGAATATTCTGGCTGGTATTCCGTTTCAACGCTTACTTTTATGCCTTCAGTAATTTTGGTCACCATCGTATGTAAGAAATTTTAAAACTAAATCAATTATAATAGACGGAAGTTCCCTGATGATAGTTAATTTACATCCGAAAATAGTAAAATTCCTATAAAGCTATTGTGCTCAATTTATATTACAAAAAATAAACTACATAATTCTTCAAATTATTTCAGAAAAACTCTTAATAAAAATGAATGTAAGTATTAACAACTCTTGGAAGGAACTTTTGAAAGAGGAATTTGACAAAGATTACTTCAAAAATTTAACGCAATTTATTAAAGAGGATATACAAAATTACAAAATTTACCCCCCTGGTAAACTCATTTTTAATGCTTTTGACAAATGCCCTTTCGAACAAGTCAAAGTCGTTCTACTCGGTCAAGATCCTTATCATGGTCCCGGACAGGCAAACGGCTTATCTTTTTCTGTAAATGATGACATTCCCTTCCCTCCCTCCCTTCGCAATATTTTCAAAGAAATAAAAAACGATATAGGTAAAGAACCTCCCCAAAGCGGCAACCTGGAGCGATGGGCCGAGCAAGGAGTACTTTTGCTGAATGCTACTCTTACTGTAAGAGCCAATGATGCGGGCTCTCATCAAAAGAAAGGTTGGGAAACCTTTACCGATAAAGTGATTCAGGTGGTCTCTGAACAAAAAGAAAACGTAGTCTTTATCCTTTGGGGCTCTTACGCACAGAAAAAAGGAGCTGTTATTGACACATCCAAACATTTAGTACTGAAGTCCCCTCACCCTTCTCCGTTATCCGCCAAACGAGGATTTTTCGGCAACAATCATTTTAGCAAAGCCAATGAATACCTGAAATCGAAAAACCTTCCGGAAATCGATTGGTAGACAATACTCTTCTCATATTTTAGCAAGCACTCTCATTTGCACTCGTCATCAGGTGAACCCTCAACAAATCTGGAAAGAAGACATTTGATGACGAGTTCTATTACAGGCAAAAGCATTTCCTCTTCTTCCCTCACAAACTACCCTTATATTTTCCGGGCGGTTTATTTTTCATTTTTCGGCCTTTTTATCTATGTTTAATGATAGCTGACCAAAGCCTAGATAAACAACCAAAAATAAAACACACGCTCTATGAAAATGAATCTGGAATTCACCCAAAATGAAGACCACTTGAAAGAATTATGCTCCCAATTAGCCAAAAAACTGGAAGAGGTGAAAAAAGGAGGAGGTGAAAAAAAAATTGCCTCACAACACAAAAAAGGAAAACTGACTGCCAGAGAGCGCATTGACTATCTGATAGATAAAGATTCCGATTTTCTCGAAATAGGAGCCTTTGCCGGTGAAGGAATGTATGAAGAGTACGGGGGCTGCCCTTCCGCAGGGGTCGTTACAGGACTTGGCTACATCAGTGGCAGACAATGTGTCATTGTCGCCAATGATGCCACCGTAAAAGCGGGGGCTTGGTTTCCCATCACGGCTAAAAAGAATTTGCGGGCCCAGGAAATAGCCATGGAAAACCATTTACCCATTGTGTACTTGGTTGACAGTGCCGGTGTGTTTCTTCCCATGCAAGATGAAATCTTTCCCGACAAAGAACATTTCGGACGCATTTTCCGCAACAATGCGGTAATGTCTTCCAAAGGAATTCCTCAAATTGCAGCCATCATGGGTAGCTGTGTAGCCGGAGGGGCCTATTTACCAATAATGTCAGATGAAGCCTTGATTGTAGACGGTACGGGTTCGGTATTTCTGGCCGGTTCGTATTTGGTAAAATCAGCCATTGGGGAAGACATTGACAACGAAAGCTTAGGGGGGGCCAGCACCCATTCCGAAATATCCGGGGTGACGGATTATAAATGTGAAAATGATCAGGCATGCCTGGACCAAATCAAACGCTTACTCAGCAAACAAGGACATTTTCCTAAAGCTGGTTTTGACCGGACCAAGCCTTACCCTCCTCTTAAGTCCCCCTCTGAATTGTATAGTATTCTTCCAGCTGACCGGGTAAAACCCTATGACATGGTAGAAGTGATTCATCGCTTAGTGGACAATTCCGAATTCGACCAGTATAAAGAGAACTACGGACAAAGTTTGCTTTGTGGCTATGCCCGGATTGACGGATGGGCTGTGGGCATTGTGGCCAACCAACGTAAAATTGTCAAATCCAAATCCGGAGAAATGCAAATGGGTGGCGTTATTTATTCCGATTCGGCAGACAAAGCCACCCGTTTTATCATGAATTGCAACCAAAAGCGCATCCCCCTTGTCTTCTTACAGGATGTCACAGGATTTATGGTAGGAAAACGTGCAGAACACGGTGGAATCATTAAAGACGGGGCAAAAATGGTTAATGCTGTAGCCAATTCGGTGGTTCCCAAATTTACCATTGTAATAGGCAACTCCTATGGGGCCGGAAATTACGCCATGTGTGGCAAAGCATACGATCCCCGATTGATTTTTGCCTGGCCCACGGCTCAAATTGCTGTAATGAGTGGCAACTCTGCCGCAAAGACACTTTTGCAAATCAAAGTTGCCTCTTTGAAGGCCAAAGGCAAAACAATCAGTGCGGAAGAAGAAAACCAGCTACTGGCACAAATCAAACAAAAGTACGATGCAGAGCTCTCCCCTTATTATGCCGCTTCCCGTTTGTGGATCGATGGAATCATTGACCCTTTAGCAACCCGTAATACAATTTCTATGGGTATAGAAGCAGCAAACCATCAGGCACAACTTGAATCTTTTAATGTAGGAATTATTCAAACCTGATTTCATCGAGTCCAAAGAAGTGAAAGTTTCCTAAAAATACCTATTTTCGCATCCGGTTTTATCAAGTACCAAATAATTTTTTAGATAATTGATGGAAGAAAATAAGAGGTCAGAGGAACAGATTACAAAATCTCATCCTCCTAAACGTTATGAGGATGAGATTGATTTACGGGAGTTTTTCGGGTATATTACCAAAAGCATCGCGGCATTGGTAGGTAGTGTACTCAACTTTTTCCTAAGAGTCATCCTTCATTTCCGCTATGTCATTTTCCGGTTTTGGATATTATTTCTTTTGGGAACTGTGTTGGGCGGTCTTGCGGGTTTTTTGTATCAACAAAAATCCACACCTTATTTTGAAACCAACTCAACGGTCAAATCAAAATACCTAAACGGAATACGTTTTATTTCCGAGATCAACAAATTGGACATTTTGTGCCAAGAGGGTAACTACACGGAATTAGGCAAACGCCTTGGCCTGCAACCTGATGAAGCACGTTCTCTCAAAAGTATCCGGGCAATTAATTTTTATGATTATTACAGCTTAGAAGAGGCCTTTGGCAATGATGAAATGCTCAAGGATTCTTTACAAATGGCCAATAAAATTCACGGTGAAGAATTTGTCTTAATCATGAACATGTACCGGATGGGGACCGGCTTGGAAAAAATACAAAAGGGCCTTCAAAGCTTTATCGCTTCCAACGATTATGTAGCCCAAAACTATAAAACTTCCCGTCAACTGTTACAAGAGGAGAAGCAAAGAATCAATCATGATTTAGCCACCTTGGATACGTTAAAAGACCGTATTAACCAGGCGGTATTTCAGTATGGTAAGAATGGCTCAAGTTCTACTTTAAAAATAGACCTGGCCAATACCCAATCCCTCATGGCAGACCCGATCAAAGTGTATGAAGGGAATTTGCAATTGTTGGAAAGAAAACAGGAAATTGAAAAGCAACTTGCCAACCCGGCCAAACTTATATTTATCAACGATTTTGCAGATTTTCAACAATTTGGAGGATTGGGAAAAGAAAAAGCCATAGCCTCCGGGGCGCTCTATGGCTTTTTGACCATTCTGATAGGAATTATATTGTATTCGCTTAACCAGTTACTGGACAAGCTGCAAAAGAAGTATATTAAAGTTTAAGCTCTTGTTTTTGGCGCATGGGAACTTTCCAAGTAACTCCCAGCGCCTTTACTTTTATATGTCCTTGGTAATTCAGGTTTACTTTCTTGGACGATAAAATACTAATCAGGCCTTCCATTATATTGTTGTAGATTTTCTTTTTGGCAAAGCGTATCTTTACCGGTATGGCAAAATTCTCTTTGGAAGGAGCCTTTACATTCATTTCCTCCGTCATGGAAGCCACTTCGTTCTCACCAATATACACTTTCAGATAAATTTCCTTTACCGTAGCCGCAATGCCATTAGGGTTGTACATAATCGCATCCGCTTCCAACTGCATTTCATCCTGTTCCAAATCCAATAAGGATACATTCTCTATACCTTTGAACTCCGGTTGTTCAAAAGATTTACAGGAATATAAACCTAAAAACAATACGAGAAAACTCCCTAAAAAAAACTTCTTCATTCTATTAAGATCATTGGTTATGTAAGAGGGCTTTGGCATCATCTCCCTTGATAGAAGTGCCTTATTGTACTATTCAATTCAAACGTCAAATTTACTTTAAAATCTTCCTTTAAGACCTATTACGCTTCCGCGTATCCTATAGAAAGCTGCCAATATTACAAGAAAATCATCGAATCCACTAATCTTTTGCCCGAATTTCGCTTTTTATCTTCCCCCTTTTCTTTACATTTGTGCCTCTTTAATTCCAGCTGATAAAACACCAACAGAATACAAAGGATAATAAGCTTATAATCAATTAATTACCAATTAAATAATTTGCGATTCCACTTGTAATCCATCCATAGATTCAGTAATATAAATCAATGGAAAAGTAATTGATCAGGTAAAGATGCTTGATAAACATTGAATCAAATCAGTTTTATATTTTTATTTTTCAAAATAAACACAGCAAGCAATGAGTAAGGTTTTAATCATCGGGGCCGGAGGGGTTGGCAATGTAGTGGCACACAAATGTGCAATGGTTCCTGAAGTGTTTTCTGAAATACATTTGGCCAGTCGTACATTGGTAAAATGTGAGCAAATTGCTCAAGATGTAAAAGAGGCTACGGGAGTAGAAATCCAAACTTCACAGGTGGATGCGGATATCGTACCGGAATTGGTATCCCTCATCCGAAAAGTACAACCTGAATTGGTGATTAATGTAGCTCTTCCTTACCAAGATCTTACGATCATGGATGCCTGCTTGGAAACCAAGGTGCATTATCTTGACACCGCAAATTACGAACCCAAAGACGAGGCAAAATTCGAATATAAATGGCAATGGGCTTACCAAGACCGCTTTAAAGAAGCCGGTTTAACAGCTCTCTTAGGTTGTGGATTCGACCCGGGAGTAACAGGCGTGTTTACTGCCTACGCCAACAAGCACCATTTTGATGAAATCCACTACTTGGATATTGTAGACTGTAATGCCGGGGATCATGGTAAGGCATTTGCTACCAACTTCAACCCGGAAATCAATATTCGTGAAATCACCCAGAAAGGAAAGTATTGGGAAAACGGTCAATGGGTAGAAATAGACCCTATGTCTATTCACAAGCCGATTGAATACCCCGAAATCGGCCCGAGGGAGTCTTATTTACTTTACCATGAAGAATTAGAATCATTGGTCAAAAATATCCCTAGCATCAAAAGAGCGCGTTTTTGGATGACTTTTGGTCAGGAATACATCAAACACCTGGAAGTTTTACAAAATGTAGGAATGACCAGCATTGAACCCATTACCTACCAAGGAGTGGAAATTGTCCCCTTACAGTTTTTAAAAGCAGTGTTACCTGAACCTTCATCCTTAGGGGAAGGCTACGAAGGTCAAACCTCTATCGGTTGCCAAATTAAGGGAATGAAAGACGGACAGGAAAAGACTTATTACATCTACAACAACTGTAACCATGCAGAGTCTTACAAAGAAGTGAAAGCACAAGCCGTCTCTTATACTACTGGCGTTCCGGCAATGGTAGGTGCCATGATGTTGTTGACAGGCCAATGGAAAGGCGAAGGAGTATTTAACGTAGAAGAATTCAACCCTGATCCATTCTTAGAGCAACTTGCCAAACATGGCTTGCCATGGCATGAGAAAGTGAACACGGCATTGCCTCACGAATATTAAAATAGAAAAGTTGAGGGATTGGTTGGTTCTTTCTCTCCCAACCCAATCAACGCTCTTCGAATTTAGAATATTCAAATGAGAACAGTTTCAACTCTCAGGTTAATGGCTTTCAGGTCGTTAACCTGTTTTTTTACGGTTACTTAAACCGGATAATTTCATCATAAGTACCTAACTTCGCTTGAATTTAAAAAAGAAGAAATATGCCGATTAAAATAGATTTTGAGCAAATAGCCTCTCCTTGCTTTGTATTGGATGAACAGGCTTTGCATAATAATCTGAAGGTCATAGACTATGTACAAAAAGCCAGTGGGGCCAAAATCATTCTCGCCTTAAAGGGCTTTGCCATGTACAGTGCCTTTCCCCTGGTTAGTCGATACTTACCAGGTACCACGGCAAGTTCCTTAAACGAGGCTTTATTAGGCAAAGAGGAATTTGGCGGAGAAGTACACGCATATTGCCCGGCCTATTTGGAAGATGAGATAGATGAAATACTGAAAATCTGTAGTCATATTACATTTAATTCGCTTTCTCAATGGGAAAAATATAAGCCCAAAGTTCAACAAGCCGGACAACCCCTATCGACTGCACTGCGTATCAACCCGGAATTTTCCGAAGTAGAGGTAGATCTGTATAACCCTTGTGCTCCGGGTACACGCCTGGGCATTACGGCTGAGCAATTGGGAGATACTCTTCCTGAAGGAATTGAGGGCTTGCATTTTCATACACTTTGTGAAAGTGGTGCCGAAGACCTGGAAAAAACGCTACAAGCAGTGGAAGAGAAATTTGGACATTTATTGCACCAAGCCAAATGGCTCAATATGGGCGGAGGTCATTTAATGACTCGAAAAGGCTATGACTTAGAACTCTTGATAGAGTTGATCAAAAACCTCCGGCAAAATTATCAACTCGAAATCATTATGGAACCTGGTAGTGCCGTAGCTTGGGACACCGGATACTTGGTTGCTTCTGTACTTGACATTGTGGAAAACCGGCATATCCAAACAGCCATGCTGGATGTCTCTTTCTCTGCACATATGCCAGACTGTCTGGAAATGCCCTATCAACCACGGGTCCTTCATTCTGTAAACGAGAGTAAACACAAGTACCGCCTTGGAGGCTTAACTTGCCTGGCGGGAGATTATATGGGAGACTTTTACTTCGAAAAGGCTTTACAAGTGGGTGATAAAATCATCTTTGAAGATATGATTCATTATACCATGGTAAAAACCACAAGTTTTAACGGGGTGGGCTTGCCTTCCATCGGTATTTGGAAAGAAGACAACACCTTTCAATTAGTTAAAAAATTCGGATACGAAGTGTATAAAAACCGGTTAAGCTAACATCACCCCAAAACCGCATGTCGATTGAGGGTATGCGGTTCTTTTCTCAATCCACTCCCCTATTCCACACTGTATTCCAACCCAAGAATTTTTCCCTTCCGTATTTATTACTTAATTTAAACACCTGTTATCACCTAAGTACCAGGTATGGAATTTATCAGAGGGGAAAAGTCAAAACCTTTCCTTCCCCCAACTTGGTCAAACATTCAGGTGTGATTACTCAAAAAATATCCATTAAACACTATAAACTTGAATTTTTGTAGCAATTGCGGAAGCAAGCAAATCAGCTTAAAAATCCCTGAGGGAGACAGTTTACCTCGGTTTTGTTGTGAACAATGCGGAGAAATTTTTTATCAAAACCCCAAAATAGTTGTGGGGTGCCTTCCCGTATTTGAAGACAAAATTCTGATGTGTAAAAGAGCGATAGAACCCCGTGCAGGCTTCTGGAACCTGCCTGCCGGATATCTGGAAAACGGGGAAACGGCTGAAGAAGGAGCCATCCGGGAAACGTATGAAGAAGCTCATGCCCAAGTAGAAATCATCCGGCTCCATGTCTTATACAGCATCCCACAATTCAATCAGGTGTATTTACATTTTCTGGCGCGGATGAAATCCCCGGATTTTTCTATTAGCACCTTGGAAAGTACTGAGGTCCGGATGTTTGCCTATCACGAAATTCCCTGGCAAGACATTGCTTTCTCCTCCAGTACCTTTGCCATTGAAAAATTTTTGGAGGCAAAGAACTCCTCCTACGAAGGTGTGCACAGAGGGTATTTCCCAGGCATTCCCAATCGCTAGTTCTTATTTTATCCCCATCTTCTTTTTCAAAGCGGCCAAAGCATCTTCCTCTTCAAACTTTTGAAGTTTTTTCTCAAATTCCAGGTCGGCTTTCGGATCGGAAGGGGGTGCTTGAGGTTCTTCTTTGGTTTTTTCTTCCTTATCGGATTCTTTGGACGCAGGAGTAACCGTACGATACAATTCCGAAAGAATTTCTTGCTGGCTGACTTTATCTTTCATCCGTTGTAGTAAACTGATAGCCTCTTCTCCCAATCGATCATAATAGTCTTTGGAGTCGGTCGATTCCGTCTGGGTGGATTTCAACTTTTGTAACAAGCCTTGATTGATCTCAATCTGATTCTCGGTATTGTGTGCTTGTTCTTTCAACTCGTTGACAAACTGTTCACCTTGACTGTTTTTTTCCTGATCGGGCTTTGCCAAATACTCTTTGATCAAATTCAAATCATTTTTCAAGGTATTCGTCTGACTTTCCAATGTTTGGATGGTCTTTTCCAGCCTCTCTTTGATATTTTTCAGCTCTTCAGCATTCATTATATTTCGTTTTTTAAGATATGATATTTTCCTATTTAAGATATACTCACGTAGACACGCGAATTTAGGTTTACGGATTTCAAAGGTAACAAACCTCTGTCGTACTTTCCCCTACTTAGTCCTCACTCCCAAAAGGAAACGATTCAATCACCTCCCAATGGGTTCCATCGTGTTTCAACAAAGAAAGAGCATTTACCTTAAAATCATACGAAAATGATTTTTCTTTAAATTCTGCCCATGCCAATTTAAATTGTTCCTTTTGCAAATCCTTGAAAGCCACTGTCATATGAGGTGTATAAGGCCTTTTATCCAAAAATTTGGGATCCAGCATGATCTGATGTTCAAAAAAAGAAGTCAACGCTTTTTTGAGTTTTTCCAGCTTTTTGGAAGGTTCTACATGTACATAGATTACCCGTGGGGGAAATGCCCCGAAGTCCTTTAAACGTAAAGGAAAAGAGTGAAAATGTTTTGAGAAATTACGGAGCAGCTCGCTTAATTTTTCCAATAAATGATCCGGCCAGTAAAAAGGCATTTGCACCGTTACATGTGGCGGAGATTTCAATGCATGTTTACTCTGATAATGATTGGCAAAATACTCTTTTATTTGAGTAACTTCTTCCTGTAATTCCTGCCCGGGCAAGGCTGCAACAAAATATAAACTTGTTTTATTTTCCATTGTAAAATATAATTCTACTGAATATCAATATTTAAAATAAATGCATCAAATATTTAATTAGATAGAAATAAAGTTTGGAAATTTGAAAACAAAAATTCACTTCTACGTATAGCTAATTATAGAGATGTTGAAACAACATACAATTCATTAACAAAAACACCCAGTTTTTGACGCCCAAAAAACCAACTATCCAATAAGCACAACCAGCCTGTCCTGTCAAAATCCCAACCGGGGTTGATTAACACTCTCTTTTACTCTATCTCAATAGTCTATGGATTTCATTAAAGATTTTTTTGAGACATCTACCAATTTAGAGGCTTTGTTTTGGATTATAGCGGTTTCCTCTACCGGCCTTCTGGGAATAAAAAGTCTGTTAAACTTATTGGGATTGGACATTGAATCGGATGTTGATTTGGACCTGGAGATGGGCGATTTTTCCATCACGGCAGTACTGGCTTTGCTTATGGCAGGTAGTTGGACAGGCGTATTGGGTTTTAAAATTACGGATTTTTCACATATATCGATTTCTCTCATATCTGCCGGGGCAGGCTTAGCCGCTTTCTTCCTGACCGGATTTGCCTTCAAAAAATTAAAGCTTTTGGAATCCAGTGGCAATTTGGATATTCATAATGCCATCGGCAAAACGGCAGAAGTGTATTTGAGTATTCCCGGAGCACGAAAAGGTACCGGACAAATCCAAATTATCTTACAACACAAGCTGGTTATGTTGGATGCCGAAACAGAAGGAACCGCCATAAAAACCGGTGAAAAAGTTTTGATTTATCAAGTAGAAGACGGTAGATTACTTGTCGAAAAATACGAAGACCAAATATCCTCTGAAAACGTCCAGGCTTAGTTATTTACCAGAACAGCAAAGCCCTCAACTCCTTTATTTTTAGTTCATTAAACCTTATGTAAATGGAATTTTTCGGAAGCATCATTGGTATTGTGGTCGGTATCACGGTCGTGTTAGTACTCTTTTTTATCAGCCGGTACAAACGCTGTCCTTCTAACCAGATCCTCGTCATTTATGGAAAAGTAGGCAAAGGCAAAAGTGCCCGTTGTGTGCATGGCGGGGGCTCGTTTATCTGGCCTGTCATTCAGGATTGGAAGTACTTGGATTTAAATCCATTACCCATTGAAATCGACTTACGTGGGGCGTTATCCAAACAAAACATCCGGATCAATACACCCAGTACCTTTACCGTAGCCATTTCTACCCGTGAAGAAATCATGTTGAATGCAGCTGAACGGCTTTTGGGCTTAGGGATTGACGAAGTCAGAGACCAGGCTTTGGATATAATTTTGGGACAATTGCGGTTGGTCATCGCCACATTAACCATCGAAGAAATTAACCAAGACCGCGAGCAATTTTTACAACTAATCAACAAGCATGTAGCTATTGAACTGAATAAAATCGGATTGGAATTGATCAATGTCAACATCAAGGACATCACTGATGAATCCGGTTATATTGAAGCCATAGGTAAGAAAGCCGCAGCGGAAGCCGTCAATAAAGCCCGGGTAGAGGTGGCGGAACAAGAAGGGTCCGGAGCTACCGGAGAGGCCAAAGCCAACCGGGAAAAAGAAATCCAGGTAGCCATGCAAATGGCTCAAGCAGAAGAGGGAAAAAAGAATGCCGAGACACAAAAACGGATCTCCATTGCCAGTCTGGAATCGAAAGCGGCCACCGGGGAAGCCGGTGCCCAACGGGAGCAAGAAGTACAATTAGCCATTGAAAAAGCCAAAGCTGATGAAGGCGTGAAAGAGGCCGAATCCAGCAAACGGATCAAGGTGGCGACTTACGAAGCACAGGCTGTAGAAGGAGAAAACCAATCCAAAGCACTGGTAGCCTCTTACAATGCGAATTTGGCCGAAAAAGAAGCCGAAGCACGCAAAATAAGCGAAGTAGCCAATGCCAATGCCTTACAAAAAATTCTGGAAGCCCAAAAAGCTACGGAATTAAGCCGGTTGGAAAAAGAGCAAATCGTTCAAAAGGAAATTGAAAAGCGCAAACGGGAAATCGAGGCCGAAGCCATTGCAGAGCAAACCCGAAGAGAAGCGCGTGGAGAAGCGGATGCGATATTGGCAAAATACCAGGCAGAAGCAGAAGGTTTGAAACAACTTCTCAAATCCAAAGCCCAAGGGTATCAGGAAATCATCAATGCCTGCCACGGAGATACAAAGGCAGCAGCAACCTTGTTATTATTAGAAAAGTTGGACGACTTGGTCTCCAAACAAACCGAAGCCATTTCGAATCTCAAAATCGATAAAATTACCATTTGGGACTCCGGGGCAAATGGCAAGCAAGGAGCGACTTCCGGCTTTATCAAAGATTTTATCAGCACCTTACCCCCTATTCATGATTTGGCCAAGCAGGCGGGCATCGATCTTCCTACCTACTTGGGAAGTGTCAATGATGCGGACCTTGCTTCTCCACCCAGCGAAGTGGTGATTGCGGAGGAAGTGAATGAACAAAAGCCTAAAAAAAACGGACAGAAAGAAGAAAACTCCAATAAACAGAATCAATAGCTTTGCTTGTCACGGAAGGGTTTGAAAAGCAAAAGCCGGTTTCAATCACCGGCTTTTTACGATTTCTGATCAATCTTTACTGACCTTTTACAGGAAGTTCTTCAATGGCTTTCTGAATCCGGTCATGTACTTCTTGCTTTCCTAAAATCTCCATTATGGCCATCAAATCAGGTCCGCCTCCTTTTCCGGTGACGGCTACCCGCAGTGCCTGCATCACTTTACCAAGTCCTACTCCATTCTCTTCCAAAACGGTATTCAGCTTTTCTTTCACCGTATCCGCCGTAAAATCATCCATCGTCAACACGGCATCTTTGAACTGACCAAATACATGTACCGCTTCTTCCGTCCATTTTTTCTTCACCACTTTAGCATCGTACTCTTCGGGAGTGGCAAAGAAAAAGCCTGCTTCTTTCGGAATTTCCTTTAAGAAGGTCACTCGTTCTTTCATTTGCCCGGCAATTTTTTCGGCTAACTCTGGTGAGCAATCGATTCCTTCCTTGCTCAAAATATCCAGCAGTTCGGTAGCCAAAACTGCATCCGGTTTATTTTTCAAATATTGTTGGTTAAACCAACGGGCTTTGTCAATATCAAAGCTGGTGCCGGCTTTGACAATCCGCTCCAATGAAAAGTGCTCAGTCAACTCATCAAATGAGAAAATTTCCTGCTCGTTACCTGGGTTCCACCCCAACAGGGAAAGGAAGTTTACAAATGCTTCCGGAGTAAAACCGTCCTCTCTGAAACCGCTGGAAATTTCACCTGTTTCGGGATCTTTCCATTCGATGGGAAATACCGAGAAGCCCAATTTATCCCCATCCCGTTTACTTAACTTACCCTTTCCGTTCGGTTTTAGGATCAGAGGTAAGTGAGCAAACTGAGGCATAGAATCCTCCCAACCTAAATATTGATACAACAATACGTGTAAAGGAGCCGAAGGCAACCACTCTTCTCCACGGATCACATGGGTGACACCCATCAAATGATCATCCACAATATTCGCCAGATGGTAGGTTGGCATTCCATCGGATTTCATCAAAATCTTATCATCCAAGGTAAAAGAATGTACTTTCACCCAACCCCGCACGATATCATGCAAACGTATTTCTTCTTTTTGCGGAACCTTGATCCGGATCACATAAGGTTCGCCAGCCTCCATACGGGCTTTTACTTCCTGCTCAGAAAGCGTCAGGGAGTTCTTCATTTGAGTACGGGTGATGGCATTGTATTGCAAGTTATCCACCTTGGCTTCCTTCAAGCGCTCCCTCATTGCCTCCAGCTCCTCCGGGGTATCAAACGCATAATATGCTTTTCCCTCCTCTACGAGTTGCAAGGCATATTTTTCATACAAGTCTTTTCTTTCCGACTGTACATAAGGTCCGCACTCTCCGGGGTTCCAAGGACTTTCGTCCGGTACGATACCACACCATTCCAAGGCTTCTTTGATATATTCGGGAGCACCTTTCACAAAACGCGTTTGATCAGTATCTTCCAAGCGGATGATAAACGTCCCGTTATTCTTTTTTGCAAAGTAATAATTAAAAAGAGCCGTCCTTACGCCTCCGATATGTAGTGGCCCGGTAGGACTGGGCGCAAAACGCACACGCACTTTTTGTTCCATATTTTTTTGAAATATTTATGTTCGTTAAAATCATTATCAGCCCACCGAAATTACATAGTTTCCTTTGGTAAGCCCAGAAAAGTAGCAAAAGAACTCTTTTCTATTTCCATAAAGTCACTTTTAATGTTGCAAAAATATAAAACCTTCGCATTTAAGAAGGCAATAGCCCCAAGAAAGCAAGTTAGCGATTGGAAAAATTAAAGTTCAAACCGGTGGTGAAACGGCCTCTTATTTCAAATAATTTGGAAATAAAGTGTATTTTTAAGACTATTTTATGTAAGAATCACCAGGCAAATATTCCACTGAGAGCCAGCACCTAGGACAGTCCTGACTCCTTCAACCTAAACCATTACTTAAAAACACAATGAAAAAACTACTCACCTTATTAGCGGTCATCCTATTGACCATCGTCATTTCAGCCAGTGGCTTTTACTTTTGGGCATCTTCTCCCGGGCTTGATGTCAGTGAATACGCTCAATTAAAAAACCTCTCACTGGCAAAAGAAAGCCCTGACAGCACCTGGACCATTGTCACCTATAATATTGGTTATTTGTCAGGAATGACCAACAACCTCCCCTACCGTAAAAACCAGAAGTTTTTTGAAGAGAATATGAGCCAGGTCGTAAAAGCACTGGGATCCCATTCCATTGATATATTGGCTTTACAGGAAATCGACTTTCATGCAAACCGCTCATACTTTGTGAAACAGGATGAAGTATTGATGCAACAACTCTCTCTTCCGCAAGGCGCCCTTGCCGTGAATTGGGATAAGAACTATGTACCTTTTCCTTACTTTCCTTTTGAAGTACATTTCGGACGGTTGGTATCCGGGCAAGCAATATTGAGCAACAACCCCATCAAAGAGCAAAAACGCATTGTTTTAGAACGCCCCTACAAGCATCCGTTTTATTATGATGCTTTCTATATCGACCGCTTGGCACAAGTATGTACAGTCCAATTGAATGGAGAAGAGGTGATTGTCATGAATATACATTTGGAAGCCTTTGATCAGGAAACGCGCAGACGACAAAGCAAATACGTATTAGACCTTTACAAAAAATACCAGGACAAACCTGTACTTCTGGTAGGTGATTTTAATAGCGATCCGCACCAGTCAGAAAACCCAACCATCACACTCTTTTTACAAGAAGCAGGTTTAAAATCCGCTGTACCTGTTGAAGCCAGCAAAAACCTTAATCTATGTACCTACCCTTCGGACAATCCCAATGAACATATTGATTTTATCTTTTACAACCAATACATTCAAGCACTGGATTGGAAAGTACTTAAAGGTACACACACAGCTTCTGATCACCTGCCCGTATTGATGAACTTCCGGTTGAACAACAACAAGGCCTTATCACAGATCCACAATGAATCCAGATTGTAGAATTGAGAATATTTTAAAATAATAGGAAAAGGGAAAAGTTCCGTTGCAACGCAACAGCTTTTCCCCTTTGCCTCATGACTACGACTTCAAGGACTACCGGTCGATCTCCACAGGCTCTGCATCCGATATTCTCATCGGAATCTGAGCCTGGGCCTTATCTAGTAAAGCTTTTTCTTCAGGTATCTTGGCATTTAACTTCAGATATGCCTCCACACTAAGGCCCAAATGAGCGGCCCTGAGGTCATAGTAAGCAGCCTTCACCTTATTCAAAGTAGATATATAGGCTTCATAGCTGGTTTGACGAGTCGTTTTAATGGAAACAATCGCATCTTCCGGACTATCAGCAGCATTTTCCCCCGGTGTTCCGTTAATAAACTCCATGACCTTTTGTTTTAAGTTATTATTGTCCATCAACTCATCTTCTACCATGAGTTGGTTTTTACCATTTAATAAAATATTCAGAACATTGCGGTCATGCTGCTTGACAGGCGGCTGATCTAACTTTGAAGGAAGTAGCATTGGAATGCCCTTTTCCGAATCAATCGTGGTAGTTACCAAAAAGAAGATCAATAGCAAAAATGCGATATCGGCCATCGAACTACTGTTGATTTTCACGTCTGAGCGTGAGGCTGCTTTTTCTTTCGTAAAATAACTCATCATCAATGTAATTTCAGGGAACTGGATAGAATAAGGATCAGATATTTCCGGCTATTGTAATTGGAAAAAGATCGGGATAGTAATTCTCTGTTTTACCGCACGTCCGCGTTGTTTGCCAGGTTTCCAATTAGGGGCTTTTTTCAATACACGTACAGCTTCTTCGTCACAACCGGCTCCGATCCCTTTCAGCACTTTCAAGTCCGTCAACGAACCGTCCGTGTCCACTACAAACTGTACGATCACCCGGCCTTCCACTGTTGACCTTCGAGCTTGACTGGGGTATTTAATATTTTTAGCCACATACTCGTAGAAGGTTTTCATTCCTCCTTCAGGCTCTGCAGAATCCTCCAAAAACAAAAACACGTCATTTTCTTCTACCGGTTTTTCTTCCTCTTCTCTTTCATCAAAGGAAATATCTTCGATAACCTGGTCCGGATCGAGTTCCGTATCTATTTCGATATCGATCTCCGGAATCTCCATTTCATCATCTACTACTTCAAAAGTAGGGTTCTTGATTTTGGGTGGTGGCGGTGGCGGTATTACCGTAATAGGTATGACGATCATCTCTGTCACATCCGCCTCTAATTCTCCTAATTTGACCAAAGATTTTTCTCCGTAGGTTTTCCATTCAAAGGCTGTCAATACAAGAGCAAGGCTGACAACCAAGCCGATTTGTAAATGAAGTCCTCTACCCTTACTCCAATGATTGTTTTGTTTCTCTATCATAATTTACAGGGGTTAAAGATGAATGATTTTTACCTCCATAATGGTAGAGTCACAAAAAGATACAGTTTGACAAAAGTTTTTTTTTACTTTTTTTATTTAACCTGGTAAAGAAAGTGGCCACCCTAATAAAAAAACAATCATAACACACTCTTTACAAGTGCCTTACAAAGGAAAATGCATTTTCTATGATTTTGTACTTTTTTCAATTTTCTATTGTTAACCAATCTCAAAAACAGAAAAGATAGTAGTTATCCGACTATCTCAATTGAAAAAAAACCGGAATGGCAATCCTCTGTGTTACCGGACGGCCTCTTTGCTTGGCAGGTTTCCAGGGGGGTGCTTTTTTCAATACGCGAATCGCCTCTTTATCACAACCTCCCCCAATTCCTTTCAATACTTTGAAGTCGGTTAAGATACCTTCCGGACTTACTACAAACTGTACAAACACCCGGCCTTCAATCATGGCTTTTCGGGCAAGCCTGGGATATTGCATATTCTTGGCCAAGTATTCATAAAATTTTGACATCCCTCCTATAGATGCTGCATGTTCCTCTTCCGGAAGAGGAAGAGAGCAATAAGTTTCCCCTTCCATCACTTGTTCCTCTTCTTCATTGAAAATATCGTCTATCACTAGTGTTAAGTAAAATTTAAAATAACGTAATAATTCAGTACCTTTAGAAAAAAGATGAAAAGGTACAGGGTCAAATTACTGCAAGAAGAAGTATCCGAGCTTAGAGCGATAATTGATAAAGG